>JAKSSF010000029.1 GCA_024403235.1 Lachnospiraceae bacterium | reverse complement strand
AGAAAAAGGGGATTATCTCGGCATAGTCGGGGAAAATGGTGCTAGAAAGTCTACATTAATGAAGACGATTTTGGGATTGTTAGAACCAATCAAAGGTGACATTATTTTTGGGGATGAGTTGAAGCAAAATGAAATAGGGTATCTGCCGCAGCAGACAATTGTGCAACGAGACTTTCCTGCTTCTGTGGAAGAGATAGTAATATCCGGTTGCCAGGGGCGTGTGGGCATAAGGCCATTTTATGGAAAAGCAGAAAAGCAGTTGGCAAAAGACAACATGGAGAGGATGAATATTTCTCATTTAGCAAAACGCTGTTATAGGGAATTGTCCGGTGGGCAGCAGCAGAGGGTTCTTTTGGCAAGAGCATTGTGTGCCACAAAAAAATTGCTTTTATTGGATGAACCGGTTGCAGGACTGGATCCAAATGCCATGGCTGAATTGTATGAACTGATTGAGAGACTTAACAAAGAAGGCGTAACAATTATAATGATCTCTCATGATATAGGTGTTGCAATCAAATATGCCAGTCATGTTCTGCATGTAGATTATCACAGTTTCTTTGGAAGAAAGGATGCGTATCTTAAGAGTGATGCAGGAAAGAAATTTTTGATTTTGCAGGATTTATCGCAGACGAAAGCATCCTGTGCCGTCGATGAGAGTGGAGGGAATAAATAATGGAAAAATTGCTTCTATATTTGGCATACCCTTTTGTAAGGTATGCACTCGTTGTTGGTGTATTGATTGCCCTTTGTTCATCGCTTCTTGGTGTAACACTTGTGCTAAAACGGTTTTCCTTTATTGGTGATGGATTGTCTCATGTGGCATTTGGAGCAATGGCTATTTCAGGAATCTTAGGAGTTACAAATGACACACTTGTGGTACTTCCCATTACCATAGTGTCTGCCATTCTTTTGCTGAAAACCGGGCAAAATACAAAGATTAAAGGGGATGCAGCAATTGCCATGATATCAGTTGGAGCACTGGCATTTGGCTATTTGCTGATGAATATTTTTTCAACATCCTCTAATCTTTCAGGAGATGTATGTTCTACACTGTTTGGCTCCACATCCATTCTCACATTGCGCAAAGAAGAAGTATGGTTGTGTGCTATCTTATCTGTGTTGGTAGTACTATTCTTCATTTTCTTCTATAACAAAATTTTTGATGTAACATTTGATGAGAATTTTGCAAGATCGGCAGGAACAAAGGTGGACTTATATAATCTGATTATTGCAGTTATAATAGCCGTCATTATTGTTTTGGCAATGAATCTGGTAGGCTCCCTTTTGATTTCAGCATTGATTATATTCCCGGCTTTATCGGCTATGCGGCTTTTTGACAGTTTCAAAAGTGTGACGATTTGTTCCGCTATTGTATCTGTCATCTGTGCATTTGGTGGAATTATTGTTTCGATTTTAGCCGGTACACCGGTTGGATCTACTATTGTTGCAGTAGATGTGGTAGTGTTTTTTGTATGTTTCATAGTGGGAAAGATAAAGGGAGGAAGCAGAGCATGAGAAAAAAGATATTCGGATTTATAGGTATTGTGATGATGACAGTAATGTTGTCAGCCTGTGGTAATACGAATTCCAAGGTGGACCAAGTAATTCAGAACCAAATGCAAGAGGCTGATACAGTAACCGACAAAAGCGAAGACACAAAAGATATAATGGAGACGGAGACAGATCAATTTTCTGAATCAACGGAAAATCTTTTTGCTGAGTATGTAGCGGAAGATACTGTATCTGAGAGCGTGTTAGGTGATAATATAGATTTAACAGTACTTAGCAGTACTATGGTGTATTCTGAAGTTTATAATATGATGTATTCCCCCCATAATTATGAGGGGAAAACTGTGAAAATGAATGGCTTGTTTGTGGCATATACAAATAAAGACAAAAGTCAGTATTATCCGGCAGTCATTATTGCGGATGCAACAGCATGTTGTTTGCAGGGACTGGAATTTATACTGGAAGGAAATCCGGCTTATCCGGCAGGGTATCCAGAGGTAGACACGGAGATTACAGTAGTAGGAACCTTTGAAACATATGAGGAAGATGGATATACTTATTGCAGACTGCAAAATGCGAAGATTTTGTAATTGTAAAATATGTCCTATATGATCTTTTATTTGTGAGAAAGAGCTGTATTCCCTTGCCAAGTAAGATAGAATAGTATATAGTAACGGCAGATGGGAATGAGGTTCTCCCTTAGTAGTAATTACTAAAACCGCTTATGAAAGCTGATGACTTCTGCGAACTTGACGCAGAGATTGTCAGCTTTTTTATGTAGCAAGGAGGCAGTTTATGTTATTGAGTATTGCAGCAATTATGATGATGGGTTCTTTCCTTGGATGGATATGTAAAAAAGTAAAGCTTCCAAGTTTATTGTGAATGCTATTGACTGGCATTTTACTGGGACCATATGTATGCAATGTGTTGGATAGTTCTATTTTGTCAATTTCTGCGGATATCCGAAAAATCGCTCTGATTATTATCCTGACTAGGGCAGGATTGAGTTTGGATATTTCCGGACTAAAAAAGATTGGAAGACCGGCAGTTATGATGTGTTTTGTACCGGCAAGCTTTGAACTACTGGGGATGATTGTTTTTGGCCCTAAATTACTGGGTGTATCAGTTTTGGAGGCTGCCGTTATAGGGGCGGTGCTTGCAGCAGTTTCTCCTGCAGTGGTTGTGCCCAGAATGGTGAAATCAATGGAAGAAGGGCGCGGTGTAGATAAAAATATACCACAGTTAATACTGGCAGGCGCATCTGTGGATGATGTTTATGTAATCGTGCTATTCACCACATTCCTTGGAATGATGCAGGGAGATGGCATCTCTATTATTCGATTTGTAAATATTCCTATCTCTATCCTGTCGGGAATTGGGATTGGTCTATTTACAGGTTGGTTGCTGGCATTGTTTTTCCAAAAAGTACATCTTCGTGATACGGTTAAAATTATGATTATGCTGTCAGTTTCTTTTCTCTTGGTAACCATTGAGGACGATTTGACTACACCAATTACCTTTTCTGCTTTGATCGCCATTATGTTTATTGGCATCAGTTTGCAAAAGTACAGAGGAGAAGTTGCTATAAGATTATCATCAAAATATAGCAAACTATGGGTCGCTGCCGAGGTTTTCCTTTTTGTATTAGTAGGTGCAACCGTAAATATTCAGTACCTGGGAGAAGTGGGAATAGCGGCAGTTCTTGTGATTGCAGGAGCCTTATGCTTTAGAATGCTAGGTGTATTCGTATGTTTGCTGGGCACAAATCTAAACAAAAAAGAGCGATTATTTTCTATGCTGGCCTACACGCCCAAGGCCACAGTACAGGCTGCAATCGGGGGGATTCCTTTAAGCTTGGGCTTGGCTTGCGGTGATATTGTCCTTACAGTTGCAGTACTTGCCATAGTCATAACCGCGCCCTTGGGTGCATTTGCTATTGACAGCACCTATAAGAAATGGTTAAGTACATCAAAATCTGATTTGTTGTAAAAGGCTGGAGGAAATATTATATTTTACATTTCAAGAAAAATAGATTATACTTTTCGAAGATAAAAAACTATTCCTTAGAAGGATAGTTCATACAGTAGCTTAAGGTGCCTTTGACTATGCGAGTAGCATAGGGGCCAAAGGGTAAAAGGGAAACAGGTGTGAATCCTGTACGATCTCGTCACTGTGTAGTGGAGCTTACTACTTATAAGTCACTGGAGAAATCTGGGAAGGCAGTAGTGAGTGATGAAGCGAAGCCAGGAAACCTGCCTTAATGTCTAGGTGCACATGATTACGAGGACTTAATCGTACCGGTTTGGAAGAGGAAGACAGAATCCTTTTGTTTTTTGTGTGCTTATATTCATGGAATATAAGCCTTTTTTATTTGTGTTTTTGCCGGATAAAAAGGCCTATAAATAAACAAAAAGAGGTGTAAAGAGATGAAAAAAAGAATTTGTGTTACGATGCTTGGATTGATGTTAAGTGCATCCTTACTTGCTGGTTGTGGAGGAACAGAGACTGTTACAGAGGAACCCACAAGCGAAGAAGTTGTAGAAGAGGTGGAAGCAGATGTTAATTCCGATGCTGAAGAGGAATCTGATCAGGAAGCAGCAGATAAAGTGGCAGCTTTGATCGATGCTATTTATGTGCAGGAAAGAACAGCGGAGACAGATGCACAGTGTAAGGCAGCAAAGGAAGCTTGGGATGCGTTGACAGATACACAGAAAGAATTGGTAGAAGGAGAGGAAGCCGATCCGGACTATTTTGGAAGAGATACAGGTGATGCTTCTTTGGATGATACATTGAATCAGGATGAGATAGGCGAAAATGAAATACTTGTAGTTAGCTTTGGTACTTCTTTTAACGATAGCCGTGCAAAAGATATTGGTGGTATCGAGAAAACAATAGCAGCAGCCTACCCGGATTGGTCAGTAAGAAGAGCATTCACGGCCCAGATTATTATCAATCATGTTCAGGCCAGAGATAATGCCCCCATTGACAATATGCAGCAGGCACTGGATCGTGCAGTAGCCAATCAGGTGAAGAATATTGTGATTCAGCCAACCCATCTTATGCATGGTGCAGAGTACGATGAAATGAAAGAAGTAGTGGAAGCATATGCAGATAAGTTTCAGTCTGTAGCAATTTCCGAGCCACTTCTTGGAGCTGTTGGAACTACAGCAGAAGAGGTAAATGCAGACAAGGAGACTGTTGCAGAGGCTGTTACGGCAGAAGCTGTGAAGGAAGCAGGCTTTGATTCTTTAGATGCGGCAAAAGAAGCAGGTGTAGCATTTGTATTTATGGGTCATGGCACAAGCCATACGGCAAAGGTTTCCTATACACAGATGCAGAATCAGATGGTACAACTTGGATACGATAATGTGTGGATTGGCACAGTAGAAGGAGAGCCGGAAGAAACTGCATGTGAAAGTGTTATTGATGCAGTTGCGAAAGAAGGATATAAAAAAGTAGTACTTCGTCCACTTATGGTTGTAGCAGGAGATCATGCAAACAACGATATGGCAGGCGATGAGGATGACTCTTGGAAGAGTATGTTTAACGCTTCCGGAAAATTTGAAAGTGTAGATACACAGATTGCAGGACTTGGCCGTATTGAGGAAATTCAGAAACTTTATGTATCACATCTGGCAGAGGTAATCAAATAATATGAAGCGTAAATTATTGGTATATTTTGTTACCATGTTGCTTTTTGTTGCACTTACTGGGTGTAGCACGAAAGCACCGGAAAGTGTAGACAATACAGCCGAGATTGCTGTGGAAGAGACGGCGGTTCAGGGGGAAACCGAAGGCACCCAGGAAGAAACCACAAGTCTTTCCTTGGAAGATGGAGAATATCTGGTTCGGTTTGATACGGATAGCAGCATGTTTCATGTAAATGAAATGATGGATGGGAAAGCCCTATTAACTGTAAAAGAGGGGAAGGGTAATCTTCATTTGGTGATGCCTTCCAAAAATGTATTGTATTTGTATAAAGGTTTAGCCGAAGAGGCAGAAAAGAATAAAGCGGATAGGATTGCGCCCTCGATAGAAGAGGTCACCTATGAAGATGGCATCACAGAGGAAGTGTTTTCTTTTGATGTGCCGGTAAATGTCATAGATGAGGAATTTGACCTGGCTCTTATTGGAAAGAAAGAGAAATGGTATGATCACAAAGTGAGTATCTCTAATCCGGAACCGTTAGAGACAAAGCAACAAGGGGACACAGAATCGGAAGATGGTTCTAAGGCAGATGCTATAGGCGCTACCATAGAAGTTTCCTTGGAAGGTGGAACCGGAAAAGTGTATCTTATTTCGCCAACGGCAATTCAGGCGGCAGAAGATGGATATCTTGTGACCCTTGAATGGAGTAGTAAGCATTATGACTATATGATTGTGGAGGGAGAAAAATATCTTCCCGTTTCCGTGGACGAGCATTCTATTTTTGAGATACCTGTCAAGTCCATTGAGGAGCCGCTTTCTGTGATTGCAGATACAGTAGCAATGAGTACTCCCCATGAGATTGAATATACCATTACATTTAATAGCAACTCTATGAAATAGTAAAACTGATTTATCCCATAGTCAAAAAAGGCTATGGGATAATTGTGATTAAAAATGAAAAAGATTATTTGGATAGTATGCACTTTATTACTTCTTACAGGTTGTGGCGTAACGCAAAAAAGCACACCACAGGAAGAAAAATCTCTGGAAAAAACCGGAGAACTTGATTTAAAGTATGCAACGCAATTTAAAGTAGATTATTACGAAAAAGGATATATACATATTCACATAGAAGATGGAAATGAATATGTTATCGTTCCTGAAAACGAAGAAGAGAATACACTTGGATTAGAGAATCCGATTTATATACATAGACCCTGTGACAGGATATATTTGGCTGCATCTTCTGCTATGGATTTGTTTTTAGAATTACAAGAACTGGATAAGGTGATTGCTTGTAGTACCAAGTCCACGGATTATGCAATGCCGGAGGTCCGTTTTGCAATAGATTCCGGTGCAATGCTATATGTTGGAAAATACAGTGCGCCGGACTATGAACTTTTACTTAGTCTGGGTAGTAATTTGGCAATAGAATCTACCATGATTGGGCATTCCCCTAAAATCAAAGAACAACTGGAACGAATCAATATTCCGGTTTTTGTGGAACGCTCCAGCTATGAAACACACCCTATTGGAAGGCTGGAATGGATTAAACTTTATGGTATTTTTACAGGAAAAGAAGCAGAGGCAACTTCCTTTTTTGAACAAGAACTACTTAAAATCCGCAACATAGAAAATGCCATTCCCACGGAAGAAAATCCTAAAAAGAAGATTGCATTTTTTTCCATCAATTCCAATGGAAGTGTAACCGTTAGAAAACCCGGAGATTATGTATGCAAGATGATTGAAATAGCAGGAGGAGAATATGCGCTGGCGGATCTTCTGGTGGAAGAAGAAAATGCACTTTCCACAATCAATATAGGCATGGAAGATTTTTACAGAGTTGCAAATGATGCAGATATTCTTATATACAATGGAAGTATCGATGGTGGAGTAAATAGTTTAGAAGAATTGGTGAAAAAAAACGAACTGCTAAGAGATTTTATGGCCGTGAAAGAAAATAAAGTATGGAGCAGCGGATTAAATATGTTTCAGGAAAGCAGTAAAATCATGGATACCATTGTAGAATTGTCAAATATAATCCATGGTAGTGATAATGAAGAAGTATATCTCAAACATCTGGACTAAAGGAGTTTTCGTTTTGAAGAGGAAAACAGGACTGATTACTAGTATTTTAATTGTGATTATATTGCTATTGGGACTGGTCAATTTATTTGTTGGAAGCAGTAGTGTGAGTGTAGGTAAAATGGCAGAGATTTTACTACACCATAATACCCAGGATACGGTAGGCGTTATTATTTGGGAAATCCGTCTTCCCAGACTCATTGAGGCAGCAGTACTAGGTGGTGCCTTGGCGCTGTCCGGCTATCTTTTGCAATCTTTCTTTAGAAATCCCATAGCAGGTCCATTTGTGCTTGGTATATCATCCGGTGCAAAATTGTTTGTCGCGATTTTGATGGTGATATCTTATAAATTACTGTTTAGTTTGCATTCTATGATGCTGGTGGTTGCAGCTTTTATGGGATCCTGCATTGCCGCTTCCCTGGTTGTTCTTGTTGCTCAAAAGGTGAAAAACATGTCTGTACTCATTATCTGTGGTGTTATGATTGGGTATGTTTGTTCTGCAGCAACGGAGTTAATCGTTGCCTTCGCAGAGGATTCCAATATCGTGAATCTCCACAACTGGTCTATGGGTTCCTTTGGTGCTGCTTCCTGGAGTAATGTAAAAATTATAATCCCCGTTGTGCTGTTTGCATTTGTGTGGGCGATTTTGTTATCCAAAGGCATATCTGTATATCAGTTTGGTGAAAATTATGCCAGCAGTGTAGGTGTAAATATCAAGACATTTCGATTGGTATTGATTCTGGTATCCAGTTTGTTGTCTGCCACTGTCACCGCTTACGCAGGGCCTATTTCCTTTGTGGGAATTGCAGTGCCCCATGTGATACGCAGTATCCTGAAAACAGGAAATGTAAAAACCATGATAGCAGCTACCTTTCTAGGCGGCATGGCCGCATGCTTATTTTGTGATTTAGTAGCAAGATGTATGTTTGCACCAACAGAATTAAGCATTAGTACCATTACAGCAATCTTTGGTGCCCCGATTGTGATTATGATGTTGTTGCAGAAAAAGAGTAGTGATTAAAAAATGACACAGGAGTCAGAAATGACAGATATGAATCTAAAAGAACTTTCCGTTGGATATAACCGAAAAGTGATACTTGATAAAATCGCCTTAGAAATCAAAAAAGGAAAGATAGTAGTTCTAATTGGACCAAATGGGGCAGGAAAGTCCACCCTGCTAAAGACCGTAGCTGGATTGCTGGATCCAATAGCCGGTGAGATTCTGATAGGAAATGAGGCTTTAGAGAAACTTAGTCTTACAGAAAAAGCAAAGAAAATTGCGTCTATGATGACAGCAAGAACAACCACAGAATATATTACCGTGGCGGAAGTTGTGGCAGGTGGAAGATATCCCTACACAGGGTTCTTAGGGAAATTATCAGAAGAAGACAAGAAAGAAATAGAGAATGCTTTACATACTGTGGGGGCTTATGCATATCAAAATGATGATTTTAATACCTTAAGTGATGGACAGAAGCAAAGAGTACTTTTGGCGAGAGCCATTGCACAGAAACCGGAATTTATGGTTTTGGATGAGCCAACCAGTTTTTTAGATATTGGGTATAAACTTACCTTTATTCAGGTATTAAAAGAACTATCGGAAAGACAAAATATTGGGATTTTAATGTCTTTGCATGAGCTGGAAATGGCACAGAGAGTGGCTGATGTAGTGGTGTGTATCTCGAAAGATGGAAAGATAGACAGAGTTGGCACACCGGAGCAGATTTTTCATGTTTCTTATTTAGAGAGACTGTTTGAGGTAACTCCTGGACTACTGCATAATGTATATCATTTTAAGACTACGAAAAATCTGTCTGCCCAAATAGGGGTGCGCTTGCAGAATAAAAGATCTCATTTTCTGATGGTACAGGGAACCATGTCTAGTGTCGGGAAAAGTTTGGTTGTGGCAGGCCTTTGCAGAATTTTTAAACAGGATGGATATAAGGTGGCACCCTTCAAGTCTCAGAATATGGCACTGAATAGTTTTGTGACAGAAGAGGGCTTGGAAATGGGGCGTGCCCAAGTGATGCAGGCGGAGGCAGCAGGGATTAAGCCAAATGTATTCATGAATCCCATTTTGTTAAAACCAACCAGTGACAGCGGGTCCCAGGTAATTGTAAACGGACAGGTTCGTGGAAATATGAGCGCCAAAGAATACTTTGCATATAAAACGAAGTTGGTGGGAGATATTCTGGCAGCAGTGGATATCTTGCAGGATCAGGCAGAAATCATCGTAATAGAAGGGGCAGGATCGCCGGCTGAAATTAATCTGAAAGCCAATGATATTGTGAATATGGGTATGGCAAATATGGTGGATGCTCCCGTGTTATTGGTAGGAGATATTGACAGAGGAGGCGTATTTGCCCAGCTACTTGGAACCATAGAATTATTGGATCAGGCAGAAGCAAACAGAGTAAAAGGTCTTATTGTCAATAAATTCAGAGGAGATAAGACAATACTTGATCCAGGCTTGGAAATGCTCGAAGACCGTAGTGGTGTCCCTGTAGTGGGGGTACTGCCCTTTATGCATCTGAAACTGGAGGATGAAGATTCCCTGTCGGAAAAATTTGACAGAAAGCAGAATGCACCTATTCAGTTAGGCGTGATAAAGCTCCCCCATATTGCCAATTTTACAGATTTTGATGTATTTGAACAAATAGATGAAATTGCAGTGCATTATATTTGTTCCACAAAAGAGATAGGGGATATGGATTTGATTATTCTACCGGGAAGTAAGAATACCATATCGGATATGATCTGGTTGAAAGAGACCGGAATAGAATCTGCTATAAAAAAGTTTAGCGCAGAGAATAAACCTGTTATTGGTATATGTGGTGGATATCAGATGCTGGGAGAGAAAATCAGTGATCCGGAGCAGGTAGAAAATGGTGGGGAAATAGCAGGTATGGGACTGCTTCCCTTGGAAACCGTCTTAACGATCCAAAAACACAGAACACAGGTGAAGGGGATATTTACACATCCAACCGGAATATTGCATTCTCTTTTGGAAAAAGAATATGAAGGCTACGAAATCCATATGGGCGAAACAAAGCCTTTAGAAGAAACTCTGAGTGAGTTTACAGCAAATGGGTCCGGCTATTGTAAGGAAAATATTTATGGAAGTTATGTCCATGGATTATTTGATAATGGAGAGGTTTTGAAAACAATCGTAACCGGTATTGCAGCAGAAAAATCCATAGATTTAAATCTTGATAGGGTTGTAGATTACAAACAACTGAAGGAACAGGAATATGATAAATGGGCGGATACTATGCGGCAATATTTGGACATGGAGCTAATCTATAACATCATAGGAGTGGATAGATGACAAAACAGAAGTTGTTTGATATTCAAATAACCGGAATAAACAATGACATATATCGTCAAACCAAAGAAATGTGGGACCATTTGTCCAAGCCACTGGATGGAATGGGCGAGTTTGAGGAGATTATCTGCCAGATAGCAGCCATACAAAACAACAGTATGCCGAACATAGAGAACAGAGTGTTAATTGTGTATTGCGCAGATAATGGAATTGTGTCAAGAAATATCACACAGAGTGGGCAGGATGTTACCTACAAGGTGGCCCTTGCACTGGGAGAAGGGAAAAGTACGGCATGCTGCCTGGCAAAAAATAACAATACAAAAGTTTTGCCGGTGGATATAGGGATCAATAGTGAGAAACCTATAGATGGCGTATTATCTGAAAAAATATCCCCGGGAACAAAGGATTTTCTTGTAGAGCCTGCTATGACAGAGAAACAGTTTTTGGCAGCAGTAGAAACCGGTATTCATATTGTGGAGAAGCAGGTAAAGCAAGGTTATAGGTTAATTGCTACTGGGGAAATGGGGATTGGAAATACAACCACTTCCACTGCCATTTTATCTGCATTGCTTTCTTTGGAAAGTGATGACATTGTGGGCAGAGGAGCAGGTCTTGATGATACCAGACTTGCTGCAAAAAAGGCTGTAGTGAAAGCGGGAATGGAAAAATATCAGGGAATTTTTTCCAATGCTGCAGATGAAAGGGAAAGATGCTTTGAAATCGCCAGATGTCTTGGGGGATATGATATAGCTGCTATGTGTGGAACCTTTATTGGCGGAGCAATTTATAAAGTGCCGGTTATCATTGATGGACTAATTAGTGCCGTGGCCGCACTGATCGCAGAAATATTGGTACCCAATGTCAAAGCGTATATGATAGCATCTCATAGCGGAAAGGAAAAAGGAACGGGGATTGTTCTTGAAAAGTTGCAAAAAAATCCGTTTATCAATGGGAATATGGCGTTGGGAGAAGGAACGGGTGCAATCCTGATGATTTCCTTGTTAGATCATGCATTGTATCTGTATCAACATGGAATACGATTTTACGATGCCGGCATACAGGATTATGAAAGGTTTGATGCATGATTACACTGATTGTAGGGACTCCCAATAGTGGTAAGTCAGTTCTGGCGGAAAGTATTGCTATGGAGCAAGCCAAAGAGAAAAAATACTATGTTGCAACCATGATACCTTTTGGTGAGGAAGGGAAAAAAAGAGTGGAAAAGCATAGAAAAATGAGAGAAGGAAAAGGGTTTATCACTTTGGAATGGCCCGAAAATATGGATCAAAGAATGACAACAATAGATTTTTCCCATGCCACAGTCCTTTTAGAATGCATGTCCAATTTAATTGGAAACGAGATGCACAGTAAGGAAAATAAGAACAGGAATGAGGCTGCACTAAAAGCAAAAATAATAGCCTCCATTCGTAAACTAAGTAATGTGGCGGAGAATTTAATTCTAGTAACGAATGAATTTCCCAGTCAGGAAGAACACTATGATGAGGATACAAAACGATATGTAAGACTGGTGGCAGAGGTAAACAAAGAGTTAATTACTATAGCAGATCAGGTCTTTTCGTACATAGATGGAAAGTGGTGCCAATATGAAAATTGTTAAAAATATCATCGTTGCATTTTCCCTATATTCACAAATACCTATGCCCCGCTTTCAATGGACAGAAGAGGATAGGAAACACAACTTGGTATTTCTTCCATGGGTTGGGGCTGTTATCGGTGCATTCACATTAGGGCTTTATTATGTCCTGCAATGGATAGAAGCACCACTGGTAGGTGAGACTGCTTTGTTTGCATTAGTACCACTTCTTATCACAGGTGGCTTTCATGTGGATGGATATATGGATGTGCAGGATGCTTTAAAATCCTATAGAAGCCCGGAAGAAAAACTTGAAATTTTAAAGGATCCGCATATTGGTGCATTTGCCGTAATCAGACTTTTGATGTATTCCCTTATTTGGGGAGCAGCCATGTCGGTTTTAATCCGTTGTGGCAGAATGAATCTTATTTCTATCTATAGTTGCACCTTTTTCATTGCAAGAGCAGGTGCAGCTCTTACCAGTCTTTCTTTTATTCATGCAAAAAAAACAGGAATGCTCCATATGGAGACGGAAAAAAGTACAAGCGTGGATAGGGTAGTATCTGCCCTTGAGCTGATGGTAGGATTGGTCTTGATTTGCTTGGTACATAGGTTTATAGGCTTTGTAATCATAGTGGTAACAGTACTGCATTGCCTGTATTACAGGTGGTTATGTTATAGAAATTTTGGCGGTGTCACAGGAGATACAGCAGGATTTTATATTGTTACATTGGAAGAGGTTTTCTTAGTTACCATAGCAGTTCTGTCGTATTTTATATAAAGGAACTGCATTGTAAAATATTTGGGTTCCAAAGGTAGGAGAGAAAAAAATAGATGTTGTATCATTTGATAGCATTTGTTGCAGGCGTGATATTAGATTGGATAATTGGAGATCCGGGATATTTTCCCCATCCGATCCGGTGGATTGGCAATCTGATTTCTAACTTAACAGATGTTATGTTAACTAAAAATCTAAAGGACGACAGAAACCCAAAAGCAGAAAAACAAAAAGGAATGGCTCTCGTCATAGGTGTGCTATTTGTGACAGTTCTTGTAGTAAGCACATTACTGTATGCTTCTTATTTTGTGCATCCTTATTTGGGAGTAGTTATAGAATCGAGTATGACCTGTTATATCCTTGCTGCAAAAAGTTTGTATTTGGAAAGTATGAAGGTTAGCGTGGCGTTGCAAGAGGAAGGGCTGGAGGCCGGTAGAAAAGCGGTTGCCAGGATTGTGGGAAGAGATACTTTTGCTTTAGAGAAGAAAGGCGTCATCAAAGCAGCGGTGGAAACTGTGGCAGAGAATACTTCCGATGGTGTTATTGCGCCACTTCTTTATACCTTTATAGGGGGACCTATTTTAGGATTTGCTTATAAAGCAGTGAATACCATGGATTCCATGGTAGGATATCATAATGATACCTATGAGAATTTTGGCTTTTTTGCAGCCAAACTGGATGATGTGGTTAACTTTTTGCCGGCAAGAATCAGTGCCCTTTTTATGATAATCGCCGCATTTTTCATGGGAAAAGAGTATTCGGGACGAGATGCCTTACGAATATTTTTGAGAGACCGCTATCAGCACAAAAGTCCCAATTCGGCTCAGACGGAGAGCGCCTGCGCAGGTGCCATGCATATTAGATTGGCGGGGGATGCCAGTTATTTTGGGAAAATACAAAAGAAACCATTTATTGGAGATCCTATACGGGAAATAGAAATAGAAGACATTAAAAGAGCGGGAAAATTAATGTATGCGACACAGGTTCTGGTGTTGCTTGTTTTGATAGGTTTGGGAAGCCTGATGCTATGAGACATGGTGGGGATATTTATTCAGATACAATTACATATGATTTTTCAGTGAATCTGAATCCTGTTGATACTACAGAGATTGTTTCCCGGATACTGCGAGTCGGTGAGCATACACTAAGGCATTATCCGGACATAGAACAGAGACAGTTTCGAGAAGCTATTGCCTTAGTGGAAAAGGTCGATGCAGAAGAAATTTGGGGTGGTAATGGAGCATCAGAATTGTTGATGGCCATAACTGCCATGATACATCCAGGCAAAGCCATGCTTGTGATACCATGCTTTAATGGCTACAGACATGTGCTTGCAAGATTTCCACAGTGTGAAATCATGGAATATGCATTACAATCCGACAAGGAATTTCTACTGGGAGAGGATTTTTTACAGGTTTTGGAATACCATGCCAAACAAGGACTTCAGCTGTTATTTTTGACCAATCCCAATAATCCCACAGGGAGAACGATTCCTAAAGAAATTCTGTTAAAAATGTATGAAATTTGTAAAACCTATGGAGTGAAAATTATTCTGGATGAATGCTTTATCCGCATGACCCATACCGGATTTTCCATGACAGAATATATTCAGGAATATGCTGGTTTGTTTATTGTAAATGCCTATACCAAATTGTTTTCCATTCCGGGAATTAGAACCGGATATGTTGTAACAAATAGAAGTAATATTCATACATTGAAACAGTATTTGCCGGAATGGAATATGTCCGTTTTGGCACAAAGCGCAGGGGTAATATGCAGCAGATTCCTAAGAGATACCGGTTGGATTACAAAAACGCTACAGGAGATAGAACGCCAGAGAGAATATCTGAGCAGTGCATTAACTAAACTTGGCATTCAGGTATATAAATCTGATACGGTATTCCTATTGTGCTATACAAAAGAGAATCTTTATACATATTTGAAGGAAAAGAAAATATTGATTAGGGACTGTTCTGATTACAAAGGGTTGGACAAGGGATTTTATAGAATTGCTGTAAAAAATGCCACGGATAATCAGGTACTGATAGAGACATTAGAGGCAAAGAAATGAATAGAACACTAGAACATGTTCTGCCAAAGGACATAGAAAAAAGAAGTTTTGAGATCATTACGGAAGAACTAAAGAATCAGGGAATTGCAATCCGGGAAGATAAGGCTTTTTTAATTCATCGGGCAATCCATACGACAGCAGATTTTGACTATGCAAGAACCCTGTGTTTTTCGGAGAATGCCATTTCTATTATGGCAGACTTGATAAAATCAGGAGCCCACATTGTGACAGATACCAATATGGGGTTATCCGGAATCAATAAGGCAGAACTGAAAAAACATGGTGGAGAAGTGCACTGTTTTATGGCAGATGAGGATGTGGCCAAAGATGCCAGGGAGAGAGGCGTAACCAGAGCTACTGTAAGCATGGAAAGAGCGGCAAAGATACCAGAAAATGTGATTTTTGCCATAGGAAATGCACCTACAGCATTGATTAGTTTGAAGCAGATGTATGATAGGGGCGTATTTATTCCCAAATTTGTAATTGGTGTGCCGGTTGGATTTGTGAATGTAGAATACGCAAAAGAATTAATTATGGAAAGTACCATACCTTACATTGTGAACAGAGGAAGAAAAGGTGGGAGCAATGTGGCAGCTGCCATATGCAATGCTGTCTTGTATGAAATCAGAAATGGAAGACTTTAATGTATGAGATACGGATTTACGACCGGAAGCTGTAGTGCGGCAGCAGCAAAAGCTGCTACCTATATGTTACTTGGGGGAAACAGAAAAGAAAGCATTGTGATCACAACACCGAAAGGGATTGATTTCCGGGCAGATATAGTGGACATTCATATAGCGGAAAATGCTGTTAGATGTGGTGTTGTAAAGGATGGCGGAGAGGACCCCGATATTACTACTGGCTGTGTCATATATGCCACTGCAGAACTTCTAAAGAATGGGGGGAAAAAGGTTATCATCCAGGGTGGTGTTGGCATAGGCCTTGTAACTAAGCCGGGCTTGGACCAGCCTGTTGGAAATGCTGCAATCAATTCTGTACCAAGGCATATGATTGAAAAAGAAGTTCGGGAAGTTATGGGATTGATGGATTGTACGGACGGAATAGAAATTACAATTTCGGTACCGAATGGGGAAGAAATCGCAAAGAAAACCTTTAACCCCAGGCTAGGTATTGTAAATGGAATATCCATACTGGGAACCACAGGTATCGTGGAACCGATGAGTGATCAGGCGTTGTTGGATACCATAAATTTGGAACTGAGACAAAAAAAAGAACTGGGATGTAAAATATTGGCAATCGCACCGGGAAACTATGGTCTTGATTTTATGAAGCATACCTATGGTTACGATTTAGATAAAGCTGTGAAATGCTCCAATTTTATTGGAGAGACCTTGGAAAGGATTGCAGACTATGGATTTGAAAAAGTACTGCTGTGTGGACATATTGGGAAATTGATGAAACTGGCCGGCGGCATTATGAATACCCATTCTAAAGAGGCAGATTGCAGAATAGAACTGATGGTGTATGGCGCATTAAAGGCTGGAGCACCTATAGAACTATTACATAAAATCTCAGAATGTGTTTCCACGGATGGGGTCTATGAATTGCTTCTGGAGGCAGGATTAGATAAGGCGTTTATGCATGATGTAATGGAAAAAATAGCGTTTTATCTTCAGAAAAAAGTCGCGGAAAGATATGACATAGAATGTATTGTGTATTCCAATACATATGGATTACTTGGAAAAACTTCCGGTGCGGACAAATTGATAAAGGAGTTAACAGAGCATGGATTCTAAGGAAATTAAAATTCATTTTGTTGGTGCGGGCCCGGGAGCCGTAGATCTTATTACCGTGCGGGGAATGGAACTACTCAAACAGGCAGATGTGATCATTTATGCAGGATCGTTAGTCAATCCAAAGCTTTTGGAGTATGCCCCCAATGCATTGGTTTATAACAGTGCAAAGATGACTTTGGAAGAAGTGATTACAGTAATGCAGGATAGTTATCAGAGTGGGAAGCAGCTGGTAAGACTTCACACAGGAGACCCCAGCCTCTATGGGGCAGTCAAGGAACAGATGGATATTTTGGAGCAATGCAATATTGCATACGATTCCTGTCCTGGTGTTAGTGCATGCTTCGGTGCGGCAGCAAGCCTTAACCTGGAATATACACTACCGAATGTTTCCCAGTCACTGATTATTACAAGAATGGCTGGCAGAACTCAGGTGCCGACCTTAGAGAGTATCGAAAGCTTTGCGGCTCATCATGCCACCATGGCAATTTATCTGAGTACATCCATGATAGAGGAATTGTGTGACAGGCTAATACAAGGTGGCTATACAAAGAATACACCGGCAGCAATTGTATATAAAGCTACCTGGCCGGAGGAAGAAAAATATGTGTGTACGATAGAAACACTTCCGGCTGTTGCAAAAGAGAATGGAATTACAAAAACAGCCCTTATATTAGTAGGGGATGTGATACATACAACTAAGTACGAAAACTCAAGATTATATGCTGCAGATTTTTCTACGGCATACAGAGAAGCTATAAAAAGGTCATAAAAATGATAGTAAGAGTATGTGCATTTACAAGAGAAGGATGGGATTTTGCTCACAAATTAGAAGAAAAATTAGAGCATATTCTGTTTGAGAAAAAAGAGGAAAACAAAGATTTGGATTTGTGGGTTGGTGAATGTTTTCAATGGGGCGTTCCCATTTTGTTTATTGGAGCAATCTCTATTGCAGTCAGAAAAATTGCCCCATTTGTAAATAGTAAACTAACAGATAGTCCGGTTGTGGTTGTAGATGAAAAAGGACAGTATAGTATCCCGCTTTTATCTAACCATGTTGGAGGTGCTAATGGGCTTGCAAAGCAGATTGCAAATGCTGTAGACGGACAGTTAGTACTTACAACGGCCACGGATGTAAAGGGTGTATTTTCTGTAGATGTATTTGCCCAAAAGAACGGATTAAAAATTGTCAATAAAGAGGGAATCAAAAAGGTTTCTTCAAAGCTTCTGGCAGAAGGAAAAATAAGTATGGCAATCCATCCGACAATTGCATTTGATGAGAAGGCAGTACCGGAAAATATCAAGCTTATGGATTTTCAGGAAAACCATGTGGATGTGCGTATTGATTACCCAGGCTTAGAAAGTGCAGAGGAAGAAACCCTAAAATTGTTATATAAGCCTTATGTATTAGGCATTGGGTGTAAGAAAGAAACCCCTTATGAAAAAATAAGTTCCTTTATTGATGAAATCCTTGTTGGGAATCAGATTGATGAGAGTCTTATTACAGGTATGGCAAGTATTGATTTAAAGAGTAAAGAACGGGGCCTTTTGTATTATGAGGCAAAAAAAAGAATTCCTTTTACTACTTTTACTGCAAAAGAACTGGAAGAGGTAGAAGGAGACTTTCGTGCATCGGATTTTGTGAAAAGTATTACGGGGGTATCCAATGTATGTGAAAGAGCTGCCATGAAACTAGCTGGTAAGGAGGCTGAACTGGTGGTTAGAAAGATTGCCAAAGATGGAATAACAATGGCCATTAGCAGAAGAAAGGCAAAATTGCAAGCATGGAAAATGTAATCTATATTGTGGGAATAGGACCGGGGGAGGAAGCATATTTAACCGGACAGGCAAAAAAGGTTTTGGAAGACTGTGATGTCATTGTAGGCTACACAGTATATGTGGATTTGGTGAAAGCTTTTTTGCCACAAAAAGAGTATATGGCAACCGGCATGACCCGGGAAATAGAAAGATGCAGATTGTGCTTTTCTTTGGCAACCAGTGGAAAAAAAGTAGCTTTGGTTTGTAGTGGGGACGCAGGGGTTTATGGTATGGCATCCCCTATGTATGAAATGCTTTCCGAGTATGAGGGTGTGGAATTAGAGGTTGTGGCTGGTATTACCGCAGCCAATAGTGGGGCAGCAGTATTGGGAGCGCCCCTGAATCACGATTATTGTGTCATCAGTTTAAGTGATTTATTAACACCTTGGGAGAGCATAGAAAAAAGATTGCAGGCAGCGGTTATGGGAGATTTTGCAATAGCGCTATATAATCCGTCCAGCAGAAGACGCTTTGATTATTTAAAAAGAGCCTGCGATATTCTATTGGCCAATGGAGCAGATAGAAGCAGAGCCTGTGGATTTGTTGAAAATATTGGCCGCAAAGGGATGAAAGCGACGGTTTGCTCCCTAGGTGAATTAAGAGAAAAAGAAGTGGATATGTTTACTACAGTGTATATAGGAAATTCCGAAAGTTTTATTTATAAAGATAAGTTGATTACAAAAAGGGGATACAAATGAAAACAGTTCTTGTGTTTGCCGGAACAACGGAAGGAAGAAAACTAGTTGAAATATGCAGCAAAAATCAAGTGGATTGTCATGTTTGTGTTGCAACAGAATATGGAAAACAGATGATACAGGAATCTGAAAATGTACATATCCATACCGGTCGTCTTGATGCAAAACAGATGAGAGAACTGATGGAGGAGATAGGCTGCGAGCTTGTCGTAGATGCAACCCATCCCTACGCGGTTGTTGTAACCGAACAAATAAAAAAATGTGTAGAAAATACCAATATACAATACCTTCGTTTGCTAAGAAAAAATGGTGTGACGGAAACAAGTGATAAAATATTTCATTACAAAGATATCAAACAGTGTGCCCTTGCATTGGAAAGAACAACAGGGAATATTTTACTTACCACAGGTAGTAAACAGTTGAAAGAATTTACTGCCATTCCCGGCTTAAAGGAAAGGCTGATCGCCAGAGTCATTCCGGGAATGGAGAGTTTGGAACTTTGTCGTGAAGCCGGGCTTTCCGGGAAACAAATCATAGCGATGCAAGGTCCATTTTCGAAACAGCTAAATGAAGCCATAATCCAGGAATATCATATTGCCCATCTGGTCACAAAAGAAAGTGGTATGACTGGCGGAGTCAACGAGAAGCTTGCAGCAGCATATAGCACAGACACCACTGTTCATGTGATTACACGACCGGAAGAGAATGCAGAAATGCAGGAAACAGGTATATCTCTGGAAGAGACTGTTGGTTGTCTGGAACAACTGCTTGAAACAAAATTTGAGAAAGGAACCGTGCATATTCAACTTGCAGGAATCGGTCCAGGTAATGTCAAGGCATTGACCAAAGAGGTGGAAGAAGCTATTTATAGGGCAGATGTTATCTTTGGAGCGCAGAGAATGTTGGATTCCATACCGGTCACTGCAACTACCTATCCTTATTATCGAAAGGATGACATTTTGCCCGTTATCTATGAACTATGTGAATCTAGTGTATCAGATATCAGGGTTGCTATTTTGTTTTCAGGAGATACAGGGTTTTACAGTGGCTGCAAAAAAATGTACGAAGCACTTCGTTGCGTAAAGGGTATATCGTTGGAAATATTACCCGGTATTTCTTCTGTTTCTATGTTGTGTGCCAAACTAAAGACAGATTGGCAGGATGGCAATATCATAAGTCTTCATGGAATAGAAAAAGAACAATGGATCCCACTGTTGAAAGAATCTGTAAAGTATAATAAAAAAACATTTTTTATTACTTCCGGAGTAGAGGATATTAGGTTGCTTGGAAATATTTTGGAAAAGAATTGCACCATATATTTGGGCTATCAACTATCCTATCAGGAGGAGCAAATACTGCAGTTAACACCGGAAGAGTGTACTACTTTGGAGAGGGAAGGACTCTATACAGGAGTTATTCTCGCAGAGGAAATTTCTTCACGCTATCTGGTACCGATATTACAGGATGACTTTTTCATCCGAGATCAGGTTCCTATGACGAAGGAAGAGATTCGAAAGCTTTCCATCTGTCATATGCATTTGAAAGAAAATGATGTGGTATATGATATTGGAAGTGGGACTGGTTCTGTAGCAGTTCAAATGGCATTGCTTTCTTCATCGGTAAAGGTATATGCAATGGAATGCAATCCATTGGCGGTGGACCTTATAAAGAAAAATATACAAAAGGCAGAGTTAAATAATGTTACAGTGATAGAGGCCATGGCACCTCAGTCAATGGAGTTGCTGCCACCGGCAGATGCTGCTTTTATCGGCGGAAGTAAAGGGAATCTGAGAGAAATAGTAAACATGCTGTATCAAAAAAATGCTTCCATGCGGGTTGTGATAAATGCGTTAAGTTTTGAAACCATATGCGAAACAAAACAACTTTTGGAAGCGTATCCTATTTGTGATTTGACGGTAGAACAAATTTCAGTGAATAGAATGAAAAAACTTGGAGAATACAATTTGTTAAGTGCCAACAATCCTGTTTTTATTTTTTCATTTGCTTTTTGTCCAAAGGAATAGAGGTTGTTATGAAGAACGCATTTATGATCGCTGCTACAGGCAGTGGATGTGGAAAGACGACAATAACTTGTGCACTACTAAAAGTGCTAAAAGATAGTGGACAGGTGATAAGCGCGTATAAATGTGGGCCGGATTATATTGATCCTATGTTTCACAAAAAGGTACTGGGTATTCCTTCACAGAATCTGGATTTATTTTTTTCAGACAAACAGGAGATTAGAGATATTTTTTACCATAGAGAGAATACTGATATCTCTGTTGTGGAAGGCGTAATGGGAGTATATGATGGGATTTCTGTAGATTGCAATGAGGGATCTTCCTATGATTTGGCTTGTGCCCTGGATATACCAATCGTATTGGTTGTAAATGCACGGGGCATGGGACGGTCTCTTTTGGCTGTGATAAAAGGCTTTCAAGCTATGGATGAGAAGCATTTGATAAAAGCAGTAATACTGAATCAGATTTCTCCTATGTATTATAAGAGTATAAGCAGTCAAATCGAGAATACATTAGGGATAACTGTGTTGGGATATTTTCCAAAATGTGAAGATATAAAATTGGAAAGCAGATACCTGGGACTGATGCTGCCATTCGAGATAGACAAGCTGGAAAGCGATATACAAAAGGCTGGGGATATTATTTCTAATTCTGTTGATATGGAAAAATTATTCACAGTATCTGCTTTGGATTGTAGGGCATTGGCGAAGCAGGAAATGGCGCAGACAGCTACATATCAAATCAATTTTCCCATAAAAAAGCAATGTGAAAAACCATTTAGAATAGGGATTGCGAGAGATGAAGCATTTTGTTTTTATTATGAAGAAAATTTAAGAACACTGGAAAATTTAGGCGCAGAACTTATTGCATTTTCTCCCTTACGGGATTCCAAGATACCGGACAATCTGGATGGACTGATATTGGGCGGTGGATATCCGGAACTTTTTGCAGAACAATTGTCGAGCAATAAAGAAATGCTAATTTCCATTCAAAATGCATTGCAGAGAGGTGTTCCGTCTTTGGCGGAGTGTGGAGGATTTATGTATCTGCACAAAGGAATAAAAGTGGAAGACAAACTATATCCTATGGTTGGCATGATTGATGGTATTTGTGAAAAAAAAGAAAGACTGGTTAGATTTGGATATCTTTCCATAAAAGAAAAAAACAATTCCTTTATACCATGCAACACTATTGGAATAAAAGGACATGAATTTCATCATTACGATAGTACCAATAATGGATGTGATGCTATAGCAGTAAAACCGGATAATATTAGAACCTGGGAAGCAGCCCATATATCGGATACTCATTGGTGGGGATTTGCTCATTTGTATTATCCGTCTAATATGGAATTTGCTGTTTCGTTTATGGATAAATGTAGGAGATGGAGAGAGAGGCATAGGTGATTTAACAAGATTTTGGGGCAGTCTATGAATTTTGCTATTTGTTATGTTGACAAAAACAGTATTTACACGTGTGAGTCTTGTGCAGATAATGGAATTACTAAAACATTGAATCGGTTAGGCTTTCTATGGTAGTATAAATCATTAAAGAAAATATACTGCAACGGAGGCAAAATGGAAAAGAAAATCGGTTTATTTTTAAAAAGCCTGTTGGGTGCATTAATCTATTGCATTGGCTATAATTATTTTGTCAAAATGTCTGGTGTATATGCCAGTGGATTTATGGGCATTGCGCAGTTAATTGCCTATTTTTGTCCTAAAACAAATATTGATTTTCAAGGTATTATTTACTTTGCTCTAAATTTACCGTTGTTTTGCATTGCACTAAAAGTATTTGGAAAGCGATACATTGGGAAGAGTATCGTGATTGTAGCATTTGAATCCTTTATTCTTTCCATATTACCACCTTTAAGTGCGCCTATTTTTGATGAAGTTATAACTTCCTGTCTGATTGGCGGTTTGATCGAAGGAATTGGAATTGGAATAATCTATCAATCCTTTGTAGCGGACGGCGGGACAAGTCTTTTAGGAATGCTGTTAATCAAAAAAATTCCTTCTTTAACTGTCGGAAAGGTGAGTTTATTTATTAATGTAGTTCTGTTTAGTATTTGCGGATATCTGTTTTCTGTGAAAATGGCATTGTACTCTATTCTGACGATGCTTTTTTCCATTGTCACATCAGATTATCTGCATAAGCAGA
The DNA here is from genome assembly GCA_024403235.1 of Lachnospiraceae bacterium. Lineage (GTDB taxonomy): Bacteria > Bacillota > Clostridia > Lachnospirales > Lachnospiraceae > JAKSSF01. The sequence goes on along the minus strand of JAKSSF010000029.1, from coordinate 9,243 downwards.
ATAAGGTGGTATCCTTGTTTGTCTTTACCGATAAGCATAAAGAGGTATGCGATTATATTGTAAAAACCTTAAATCGTTCTGCTACAGAGTGGATGGGGGCAGGTGCCTACAGTGAGACCTTAAAGCATTTGGTTTATACCGTAATGTCCACCTATGAATATGAAGTGTTTAAGAATGAAATTAAGGAAATAGACGAAAACGCTTTTGTAGTAGTGACCAACAGTCAAATCAGTGTGGGTAAGTTTGAAAAGCGCTTGAATAATTAAGCAATGCATATTTGAAAAATCCGAAAGGAATGATCCATGGATACAGAAGTAAAGCAAATTTTAGAGGCAGTGCAATCGGGAACCCTTTCTGTAGAGGAAGCTTTGTTAAAAATAAAAAAAGAACCTTTTTTGGATTTGGGCTTTGCCAATATTGATTTTCACAGAAAAGTCAGACAAGGTGTGGCAGAGGTGATTTATGGTGCAGGAAAAACACCGGAACAAATTGTTGCCATTGCAAACGCCATGCGAGAAAAGACGGCAGATACCATTTTCATTACCCGTATGGTTTCGGAAAAGGCACAGGAAGTGTTAAAAGAACTTCCCCAAATGTCATACCATGAAACTGCCAGAATTGGTATATTGGGAGAAATTCCTAAACCAAGTGGAGTTGGCAAAGTGCTTGTTTTAACAGGTGGAACCAGCGATATTCCGGTAGCAGAAGAAGCAGCCTTGACGGCTGAAATTTTAGGCAATGAAGTGGTTCGTCATTATGATGTAGGCGTGGCAGGGCTACATCGTTTACTAGCCCATATAGATGATATTATGGAGGCAACAGTTATCATTGCCATTGCAGGGATGGAAGGGGCCCTGGCTAGTGTGGTAGGTGGCATGGCAGATTGTCCTGTCATTGCAGTACCCACCAGTGTTGGATACGGTGCCGCCTTTGAAGGCATGGCTGCATTGCTTTCTATGTTAAATTCCTGTGCTAGTGGTGTATCCGTGGTAAACATTGATAATGGCTTCGGTGCCGGATATATGGCCAGCCAAATCAATCATGTAACAAAAAAGCAGGGAGAATAGATACCCGAAAGTTTGTGAAACAGAAATAGAGATGCTAGAGATGGATTTTAGAGGTTTACAAAAAACAACGCTTTTAGATTATCCGGGAATTATAGCAGCCACAGTCTTTACTGCTGGCTGCAATTTTCGTTGCCCCTTTTGCCACAACGGAGATTTGGTGCTTGCTGCCAACAGCCTTCCACGAATCGAAGAAACAGAGGTGCTGTCTTTTTTACAAAAAAGAAAAGGTATATTAAAAGGGCTGTGTATTTCCGGTGGGGAACCTACTTTGCAGAAAGGGTTGCCGGAATTTATCCAAAAGGTAAAGGACTTAGGATATTTGGTAAAATTAGATACCAATGGATCTAACCCAGAAATGTTGAAAGATCTTTTGGAAAATGACTTACTAAGCTATGTGGCGATGGACATTAAGAATAGTCCTGATTCTTATGAGAAAACCACAGATGCAACCGGATTTTCCATGGAAGCAATTTCTAAATCTATAGAACTTTTACGACAAGCCGGTATTCCTTGCGAATTTCGTACAACCCTGGTAAAGGAACTGCATACAGAAGCAGACATACGAGCAATCGCTCATTGGTTTCCCAAAGAAATTCCTTATTATTTGCAATGCTATGAGGAAAATGAACAGGTTATAAAACCGGGATTTCACCCACCAACCAAAGAAGCTATGAAACGGTATCAGGAAATCCTATCAGAGAAACTGGAACAGGTCTACTTGAGAGGTGTTTCGTAATCGAAATAATCAAACGAAACTGTGGAGAAAAACTTTGAAACAGAAAATAACAACAGATGAAAAATACATGAAACTGGCCCTTGCCCAGGCAAAGAAAGCTTATGAGTTATTGGAAGTGCCTATTGGCTGTGTCATAGTACATGAGGGAAAAGTAATCGGTAGAGGATATAATCGTAGAAATACCGATAAAAATACCTTATCCCATGCAGAGATTACAGCTATCAACAAGGCCAGTAAAAAAATAGGAGATTGGCGATTGGAGGAATGTACCCTTTATGTGACCTTGGAACCTTGCCAGATGTGTGCCGGGGCTATTATTCAATCCAGGATCCCCAAGGTGGTTATGGGCTGTATGAATCCAAAAGCCGGTTGTGGTGGAAGCATCTTAAATATTTTACAGATGGAAGAATTTAACCACCAGGCAGAGGTGGTAAAAGGTGTTTTGGAAGAAGAATGTAGTCAGATTTTGACGGATTTCTTCAAAGGGTTACGAATCCGAAACCGGGCAGAAAAGTTGAAGGCGAAAGAAAGTTGACAATAGCATTGTTTTTTGAGTATACTAGCAATGTTGATGCTCCTGTGCAAAGTGGAGCTCGCATAGCTGCCCTTGGTAAGTGGCGATGAAGTTTGGGTCTTACGCAATAGGAATCTACGAATCTGGTCAGGACAGGAATGTAGCAGCCATAAGAAGAATCTCCTATGTGCCGTGAGGGTGCCTGGCGGAGTTAACTGCTAAGGTAACGTGTGCGGGTTCTACTCTGTGCAGGAGTTTTTTATGCAAAGAAGGAAACAGTATGAAGTGTAACCAATGCCCCAGACATTGTCTGGTGGATCGACAAGCAGGAAAAATTGGATATTGTGGAGAAACAGATGCGGTTCGTATTGGCAGAGCAGCCCTTCATCCATGGGAGGAGCCTGTGATTTCCGGAAAAAACGGCTCCGGTACAGTCTTTTTTTCAGGCTGTAATTTGCGATGTATATATTGCCAGAATGTGTCCATTGCCAATGGGCAGGTGGGACGAGCCATCACTATAGAAGAATTGGCGGAAATTTTTTTGCAACTGCAGGAGGAGGGAGCCCATAATATTAATTTGGTGACGCCCTCTCATTACACAGAGCAAATCAGAATTGCCTTGGAACTGGCAAAAAAGAAAGGACTTCACATTCCGATTGTGTACAACACGGGTGGCTATGATTCAGTGGAAAGTCTTCGAACTTTAGAGGGTCTTATTGATATTTATTTGCCGGATATGAAATATGCGAATCCGGAACTGGCGTGGCAATATTCTCATGCAAAAGATTATCTAGAAATCAATCGTCTAGCTATTGCAGAAATGGTGCGACAAGCAGGTTTGCCACAAATAGAAGCATCTACCGGTTTGATGAGAAAAGGTGTTATCGTAAGACATTTAGTGTTGCCGGGCAGTGTGAAAAATTCCAAAAAGGTTTTGGAATATCTAATCAATACTTATAAAAATGACATATTTGTCAGTATCATGAACCAGTATACACCTATGGAACAGGTAAAGGAACATCCTTTGCTTTCCAGAAAGGTAACCAAACGAGAATATCAAAAAGTAATTGGCTATGCTTTGGAGTTAGGCTTGGAAAATGGCTTTTTGCAAGAAGGAGAAACCGCAACTGCCAGTTTTATTCCGGAATTTTCGGAAACATGAAAAATATGTGGTAGATTGGATAGTTTCTCGAATCTAATAGATGGTAGATTAGAGCAAGAAATTCTTTATCTTTTCAAAATAGTTGAAAAATCCAATGAGTATGGATAAAATATTGCAGGCGGATTATCTTGAAATAGAATACTAATCTCAAAAGGCTATATACGAAAGGAGAATAAAATATATGTGTGGAATTGTAGGATATGTTGGAAGCAAGCAAGCTGCCCCTATTTTATTAGATGGCTTGTCAAAATTAGAGTATAGAGGGTATGATTCTGCCGGGATTGCAGTAAGAGATGGAGAAAAGCTTGCCCATGTTATAAAGGAAAAAGGAAGACTCTCTATTCTGTCCGAAAAGACAGATGGTGGTCATGCTATAGCAGGGACCTGTGGAATCGGTCATACCAGATGGGCTACTCATGGAGAACCATCGGTAAAAAATGCACATCCTCATGTTAGTGGAAATTGTACTGGCTCCGGCTCCGGAGATGTGGAAGCAGATGTTGTGGGAGTACATAATGGTATTATAGAGAATTATACGGAATTGAAAGAAAAACTTCTGAAAAACGGGTATACCTTTTACAGTCAGACAGATACAGAAGTCCTTATAAAATTAGTAGACTACTATTATAAAAAATATAAAATTGGACCTATTGATGCATTGGCTAAAACAATGGTTCGTGTTCGAGGGTCCTATGCATTAGAGGTGATGTTCAAGGATTATCCCGGCGAAATATGGGCTGCAAGAAAAGATTCTCCAATGATTATAGGGACTACTGAGAACGAAACATATATTGCATCAGATGTTCCTGCTATCTTAAAATACACGAAAAATGTTTACTATATAAAAAATCTTCAAATGGCACAATTAAAACAAGGAGAAGCACATTTCTTTGACTTAAATGGGGATGAAGTAGAAAATGAACTGGTAGAAATAAAATGGAGTGCCGAGGCAGCCGAAAAAGATGGCTACGAACATTTCATGAGGAAAGAAATTCATGAACAGGCTAAGGCAGTACAAGATACACTGAATAGTGTGAGTTATAATAATAAAATCGATTTATCCAGTGTGGGATTAGAGGATGCCCAGATAAAAGAAATCCAATCTATAACGATTGTAGCCTGTGGATCTGCTTGGCATGTAGGTATGGTAGGTCAATATGTTTTTGAGGATCTTGCTAAACTTCCTGTGCGTGTTGAACTTGCATCAGAATTCAGATACAGGAAGCCACTATTAGCAACCAATACGCTTGTGATAATTATAAGCCAATCTGGAGAAACGGCAGATAGCTTGGCAGCGTTACGACTGGCAAAAGAAAAAGGATGCAAAACATTAGCTATTGTAAATGTAGTGGGAAGTTCTATTGCGCGAGAAGCGGATTCTGTTTTTTATACAATGGCTGGTCCTGAAATATCAGTGGCGACAACCAAGGCATACAGCGCGCAGCTAGTTGCAATCTATAACATAGCATTACAGTTTGGTTTTGTAAAAGAAGAAATCAGTGCTACGGAATACGCTAGTTTAATTGAAGAGCTGCAGACTATTCCGGAAAAAATGAAAAAAATTTTAGAAGATAAGGAAAGAATACAATGGTTTGCAAGTAAGATTGCGAATAAACAGGATGTATTTTTTGTGGGTCGAGGTATTGATTATAGTATTTGCCTGGAAGGTAGTCTGAAATTAAAAGAAATCAGTTATATTCATTCAGAAGCATATGCGGCAGGTGAGTTGAAGCATGGAACCATTAGTTTGATAGAAGACGGTACGCTTATACTAGGGGTACTCACTCAAAATGACATTTATGAAAAAACAATCAGTAATATGGTGGAGTGTAAATCAAGAGGCGCTTATTTATGCGGCGTTACAAAATACGGTAATTATGAATTAGAAGATACAGCGGATTTTGTAACCTATGTGCCGAAAGTAGACGAAAGATTTATGGCATCATTGGCAATTATCCCATTACAATTGCTAGGATATTATGTTAGCGTGGCAAAAGGACTTGATGTAGATAAACCACGAAATCTTGCTAAATCAGTTACTGTGGAGTAGTAGGACGGAATCCTTTTCTACTTATTTTTGTGCATTTTCACACTTTTCTTGTATTCAATTGTGCATTTGACCACTCGCCTATATTATGCTACATTAAAACAAACCGATATTATAATTGAAGCGAGGGAAAAGGATGATGAAAAAATAAAAGAAGCGTTGGATTTTGACAGTATGCTTCACGCTTTCCTTTACACCCAGACAGGAATCCCGGTTTTGTATTCCGGAGATGAAATTGGACAATTTAATGATTATACCTATCATCAGGATCCCTTAAAACAGGAAGACAGTCGTTACCTGCATCGAGGAGATTTAGATTGGAAGGCTGTAGAGAAAAGAGCGGATGAATTTACCTATCAGGGAAAATTATTCCAAAGCATTCAAAAACTTACCAAGCTTCGTGCAAAGTACGGGGTTTTCAATGGCAATGCAGATACCTGGATTGTGGAAACGTATAATGATTCTGTTTTAGGAATTGGCCGTTACTATAACGGAGAAAAACTGATTGCATTATTTAATTTTAGCAAAAATGATGAAATTGCTTGGATTGATGAAGCAGAAGAGTATGTGGATTTAATCAGTGGCATTTCAAAAATTGCAAAAGAAGTGAAGATGCCGGCACAAAGCTTTGTGTGGCTATATCACAATTCTATAACACAATATTCATAGGCATTTATAACAGTAACATCTTGAAAATTGGTCTTTTGTGGAATGAACGCACCATAATTACGATGTCTGTGACCATGAACAAAATACTTTGGAGAGTATTTTGTTAGTAAATCTACAAAGCATTTGAAACCTCTGTGGGAAATGGAATCTTCGTCATTAATTCCCCTTGCAGGGGCGTGAGAAATGAGAATATCAAAGCCTTTGTGTTTCCACAGTTGAAAACGAAGGCGTGATATTCTCTTTTTCATTTCTTTTTCAGTGTACATGTTAATTCCACTATCTTTATAACGATAAGAACCACCTAATCCAAGGATGCGAACGCCTTCATGAATATATATTTCTCCATCTATACAGATGCATCCTTCCGGTGGATCTGTTTGAAAATAATCATCGTGATTACCATGTACATAAAGTAGAGGGCAATGAGACATAGTAACCAGGAATTCCAGATAATTTCTGGATAAATCGCCACAGGATATTATTAAGTCATATTCATCTAACATGCCCTCTGTGTAAAATGCATAGAGAGATTTTGCTTCTTCATCTGCTATCGTCAGTATTTTCATGATAGCCTCCATTCATTCTTTTGTACACCAACTACATCTACGGTTTCTTTGATGGTTTCATCCAAATCTTCATAAGTTGGAATGGTACCAATTACATTTTCTGCAAGGTAATTCATTTCTACGACTTCCTTTAACTCTAACTTCCCAGCCGGGAAATCATAGGTTTCTCCTGTATTACTTATGAACTTGCCCATAAAAGGATTGCAGTTTCCACTACGGATGCTTTCTTTCAAAAAGGTAGCCAATTTTTGTACAGGACTAGTGACTGCATCTGAGCAAAGAATATCGACTACATCAGCGGACATGCCCCAGTAGTAGTTTAACGCTTTTTGACTTTCCTCATATTCATGACGAATTGTTCCATCTAAGATTCTTTGGATTAATTTTTCGTAATATACACCCCAATTACAAACAGGAATGGCTAAAGATTCTAATTTATTATTTTTTGCCCAAAACAAGCCATAGGTTCTGTAGTTCTTTTCCCATAAGGCAACACCGTCTAAGGAGGATATCAGTCGGATACCATCTTCCATAAGTGTACGAATAGCGCATTCCAAAGATCCTACAGAAGCCCATTGTAAATAAATCTTTGCCTGTGGATTAATCATTTGTACACCAAGTGCAAATGCATTTATGTCAGCAATACTTCCATAAATGGGATATTTACATACATATCCAATTTTCCCATCTTCACATAATGAACCGGCGATGGCTCCTGCAATGAATTTGGCTTCATACATTCTACCATAATAGGTTTGAATATATCGGTGAGAAATATTTACGGAACAGTTCAGTATCATTACAGAAGGATTGTTTATAGCAACTTTAAGGCTGGCAGGCATAAGTCTGGCAGAAGTTGTAAAAATAATTTTATATCCTTCTTCAATGGCCTTTGTGATCACTTCTTCGGGATTTTCGTCAAAGGCATAAAAATAAGCCTTTGTTTGTATTTTTTTACCAAATACTTCCTGTGCATGCATTCTTCCCATTTCATGCTGATTTGTCCAACCTGACTGCTTGGCGTCTTTATCATGGATAAAAGCTATTTTTTTGGATATTCCTAGTGCAGACTGATAAATTTGGTCAAAGGTTCCTAAAAGAGTAGATTTATCCTCTGGTTGTGACTGTATTTGGATAGGAGATTCCTCTTTCATTAGAGAAATATCCTCCAAGGTTCTTTGCAGATTTTGTTTCATTTCCTTTTCTGAAAACCGCAGAACTTCTTCGTACTTGTAAATATTCAAAAAGCCTAGAAGGGCATCTGCGGTGGTGGTATTTGTTCCTTTGGATGACTTTATTTTTTGCTCATATATTTTTTTGAATAAATAGTAAGTAGCTTCAAACTCCTGTCGTTCCTCTTGAGACCAAATTTGGTCATGATTTTTCCCCAAAAGATGCAATAATTCTTTATAGCGACCTTTCTGAGAAAACTCTAAAAACAGAATACCACTTACTTTTCGGAACTTAAGCAGTTCTTGATATAATTCTACTTCAATACTATCATTGCTTTGAGGTAAAATTTGAATTACATTTGCTTGAATAAAAGGAGACTCAAAGTATTTTAGAACACTGACTCTTTTGTTTCCTTCTTCTATATAGTAACGGTTCATATATTCATAAGCTTTTACTGGTTCTCGGATACCCTCTTCAATATGAGATTGGCAAAGCTGTTCCCATTTTGTGGCAAATTCAGAGCCTTCTTCCATAATTGGAAGAAAATTGCCTGCAAAAGCGTTACTTCTTCCTTCGGTTTTTGTTCCAATAACAAATTCGGATGGAATATTAAGTAGACCTAAGGAATTTCCGCTGGAGGATTCCCCATTTTGCAAAATAGAATCTAAAACAGGCAAATAAGGATAGGTTCCCTTAGATACCATCTTTCGATAATAGTTTATTCCTTTTTTCTTTGCTTCTATATAATTATTCCCTAACATAGAAATACTCCTTTCACGGGGGCGACTACATATTATTTTACTATTTTTAGCAGTATCTTTGAATAGATTTTGGGGATTTATTTTGAAGTTAGAAGGATTTTTAATAATAATAAAAATGAGTAAAACAGAAATATTTTATTTTAAGGAGTGTGCTTTTTGATTAAGTACATCACAATGGAGATTGTAGCGCAGCCGGGAGATTGCGAATACGATCAATCACAACCTCCCGCAGGAATGCATATGAGTTGACATATTTCAGGAGGAAAAACAACATAAACGCATTGACCGTCGTTTTTTTTTAATGTACAATATAAAACAAAACGGCGGTGAACTAAACAAAAACGCTATTAACCGCCATTTTAGGAGAAATGAAATGATAGGTAGAAAACAAGAAATTGAAGAACTTAACCGTATATATAACAGAAATAAAGCTGAGTTGGTAGCAATTTATGGAAGAAGACGAGTTGGAAAAACATATTTAGTTGATGAGACCTTTGAAGGGAGAATTACATTTAGACATGCAGGACTTTCACCTGCAGATGAAGACT
>JAKSSF010000028.1 GCA_024403235.1 Lachnospiraceae bacterium | reverse complement strand
TCTCAAAGTAACTTCCCGAAACTGAAAAAACGGGAAATTAAATAAATTTTTTACTCTGAAAATTTTCGGCTCCAAGACCTTGACTGGGGGGGCAACGGATTACAATAAAAAGCGCAGTAATTGTACCCAGACACCTGAAATGAACTGGCGAAACGACAAGTTTTCGGACAGCCTTGGGGTATCATAAGGGTTATTAAAACACAACAATACAATTTGATTTTGTGTCCAAAAACAATGTAGATGGATATACACTATTTCAATAGTGGTGCCTGATTGATGGTAGTGTATCACTAAAAAATACCCCACAAATATAATTGCAGTGTATCGCGAGATTAATAATGATCGCGGCAAGAGACAACTTCGATGATATCGTCTGAGATACTGTAAACGAGCCTATTGCTATCATCGATGCGTCTACTCCAGTAACCTGATAAGTTTTCCTTTAATGGTTCTGGCTTGCCAATACCTTCAAAAGGGCTTCTGGAGGTATCTTTTAAAAGCGCATTAATGCGTTTTAAGGTTTTCTTATCTTGAGATTGCCAATAGATATAGTCTTCCCAAGCCTTTTCAGAGAAAGAAATATTAGGCATTTTCCATAGCCTCCAATTCCTCTAATGTCTTGGTGACTGTGTGACCGTTCTTTAACTGTTCAATGCTTTCTTTAAGAAATGCCATATTACTTTCGCTATAAAATGGATCTGCATCAATAGTAAATGGAATGCGATGTTCGCGGATTATTTTTTTGACAAATACATTGATTAATGCAGAGGTTGAAAGACCTATTTCTTCGCAGAAATGATCTAATTGTACTTTGTCTGCAACATCAATTCTTGCTGAAATTGTTGCTTGTTGTGCCATAGTATCAACTCCTTTCTATAATGCAATTGTAATACGATTATATGCAAATTGCAATAAAAATATGCAAAAGGCTAAAAGCGGTATGGAGCGAAGCGGATTCGAGGGTAGTGCACCGCGGACTGCAAAGGTCTTAATCTTGCTGATGAGCAAGTGATTATAGATAAAATAAATCTCATAAAAAGGAGGATTTTAAATGAAAGAAAAATCATTTAAGAAAGGATTTAAGAAAAGACTGTTTAGTGTTGTTCTTGCCTTAGCAATGGTAGTTACATTGTTGCCAATGAACAGCATAACAGCTAAGGCTGCAACCACTGATTGTTCATGTGGACATCCATATGGAATGCATCAACCAGCATTTATGGGTGGTGGATGTAATATGTGTAATGATCGTGGCGAATCATGTTCTGGCTTTGACGGTACTCACACACATGATTTAACTGATTGGCTGAAAAATGCAGATAACCATTGGAAAGATTGTCAATCAAATGATATGTTATGTATGGAAACATGTGCTCAAAACGGAGAAATGTATCCGCTCTATGAAGGCCCACATAATTGGTCAGATGGTGTATGTATTGTTTGTGGCTATACTTGTCTTCATCCTGGAATGACAGCAGCAAATGCTACTTGTGGTAAATGTGGAAAAGCTAACCCAGATTATGCTCCAACCCATACCCACGGTTCTTAGGATTACACAGTAAGTGGTGCAACACTTACAGCAGAATGTAAAGCTACAACAGGTACTTGTGATTTGGATGATGGAAATGGAGCTCATAAAGTTTCATTAACCCTCACCGCAACCAGTCCAAACTATTCCGGTAATCCGGTGAGTGCAACTATTAATGGGGAGCAGGCTTGGAGTGCTGCTGGTCTGACAGTTCCAGTTATTATATATAATGGAGTATACCCAACACAGTATAGCGATACCGGGCATGCGCCTGTAGACCCCGGTAATTATGTGGCAATAATGCGTTCAACTGGATATCCGACAGTGATGGTGCCTTTTACAATCTGGCCCAAAGGCAGTTCGTGCGGATCAAACAATGCACCATCAAAATCAGAAGCACCTACAATCCCTACAGATTACGTAGCAGAGCGTGTAGCTGAAGAAGAAACAATGGCAGTTTCTCCTGTAACTATAGATACAACTCAGTATGGAAAAAATGAAGCAACTGTTGTACCTGGTACTTCTTACAATTTATCAAAATTCCTTACAACAAAGGGAATTGTAAAAGGTATTAAGACAGCGGTAGCTGCAGCAAATAACAACAAGAAAGATGTAGCAGAAATCTACACAGGTAAACCTTTCTGCTTCAATAAGGAAATTATCAAAGCAATCCAGGAAGGTAATAAGACTGTAGTATATTACTTCCAGTACAAAGGACATGTATATTCTGTAACAATTCCTGCTACAGTAGACGCATCTAAAGTATTAGAAAAGGCAGGCTTTGCAGGACCTTTATATGTAGGTCAGCAGCTTGGTACAACAAAACTTGTGAAATAATAAAAAAGTAAATAGTTAGGAAAAAATATTATGGAGCAGGTCTCATATGAAGCCTGCTTTTTTTCAGGTCAAATGCATTTAAAAAACATAATTTTTGAGTGTGCTGAAAGCAATATTTTTTTAAAAAATCCACAGTCTCAACCAGTGACAAAACCTTGTAAAAACCGACAGTTCTTTGTATACTTTAGGTGTAGCGTTTTCTAAGTTACAAGGGCAATACTCTCACAAGAGGAGATTTCGTATAAGAGATGAATGATAATAATATTTATATCGTTTCCGAGATACTATCGGCGCTTATCATATTGATTTTGATGTATGCCAATACCTATGAAGTAAAGCAGCATTCTAAGAAGAGAGACCTGTTTACCAGAATGCTTCTGGTTAGTGAGATTGCTGTTGTGGCAGATGCTGTTTCATGGATGAAATTCGACTGGAATAAGTACATCTTTGCATTAAATGCTTTAATTACCATTGCCTATGTCTTTCCGGGCCTGATGAAAGTATTTTTCTCGTTATACTTATATGAACATATATCGATGAAAACAAGTGTCAGCAGGATCCCTTTTTTATTGGTGATGCATTGTTCTATGCTGGAAGGGATTGTTACATTTTTATTTTGTATAAGCGGAAAACTATTTTTTATACAGGATACAGTCGTATATGACGGCCCTTTTACAAGCGCCTATGTGTTGATTAATCTCATCTCTATGCTTGGTTTTATTGGTATTATCATTATCAATGCAAAAAAAATGAGAACACATGATATTGTGGCTATTGTACCATTTTGTATTTTGCCGATTTTTGCGCTTGCTTTTACCATAACAACCGGATTAAATGTAACGATTATGATGATGGCAATCAGTGCTTTGATTATGTATGTTATGCTCCAATCCGAGCAGGAAAGTTTTTTGTTTGGGAAAGCAAATATAGATGAACTGACAGGATTATATAATCGGACCGCTTATGAAGACGAGATAGAGGACCTGAAGGAAACATTAGAGGAAACCTTAGTATATGCCGCTATTGATTTGAACGGTTTAAAGGTTGTGAATGATACTTTGGGACATGCGGCGGGAGATGAAATCATTTGCGGTGCAGCAGAATGTATCAGAATAACCCTTGAAAAATATGGCAAAGTCTTCCGCGTAGGGGGAGATGAGTTTGTTGCCATATTTAATGCGGATGAGACTACTTTACAATCCTTAAAAGAAAAATTAGAAGCAACAACACAGCAGTGGAAAGGGACCCTTGTAACTTCGCTGACCCTTTCGGTTGGCTTTGTAACAAGAAAGGAATGCCCGGATTTGTCTATTGTTGAACTGGCAAAAGTGGCAGATAAGCGCATGTATGATGCCAAGGCACTTTTCTATGCCAATAAGGGCGTTGATAGACGAGGACAGAATAATGCATATAAAGTATTGTGTGCCCTGTATACCAAGATTTTGAAGATTAACATTACAGAGGACACCTATACCATCATCGATATGAATGATAGCGAGCAGGTAGAAGAGAAGGGTTATGCAGATAGCATATCAAAGTGGTTGGAAGGGTTCGGAAAAAGTGGGCAGGTGCATCCGGAGGATCTTGCAGAGTATCTGTCTAAAACTAATCTGGAATACATGAGAGACTATTTCAAGAGCGCAAAGAAATCCCTGATTATTTTATACAGAAGAAAATATGAAGAGGAATTCAAACAGGTTATGATGGAAATAGTACCTACAGATGAGTACAGTGATGAGAATCAGACCTTGTATTTGTATGTGAAAAATATTGATTAAAAGAATTCCCTGATGGAAAAAATAAACTGAAAAATTGTCAAAATGAAAAGGCAAAGAGTAGCTAACACTATCCTTTGCCTTTTTTGTATGTTGTAAAGGGAATATCTTTCATGTGTGAAAGCCCATAAATCCTAGGTCCTACACCTTAGCCACTTCTCCTATAGAATGCACGATAGTGTAGTTATTACGCCCATTTTGTTTGGTGGTATACAGGGCAGTATCGGAAGCGTGGTAGAGTGTTTTATAGTCTGTACCACAGGCAGGGAATAGGGCAACACCAATACTGGTTGTAATATGAATTTTCAGGCCTGTTGGGGTACCATAAGTGTACTGAAGCTTCTCGTTCAATGCTTTGGCTTTGGCTTCCACCAAATCTATGCCGTATTTACCGGGCATGTAAACGATAAATTCGTCGCCTCCCAGTCGTCCTACGAAATCGGATTCACGGAATACGGATTTGATATCGTTTGCAGCTCGTATAATCAGAGCATCCCCCATAGGATGTCCCAAGTTATCATTAATAGATTTGAAATGATCTAGATCTAAGATGAAGAGAGCGCCTTGAATGGCATCGCTTTTATCGAAGTTCTTCAGCGCTTTTTCCAGCATAGCTTCCACGCCACGCCTGTTTAGAAGACTTGTCATAGGATCTGTGTTGGCACTTAATTCAAATTCTTGCGCCTGCTGTCTATGGGATTCCACACGGCACTGTACATATACAATGATAATGGAGGTAATCAAAATCAAAAGATAGCGAAGCATCATACCTACAAGAGTGGCTGCTCTGATGGAATCGTCACCGGGAGCTGCATAATATACCCTGTAGTCGATGGCCGTAAGAACGCCAAGTACTACACCATTTAATGTCATATATACGAAGAGCAGAGCACCCAGGCTAAAATCATGTATAATGGACCGTAAAATCGGCAGTATCCCTTTGGTATAGGTAGTGACTAAAGTCATGGAAATAGACAGTAAGAACAGTGTCAGGGTAATAGTGGCAGTCACAATAGTATGGTTGCTGAAGGTTCCATAGCCAAAGGCAGCCGTTGTAACAAAGGTTGCAGACACACTGAAATACAGGCTAATTGCAACATTAGCATACTGCTCATAAATACGAAGGTTCGAATCGTATCTTTGGATATCAGTGAAAATTCGAATACCGCAAAGGTAGGGATACCAATTACAATAATGGCAGGATTAATAATGGTATTACTGGTCAATGTCAGTGTAGATATCAATGCAGAAACAAGTCCGTTGAAAAGGACTACCTGGATATAAAACCATTTAGAATGCTCCTTTGTGGCGATAACCAATCGCTTCATCCAGTTGAAAACAGCAGCTGTATAGATAACGGAAGCAATATACAAAGCAGGTGAAGAGGTTAGAAATTCAATAAAATTAATGATATATTCACGCATCTTTCTTTCCCCTCCTAGTTAAAATTGCTTTCTGCTTCCAGATTCACATAGACCTTTAATTTTTCCAGGTACTTACGCACAAAGGGAAGCAGGATAATCACAACTGTAATTGCCATTTCAATAAAAATATAGGAGCCGTTATAGGCCAGGGAATAGGAAAGGGGATCCCAACCTTCCCAGGCATACTCTCCGAAAAAGATCCAACCGGATATAACGGCGAAAACATAACGCCCTAATACGCCTAGAACATATCCTTTTAAAAGCCCCCACTTTTTCTCTGCAAATATGCCGGAAAGCCCAAGAGCTGCAAAGGCAAGAATATAATCTACCATAATCTGTGGAAAAGTAAGCAGATAGGGATCGATGATAATCTGCAATATGCCAAATGCCGCACCGGATAGTATTCCCGCACCCAGACCAAAGAAATATCCCGGAAGACACACTACCAAGAGAGAGAAGAGTGTGACCATACCACCATTGGCCAGTGTGATGGGTCTTACAGAGGCAAGGGCCGCGCCGGCACCAATACAGGCGGTACAGGTAAGCAGCTTCCTAACGGTAGCATTTCGTCCACTCATCTGTGTAAATACCATAGCAAGCAAAAGACAAGTTCCTATTAATACGGTAAGTAAAGCCTCACCTGCTTCGGTGGGGATGTATAATAATTCCCCCCATTCGGATTCAAATAATTCAAAAAACATAATTCCCTCGAATTCATTATTATTAGTAAAACTGATTATAAAGTACAATTTAATATTATAACAAATTATTTGTGAAAATGACAAGAAATATAATAAGAAAATAGTTCGAATTCTTTTATAAAATTTATAGTCAAAGGCTTCGATTTTTGATAAAATGACAAAGATAGGGCTTTACTTTGGTAAAGTAATTATTTCACATTTTCTGTATGAAAAAGGGTGTAAAATGTCAGACATAAAAAAATCTTTTAAGTTGAGCATAATCTTATATATTTTTCTATATATTACAATCAATATTGTAGCGGCTAGTGCTATTCATAAATCCATGAGTACGGACCTGCAGACAAATACCCAGTGGGTTTTGAATGATGCGAAAGAAAGAGTCAATATTTTCTTTGTCAGAAATAGAGACTTGCTTACCTTGGTAACCGGCGCTGTATCCGATATGCTGGAGAACGAGGAACCCTTGGAGAAGGTGGAGGAATATATTTCCAACAGTACCAATTCTTACCTGGAAGAGGTAGAAAGCAATGTGATAGATGTATTTGGATCTGTACAGGGCCAATATATCAGCGGAAGAGGCTATGTGCCATCAGAGGGCTACATTCCGGAGGAAAGACTGTGGTATAAGCAGGCAATGGAAACCCCGGAAGAAACCATTCTTAGTTCTCCTTATATAGACCAACAAACCGGGCGGGCTATGATATCTCTTTCCAAATCTCTTACTAATGATAATGGTGTGATTGCGTCTACCGTATATTTGAAAAATATACTGGATGCTTCCAATACGGCCTTTTCGGAAGGAGTAACAGAGGTATACTTTATTACCCCCGAAGGATTAGTGATTCATCAGGGGAAGGAACAACCTTCCTATGTGGAAATTAACAGGTTGGAAGAATTAACAGAGAAAAAAAGTAAACTGTTTACAGAAATGATGGATGTAAACAGCGAGAACGATCATCATCATGTTTATTCCGCATCTTTTTTTGGCAAAAAACAAGCCGTCTTTCATGAAGATTTGAATGGCGGGTGGCATATGGTGATGTTCATACCCAGATTTCATAATTTAAGAGATTATATGGGATATTTTTGGACCGCGTTTATTGCTTCCACAATTGCACTTGCCATTATCCTATTCATAACCTCCAAGAATATCGGCCATCGTTTGTTTGCAGAAAATCAGGCGGAAAAACTAAAAGCCTCTGCAAGTATTTATTATGTATTGTTTTCCGTAAATTTGGAGCAAAATACCATAGAGAAGCTGAAGGATTTAGAGGATACCGGAGAAGATACAGCCTATGCAGAGGGCATGCAAATAAATAAAGGCTTTCAGAATGAAAAGCATTTAAAGGCAGATGAATATATAAGATATCTTGCAGAAACCAATACCCATGAAGTATATCTGGAAAGAGTTCTTGGCTTTGTTGATTTTACTACATTGCGGCGTAGACTTCGAAATAAAAAGACAATCACCATTGAATTTGTGGATAAGTATATTGGCTGGGCAAGGGCTCGTTTCGTGATTGCAAGTACAGATGAGGATGGAATGCCTGCTACCGTTCTTTTTGCAGTGGAAAGTATTGATGAAGAAAAGAAACGAGAGCATGTCTTAAGACAGCTTTCAGAAACCGATGGACTTACCGGTATCAATAATAGATTTGCCGGAGAAAAGGCTGTCAGTGAATTCTTAGAGTCTGGAATCCAGGGTATGTTTTATCTGTTTGATGTGGATAAATTCAAATCTATCAATGACAACTTCGGCCATATGGTAGGAGATAAGGTTTTGATAGAAATTGCCAATGTACTGAAAACATCTTTTAGAGACAATGATGTTGTGATGCGATTGGGTGGCGATGAATTTGCAGCTTACTTAGTGGGAATAACTACAGAAGAAGAATCTGAAAAACAAGTGAAACGGTTGTTTGAAAAGATTGATGCCATAGATATTCCGGAACTGGGAGATAGAAAAATTCATATCAGTATGGGTGCAACACCTTTCCTTTTAGATAATTCAAGATGGGAAAGCTTCGGTGATATTTATACACGCGCAGATAAAGGAACCTATGAAAGTAAAACATTCCAGGGTAACAAGTGTACCTATCGTTGGAAAGTTTAGAAATTGTATTCAGATAATGGAAATATGCATAAAAAAACCTGCCTACATGAGGCAGGTTTTTTCAACTTTTCAATACGATACAAGCATTAGTATACACAAACCAAACGACCTTTTACTTTACCTTCTGTCAGTAAATCAATACCTTCTCCAATCTGGTCAAAGGAAATGGTATTTAATACCGGATCCAAAGAACCATCCGCCATCATTTCCATAACCCCGAGAAGTTCGGAAGGGAAGCTTCCCTGAGAACCAACAAAGGTAATTTCTTTCATAATCATAGACATAGTATTAATATTTGCATAATCTGCAGCCATACCTACGATAACTACACGACCATGAGGTTTTACGGTTAAGATAGCATCTTCTGTCGTTTTTCCGCCGCCGGCAAAATCGATGATAACATCTAAGTTTTTGTCTGCGTATTCTGTAATAGAGGAAGCTACTTCTTTTGCACCTAAGGATAACGCAAGTTCCTGTGCTTCTTTCTTTCTGGTAGCCACATATACTTCACAGCCTTTTACAACGGCTACACGGCAACCAATCTGGCCAAGACCGCCAACCTTCATACCGGCTTTGATTTCACCAACGGTAACGACAGCATGGTACGCAGTTGCACCTGCATCTGTAGCGGCAGCAGCCTGTGCATAAGAAACGCCTGCAGGTACTTTTACAAGCTGTTCCACAGGAGCAGTAGTCATAGTACCGTAACCACCATCACGGGTATAACCGGGAGTAGTGCCGTCCTTTGCGTGTAAAGGACAAACAGCTACAACATCGCCGATTGCATAGCCTTCCACACCTTCTCCGATTTCTACGATTTCGCCACATACTTCATGTCCCATAATAACAGGTACATTGAAGGAAGGCATCCAACTTTCATGTTCCAATGCACTGACATCTGAGTGACATAATCCACCAGCTAAAGTTTTCAGTACAACATATCCGGGTTTTACCTGTGGATCTGGTTTTTCCACAACCTTTAGCGGAATATGTGTACCATTAAATTCCCATCCTTTCATAATGAAACATCCTTTCTTCATAAGTATTTTTAAATTGTGAAAGCATTTGAAAAATGCTCTAAAACTACTTTCAGTGTATCATAGTTAGACATAGTTTACCATAACGTTTTTGGTGGTGCAGCGGAAGAGAAACTTTGAGCTTCCAATTCTAAGTAGGATTGTCCGTAAGCGTCTTTTTGCAGACGCCCACATGCTACAAGGGAAATCCAACTATCTATTACGGGCAGACTCTTTGAAAAATAGCAGGGCAGAGATAAGAATTGCATGTCTAGTGCACAACAGGTCATGATTTTTCGACCTACATTACACATGCAACTTCCATCTGACGGTGCTTTGCTTGGCATAGAATTGCCTGCCATAGGGATAGAAGGGTAAGCCGCCACCTGACAGAGAAAATGGATTTCTTTTCCTGCATAATGGTCTGGAGCTTCCTTGGCATCCAATAAAAAGGGAACCATGTCTTTATCTTCCAAAATCAGTAAATTTTGTTCCAGGTTAAAAGGGACTAAAATACCAAAGGCTTTTTCGTGGTATCCCATAGGGGCTTCCCAAAGGTAAGAAGCGGTTCCATTCATGACTTTGAATAGATTGCCATATTCTTTTAAAGCATCTAGCTCGCAACGATTAAAAATAATCTGTTGAGAGCGCTGTACCATATCCTGCAGTTGTTGGCGAAGATTGCGATAATACAAAGACAAAGTGGAACCGTCGATGAATGCAATGGAAAACTGTATTTTAAGACTGTCCGTATCCAAAGAAAAAGCATCCAACTGCATGCCATTCATTTCTATATAAATCCGATCAGGGGCATGGTGAGCAATGGCTTCTTCCAGAAATAGATTCCAATCCCCACCTTCATAATAGAGTAGCGCTGTATTCTTTTCGGATAGAAGAGAAAAATTATACTCCAGTTCCCCTTCTTCCAAAACAATAATTAAGGTTTTTCCTCTTTTATAGAAAAAATCATTTTTGATGCAATCTAAAATATAGGTAGTTTTGCCACTACCCAAAAATCCGTATACACATATGGTTGGAATGGTTTGATTTGTCATCCGTTTATGCCTTCCGTTCCCTAAATAGACTAATTAATCCTCTTCCAGTCTTAACCCCGTAATATCGGAATCAGAAACCAGGGAATAGTTGGTATAGTAAACCACAAATCCCGGCTTTCCACCGGAAGGTTTTTTCACATGTTTTTTCTCAATATAATCGATTTCTATTTTTTGTGGTCCACGACCTTTGGAGTAGTAGGCTGCCAGTTTCCCGGCTTCCTCAAATACCCGATCCGGCATTTCTTCCCCTTGGTATTTTACAATCACATGAGACCCAGGCATTCCTTTGGCGTGAAACCACCAGTCATTGCCGTTGGCAAATTGGAAGGTCAATTCATCATTTTGATAATTATTTTTTCCCACATACATGTGGTAGCCATCACTACTGATATAATGGAAAGGTTTGCTGGTAAACCGTTGTTTTTTCTGGTTTCCTTTTCTTTTAATGTAGCCCGTATCCATCAATTCTTCTTTGATTTGTACCAGATCTTCTTCCTTTTTGGCAATATCCAGAGCATTGCTGATAGATTCCAAATGTTCAATTTCTTCCTTTACCTGAATGGTCAAAGTAGATAAGGCTTCATAGGTTCGTTTTAATTTACTGTATCGTTCAAAATATTTTTTCCCATTATCAATAGCGGAAAGCGTAGGATCTAATGGAATGGTTATAGGTTCATTGGTATAATAGTTCTCTACGGTACAGCTTTTTTCTCCCATAGGAATTTGATAGCCATAGGCAGTGAGTAGTTCCCCATATACCTTGTAGGTATCCCGTTTTTTTGTATCCTGCATTTGCTTTAACTGTAGGTCATATTTTTTCACATTTCGTTCTAAAGCTGTCTGCACAATTTTTCGAAGATCAGTGGAACGCTGTCTAATTCTGGTATAAATTTCCTTTTCCCCATAATACTGGGAAAGAAGATGAGAAACGGTTTCTACAGATTTCTGACAGTTGGCAGAATAGGAGCGAACAGGAAAAACGCTATATTCCGTAGGCACATTGTTTTCGTATAAAATAGTAGGTTGAAATACCTTCTTTTGCATAGCAGCAAATATATCCAGAAAGGCATTGGCCAGTCGCTCTAAAGCATCCTTAGAAAGGCCGCTGATTGGTCCATCACAGTCTCCCCCTGCTCGGTAGCACAGCTCATGGGCCATAAAGGGAGAGATTCCGGTGTAACTGGTATAGATTGCCTTAAAACTATCCATATTTTTGGAACCAATAAGGGCAAGAAAAGAGTCCTTGGTAGCCTCTAAGGGGTTGGCTTTTTCTGTGGTTTCCGGAATGAAATATTGTCTTCCGGGCAGAACCTCTCTGACAGAGCTGACAGCAGCGGAAATGTGTTTAATGCTGTCTAAAATCTTCCCGTCCATATCACAGAAAATAATATTACTGTGTTTTCCCATCAGTTCCACAATCAGTCGTTTTCTGCAAATATCTCCCATTTCATTCAAATGCTCAATATGAAACTCCAGAATTCGCTCTAAAGAGGGCTGTACAATATCCACAATACGACCGTTTTGAATATGCTTACGAAGAAGCATACAAAATCCTGGAGCCTGCAATGGACTGGGCTTGTTTTCTTCTGTCAAATATGCCAGTGGAAGAGAAGCACTGGCGGAGAGCAACAGACGATATTGGTTGCTGTTGTTTTTGATGGTGAGCAACAATTCGTCCGGTTCCGGCTGTGCAATTTTATATATTCTTCCGTTTAAGAGTGTATCTATAAATTCTGCTTTCAATGCAGCGATAGTAATGCCGTCAAATGCCATATTTTTATAACCTACTGTTGATACTTTCTTTTTTTGTAACTATTCTATCATATTTCCTATCCTGCGGTACAGAAGTAAAAATAGGACCAGACCTCCTTGGGAGCAAAGGCTGTAAAAAGCCAAAATGCTTGACGCTCCTACATCCTTAAAGTATAATAGAATGAAGTGTGGGTATATATTTTATTTTATAAAAAGGGGTTACAACATGATTAAGAGTATGACCGGCTTCGGCAGATGTGAAATCAGCGAAGAGAATCGGAAATTTACAGTAGAGATGAAGTCTGTGAATCATAGATTCTTAGACATGAATCTGAAGATGCCAAAGAAACTGAATTTCTTTGAAGCAACCATTCGTACTTTGTTAAAGGATTACATCCAGCGTGGTAAGGTAGATATCTTTATCACCTACGAAGATTTTAACGAAAACAATGTGAATATTAAATATAACAAGGAATTGGCAGGGGAGTATTACAAATACTTATGCCAGATGGCTGAGGATTTTTCCTTAGATAATGATATTCGCGTTTCTTCCCTTTCCAGATATCCGGAAGTATTTGCCATGGAAGAAATGGAAATCGATGAAGAGGGTATTTGGAAATCTTTGGAAAAGGCACTTCGTGGTGCAGCAGAGGGCTTTGTAGAAACTCGTATTAAAGAAGGCGAGAAGCTGCGAGACGATCTGATTGGTAAGTTGGATGAAATGCTGCAGGTGGTTGATTTGATTGAGGAGCGTTCTCCACAGATTTTGAAAGAGTACAAAGAACGCTTAACTGCAAAGGTACAGGAGCTTTTGGAAGATACCAAAGTAGATGAAACCAGACTGTTGACAGAGGTTACTATTTTTGCGGACAAGGTTTGTGTGGATGAAGAAATTGTCCGTTTGAGAAGTCACATTACAACCACCAAAGAAACCCTATTGGCTGGCGGCAGCATGGGAAGAAAACTGGACTTTATTGCCCAGGAAATGAACAGAGAAGCCAATACTATCCTTTCCAAAGCCAACGATTTGGAAATTTCCAATCACGCCATTACCTTGAAAACAGAGATTGAAAAGGTAAGGGAGCAGATTCAAAATATCGAATAAGGGAGCAAACAGATGAAATCAAAAGGTGTTTTGTTGATTTTGTCCGGGTTTTCCGGCGCCGGAAAAGGAACCTTGGTAAAAAAACTGTTGGATACTTATCCGGAATATTCCTTGTCTGTTTCTATGACCACCAGACAGCCCAGAGATGGGGAGGTGGATGGCGTGCATTATTTTTTCGCTACGCCAAAACAGTTTGAGGAAAAAATAGAACAAGACGGCTTCATAGAATATGCCCAGTATTGTGAGAATTATTATGGAACGCCAATGGACTATGTGGAAGAAAAACTAAGCCAGGGCAAAAATGTAATTCTGGAGATTGAATTACAGGGAGCCTTAAAGGTGAAGGAAAAATATCCGGAAGCGGTTCTGGTGTTTGTTGTTACCAAGTCTGCGGCCATTCTGAAAGATAGATTGGTGGGCCGTGGCACAGAGACTATGGACATAATTGAAAAAAGAATGAAGCGTGCCGTAGAAGAAGCAGAGTATATTGAAAAATACGATTATATGGTGGTAAATGATGATTTGAATACCTGTATGGAAGAAATACATTCCATTATAGAGAATTGTCATAGAATACCTTCTAATAATGAAGCATTTATAGCACAAATGAAAGAGGAATTAAAAGCCATTTCGAAAGGAGAAAAATAATGTTACATCCATCTTATTCAGATTTAATGAAAGTCGTAAACAGTGAGGTTGAACCTGGAGAATCTAAAGTGGTAAATAGCCGTTATTCTGTTGTTATGGCTATTTCTAAAAGAGCAAGACAGATTATTGCAGGAGAAGAACCTTTGGTAGAAGGAATGGATAAGGAAAAACCTTTATCTATTGCGGTGGAAGAATTAAATGCCGGCGAATTAAAAGTAATCGGCGAAGACGAGGAAGAATAAGAACCATGAGCCCGATTGTTTTCGGGCTTTTCTTATAGGAAAACAGATGAAGATTTTATTTATATCCTTAGGCTGTGATAAAAATACGGTAGATTCTGAATCCATGATTGGTCTTTTGCAGGAAAAGGGATATCAGTTTACGGATGATGAGACAGAGGCAGAAATCATTATTGTAAATACCTGCTGTTTTATTGGGGATGCCAAGGAAGAAAGCATTAATACCATTTTGGAAATGGCTCAGTATAAAGAAAGTGGTTCCTTAAAGGCACTGATTGTGACAGGTTGTCTGGCACAACGCTACA
The DNA here is from genome assembly GCA_024403235.1 of Lachnospiraceae bacterium. Lineage (GTDB taxonomy): Bacteria > Bacillota > Clostridia > Lachnospirales > Lachnospiraceae > JAKSSF01. Next base: position 19,638 of record JAKSSF010000028.1, on the reverse strand, counting down.
AAGAGGAAATTCAAAAAGAAATCCCTGAGGTAGATGCCATTTTAGGGACCACAGCTATAGACCAGATTGTTACCGCGGTGGAGAAGACCTTAGAAGGCAAAGAAGAAAATTTTGTCATGGACTGCAACAGAATGCCCCGGGTACAGGCCAAACGAAGCCTTAGTACAGGTGGACACTTTGCCTATTTGAAAATAGCAGAAGGCTGTGACAAATGCTGTAGTTATTGTATTATCCCTAAAGTGAGAGGAAGTTTCCGATCTGTTCCCATGGAGGATTTGGTGGAAGAAGCCAAAGCATTGGTTGCCGGTGGGGTAAAGGAAATTATTTTGGTAGCTCAGGAAACCACCCTTTATGGAAAAGACCTGTATGGGAAAAAGAGTTTACCGGAATTACTTCATGCACTAAATCAGATAGCAGGCTTGTATTGGATTCGTATTTTATATTGCTATCCGGAAGAAATCACAGAGGAACTGATTACTGCAATCAAAACAGAAGAAAAGGTTTGCCATTATTTGGATATTCCTATTCAGCATGCTTCTGACGACATTTTGAAACGCATGGGACGATGGACCAACAGAGCCCATTTGCAAGAAATCATTGGGAAACTGCGAAAAGAAATTCCGGATATTGCACTTCGCACCACCTTGATTTCCGGCTTCCCGGGAGAAACAGAATATGATCATGAAATCCTGATGGATTTTGTGGATGAAATGGAATTTGACCGACTAGGTGTATTTCCCTATTCCCCGGAAGAGGATACTGTGGCAGCGGAAATGGACAATCAGATTCCGGAAGAAATCAAGCTTGACAGACAGGCAGAACTGATGGAATTACAGCAGGAAATTGCCTTTGAAAAAGCGGAAAATACGGTAGGTCAAACCATGATGATTATGATCGAAGGGTATCTGCCGGAAGAGGGCACCTACATTGGCAGAAGCTATAAGGATACGCCTAATGTGGATGGCTATGTTTTTGTCAATACAGACCGGAACCTGATGAGTGGTGACTTTGTACAAGTGAAAATTATTGGCTCATATGAGTATGATTTAATAGGAGAGGTAGTAGAATGAATTTACCCAATAAACTAACTGTATTTCGTGTGATTTTGATTATCCCGTTTGTATGTATTTTATTAGGCTTTTCTCAGACAAGCTGGGGAAAATGGGTGGCATTGGGCATCTTTATTGTAGCCAGCCTTACGGACTTGTTGGATGGAAAAATTGCCAGAAAATATAATCTGGTTACAAACTTTGGAAAATTTATGGATCCCCTGGCAGATAAACTGTTAGTGAGTGCTGCGATGATTTGCCTGGTAGAAATGGGACTGCTTCCGGCTTGGATGGTTATCGTCATTATTAGCCGAGAATTTGTGATCAGCGGTTTTCGTTTAATTGCATCAGATAACGGTGTTGTCATTGCTGCCAGTTATTGGGGAAAATTCAAAACCACCTTCCAGATGATTATGATTTGCCTTTTGATTGCAAATCTCTCTGCACTGAGTCTGATCAATCTGATTGTTACCTGGATTGCTTTGGTTCTTACAGTGGTTTCTTTGGTAGATTATTTGATGAAGAATAAAGATGTAATGAAGGATACAAAATAGTATGACTGTAGAATTGATTTCTGTTGGAACTGAAATTTTATTAGGAAATATTGTAAATACCAATGCTGCCTTTTTGGCAGAGGAGTGTGCCGGTTTAGGACTATCCTGCTATTATCAATCGGTGGTAGGAGATAATGAGGAACGGTTATGTGCAGCTATTGAAACTGCTTTAGGTCGTTCTGATATTTTGATTTTAGGTGGTGGCTTAGGGCCCACCCAGGATGATTTGACCAAAGAATGTGCAGCCAAGGTGTTAGGCAAAGAATTGCAGATGGATCCACATTCCAAGGAACGAATCGAAGTGTATTTTCAGAAAAGAGGGTTAACCTTAACGGAGAACAACTGGAAACAGGCCATGGTTCCGGAAGGTGCTATTGTGATTGACAATGATAATGGTACAGCACCGGGCTTGATTTTGGAAAAAGGAGAGCAGGCAGTTTTATTATTGCCTGGTCCACCCAATGAATTAAAGCCCATGTTTTTGAATAAAATGGTGCCTTATCTGAGAAAGAAACAGCCTACTGTGATTTTCTCTGAAATGGTAAAAATATGTGGCGTAGGGGAGTCCATTGCAGAAACCATGATTCGGGATTTGATTGATGCCCAGACCAATCCTACTATTGCCACCTATGCTAAAACCAGTGAAGTACATATTCGTGTGACAGCCAAAGCGGATAGCAAAAAGGAAGCTAAAGCATTGGTAGAGCCGATGGTAAAGGAATTGAAGAAGCGCTTCGTCAATCATATCTATACCTGTGACGAAAATGTAACTTTAGAGCAGGCTTTGGTAGATATGTTGAAAAAAGAAGGACTTACCATTTCTACTGCAGAATCCTGTACCGGTGGTATGGTAGCGTCTCGTTTAATTGGGGTTCCCGGTGTATCAGAAACCTATAAATCCGGATTGATTACCTATTCCAACAAAGCAAAACGTCGTTTGCTGGGTGTAAAAAGTAATACCTTGAAGGAATTTGGCGCAGTATCAGAGCAGGTGGCAAAACAGATGGCAAAGGGTGTGGCTAAATTAACCGGTGCAGATGTAACCATTGCCACAACCGGTATTGCAGGCCCGGATGGGGGCAGCGAAGAGAAACCCGTTGGTTTGGTATATGTTGCGGTATATGTGAAGGGGCAGACCATGGTACGAAAATTCCAGTTTGATGGGAATCGGGAAAAAATCCGTCAGGTCAGCACGGCCCAGGCGTTGATTTTTGCCAGAAAATGTATTTTAGGAAGTAATATTTAATGTAAAATAGACAGCAGAAGAATCTCGATTTTTATCGAGATTTTTCTTTTTATACAAAGCAAAATATGATATGCTATTGAAGAATAATTACTCTTACATCTACCTGTTCAGACAGAAAGGCAAATCGCCTAAGTATTTCAAATTATTAAAAAAATGATGTTGGTGTGGCGTTTATGGGACAAGGTAGGCTTTAAAATTGGGAATTGTAAGGACTGCGGTGTAAAAAGCAGTCAAAATAGAAAAAAACAATTGACAATATCGAACGTATGTTTTATTCTAAGAAAAGATAAGAACATTTGTTCTGATAAACTTGTTCAGAGAAAAAAGGAGAACAACATGGAACGAGATGACAAATTAAAAGCATTGGATGCAGCCCTTTCACAGATTGAGCGTCAGTACGGAAAAGGTGCTGTGATGAAGTTAGGAGATCCTTCTGCACAGATGAATGTAGAGACCATTCCTACAGGATCCTTAAGCTTAGATATTGCGTTAGGTTTAGGCGGTATTCCCAAAGGAAGAATTATAGAGATTTACGGACCGGAATCCAGTGGTAAGACTACCGTAACCTTGCATATGATTGCAGAAGTTCAAAAAAGAGGCGGTATCGCAGGCTTTATTGATGCAGAGCATGCCTTAGATCCTGCTTATGCAAAGAATATTGGTGTAGATGTAGATAATTTATATATTTCACAGCCGGACAACGGAGAACAGGCTTTAGAGATTACAGAAACCATGGTTCGTTCCGGGGCCATCGATATTATTGTAGTGGACTCTGTAGCAGCATTGGTTCCCAAGGCAGAAATTGATGGGGATATGGGAGATTCCCATGTAGGCTTACAGGCTAGATTGATGTCTCAGGCACTTCGTAAATTAACAGCGGTAATCAGCAAGTCAAACTGTACCGTAGTATTTATTAACCAGTTGCGTGAAAAAGTTGGAGTTATGTTTGGTAATCCGGAAACTACTACCGGTGGTCGTGCATTGAAATTCTATTCTTCCGTGCGTTTGGATGTGCGTCGTATTGAGTCCTTAAAACAGAGTGGTGAAGTTGTAGGTAACCGTACCAGAGTAAAGATTGTAAAGAATAAAATTGCACCTCCTTTCAAAGAGGCAGAATTTGATATTATGTTTGGAGAAGGTATTTCCAAAGTGGGAGATATTTTAGATCTGGCTGCGGAACATGATATTGTCAATAAGAGTGGAGCTTGGTATGCCTATGAAGGCAATAAGATTGGCCAGGGTAGAGAAAATGCCAAAAATTATCTGAAAGAAAATCCTGCTATCTGTGAAGAAATCGAAAAGAAAGTTCGCCTGAAAGTAGGTCTGTTAAAAGAGGATAGCGCAGAAGAAACTGTACCTGCCAAATAATAGAAAGGTCTTTTGAAAATGGATTCAATAGGGATCATTACAAGGATGGATTCCCTTTCCAAAGGCAGAGTAAAGATTTGTATTGATGAGTTCGCTTTTGTATTATACAGAAGCGAACTCAATCTTTATTCGCTGAAAGAAGGAATGGAACTAAAAACTGCTGTTTATGAGGAAATCGTGGAGACGATTCTGAAAAAAAGAGCGAAAAAGAGAGCCATGAATTTGCTGCAAAAAAGAGCTTATACCAGGTGGCAATTGGAACAGAAATTAAAAGAAGGGTTCTATCCGAAAGATGTCATAGAAACTGCAATTACTTATGTAGAGTCCTATCATTATATAGATGATTTTGCTTATGCTATGGAGTATGCAGAATATCATAAGGAAGGTAAATCCTGGAAAAACATTCAGGAGGCTCTTCGCCGGAAGGGAATTGATGCAAAAGTGTTGCAGCAAGTAGAAGTAGAATTGTTTCCGGAGGGTACGCAGGAATTAGAGTATCAATTAGCAATAGAATTGCTTCGAAAAAAACAGTATTTTGAAACAGACTGTGACTATGCACAAAAGCAAAAATTGTTTGGATATTTAATGCGAAAGGGCATTAGTAGCGAAATGATTCGTCGTGCACTAGATTGTACACTAGAGATGGAATAGAGAGAGTTTTTTTGTACAATGTGCGCATATTTACTTGACATAATACGGGATTTCCTATAAAATTGATTTGTTGTAATTTGCTAAAGTAGGACTTTTATGTGGGTCCTATAGTAATATAGTACAATGAAAATTTAATAAGGAGGTGCTCCTGTACATGCTTTATGTTGTAATCGCTCTCGTGGTGTTGCTCATAGTTGCCATCCCTGTAACTGCGATTGTAGCAAAGAATAGCCAGAAAAAAGCAGATTCTACTACAATTGGAAGTGCACAGGACAAAGCAAGAGAGATTATCGACGAAGCTCTTAAAACAGCTGAAACAAAGAAGCGTGAAGGCCTGCTGGAAGTGAAGGAAGAGTCCATTCGTGCCAAAAATGAATTGGACAAAGAAATCAAAGAACGCAGAGCTGAAGTACAACGCTCTGAAAGAAGAATTCAGCAAAAAGAAGAGAACATCGATAAGAAAGCAAATGCCATTGAAAGAAAAGAAGCAAGTTTAGCCGCTAAGGAAGAAGAACTTGCAAAACAGAAAGAACAGATTGCTAAGCTGAATGAAGAAAGAGTACAGGAACTAGAACGAATCTCAGGTTTAACCTCCGAACAAGCAAAAGAACACTTGTTAAAAATTGTTGAAGACGAAGTAAAACATGAAACCGCTTTGCTGGTAAAAGAATTAGAAAGCAAAGCAAAAGAAGAAGCAGACAAAAAAGCAAAGGAATATGTGATTGGCGCCATTCAAAGATGCGCTGCAGATCATGTTTCTGAAACCACAATTTCGGTAGTACAGCTTCCGAATGATGAAATGAAAGGAAGAATTATCGGTCGTGAGGGACGAAATATTCGTACTCTCGAGACACTGACTGGAATTGATTTGATTATCGATGATACTCCAGAAGCAGTTATTCTTTCCGGCTTCGATCCTATTCGAAGAGAAGTAGCAAGAATTGCCCTTGAAAAATTAATCGTAGATGGTCGTATCCATCCTGCCAGAATCGAAGAAATGGTAGAAAAAGCGCAGCGTGAAGTTGAGACTATGATTAAAGAAGAAGGCGAAGCTGCTGTCTTAGAAGTAGGCGTACATGGTATTCATCCGGAATTGGTTCGCTTATTAGGTAAGATGAGATTTAGAACCAGTTATGGACAGAATGCATTGAAGCATTCTATCGAGGTAGCGCTTTTATCCGGTCTTTTGGCTTCTGAAATGGGCTTGGATGTAAGATTGGCAAAGAGAGCTGGTTTGCTTCATGACATTGGTAAAGCCGTTGACCACGAGATGGAAGGCTCTCATATTCAGCTTGGTTCTGAATTGTGCCGTAAATATAAGGAAAATCAGGTGGTTATAAATGCAGTAGAGTCTCATCATGGTGATGTGGAACCTACTTCTCTAATTGCATGTATTGTACAAGCTTCTGATACAATATCTGCAGCTAGACCAGGTGCCAGAAGAGAAACTCTGGAAACCTATACTACTCGTTTAAAACAATTAGAAGATATTAGTAATAACTTTAAAGGTGTTGATAAATCTTTTGCTATTCAAGCAGGTAGAGAGATTCGTGTTATGGTAGTTCCAGATCAGATTAACGACGATGATATGGTACTGTTGGCTAGAGATATTTCTAAACAGATCGAAGCTGAATTAGAATATCCCGGACAGATTAAGGTCAATGTTATCAGAGAAAGTCGTGTAATCGATTACGCGAAGTAAGTCAAATTGAGAAAGTTCCCTACGAAAGTAGGGGACTTTTTTTATACCCGCTCCCTTGTGTTTTTTACGAAAATATAGTAAAATATTGCGGTGTGAGATTGTATACCATTATGCAGTGATACGAAATTTGTTTCATAAAATATGGAGGAGAGTATGAAAGCATTAAAAGATTATACGAAAGAAGAATTATTAGACCTTAGAACCCAGTTAGAAAAAGAATATGAAGATGCAAAAAGCAGAAATCTGAAACTGGATATGTCAAGAGGTAAACCATCACCGGCTCAGTTAGATACGGTTATGCCACTTTTGGATGCTTTGAATTCTTCTTCCGATATGAAAACAGAAGCGGGCGTGGATGTTCGTAACTATGGTATTTTGGAAGGTATTCCGGAAGCTAAAAAATTAATGGCGGATATGATTGGTGTAAATCCCGATAGAGTTATGGTTTTGGGAAATGCCAGTCTTCCTATTATGTTTGATACGGTAGCTCGTTCTATGATGCAGGGTGTTTGCGGTAGCACACCTTGGCATAAATTAGATAAAGTAAAATTCTTGTGTCCTGTTCCTGGATATGATAGACATTTCGGCATTACCCAGATGTTTGGGATTGAAATGATTAACATTCCTATGTCTGCATCCGGACCGGATATGGATCTTGTAGAAGAGTATGTGAATAACGATCCTGCTGTGAAAGGTATTTGGTGTGTTCCGAAATATGCTAATCCTATGGGTATTTCTTACAGTGATGATACTGTAAGAAGATTTGCTGCCTTAAAACCTGCAGCAGAGGATTTTAGAATTTACTGGGATAATGCATATGCTATCCATCATTTATATGAAGAGGAACAGGATGAGATTTTAGAGATTCTTTCTGAATGTGAAAAAGCAGGAAACCCGGATATGGTATTCCAATTCTGTTCTACCAGTAAGGTAAGCTTTTCAGGTGCCGGTATTTCTGCTGTGGCAACCTCTGAAAATAATCTTGCTTGGATGAAATCTTCTATGAATTTCCAGATCATTGGTTATGATAAAGTAAATCAGTTAAGACATGTTCGTTACTACAAAAATATTGACGGCCTAAAAGAGCAGATGAAAAAGCATGCGGATATTATGCGTCCTAAGTTCGAAGCAGTTCTTCAGATTTTAGACGAAAACTTAGGAGGATTGGAAATCGGTAATTGGATCAAACCTCGCGGAGGTTACTTTATTTCCTTTGATGCCATGGAAGGCTGTGCAAAAGCAATCGTTGGAAAATGTAAGGAAGCAGGGGTAACACTGACAGGTGCAGGAGCTACTTATCCATATGGAAAGGATCCAAAAGACAGCAATATTCGTATCGCACCTTCCTTCCCTTCCCCGGAAGAGATGGCAGAAGCTGCAAAGTTATTTGCCCTTTGTGTAAAATTAGTCAGCGTAGAAAAATTGCTTGAGACAGCATAATATGATGTTGCCAAAATGTATTTGCTAGATAATTGTAGTTGTTAAAAAACAAATAGAATTAAAAACAGCCAAATAATTAGTCTATTTTAACAGGAAACTTGTGAATGAAAAAAGTGGAAAGATTAGAACGAAATCTGGTGGTGAAAGGTGTGTTGTTTGATTATTATCAGGACACCGTCATTGCTGCAGATGGAAAAGTGGCCAAATGGGATTTTATAGGACATAAGGGAGCAGCAGCTGTGGTGCCTGTTCTGGAAGATGGTAGAATCTTAATGGTTCGTCAGTACCGGAATGCATTAGACAGAGAGACTTTGGAAATTCCGGCTGGTGGTTTGAATACGGCTGATGAGCCTACTAAGGACGCCGCTGCCAGAGAGCTTTCAGAAGAAACCGGATATACCAGTGATGACCTTTCCTGGTTAATTACAGTTCGTACCACAGTAGCCTTTTGTAATGAAAAAATCGATATCTATGTTGCCAAAAACCTGAAAAAAGGACAGCAACACCTGGATGAGGATGAGGATATTGATGTGGAAGCCTATACCATAGAGGAATTAATGGATATGGTATTTACAGGGAAAATAGAGGATAGCAAGACCATTTCCGCACTGGCGGCCTATCAGTGCCAGTTAAATCAAAATAAATAGACTCCGGTTAAAACCGAATAAGTAAGACAGACCCTTCATATATTGCAGTATAGGAAGGGTTTTTTTATGTCAAAAAATAGGTTCTCAATCTACTTTTTATGTATTTTCTTTTATTTGATTGGCGTCATAGCCGGGATAGTACTTCTCCTAAGAGGGGAAACGGGCAGTTTCTTAGAAGGCTTTGGTTTGACACTGAGAGAGTTTCTATTTGCACAGGATTTTGCTTTAGAGATGAAGCCATTTTTCACGGAAATCTTAAAATGGAGAATCGGACTTTGGGGACTGATTGCTTTGTTTTATGGCAGTAAAAAGAAAAATGTAATTCTTTATTTCCTGTTTTTTTATTTGGGAATGTGTAGTGGCCTATTGGTAGAACAACTGACTATTATGTATGGTTTAAGAGGTATTTTGCTATTCTTTTTATTAGAGTTTCCTCATTTTTATTTCTATGGATTTTCTTATTTGGTGCTTGGAGATAAGCAAAACAGTGGCCTTATGCTTTTTGTATCGTATTGTATTTTAATGGCAGGGTGCATTTTAGAATGTTATGTCAACCCCATATTACTGTATAATGCTTTTAAAATATAATAGGATATCCATATCTTGTGTCAGAAAATGTATTTTTTACGATATCTAGTAGTGCCTGAAAAAACACACAAAAAACCAGTAAATATAGGGTTTTTTGGTTTCTTTTTCTGTAGAAATCTGCTAAAATGAAAAATGTATTTGTTTTTTGACAATGTTAAAAAACGAGAAAGAGGGACGGTAGAAAATGAGAAATGAATTGAATTCATTTATGGATTATTTACATAATGTGAAACAATTATCTCATAATACAGAAATATCTTATCAGAGAGATCTTGTGAAGTTCTGTTCTTATTTTGAGTCAAAAGGGATTGGACATGTGACAGGTTTGAAGAGAGAGCAGATTTTGGAATATTTGGAATATATGAGTGATGAGAAACTTTCTGCAGCTACCATATCCAGGAATATCGCCGCTATTAAGGCGTGGTTTTCTTACCTAGAGGAAACCCATAGGATTACAGAGAATATTACGAAGGATATTAAGGCTCCCAAGGTAGAAAAGAGACTTCCCGGTATTATTACGGCAAAAGAAGTTACGAAGTTGTTGGGACAACCCTCCGGAAATGGGGCAAAGGAGGTTCGAGATCGGGCCATGCTGTCCTTGCTCTACGCTACCGGTATTCGTGTCAGTGAACTGTTATCTTTGACTATGGATCAAATCAATTTACAGATGAATTATATTACAGTAAAGGAAAGACACAGTGAACGCGTGATTCCATTTGGCCGCGATACAAAAGCATTGCTGTTACATTATCTGGAACGCTCCAGAGCAGAACTCTTAAATGGAGGACAGGAAGATGCGTTATTCCTAAATACCTTTGGGAAGCAGATGAGCAGGCAGGGCTTTTGGAAACTGTTAAAGCATTATGCACAAAAGGCGGGCATTGAATCCGAGATTACACCCCATACCATACGCCATTCTTTTGCAGCACACTTGTTGGAGAAGGGCGCAGATATTAAGTCTGTACAGGCTATGATGGGACATGCAGATATTGCAACCACACAGCTATATATGGAATTAAGTCAATCTTAAAAAGACGCATAGTTGAGAAAATCGATAATAATAAATAATATAAGAAAAGAGATTTGAACTGGTATAAACAGTTTCAAATCTCTTTTTTAATGACAAATTATATATTTCGTTTATTGATAGTCCGCAATATCGTAAATCAATCTTTCTGTATCTTCCCAACCTAAGCAAGGATCGGTAATGGATTTTCCATAAATACCGCCGCCAACCTTTTGACAACCTTCTTCAATATAACTTTCAATCATAAATCCTTTAACCAGGTCATGAATATCCGGATTTAATTTACGGCTATGAAGCACTTCCTTGGTAATACGAATCTGCTGTTTAAACTGCTTATTGGAGTTGTTATGATTTGCATCAATGATACAAGCCGGATTTACCAATTCTCGTTCATTGTACAAATTGATTAAGGTATTTAAGTCTTCGTAATGGTAGTTGGGAAGGCTGCGACCATATTTGTTAACAGCCCCACGTAAAACGGTATGTGCCATTTTATTTCCATCGGTCTCTACAGCATAGCCTCTGTAAATGAAAGAGTGAGGGTGCTGTGCGGCATATACAGAGTTTAACATAACAGAGAAGTCTCCACTGGTAGGGTTCTTCATACCTGCAGGAATATCAAATCCGCTGACCGTCAAACGATGCTGCTGATCCTCTACGGAACGAGCACCAATGGCTACATAAGAAAGAATATCGGAAACATAGTGCCAGTTTTCCGGATATAACATTTCGTCAGCAGCAGTAAGCCCGGATTCTTCCATAGCACGAATATGCATTTTTCTCATGGCAATGAGACCCTGTAAAAAGTCAGGCTTTTTCTCCGGATCAGGCTGATGAATAATGCCTTTATAGCCATCACCGGTGGTACGAGGCTTGTTGGTATAAATACGAGGAATTAACACCAATTTATCCTTTACCTGTTCATTGACACGGGATAAACGATTGATATAATCGCAAACTGCATCTTCATTGTCTGCGGAACAGGGACCGATAATTACCAACAGCTTATCGCTTTTTCCTGTAATAACATCTTTTATTTCTTGATCTCTTTTTTCTTTTAATGCTACCATTTTTTCCGGAACAGGGTAGGCTGCTCTGATTTCATCCGGAGTAGGTAACTTGTGTAAAAAATGAAAACTCATCTCTGGTACCTCTTTCTTTTGCATCGTTGCAACATTCCTAGTGTAGCACACTTTTTTTATTTTGTCAGATTTTTTATAACCATATAATTACATCCTGCTGAAAAAATGCTGCTGATTAGTAATCCCCACAAATATCCGTTGATTCCCCATAAGGGAATGGCAAAAAGAATAAACATAATCCGTATGGAAATAGAAAAGCATTGGATAAAAAATGCATAGAGGGGCTTCCCTAAACCATTAATCATAGAGGTAAAAAGTGTAGACATATATAAAAAGGGACAGATAAATCCTAAAACGGTAATAAATTTGCCTGCCAAAGGACTGTCAAAAAGTATTTTCCCTATGGGCTTTCCAAATAGGAAAAAGCCTACAAGAGCCAAAAATCCCAAAGAAAAGCCCCAAAAAAAGGAGCGATTTACCAATGCAGAAATGGTTGCCTGATCTCTTCTGGTTTTGGCTTGGGATACAGTAGGCAGTAGCATTGTGGCAGCAGAGCCTACAATAGAAGCAGGGAATAAGATCACGGAAAGAGACATACCGGTTAATACACCGTAAATACTGAGAGCAGTGCTACCTGCATAGCCAAAGACCTGCAACATACGAGGAATTTGGGCCGCTTCCAGAGATTGCAATAGTCCTAAAATCAGCCGGTTACAGGATAAGGGTACTGCCAATCGGGAAATATCTTCTACGGTTTGGAAGAAAGGCGCTTGTTGGTTGGATTTGGTGAGGGAACAATGTTGGAGTGCTATGTGTTTTCGGAATGCACCATAGGAATACAGGCAGGTAGCAATTTCTCCCCATACATTTCCCCACATCAAAAGAGCATAGGAGTAGCCTTTTTGCTGCCACTTACAAAACCATAAAACAAGAAGCACAGTAGAAATCCGTACAGCCTGTTCCAACAACTGAGAATAGGCAGGCACCTTTGCCTCCTTTTTTCCAATAAAATACCCATTCAAGCAGGCGTGTATGGTGGAAGGCGGAAAGGATATGGCAGCGATTTTTAATAAAGGTGCACAAAGAGGTTCATGGAGCCAATAGTTTGCAATTTCTCCGGAAAATACATAGAGAATGCTGCCAATGGAGCAGGAAATCATAAGTCCCATACTAAGTCCTACCCATATATAGCGTTTCATTTTGCAGGTATCGCCTGTGACCGAAAATTGTGCCACATATTTGGATATGGCAATTTGAATACCGGTGGAAGAAAAGCCTAAAAACAGGGTAATCAGTGGCATACTTAACTGAAAGATACCCATCCCTTTTTCCTGGAAAACACGGGAGATTAAAATCCGAAAAAAGAATCCCATGATTCTGGTTAAAATACCGGCCAGACTTAAGAATAAAGTGCCTTTCAAAAAGGCAGAAGCAGAAAAGCGTTTCAATAGTTTTGGAAGCAAATGGCAAAACTCCCTATAAGAGATTTCCATTATATATATGAAAACTGTACGAAAAATAATACAAGAAGTATAGCGTGAATGGATTGACAGTGTGATGTGAGAATGATATAAATAATTATAGAAAACCTACCAAAATACTAGGAAATAACATTGTTATAGATTTTCTAACTTTTCTGCAAAGTGTTAATTAAGCTTTTCTGTAACTAATGTATATTTCAAATGGATTAGAAACACAGAAAGGAGAGGTGAAATGTCGCTGCAATTGCCGAATGAATTTATTTGTAGTGACATTCACGAACAAAAAAGATGCATACACCTATCTATTTAGATAATGCCGCAACGACAAAGACAGCACCGGAAGTGGTGGAAAAAATGTTGCCTTATTTTACAGAAAATTATGGAAATCCCAGTAGTATCTATGGCTTGGGCGGAAAAGCCAAGAAAGCCGTAGATGAAGCAAGAGAGACCATTGCCAAGAACTTAGGTGCGAAAACACAGGAAATTTATTTTACGGCAGGAGGTTCCGAAAGTGATAACTGGGCCCTGCAGGCAACCGCTAGAGCCTATGGAGAGAAAGGCAAGCATATTATTACCAGTGCCATCGAGCATCATGCTATTTTACATACCTGTCGGGAACTGGAACGACAAGGTTTTGAGATTACCTATTTGCCGGTTGATGAAAATGGTTTGGTAAGTCCTGCTGCGGTAGAAGAGGCTATTCGGGAGGATACCATTTTAATCAGTATAATGTTTGCCAATAACGAAATTGGCACCATTCAACCCATTGCAGAAATTGGAGCCATTGCAAAAAAACATCAGGTCCTGTTCCATACAGATGCGGTACAGGTCTTTGGGCAAATTCCCATTAATGTAGAAGAAATGCATATTGATATGCTTTCTGCCAGTGGACATAAGCTGAATGGTCCCAAAGGAATTGGGTTTTTATATATTCGACAAGGCGTAAAAATCCGCTCCTTTATCCAAGGTGGACAGCAGGAAAGAGGTCGCAGAGCAGGAACGGAAAATGTGCCCGGTATTGTAGGGATTGGCTGTGCTACTGCCAGAGCCTTTTCTATCATGGAAGCAAAGACCAAACAGGAAATTACGCTGAGAGAGTATCTGATAGACAGAATTTTGACAGAAATACCCTACAGCCGTTTGAATGGAGCAAGGGAAAATCGTTTGCCCAACAATGTGAATATTAGTTTTGAATTTATTGAAGGAGAATCTCTGTTAATTCTTTTGGATGGAAAAGGTATTTGTGCTTCCAGTGGTTCCGCTTGTACCTCCGGTTCCCTGGATCCTTCCCATGTGCTTTTAGCCATCGGCCTTCCCCATGAAAAAGCCCATGGATCCTTGCGACTGACCTTATCAGAAGAAAATACCAAAGAAGAAATGGACTATGTAGTGGATAATCTGAAACAGATTGTAGACAGGCTGCGTAGTATGTCCCCCTTATATGAAGATTTTTTGAAAAAAGAAACGAAGAAAGCCAAGAATTGAAAATACCCTTGATAGAAAGGAGTTTCCTATGTATAGTGAAAAAGTAATGGATCATTTCCAAAATCCCAAAAATGTGGGAGAATTAGAGAATGCTAATGGAGTTGGTACTGTTGGCAATGCCAAGTGCGGCGATATTATGAGAATTTACCTGGATATTGATGAGAATCAGGTAATTCGTGATTGTAAATTTAAAACCTTTGGCTGTGGAGCAGCCGTTGCTACCAGCAGTATGGCAACAGAATTGGTAAAAGGAAAAACAGTACAGGAAGCAATGCTTGTGACCAATAAGGCGGTTATGGAAGCTTTAGATGGCTTGCCACCGGTAAAAGTGCATTGCTCTTTATTAGCAGAGGAAGCCATTCATGCGGCTCTTTGGGATTATGCACAAAAAGAAGGAATTCAGATTGCAGGATTGCAACAACCCAAAGCAGATATCGGAGAGCATGAGGAGGATGTGGCAGAATCCTACTGATAGAAACAAATAAGGAAGTAGCTATATGGGTAAAAAAGTAGTAGTTGGTATGTCCGGAGGAGTGGACTCTTCCGTGGCAGCATATTTATTGAAAAAACAGGGCTATGATGTGATCGGTGTGACCATGCAAATCTGGCAGGATGAGGACCCTTCTGTTGTGGAAGAAAACGGTGGATGCTGCGGTCTTTCTGCAGTAGATGATGCCAGGAGAGTGGCTGCTGCCCTGGATATTCCTTATTATGTGATGAACTTTAAGCAGGAATTCAAAAAAAATGTAATGGACTACTTTGTAACGGAATACCTAAAAGGTAGAACCCCTAATCCCTGTATTGCCTGCAACCGTTATGTAAAATGGGAGTCTTTATTACAAAGAAGCTTAGCTCTTGGAGCAGACTATATTGCAACCGGCCATTATGCCAGAGTGAAACAGTTAGAGAATGGCAGGTATGCATTGGCCTTATCCGCTACCGCAGGAAAAGACCAAACCTATGCTTTATTTAACCTAACCCAGCATCAGTTGGCCCATACCTTAATGCCTGTTGGAGAATATGAAAAAGATCGGATTCGGCAAATTGCGGCAGAAGCAGGCTTGCCTGTAGCCCATAAGCCGGACAGCATGGAAATCTGTTTTATCCCGGACAATGATTATGCTTCCTTTATCGAAAGAGAAGCGGGAAATCAGGTACCACCGGCCGGTAATTTTGTGACAAAAGATGGAGAAATCCTGGGGCAACATAAGGGCATTACCCATTACACCATTGGGCAAAGAAAAGGTCTCAATCTGGCACTAGGTCATCCTGTATTTGTTACAGAAATCAGACCGGAAACCAATGAGGTTGTAATCGGAGAGAATGAGGATGTATTCACTTCCCAGTTGGATTGCACCAATTTGAATTTTATGGGGATTCCGGATTTGCCGGAGAGAAGAAGAGTGCTGACAAAGATTCGCTACAGCCATAAGGGTGAGTACGCCTGGATAGAAAAAACAGGACCTGACAGCATCCATTGTGAATTTGAAAAACCTGTCCGGGCTGTTACACCGGGACAGGCTGTTGTATTTTATGAAAATGATATGATTTTAGGGGGCGGCATTATTCAAAAGTAAATGCCTTATATGCTAGAGTGTTATAGTTTTATTTTTATAGTTTTATAAATTCCGGTTTCCGTTTGGAAAATACCGTGTAATAGGAAAAACCACAGCTTTGTAAGACCTGGGTGGCTTTCGTGAAATCAGCCGCCAGGTCTTCTTTTTTATGGGCATCGGAGCCAATGGTAATGATTTCTCCGCCAAGCTCCTTGTAGCGGTTTACAATCCAGGTACAAGGGTGGGTATCCTGTAATCCTTTACGAATTCCCCCGGTATTGATTTCAATGCCTTTACCATTATCCAGGATGATTTTTAAAATGGCATCCCATAATTCCCGGTATTCTTTGGCTTTATAAAATTTGTCCTTGTTTTGTCCGTAGCGAACGATATAATCCAAATGACCACAAACATCAAAATCAGAAAAGGCTTTTACATTTTCATAGACTTCCTGAAAATAGGATTCATACACTTCTATTTCCGTTTTATCTACATAATAAGAAGGATAGTAGGGGTCAATGCCCTTTACCACATGGGTAGAACCTATGACAAAATCGAAATCAAAGGCCTTTAGATAGTCTGTATAAGCATTTTTTAAGTGCGGCTGGAGACCCAATTCTACGCCAAAGCCTAAATGAATTTTACTCTGGTATTTTTCCTTTAGCTGTAAAAATGTATTTTGATAGTTTGGGGTATCCAAGGAAAAATCCACTTCCGGATCACTGGGATCCGGCACATAGTCATAATCCAAATGTTCCGTAAAGCACAAATGGGTAAGGCCTTTTTTTATAGCCTGCTGTATCATTTCTTCCATGGGAGCATCGGAGTCTCCCGAAAAAGCAGTATGTACATGAAAGTCAGTTGTAATAGACATAATAATTCCTTTCCGTAAAGGGATATTTTGGCGAAAATTTGTAATACTTTTAGTATAGGTAGAAAAAAAGAAAATGTAAAGCAACGACGGAATTGGAAAAAAATTGATTTATTGCTTGTATTTTTTTGTGTAATTAGGTACAATAAGGGTACTGAAAAAATTTTGGGAACTTGCATGCTACGCAAGTTTCTAAGATAATTATAAAACATTTCTAGGAGGAAATTAAAAATGGCAGTAAGAGTAGCAATTAATGGTTTTGGCCGTATTGGTCGTCTTGCATTCAGACAGATGTTCGGTGCAGAAGGATATGAAGTTGTAGCAATCAACGATTTAACAAGCCCTAAAATGTTAGCACACTTGTTAAAATATGATTCATCACAGGGTAAATATGCATTAGCTGATACCGTAGCTGCTGGTGAAGACACAATCACAGTTGATGGCAAAACTCTTAAAATCTACAAAGAGCCCGATGCAAATAACTGTCCTTGGGGCGAATTAAAAGTTGACGTTGTATTAGAATGTTCTGGTTTCTATACATCTAAAGAAAAAGCACAGGCACACATCAATGCTGGTGCTCGTAAAGTAGTTATTTCTGCTCCTGCAGGTAACGACCTTCCTACAATCGTTTACAATGTAAACCATGAAACATTAAAAGCTGAAGATACAATCATTTCTGCAGCTTCTTGTACAACAAACTGTTTAGCACCTATGGCTAAAGCATTAAATGACTTAGCAGGTATCAAATCTGGTATCATGAGCACAATTCATGCTTACACAGGTGATCAGATGATCCTTGACGGACCTCAGAGAAAAGGCGATTTAAGAAGAAGCCGTGCTGGCGCTGTTAACATCGTTCCTAACTCTACAGGTGCTGCAAAAGCTATCGGTTTAGTTATCCCTGAATTAAATGGTAAATTAATCGGTTCTGCTCAGCGTGTTCCTACCCCTACAGGATCTACAACAATCTTAGTAGCTACAGTTGAAAAATCTGTAACTAAAGAAGAAATCAATGCAGCTATGAAAGCAGCAGCTACAGAAAGCTTCGGATACAATGAAGATGAAATCGTTTCTTCTGATATCGTTGGAAGCACATATGGTTCTATCTTTGATGCTACACAGACTATGGTTGGCGAAGACAACTTAGTTCAGGTAGTTTCTTGGTATGACAATGAAAACTCTTACACATCTCAGATGGTAAGAACAATCAAATACTTCTCTGAATTAGCTTAATTCGTAAAACGAATCGGATACACTTCTTGATGTGTACAAGCTTAGAGAATAACTTGATATTCTTTTAAGGAATTAAGAGGTCCGGTCCATGTGGACCGGGCCTTTTTTCATCGAATGAAATCCATTTATTTGATGAATCTTTTATGAGTAAAAAACTAAATTTTAGGAGGATACTAAAATGGGATTAAACAAAAAATCCGTAGACGACATTAATGTTGCTGGAAAACGCGTACTTGTACGTTGTGACTTTAATGTACCTTTAAAAGAAGGTGTGATTACAGACGAAACTCGTATCAATGCAGCACTTCCTACTATCAACAAATTGATTGCTGATGGCGGAAAATTAATCCTTTGCTCTCACCTTGGCAAAGTTAAAAATGGTCCTAACGAAGGAGAATCTTTAGCACCTGTTGCAAAAAGATTATCTGAGAAATTAGGCAAAGAAGTTAATTTCGTAGCAGATTACAATGTAACCGGCGAAGCTGCAACTGCAGCAGTAGCAGCTATGAAAGAAGGCGATGTAGTTCTTCTTCAGAATACACGTTTCCGTGGTAAAGAGGAAACCAAACCTACTGATGCCGGTGAAGCATTCGCAAAAGAATTAGCTGATCTTGCTGATGTATATGTATGTGACGCTTTCGGTTCTGCTCATAGAGCACATGCTTCTGTAGCTGTTGTAACAAAATACATCACAGAAAAAGGCGGCGAGAACGCAGTTGGTTACTTAATGCAGAAAGAAATCGATTTCTTAGGAAATGCAGTAGAAACTCCTGTTCGTCCTTTCGTAGCTATCCTTGGTGGTGCTAAAGTTGCTGATAAGTTAAACGTTATCAATAACTTATTAGAGAAATGTGATACTCTTATCATCGGTGGTGGTATGGCGTTCACATTCTTAAAAGCAAAAGGATATGAAATCGGTAACTCTTTAGTAGATGACGAGAAGATTGAATACTGTAAAGAAATGATGGCTAAGGCTGATTCTCTTGGCAAACAGTTATTGCTTCCTGTTGATACAGCAGTAGCAGCTGGATTCCCAAATCCTATCGATGCTCCTATTGATGTAGAATATGTTGATTCTGACAAGATTCCTGCTGACAAAGAAGGTTTGGATATCGGACCTAAGACTCAGGAATTATTTGCAAATGCAGCAAAAGCAGCTAAGACTGTTGTTTGGAATGGACCTATGGGTGTATTCGAAAATCCTACCCTTGCAAAAGGTACTATTGCAGTAGCATAAGCTTTAGCAGAAACAGATGCAACAACTATTATCGGTGGTGGTGACTCTGCAGCAGCTTGTAACCAGTTAGGTTTCGCTGATAAGATGAGCCACATCTCTACAGGTGGTGGCGCTTCTCTTGAATTCTTAGAGGGCAAAGCACTTCCAGGTGTAGTTGCAGCAGATGATAAATAATGTTTAAAGTTTTCGTAGAAAACTTTAAATGTAGCGTCGCTGCATTCGCGAAGCGAATTTAGCATGCAGCGAGGTTCCCGAATAATATGTCATAAGTTTATGGAATAAACTTATGACACGGCGCCGCTGCATTTGAGAAGCAAATGCAGTGGTGGTTCTATAGCATGTCGTAATCGTTATAAAAGGAGAAAATAAAAATGGCAAGAAGAAGAATTATTGCTGGTAACTGGAAAATGAACATGACTCC
>JAKSSF010000027.1 GCA_024403235.1 Lachnospiraceae bacterium | reverse complement strand
AGGCTTTTTAAGCCTTTAGATAATAAAAAAGTAGTGTTACTTTTGACACTACCAATAATGGGAAGAAGGGGTAGAAATGAAAACCAGTTTATCAGAAATTTTAAGTGCAACCAAAGGTTCTATTATCGTATCCTGTCAGGCATTGCCGGGAGAGCCTTTATATTGCGAAGAAATGTCCTTAATGCCTTTTATGGCAAAAGCTGCAAAAGAAGCAGGCAGTAAATTAATCCGTACCAGCAGTATTCGTGATGTGGTAGAAATCAAAAAACAGACCGGACTTCCGGTTATTGGATTAGTAAAGAAAGTATATGAAGATTATGATGGATATATCACTCCTACCATGAAAGAAATTGATGATTTGGTAGCTGTAGATTCTGATATTGTTGCTTTGGATTGTACCAACAGAAAACGTGGAGATGGTTTAACTCCTACAGAATTTATCAAACAGATCAAAGAAAAATATCCGGCCATTGTGTTGATGGCAGATATTTCTACTGTAGAAGAAGGTGTTGCCGCTTGGAAGGCAGGCGTAGATATGGTAGGTACTACTCTTTCCGGATATACCCCATACTCTCCAAAGGTAGATGGTCCTGATTTTGAACTGGTTGAAAAATTAGTAAAGGCTGTAGACATTCCGGTTATTGCAGAAGGTAAAGTGCATTATCCTGATGAAGCAAAGAAAATGTTATCTTTAGGAGTACACGCTGTAGTAGTTGGTGGCGCTATCACAAGACCTTTGGAAATCGCACAGCGTTTCTACAAAGAAATTCAGTAAAATCCGATTTCTTCTATAATAGGAAGAGACCTCGGCATAACATTAAATTATAAATTATAAAGGAGTCTTTTAGGAAAGGCTCCTTTTTTACAGAATTACAGAAAAAGGAGAAAATTATGATTTACGACAAGCTTGCTAATATTGGCTTATATAAAGGAATGAACAAAAACTTAGATACTGCTATTGATTTTATTTTACAAAATGATTTGAATGCTTTGCCACTAGGGAAAAATGTGGTTGACGGAGACAATGTGTTTGTGAATGTGATGGAAGCCTCTGCAGGTCCTTTGGACGAAAGAAACTTTGAAGTACATCATAACTATATGGACATTCAGATTGACTTGGCAGGATGCGAGCGAATCGATACCGGTGATATGGCAGCTGCCAAATGTGGTGCTTATAGCGATGAAAGCGATTTTTGTGTGGCAGATGCTCCCACCTTGGCTATTTGCACAATCGGTGCAGGTAACTTCATTATCTGTATGCCAAACGAACCCCATAAGCCGGGTATTGCTACTTCAGAAAATGTGGCTTTGAAAAAAGCAGTTGTAAAAGTACATATTTAGTTTTGTAAATATTTCTCATTAAAATCATTAAGATAAGAAGGGATTTTATTATGAAAATTCTTGTATTTGATGTGGGTGGAACCTCTATTAAACATGGTATTTGTATCAATGATGAATTAACCGCTGTTTCCGAAACTCCAACCAATGCAAAGCTGGGCGGCAGACATATTATGGATGTTCTGTTTGAACTAGTTGGAAAGGAAGAAGGCTTTGATGCTATCGGTATTAGTACCGCAGGGCAGGTGAATGCGTCAGATGGTTCCATTAAATATGCAAACAGTAATATTCCCGGTTATACAGGTACACAAATCCGTAAGGAATTAGAAGAAGCATTCCATGTACCGGTGTATGTAGAAAATGATGTAAACTCTGCCGCTATGGGAGAAGCCATTTTTGGTGCCGGTAAAGAGCAGGACGCATTTCTTTGCTTAACCTATGGTACCGGTGTAGGTGGTGCTATCATCGAAAACAAAGAAATCTATCACGGCAGTTCTTTCTCTGCCGGAGAATTTGGTGCGGTAGTAACTCATGGGGAAGCCAAAATCGCCGGTACTGATTATTTTGATGGCTGTTACGAACGATATGCGTCTACCACCGCTCTAGTGCAGATGGCAAAAGCCTATCGTCCGGAATTAGATAACGGGCGTAAAATTTTCGGTGCTTTAGAAGATCCAAAAGTGATGGAAATTTTGGATGCTTGGGTGGATGAAATTTTATTAGGACTTTCCAGTATCATTCACATTTTCAATCCCACCTGTGTGATTTTAGGCGGTGGTGTTATGGTACAGCCTTTGATTTTAGAAAAATTGCAAAAACGGCGCGATAAATTTATTATGCCAAGTTTTGCTCATGTAGAATTTAAGGCAGCAGCCTTGGGAAACAGTGCAGGACTTTTGGGTGCTTATCACCTGGCAAAGGTTTATGCAGAAAATAAACAGTAAGAGTACGATTTTACTTAAAATTCAACATTAAAATATGTCAGGATTTTACAAAGGAGACATTTATGAAAAAGACAATAGTATGCTTTGGAGATTCCAATACTTATGGTTATAATTCTAAAACCATGGTTCGTTTTTCTACAGAAGAGAGATGGACTTGTTTATTACAGAAAAATTTAGGTGACAATTACCGTGTCATGGAGGAAGGTCTGGAAGGCCGGACCTGTGTTTTTGAGGATCCTTTATTTGAAGGATTAAACGGCAGAGCATATTTGTACCCTTGTATCATGACTCATAAACCGGTAGATCTTTTAATCATTATGTTGGGCACCAACGATACCAAAGAAAGATTTGCTTCTACACCGGAAAATATTGCAAAAGGATTAGAATTTTTAACCACAAAAGCAATGGATTCCAAGATTGCTTTCCGTGATCAGAAGCCTAATATTTTATTGATTTGTCCTCCTCCTATTGAAGAAGGATACGATACCACTTATGTGGCAGGAGAAATGGGAAAAGGCTGTAAAGAAAAAAGTGAAGCACTTGCTCCACTTTATGAAGATGTGGCCAAACGCCTTGGCTGCCATTTCTTAGATCTTGGCAAGGTAGAAGGTATCGAGATGTATCCTTACGATTTTATGCACTTAAGTCTGGATGCACATGCAAAATTTGCTCAGGTGCTGGCTGAGATGATTCCGGCATTGGTGTAAAAATTTAAGTTATTTTTTAGGTATAATAAAATCCCCTTCGCTTGAAGGGGATTTTTGTTGTTATGTTTTATGATTAAACCCAAGAGAGTTTTTTCTTACGCAGATTACTCTGCTACAGGCTCCGCCGGAACCTCTTCCTCTTCCGTAACCTTTACAGCATTCTCAATATCTGTAAACATATCGAAGGTACCAACTACAATCATGCCAAAGTCTTCCAAATCATTTAAAACTTCGTCCATAGATTCTTTTGCAAGGGCTGCGCCGGTTGCCGCTTCTTCTGCAGAAGCAGACAAAATATTGATTTCTTCCACAATTTCCTTATTTTCTTCTGCAATTGCAGTAAGATCTATACCCATGGTATCAATATCCCCTGCAAGAGAAGTCATAGTGGCACCAATATCATCAAAACAGTCGTTTACTTCTTTGATTTTCACTCTTTGTTTTTCAATGCTTTCCACAGACAGACCTAACGCTGATTTTGTTGCAGAAGTAACATTGTTTAACTCTTCTGCAATGCTGGAAATCTCTGCCGTAGATTTTCTGGTTTCCTCTGCCAGTTTACGAATCTCTTCCGCTACAACCGCAAAACCTCTTCCTGCATCTCCAGCTCTGGAGGCCTCGATACTGGCATTCAATGCCAAAAGATTGGTCTCAGAGGAAATATCTAAAATAGTCTCTGTAATGTCTGCCACCTTTGCCACATTGGTTACTAGAATTTCAATTACATTAGAAATATTACCAATATTTTCATCTACAATATTTGCCTGATCTGTCAGTTCATCAGAAATCAAAATACCATTGGTAACCACTTGGCTTAATTTTTGCGTTACATCCTTGGTTTCTTCTGTAAAACCGGATACTTCTTCTAGTTTTCCCTGCATCATAGCGGTCAAATCAACCTGCTTTTGAATGGCATTTGCCGTTTCCTCAGTGGTACTAACTACTTCTGCAATAGATTCGGTGCCTTTGAATACGGCGTCCTGGACCCTTCCCATTTCATCAATGGCATCCCCAAAATCCAGGCTAAGCTTCTCCGTTATAGCAGTAACTCTTTGTTCAATCCCCTTATACTTTGCAAGAAAATCCATTTCTTCTGCTTTCTGTTTTGCACTTGTTTGAAATAGCTTCATTTTTGTAACACTCCCCTAAATAGATGAATTACTGTAGTTTTTATGATACGACAAAATTTTGAAAATGTAAAATAATTTTATCTTATTACCAAACAAAAAAAGAAGCGCATTTCACTTTCTTGTGTCGTACGCTTCTTTATACTTTTACTTCGTCTTATTTATTCTGTGCTGCCGGTCTTAAAACTCCTAATGGATCCTTTACCAATAGGGTAAGCACCCAAACTACCAAAGCCAGTGCAATGACAGATACTCCTAAGAATGTGTCATTTAACATATCCTGTAATGCAGGCTGGAAATATTCTGCTCGCAGCTCTATATACTCTGCAATGGCGTCCACCATCCACATAAGAGAAGCGCCCCAGAACATGTAGCACAGCATAGAAACCTTCATCTGTCTTGCCTTTTCACTGGTATACCAAATACAAGTCACAACAACTGCAGCCACTAAAGTTAATAATAATGTCATAGGGTATTATTTCTCCTTTACAGCTTCTGTTGCAGTTTTTTCCATTTTACTGCTTACATAAGTCATAACACCCCAAGCTGCAGTTACTAAAACTGCCATGCCAACACCAACGGTAGACATTTCATGTAATACTTCCGGGATATCCAAAGGATTTCTTGCGGCAGTCAGGAATGGGAAGAAGGGTTCGATTTCCCCATGCCATAAATGTTCAAATGCTAAAAGTCCTGAACCACCGTATAATAAATAGTTTAATTTTTTTAACTTAGCAGAAAATCTTTCTTTCTGTAATTCAGAAACATTTGCTCCCTTTTCTAAGTTCAATTCCATTTCTTTCTGTTCTTTTTTCTCCAGCTCTTTGGTAACGATTGTAGTTACAATTGCTTCCACGCCAGGTACAACGAAACATGCCATTTTTTGTTCCTCCTTTAGACCTATAGTCGATATAAAAAACTTTTAATAATACAACTTCGCAATTTAGAATTAGTATACACTAAAACAAAAAGTGTCACAAGCAGGAAATTCCTGCACCCTGGAGCGTGCTGACTCCATTCACTTTTTTTGCAGTAATTTTCTGTGGGAAGGATTCTATCACTCGGTCAACATGAGTGATAATGCCAAGTGTTTTACCTGTTTTTCCTAATCGTTTGAGCGCCTGAATGGACCGCTCGAGAGGTTCACCACTTAATGTACCAAAGCCTTCATCCAAAAACAGGGATTCAATCTGAACTTTGTTACTGGCAATCTCAGCAATACCCAATGCCAGAGCTAGGCTGAAACAAAATGTCTCACCACCGCTAAAATTAGAAATAGGTCTGTCATTCTCGGGCTCCGGTCTGTTTACGTCACGAACAAGACAATCCACATGACCGGGTTTTTGAATCAATTTATACTCCGGCATAATCACTTCTAAGTGCTCGTTCGCCTTAATCAATAGATTATTCAATGCCAAGGTTTGCACAAATACGCCTATTTCATCTCCAGATTTAGGTCCAATGATATTCTGCAGATTTTTATATACGATGTTTTGTTTTTCGAGCTCAAGCTTTCTTTCTGCCAGGTCTGCTTTTTCCTTTACTGCCTTTTCATTATCTGTAAGAATTTTATTGATTTCCCCGATACTCTCACTGATTTCGGCACTTACTTTTTTTAAGACTTCTTTCCTACTTTCCAGCTCTTCTATACTGTCCTTGGTTAAATTCTTCGCTATTACTTCATGATATTTTTTCTCTGCATCCTTCAGCATAGTATCGGTTTCGATTTTAGCGTTCTTTAAAGCTTCGCGTTTTTTCTGAAGTGCACTTACTTGTTCTTTTTCCAAACGTGCACTTTTCAGTTCATCGATGGAAGAGAAGCCATTTGCACTCATTTCTTTATTCAATTTTTCAGTAGCATTTTCCAGGTCTTTTTCATTCACCATCCGGTTTTTGAGATATTCTTTTTTCTGCGTGTCTAAACTAGAAAATTCTACTTGGAATTGGTTACATTTCTCTATTGCTTTTTGATACTCTTCCCACAAATTATTTATTTTAGAAACATAATTTGCTTCTTCTTCATCAACGTTCTTTTCCCCAAAACAAAGCTTTCTCTCCTGATTTTTACTATCTAATTCCTCTGCAAAGTCTAAAGCACGTTTTTCTTCTACCGCTTCTTTAGCTTTGAGTTCCTCCAGTTTGATTGCATTTAATGCGGTCTCATCGCTTACTTTTCTGCTGACAGCCTCATTCTTTTTTCGATTTGCCTCTTTGTACTGAGTGCTTCGATTCTGAAGTTTATCAAGCAAACCATGGATAGTTTCTGTAATGGAAATGGAAAAAATATCCCCTTCAACCTTTAGCTCCCAAGCAGTAATGGTCTGATTGATTTCCTGAATACTTTCTGTGATTTCTTTTTTCTCAGCATCTAACGCAGATTGAAGGCTTTTTATTTCTGCATCCAATACTGCTATAGTTTGCTCTGCAGCATTCAGTTCAGATTGCATTTGTTCAATTTCACCACTTAATTCTCCGGCAGTGGCAGCTGTATTATTATCTGATATATGCTCTGAGTCATTCTCTGGCTTTATACTATTCTCACAAATAGGATGTGTATTGGAGCCGCATACAGGACAGGCTTTTCCTTCTTTTAAAAAGTTTCTTCTTAAAACATTTGAAATAGATTTATAATTTGCACTAATAAATTCTTGCAGTTCTTCCTCTATTTTACGGATACTAGCTTGACTACTTTCCAGTTCTTTTTTTACAGATAGTAATTCAGAATCTTTGCTCTCCTTATTTGACTTTAACTCTTCATATTTTTCTATTTGGCCTTTTAAAGAACTATTTTTTTCTTTCAGACCGGATATGATACTATCTAAGTTTTCATCTTCTTTGTGGGCTTCGATATAACTAGTTTCTTTATCAATTACTGCTCTGTCAGCTTCCAGTTTTGCATTCAGCTCTTCATAATCCTTTAGACTGTTCTCATATTCTTTTTTCGCAAAAGCATAGTTATCCTGCTGTTCTTCATGACGGTTTTTCAAGCCCTCTATTTCTGTATCTAGTATTCTTACCTTTTTCCAGAGCTCTGCATGTTCTGTCTGTTTTTTGGATAAATCCTCATACCGGTTCTTATACTCTTTTTGCTCAGTCTCCGCCTCATCCTTATTTTTTTCAGCTGTCAACAACAGCTTTTCTGTATTCTCTATGGTTTCCCCAATAGCCTCTTTATCATTTAGCAAGCGTTCATATAAAGCATAGCTTGCTTCACAATTGACAGCTTTTTCCGCTTTTTCTAAAGCTTCCTTTTCAGCCATAAAGGCTACAAGATTTTTCTCTACATCCTCTTTTTTCTTATTGGCATTTTCCAATGCATTCTCTTTGTCGATGACATCCTGCTTCCAGAGAAGCTTCCTATCGATGTCTTCCTGTTCATTTTTTTGCTTCTCCAGTTCGGCTTTACAATGTTGAATCTGTTTCTCATATGCAGTAACTTCCTCCTCGGAGAGGATCTTGATAGCATTGATTTCATCTATTTCTTTGTTATTTTCAAGAATCTTATTTTTTGCATCGTCCCAAAGCCAAGCTGCAGCCTTCTTGTAATCCTCCGTACCATTCAATTTTGCCAGAATTTCAGCTTTTTCTCTTTCATTTCCTTTCAAGAATTTGCTAAAGCTGCCTTGTGCAAGCAAAACAGATTTGCAAAACTGATCATAATTTAAACCTATAATTTTTGTTGTTGTGTCCACCAACCCCTTTATACTTTTTACGTCATAAAACGCACCGGTTTCTATGTTTTGAATACTGGTTTTAGGGGGACGCAGTTTACCATTCACTTGATTACGAGCTCTGTTTTGTGAAAATTCAGAGCGATACCTAACGCCGTTACATTCATAGGTTACAGCTGCCATGCATTTTCCGGCTCCTCTACGAAGAATTTCATTATCATCTTTACTGATTTCTTCTCTAGGCGTTTTTCCATAAAGACCCAGCATAATGGCATCCAAAATAGTCGTTTTTCCCGAGCCGGTATCACCGCAAATTACAAACTGATTATCATAAAGTTTATAACTCTTATCTTCGAAATCAATTGTCCATTTTCCTTTCAGAGAATTTAGATTCTCCATCTCAATTTTATATATTTTCATTGCTATCTCCCATTATCTGTACCTTGTGAAATGCATCTAAAAAATAACTTAGGTAGTTATTGAGTAGCTCCTGCTCTTCCCTCGTTTTACCTTTTATCTCCAGCATTTGCATAATCCTTTTTCGGAATATCTCTGCCGGATCTAAATTTCGCATTTCAGACATTGTTCTTTTTTCAAGCTGAATATCCGCAGGATTCGAAGTTTTTACCACCTTTCTACTAACCACCTCTATCCTGTCAGGGTATTTCAAGGAATCCAACATCTGATTTACTTCACTGCTATCTTTTGATTTGTACCTGGCTTCAACATAAATTTTTAGAGCATCATTATATTGTTCCTCTAAGTTTAAAATCTGTGCTTTCAATTCTGTACAATCGCCCTCTACTCTTTTAAAATGGCAGCTTATGGGAACCATAATCTTTTTTACCACGGTTTCCTTATCCGGTAAACATTCCACCGAAAGCACGTGATGTGGTCTGTCTGCCTCATCAAATCCCATAACAAAAGGGGAGCCGGAATATCGTATTTTTTCCTTGTCTGCCACCTTGGAAGTATAATGAATATGGCCAAGTGCCACATAATCATACTCCTCCGAAAAGGAAGTAGCATTGATGGAGCCAAGGTTTCCCACCACATCCAAATCTCTCACACCGTCATCGTGACTCATTTGATACTGCAAATCGGCATATTTTCCTTCCAGGTCAGCTGCATAGAGATGTCCTGTTGCAATAATGGGAACCGGAAGATTGCTACCCATGCTTTTTGCTACTTCCAAAGCCTTGTCATATACATTTTTTATCCCCATATTGCCATACTTTTCTGTACTGGTATCCACATCGCAGTATGTTTTTAGCTCCATATCTTTGATATAAGGAATCGCCGCACAAATCCCGACTAAATTTCCTTCTTTGTCAAAAAGTTTGAAAACTGCATCCTCAATGGAGCAGTTAGATAAGGACCCAATCACATGAATATTGAGTGCCTCCATCAGATCCTTATCGGCATCCAAAAGAGCACCGGAATCATGATTCCCTCCTACAATAATGATATTTTTGCAGTCTGTGTCCAACAAGGAAGCCAGAAACCTATTGAATTTTTTCCTTGCCTCTATGGGTGGATTGACAGTATCATAGACGTCTCCTGCAATTACAAGGGTATCTGCATTTTCTTGTACAATGGTTTCCTTCAGCCATTTAAAAAAATCAGTATACTCTATATCTCTATTGATATCGTGCATTTTATTTCCAAGATGCAAATCTGCAGTATGTATCAGTTTCATATTCTTTTTCCTTTCCGTAATATCTATAAAAAATCCTCAAATCGTGTTGCACCGAAATTTTCAAATTTTACCCAATAATTATCCAGATTATTATTACCATTATTGAACCGGATATAGGAATCGAAATCAAAAATTTCCATTCCTATGGCTTTTAGGTGCTCATGGTAATACATACATCCTTCTTTCATAGTTCTTCGTTCAAAAAATTCATTGATATTGCCATAGGAAATTCCATACACAGCTAATTCCGGCGGAAACAATTTCCCTTGGTTTAAATCCACTGCTTTTATCAATTGTCTGTCTTTGATTTCAAAATCCAGCAAGGGCGTATTCAAGTAATGCAGAATTCCTTTTAAATTATTGATCAATCTTACTTCTGCCATAAGGATACCATCCTTTCCATATATTCTGCTGCAAAACTTGTTAAAGGATAATTTTTATACGAAAGTGTTTTCAGAGCAGGATACACTTGAGTAATGGAAAATTCCCGTTCCAATATATCTAATAAATCAAAGGGATCCTCGCCATAGGGAGAAACATATACCGTTCTCATAGCTTCTTCAAACGATTTATATTGCTTCCGATAGCTATCGTGTTCAAATAATCCCATTCCATTATCAAATACCAGCGGTATTTCATAACAGCCCTCTATAGTATTGTAAAACAAACCAAAGTTTCTGGTATGCCGATCTACATTTCCCAAAAGGCAATCCAGGACAGCCATATCCAACATATATTTTTGACATTCGTCGTAGCTTAAGTTTCCTGCTTGAGACAATTGATGTGCACACCATTTTAATTTCTCTATTGCAGTTAAATGTACAAATTCCGAGTTCTTGGTGGAAGATAATCCCATTCTCTCTAAAAGCCTCTCAAAAGAAATAAATGTATAACCGTCCAGCTCAAAATTTTTAGAAAAGACTGCTTTCCATTCTCTCTCTGCATAGATAAAACGACACTCTTCCTGATGCACATGAGGAATCTGTAATTGTTCACACAAATCATCTGCAATCAGTTCCACTGCCCAATCATCCATAAGTTCTGTACCCACCGCAGCCTGGGATTTTACAAAAAATCTTCTATCTTTAGACAGGGCTTTCAGTTGATAGCCATCGGTATCTGTACGGGTATATAAAATATCTTTCTTTGTAAAGTGAAAGGCAGGAAAATGATCTATTTTTTCCTGTTCTTGAATCTGAAGGAATTCCTTTTGATTTGTCTGTTTTTGTAGAATTTCTGCCATAGAAAAATCTGTTTTGTTTCTTTCCTGGCAAAGATAAATATTCGTGTCATATTCTCTCTTTGTCATTATCTTTCGATATTGTTCTTCTAAAAATTCTGCAAAGTCTTCCCAAGAAGGATTGTCTTGTAAGCCAAAGGCTCGCTTAGACAGTTCTTTGGCATAATTTACAATATGGATACTTTCTTTTGGAACATCCACTTCTATCCTGGTAGCACAACGACCATCCACAAAATATTCCAAGACAATAGATTGTGTATTTTTTTCCTGCATTCTTTTATATAATGCTTGTCTGGTAACACCATATTCTACTGCCAATTTAGAAATCTTTTCACCGTCTTTATATCGTTTCCGTATTGATTGTATTGTTTCTTCACTAATTTGCTTTTTTCGTCCGGCGTTTCTGGGATTTTTCATAAATAAAACCCTCCATACAAATCTATTGTATGAAGGGTTTATTTATTTGTCAATTATTTAATTTGTTGTCAATCTTTTATTTTAAAAATCCTAAAGACTCGCCTTTTTTGACAATAGTCTCTTCTCCGGCTTGTGTATTCGTTGTCAAATCGGCATCCGGAGTAAAATGATTTTTCTGCAAAAATATCATAATAGAAGAACCGCCAAATTCAAAATAGCCTTTTTCTTCTCCTCTGTTAACTTGTTTTTCTTGGTGCAGATTTTTGATGCGTCCAACTAACATGGCGCCGATTTCCATCATTAGGACAGTGCCAAACTGGGGCGTTTTAATCAGAGTGTATTCTCTGGTGTTTTCCCGATAGATGGGGCAGGTTTCCGCTGCTCTGGGATTTACGGTGTGATAGACACCCTGCAAATGCACATTTTTACTTTTCCTGCCGGAAACAGGATAACAATAGCGGTGGTAATCATTCACTGTCAAGCGAATCAAAATGCCGTAACCACCTTTGTATTTTTCTCCCAAGCTCTTGTTCCGAAGCAGGATATCCATAGAATACTCCACTCCTTTTATGGTAAAGCGAGTGTTCTCTTGTAAGGGAAATATAGTTACTTTACCATCACTGGGAGAAATCAGTCTGGTATCGTCTTCTGCAATGGGTCTGGCCATAGGTAAGATTTTTCTGGTAAAAAAATCGTTAAAGGAATGGTATTTTCTGTCCGGATAATCGGTCAAAGAAATACCGTTCTTTTTTACAAATGGCTTTACAAAAAGGGCAGATAGTTTTGTGCTAAGGAATGCTCCTGCCAGTCGACTGATACAGGGAGAAATCAAGATCCGAAGCACTACTTTTCCCCAAGTAGTATTATACAGTTTTTCTATCAAGGCTCCCTCATTATCGTAGGTTTCTACGGGGGTACCATCTCGTTTTCGACTAATCATTTTGTGTGCCTTTTTTCTGATTATAATTCTTTATTCGTAACTGTTCTAATACAGGGGTTCCTCTATCAAATCTTCTATGCCCTCTAACTCAATCCAAGGTTCCTCCGGTGCCACATCCTTAGGCAGTTTATAACGAGAGAAGAACAGAATGGCCGCTGCTGCCAAAAGCGCAAGGATCAACAAAGTAAACAGCTGCCAGTTGGTAAGTTTTTTGACCTTAAAATCAAAGACAAATAAAAAGGCTGTCAGCAGCATAATCACACGAAGCACGCTAACAAAATTCCACACATCAATGGCAAAGCTGGCCAAAAAAGTAAGGGGCAAAATCACTGCTATGGAAGTAATGGGTAGCCCATGATAAGTTTTTTCTTCTCCATTGGGATGCATCTGTCTGTTGGTTTCCAAAACATTAAAATAAGATAATCTTATAACGCCACAAATCGCATACACCACAAGAATAATCACATCTAAGGTAGTACGCATACCCATTAGAAAACATAACATAGCAGGAAATACACCAAAGCTAACCATATCCACCAGAGAATCTAGTTGAATACCGTACAATTTTTCATCATCCGTACGGTTTTTCTTTGTCCTGGCCACTTTCCCATCAAAGGTATCCAAAAGTCCGCACATGGCAAGCAGATACACCGCTAAACGGAAATGATCCTGCATCGCTCTGGTCATACCCCAAATTGCCAATACCAAGCTTAACAGGGTCAGGATAACAGTATAATCATAAAAGCCTACAAATTTTTTCTTCATTTTATTTCAACTTCCTTTTTCCTGAAATTTCGTCCTAATTTACGGGCAAAGATTGCCACCATAAGTCCACACAATACTAATTGCCCATAATAGCTGATTCCTCTGCTGGCAAGTAAAACCGGCGCATCCAGTGCTTCTCCACAGATGTCAGCAAAGAGTAATAAAAACAGTGCTTCATTGGCTCCACTGCCACCGGGCAGGGGGATCAAGTCTGTTCCCAAAGAAACCATGGCCTGCAATAGAATCACTTCAAACAGCGATGGAATTCTTACTATATGAAAGGATTGTAACACAATCCATGTAATGGAAAATAGTATACTTCTTTGCACTATACT
The DNA here is from genome assembly GCA_024403235.1 of Lachnospiraceae bacterium. GTDB lineage: Bacteria > Bacillota > Clostridia > Lachnospirales > Lachnospiraceae > JAKSSF01. Next base: position 20,979 of record JAKSSF010000027.1, on the reverse strand, counting down.
AATTATAATCACTATCCCCATCAAAAATCCATTGTTTTTTACACACTGGGATACGGTCTGATATTTTTCGATAGCTTGATCCAATTTCCCCTGTAGACGATTAGTCCGCTCTTTCTTCAAATATCTTCCAAATATCTGCAGAAGTTTTCGACACAATTTTTCCACAAAGGCAGGAAACAAAATCAATATAGCAAAAAATGAAACAATTACCACATTGGCAACCCAACCTACACTGGCCCACAGAATACCGGCCGGTTCCATCTTTACTAAAGAAGCGGGACGTAAAATAAACAGTACAATACCTGCAATGACTAGTACCAGTTTATAGCCCATGGTTACAACAATTAAAATAGGTGTAGTGACACCTGGATTTAGTCCGTCCTTGTGCATATAGTAAACCTGTGCCGGCTGGCCACCGCCTGCCGCCGGAGTGATACTGCTGAAAAAGAACCCGATGAAAGAGTAAATCAGGCAGTGCCCCATTCTCGGTTTTTCATTTACATTTTTTAATAAAAGATACAAAATCAAGGATTCACAGGCCACAAAGGGAAAAATTAATATGGCTGACCCAATCCAGTACCAGCCGTTGGCCATATCCAGCAACACCAAAAACTGTTTCGGGTTCTCTTCCCATAAAACCACCGTCAAGGTAAAAGCAGTAATAACAAGCAACAGTATGCAATTGAGAATCCATTTTTTCTTATTTTCCATATTGTTGTCCTTTTGGCCTAGGGGAACGGGGATATGTCCCAATTTTTGGAACAAAAATTAGGACTAACAGGGGGGCATTTTAACAAATTACTAAGGGTTGCAAATTGCTCTAGCGACAAAGTCTCTCCCCGAACCGTAAGGGAAAGGTTCATTTTTGTTAAAGCTTCTTCTACCTGTTCTCGAGTCAGATTTAAGTCGCTGGCATTTTTTAATCCATTGGCCATTGTTTTCCGTCTTTGATTAAAGGACGCCCGTATTAAACGAAACATATAAGCTTCGTCGTTTACTTCTACCGGTGGATTTTTATGTCTGGTTAAACGAATGACAGCAGAGCCCACATTAGGTCTTGGCATAAAGCAGTTTGGTGGAACCAGTGCCACAATTTCCGGCCTTGCATAGTATTGTACTGCTAAAGAAAGTGCACCGTATTCTTTGCTGCCGGGACCTTCCTGCATACGATCTGCCACTTCCTTTTGCACCATAATGGTGATGGATTCCATAGGCACATGATTTTCAAACAGACCCATGATGATAGGCGTTGTAATATAATAGGGAAGATTTGCCACCACTTTAATTGGCTTACCGGCATTTCTTTCTTCCACCAAAGCACCAATATCCAATTTCAAAATGTCTTCGTTAATAACCGTTACATTATTATAGGAAGAAAGGGTGTCCTGCAAAATGGGAATCAGTGCTTTGTCGATTTCTACGGCAATCACTTCTCTGGCGGACTCTGCCAGGTACTGCGTCATAGTACCGATGCCGGGACCAATTTCTAAGACACAATCCTCTTTTGTAACGCCAGCTTCTTTGATAATCTTATCCAGCACATGGGTATCGATTAAAAAATTTTGCCCAAATTTTTTCTGAAAATTAAATTGATATTTTTGTAATACGGCAATGGTATTAACCGGATTTCCTAAATCTGCCATGGTTTGATTTCCTTATATAATGATATTCTTTCAAAATCGAGAATTATTTTTCCTATACAATTCCATAAAAATTCATCGCATTTTTTTCTGTGATAGCAATGACTTCTTCTGTAGAAATGCCCTTAATTTCTCCAATGGCCTCAGCCACCAAAGGAAGGTATAGAGAACTGTTTCTTTCTCCTCTGTGGGGCGTGGGTGCCATATATGGACAGTCCGTTTCCAATAAAATATTTTCTATAGGAATATACTCTACTGCTTCCTTTAACTTTTTGGCATTTTTGAATGTAACCACACCCCCAATGCCAAAGTAATAATTCCAATCTAAGTACTGTTTTGCAGTCTCCTTGGTATAAGAAAAGCAATGAATCACGCCTTTATTTTCCTGCGCTTTATGGGCTTTCATAATCTCATAAGTATCTTGCGCTGCCTCTCTGGAATGAATAATGATTGGCTTTTTCACTTCTCTTGCCAAGTCCAATTGCCTTGCAAACCATTCTTTTTGTATCTTTCGTTCCGGATCTTCATAATGATAATCCAAACCGATTTCTCCCACAGCTACAACACTTGGATGGGAACACTGCTGTTTCAACCAGGCAAAGTTTTCTTCATTTAGTTGATCTGTATCACTTGGATGAATCCCAGCACTTGCATAGATATATTCATATTTTTCTGCCAAGGCAATACTACTTTTAACAGACCTTAAGCTGGCTCCAATATTTACCACATAACCGATACCATTCTCCGGCAGCTGTGCAAGTAATGCTTCTCTGTCTTCCTCAAAAGCGTCATCATCATAATGGGCGTGAGTTTCAAATATCATGTTATTTATCCTATCCATTTTCTATTTTTGCTGTTATTTTTACAAATGAACTTACAGATGTATTCTCTAAAAATTTTTCAAAAAATCCTTGCAATTCAAAGTGTATTATACTATAATCAGTCTTGCGTTGTAAATAAATATGCGCCTTTAGCTCAGTTGGTAGAGCACCTGACTCTTAATCAGGGTGTCCAGGGTTCGAGCCCCTGAAGGCGCAGTGGAAGTCGAAAGCTTAGCATTTATAGCAGGTTTTCGGCTTTTTTATTTTTCCTGTCTTGCGTTACTTTCAAAAATTCACAATTATATCTGCTTATTTCCCTTATTTTTAGACATTTTTTCACATTTCATTTTATATTTTGAAGCGTATAATACTGTATTTGAGGTGGACTCAAAACAAAATGGCCCCCTGTTAGTCCTAATTTTTGTTCCAAAAATTGGGACATATCCCCGTCCCCGGGGGCCAAAAGGTGATAGTTATGTATTTGATATTTTTCCTGACATGGGTCATTTTTAATGGAAAACTGAATTTGGAAATTACGCTGTTCGGCCTTGTAATCGCAGGGCTGATGTATTTTTTCCTGATAAAATTTTTGGATTACAAGCCCAGTACTGATAAGCTTTTGGCAAAGCGTGGGCTTTTTATACTGTATTACTGTTTGGTGTTGTTTAAGGAAATCATTTTGGCAAATGTGGCTGTATTGAAGAAGTTGGTTACAGAGCGTTATGATGTGGAGCCGATAATGGTGGAATTTGATGCCCCTTTACAGTCAAAGTTTGCCAGAGTTTTGTTGGCCAATTCCATTACGCTTACTCCCGGAACTATTACCGTGTCTTTAAAAGAAAATCATTTGCAGGTACATTGTCTGGACAAGGAATTTGGGGTAGGTATTGACCAGTCTATTTTTGTCAGACTGCTGCAACAGATGGAGGAGATACAATAAGATGAACACTTCTCTCATTTTACAAAATGCATATACCACTCTCTATTGGATTGTATTATTTACTTTGGCGCTGTCTTTATTTGCCTGCATGTTTCGTGCCGTAAAGGGTCCCCGTGTGGCGGACCGTGTAATGGCAGTAAATATGATGGGTACCATTGTTATTGTCATGATTTCTGTGGTTGGTTTCTTATTAAAAGAATACTTTATCATTGATATTTGTCTGATTTATGCCATGATTAGTTTCCTGGCGGTTATCATTTTGACACAGATTTATGTGGGTATTTACCGGGAGAAAAAATTGCAGAGTGGTGCTTTGAATACCAAGCCTGATGACATTGATCCGGAAGAAGTGCAGGATATGAGTCAAATTACTTTTGAACAGGAGGGAATGTAAAATGTTGGTTTTGCAGTGGATACAATTTCTCCTGGGAGCAGCCTTTTTATTAACAGGGCTTGCAGTCTTCTTATTGGAGTTATTCGGGATTTTCCGATTTGATTATGTATTAAACAGAATGCACGCTGCTGCCATGGGAGATACCCTGGGGCTGTTTTGCAGCTTATTTGGACTGGTTATTTTAAGTGGTTTTACTTTTACTTCTTTGAAATTATTAATGATTATACTATTTTTCTGGTTTGCTTCTCCCGTGTCTTCTCATCTTTTGACAAAGCTGGAAGCCACCACAAATGATTCCTTGGAGAAACATTGTAAAAGCTATCCTACGGTAGCGGCTTTGGAAGCAGAAATGGAACAGGAAGAGTCTGCAGATACAAGGGAGGAAATGTGTCGTGACTAGTATGGATTTCTTTCAATTATTATTGATGATTTTTTTGGTGGCATGTGCCATTTTCGTTAGTTTTTCGAAAAAACTGCTAAACTCCATTTTGATTTATATGTCCTTTAGTTTGATTATGTCTATTCTTTGGGTATGTTTGGAATCTCCTGATTTGGGCATTACAGAGGCAGCCGTTGGCGCAGGTGTTACTACGATTTTATTTTTTGCAACCTTGAAAAAGATTAAAGCCTTACATGTACAGGATATTTATACCAAGGACGGAAAGGAGTCTACTCTTGAGTAAGAAAAAAACACAAGCAGACTATGAAAAAACCTTTTCCTATCGCTTTGGCAGATGGTTATCCGGCAGCAAGGATCCTTTTTTAGGGCAAGTAGAAATGAAGCCCCAAAAGGAATGGTCTGTTCCGGAGGAGACCATTGAGGAACGCATGCGGGAAGAGCAAATGCTGCATGACAAGATTTATGATATTGAACATAACAAGACGCTCCGTCGTTTTAATAGGATTTATACCTTTGTGGCAGTGTTCTTTTGTTTTTTGCTAGCCACCCTACTTTTGTTTACGGTTTCCTATTTACCCCAAACCGGTAATGCTGCCAATCCGGCCAACAATCAGGTGAGTTCCCGGTATATTGAATCAGGTTTACAGGAAACAGGCTCTGTCAATATCGTTACCGGTATGATTCTAACCTATCGTGCCTTTGATACCTTTGGAGAAACCAATGTATTATTTATCGCCACCTGCTGCGTCATGATTTTATTGATGTTGGATGAGGCATTGTTAAAAAGATTAGACGATGGTAAAAACGATCGTGTTCTGGAACCCAAAAATGATGTAATTTTACAATCTGCTGCCTTTTTATTATGTCCGGTGATTTTTATTTTCGGAATTTATGTGGTATTAAACGGTCACTTATCTCCCGGTGGTGGATTTTCCGGTGGTGCTATTTTTGGCTCCGGTTTGATTTTGTATGTAAGCGCTTTTGGATTCAAAAAAACCCAACGGTTTTTCAATGAGCAGATTTATAAAGTAGCCAAGATTACTGCATTGACTATGTATGGATTGATTGGATCTTATTTCTATATTACCGGTGCCAACGGATTGGAAAACCATATTCCTTTGGGTATTCCCGGCACCATTTTAAGTGGTGGAATTATTCTGCCAATTGATATTTGTGTAGGCTTAGAGGTTGCCTGCACCATGTATGCATTTTATGCCCTGTTCCGTCGAGGAGGTTTATAATGGGTGCCAATTTACTCGCCAACTATGGTGAAGCAGTTGCTATGATTTTATTTGCCATTGGCTTTGGCAATCTGCTGATTCAAAAAAACTTAATTAAGAAAATCATCGGATTAAATATTATGGATTCCGCGGTGTATTTGTTCCTTGCGGAAAAAGGCTATGTGAACGGTCGTATTGCGCCTATCGTCGTAGACGGCGTGCAGTCTGTGGAAGCTTACATCAATCCGGTTCCTTCCGGACTGGTGTTGACAGGTATTGTAGTTTCCGTTTCTGTTACCGCTTTAATGCTGTCCTTAACCATCCGTTTGTATATGCGCTACCACACCCTGAATCTGGATGAGATTTCTACCCAGTTACGAAAGGAGGGCTTATAGGCTATGGATATCATTCGTAATTTCCCTGCCATTGCCATTCTCCTTTGTCTCTTTGCAGGTATTTTTTCTTCCGGCTTAAAGGAAAAGGCTGCTGGATTGGTAAACTCCTGTCTGATTGTAATTGAAATCGGACTGAATCTGGCCACTCTACTCTATACTATCTCTTTGGGTGACAGTTTTGTTTATGTAATGGGAAAATTTCCTGCCCCTTGGGGAAATGAACTGCGAGTAGGTGTTTTGGAGGCTTTACTTGCCCTGTTTTTTTGTGTCATTATGTTTCTCTCTATGTGGGGTGGCAAGCACAAACTGAAGGACGAAGTGGATCCGGAAAAAACCTTTCTTTACTATGTATTATTGGATTTGCTGTTAAGTTCTTTGTTGGCATTAATTTATACCAACGACTTATTTACAGCTTATGTTTTTGTGGAAATCAATACGATTTCAGCTTGCGGCTTAATTATGATTCGTCAAAATGGTCGTACTATTGAAGCGGCAGTTCGGTATATGATTATGAGCCTTTTGGGCTCCGGTCTGTTACTCCTTGGTATTTGTATGCTGTATGATATGACCGGTCATCTTTTGATGAGCAATATTCATGAAGCCATATTAACAATCGTGGCAGAAGGGCAATATACCATTCCTTTGTTGATTATGATTGCTTTGATTTCCGTGGGCTTGGCAATTAAAAGTGCTTTGTTTCCTTTTCACGCCTGGCTGCCAGACGCCTATGGATACTCTACCGTATCCGCTGCTGCCATTCTTTCCAGTTTGGTATCCAAGGGATATATTTTCTTACTGATTAAAATTATGTATCGAGTGGTTGGAATTGATATTTTCCGAAACAGCCACATCACAGATATTTTATTTTTATTTGGTCTGATGGGTATGATTTTTGGTTCCTTATCTGCCATACGGGAAAACGATGTGCGTCGTATGATCGCCTTTTCCTCCGTGGCACAGATTGGGTATATTTACATGGGCTTTGGTATGGGAACGGAAGCCGGAATGGTGGCTAGTATTTTCCATATTTTATCCCATGCTGCTACCAAATCCTTGTTGTTTATTGCGGCGATCGGTTTGACAGAAGTATCTGATGGAAAGCGTCAGTTTATTTATTTGACAGGCTCCGGCTATCGAAACAAAATGTCCGGTGTTACCTTTACGGTTGGCTCTTTAGCCATGGTAGGTGTACCTTTGTTTTCCGGCTTTATCAGTAAATTGCTGTTTTCTCAGGCAGCCATTTTGAATCATGGAAAAATGTTGCCGGCTATGATTGTCCTGGCAATCAGTACGATCTTAAATGCCATTTACTTTATGAAAACAGTTATCCGTATTTATACTCCTGTACCGAATTCTCCTTATCCCCCTATGGATTTAAGGGAGCATTGGAGATACGCTACTGCATTATTTTTATTCATTGTTTTGAATGTGGTTTTAGGTGTCTTTTCCGACCCTATTGTACGATTGATTTCTAACGGACTGGCGATGTTAGGCTAAGTCCTGCAAAAATAGATTTTTCCCTAGAAAGGAAAGTACTATGATTACGCTGTTAACTATGTTAGGGATACCCTTTTTCTTTGGGCTTTTCCTATGTTGTAATCGAAACATAACAAATAGAAAGACCTTACTATCTATAGTTAGCTTGGGATTTGTAGCAACCGCTGTGGTTACTGTTTTTTCCTGGACTAGCTTATTGGAACAGGAAATCACAGTATTTTGGCTTACCCAAAATCTGCCCCTAATGTTCCATTTGGATCGGATTGGGCTACTGTTTTCTATCCTTGCTTTGGTGGTTTTTTTATGCGCCGGATTTTTCTCTTTTTCCTATATGGAGCATGAAAAAAAAGAGCGCCGCTACTATGGATTTTATTTTTTGGTGCTTGCCATTTTACAAGGACTTTGTTTTGCCGGAAATATGGTGACCTATTATTTGTTCTTTGAACTTTTAACTTTAAGCAGTCTGCCACTGGTCATGCAGGAAAATACCAAAGAAGCCATTATGGCAGGTCTGAAATATTTATTTTATTCTTTATGTGGCGCTTATTTTTGCCTATTCGGCTTTTATATTTTATTCCAAAATGAAAGCACCATTTCCTTTCTCTGGGGCGGGAATCTGCTGGCAGACAGTATAGTAGCGCACCCTGTACTATTACAGGTGGCTGCTACCTGTATGATTTTTGGCTTTTCCGTAAAAGCAGGTATGTTTCCCATGCATGGATGGCTTCCTACTGCTCACCCGGTAGCTCCTGCGCCTGCTTCTGCAGCTTTATCTGCAGTGATTGTAAAGGCGGGTGTATTGGGTATTATTCGCGTCATTTATTATCAGTTTGGGGCTTTCTTTTTACAGGGCACAAAGGTGCAAACCTTATTTTTGTCCCTTTCCTTGATTACAGTATTTATGGGCTCTTTATTAGCCTATGGAGAACCGGTTTTGAAAAAAAGACTGGCTTACTCTACTGTTAGCCAGGTTTCCTATATATTATTTGGTTTATTTTTACTGCAGGGTACTGCCTTTACAGGGTCTATGCTGCATGTCCTTGGACATGGCTTTATGAAAGCCAGTTTATTCCTTTGTGCCGGTGCCATTATTCACCTAACGGGAAAAACCCGGGTGGAGGAATTCACCGGTTTGGGAAAAGAAATGCCCATTTTATTATGGTGCTTTACCATTTCCTCTTTGGGACTTATTGGTATTCCACCTACAGGTGGTTTCTTAAGCAAATGGTATTTGGCAATCGGTGCACTAGATTCGGAAATCCCTTTCTTTTCTTATGTAGGGCCTGTAGTGTTGTTACTAAGTGCTTTACTGACTGCAGGATATTTACTGCCCATTACGGTAAAAGGCTTTTTGCCGGGAGCAGAATTTGACACAGAAAAAATCACCAAAAAGGAGCCAAATCTTTGGATGTTACTCCCTGTTTTGATTCTTACTGTTCTTTCTGTTTTAATGGGTATTTTGCCCAATGGACTTCTTGGATTTTTAGGAAGTGTATTTAGATAAGAATGTGATTTGCATAATATTTTTCCAATAGGAAAGAAGGTTCTATATGTCTGTTAGCTTATTGTGTATTGTAATTTTATTTCCCATGTTGGTAGGTGCACTGATACCGGTGCTTCCATTTTCCAATAGGAAACAAATGGAACTGTATCTATTTGCCATGGTGGTTTTGAACAGTCTGTTGGTGTGGACTTTGATTTTATTACACCCAGCAGAAAGTCTTACGGTTGCAAAGTTCACCGGTAATCTTACCATTACCTTTCGATTAGATGGAATGGGTATGGTGTTTGCCGGACTGGTGGCTACCCTTTGGCCCTTTGCCACCTTGTATGCTTTTGAATATATGACTAAGGAATCTCATGAAAAGGTTTTCTTTTTCTTTTATACCATGACATACGGCGTGACCCTGGGTATCGCTTTGGCAGAAAATATTCTGACCATGTATTTCTTTTATGAACTTTTAACCCTTGTGACAGTACCTTTGGTAATGCATACCCTGACCAGAGAAGCCATTTTGGCCAGCCGTAAATATTTGTACTACTCTTTAGGTGGTGCGGCCTTTGCCTTTATTGGTATGATTTTCATTATTCTGTACGGAGATACCATTTCTTTTACCTACGGTGGGGTTTTGGATTTGCATAAAATCGGAAATCGTGTCGATATTTTATTATTGATTTATGTATTTTCTTTTATGGGCTTTGGTGTAAAGGCAGCTATATGTCCGTTTAACAGTTGGCTCCCCCAAGCCGGTGTAGCCCCTACTCCGGTTACTGCCCTGTTGCATGCAGTTGCCGTTGTAAAATCCGGTGCCTTTGCCATTTTACGATTGACCTATTTTAGTTATGGTATGGAGTTTTTACGGGGTACCTGGGCGCAGCAGGTGGTATTGGCCATTACCAGTTTTACCATTGTATATGGTTGCGGTCGTGCCATTAAGGAAACCCATTTGAAGCGTCGTTTGGCGTATTCTACTATCAGTAACCTGTCCTACATTTTATTTGGAGCAGCCTTGATGAGTCCTGCAGGATTGGTGGGGGCGTTGAGCCATTTGGTATTTCATGCCTTTATGAAAATCACTTCCTTTTTCTGCGCTGGCGCCATTATGCACCAGACAGAAAAGCATTATGTACATGAACTGGACGGGTTAGGCTATGCTATGCCAAAAACCTTTACGATATTTACCCTTTCCGCTCTTGCCTTAATGGGTGTGCCGGGACTGGCTGGATTTATCAGCAAGTGGAATCTGGCTTATGCCGGAATTGAAAGCGGTCTACCACTGGGCTACATTGGAGTAGGCTGCTTACTGGTATCCGCATTATTTACCGCAATTTACATGATGACTATTGTGATTCGGGGCTTTTTCCCGGGAGAAGGGTTTGACAAAAATCAAGTGGCTTCTTTCCAGGATCCGAACTGGAAAATGCTTTTGCCTTTATGCTTTTTCACGGTATTTATCCTGTATTTTGGTTTGTTTTCTTCTTCCTTTATAGGATTTTTGCAGAGTTTGATTTGATATTTGTTTTGGATTGTAATAGCAAAAAGTGGATTACAATTTATGTATCTACTTTTTATGAGTAAAGAATTTCATGATAGATGAAATGGAGTAATGTTATGGAACAGTACCTGGGAGTTCTTATTCTGGTACCTATGGTGGGTGCCTTTCTTTCTTTTATAATTGGAGAAAAATCAGAAAAGATACGAGACTATTTTGCTATAGGAATGACCGCTTTGACCTTTTTGTTGGTGATTTTTACAGGCCATGCTTTTCTGAAAAATGGTACAGATCTTGTTTTGGAAATCAAGGAGTTTTGTGGCTTTGGTCTGCATTTGAAATTGGACGGTTTCCGTTTTCTATATGCAGCTATTGCATCCTTTGCCTGGCTGGTGTCTACTGCCTTTTCTCAGGAATACTTTGCCCATTACGGACACAAAAACAGATATTACTTTTTCTTATTGACTACTCTTTCTGCTACTTTAGGTATATTTTTATCGGCAGACTTTTTTACCCTGTTTCTTTTCTTTGAGATCATGTCCTTTACCTCCTATGTGTGGGTAGCACAGGACGAAAAGAAGGAATCCCTGCGGGCTGCTGCCACCTATTTAACAGTTGCCGTATTAGGGGGTCTGGTCATGTTAATGGGTATTTTCCTACTGTATCACCTGGCAGGCACCTTGTATTTTGATGAATTGGTAGGCTTAAGCCAGCGCTATCCGGGAAAAGAATTGTGGATAGCAGGCTTTTGTATTTTTTTTGGATTTGGTGCCAAGGCAGGTGCTTTTCCCTTACATATTTGGTTACCTAAGGCCCATCCCGTGGCTCCTGCACCGGCTTCTGCCTTATTGTCCGGCATTCTGACAAAGGCTGGTATTTATGGCGTACTGCTGTTAACCGGATACTTATTCTTAGGAGAAACCACCTGGGGTGCTTTTGTGCTGGTACTGGGCATCATTACTATGGTATTAGGCGCTTTTCTGGCCCTTTGTTCAATTGATTTGAAGCGCACTCTGGCTTGCTCTTCTGTGTCCCAGATTGGGTTTATTTTGGTGGCCATAGGGATGTCCGGTTTATTGGGAGAAGAAAATCTTTTGGCAGTGCAGGGAGCCATGTTACATATGGTAAATCACTCCCTGTTAAAGTTGGTATTATTCTTAGCCGCCGGAATTGTATTTATGAATTTGCATCAACTGGATTTGAATGAGATACAAGGTTTTGGAAAGCATAAACCGTTCTTGACAATGCTCTTTGTCTTCGGTGCCCTTGGACTAGGTGGTGTGCCCCTTTTTAATGGCTACATCAGTAAAACCCTAATTCATGAAAGCATGGTGGAATATATGGAATTGTGTCAGGAAGGTCTGTTACAGCCTGTCTTTTCTTTCTCTGTGATGAAAACCATGGAATGGATTTTTCTTTGCAGTGGTGGCTTAACCGTTGCTTATATGACGAAACTGTGTGTGGTTTTATTTGTCCAAGATAATAATAATGCCCAAAAACAACAATCCTTCCAAAATCAGAATTATATTAAGCCAGTCAGTGCCATAGGGCTTTGTATCAGTGCTATCCTGTTACCGGTTTTAGGTGCGTTTCCTACTCAGACCATGGGAAAAATCGCTGCCTTGGGAGAAACCTTTATGGGCGTAGAAGAAGTGCCGGATATAGCTTATTTTTCTCTCCAAAATCTAAAAGGCAGTTTCATTTCTATTGCCATTGGTGTAGTGCTTTATCTCTTGTTGGTGCCTACTGTTTTGCAGAAAAAAACAGCAGAAGGAAAGGTGTATATCAATCCTCTGCCGTCTTATCTAGATTTGGAAAATAGCTTTTACAGACCTCTTTTGTTGGTGGTATTTCCCTCTATTGCCAGAGTGCTTTGTCGTTTCTTAGATTGTCTGGTAGACAGTCTGGTAGTGTTCCTTCGCCATACCATTTTCCGGGATTCTGCTTTGCCACACGAATTGGAAGAAGGAACCTGGCTTACCGATTCTGTGGGAAAACTGTTAAATGCATTCCAAACCGGTCTGTTTTCCGGCAAAAAAGAAAAGCGCCAAACTATAGACTATCGTCATAAGCTGGCGCTAATGCACAGGGAACGAATCGAAAATCAAACCATCATCAACCGCAGCCTTTCCTACGGATTAATGTTATTCTGTATTGGTTTGATGATTACAGTTGCCTATTTGTTAATATCCCTTTCTCGTGGGTAAACAGGTCGAAGCCTGCTTTGCCATGGTATTTTCCCATACCACTATTTCCTACACCACCGAAAGGTAAGTGTGAATTGTAGAAATGATCTCCACAGGCGTTGATACAGCCACCTCCAAAGGACAATTCTTCTACTAATTGCTCTGCTAGCTGCTTATCTGAGGAAAAGATGTAGCAGCACAAAGCTTTTGGCATTTCTTTCACCTTATCTAAGGCATGTTCCAGATTGGTATAGGGAATGATTGGCAAGATAGGACCAAAAATTTCTTCTTTCATGCAGTCACTGCCAAAGGAAGACTGTGGAAAAATGGCAGGTCCTATGGTAAAGGTAGCATCCTCTGCTTCTCCACCCCATTTTTCCGGTTCTCTTTCTATCAAACGCATCAATCGCATAAAGTGATGCAAATCGATAATTCTGCCGTATCCTTCCTGATCTTTTAACACTTTATATCTATTCCGAAGAGCTTCTTTTAACTCATCCAGAAAATCTTCTACAATCTCATCTGCTACCAAAAGATAATCCGGTGCCAGATAGGTTTGTCCTGCCATGGTAAGCTTTGCATTCGCAATACTATTTGCTGCCTTTTTTAGGTTCGCTGATGTATCCACAATACAAGGATTTTTTCCACCTAACTGCAAAGTAACAGGGGTTAGATACTCGCTGGCAGAACGCATCACTAATCGTCCCACTCTGGCAGTGCCGGTAAAGAAAATGCTATCATATCGAAGTTTTAATATGTAATCATAGTTATAATCGTCTTTTACACCATGTACAAAATGGCTGTCAAAGGCAAATTCTAAAAGGTCACAAATTACTTTTCTGATTTTCGGTGCCTTTTTGGACGGCTTTACTATCACACAGTTTCCTGCAGCCATGGCAGAAATCATGGGTACCAAACACAAGCTTAACGGCATACACCAAGGCGCAATAATCAGCACAACCCCCAAAGGCTCTTTCTTTATCAAGGTTTCCCTGCTAGAAAATAAGCCCCCATCCTTTGCTCGCGTGGTGGCGCTCCAGTTCTTTAATTCTTTCATTGCCAGGACAAGTTGATCCTCTACCAGTTTCCACTCCGTTGCCGCAATCTCTTCTTCCGATTGGTGCAACTCCTCTTTCATAGTACGAAAAATCGTAGGACGAAATTCTTCCAGTGCCTTAGCTAGATTTTCCAGCGCTTCTTTCCGATAGGAAAGACTTTTGGTTTGTCCCGTAGCAAAATAATCTCTTTGCGATTGTAACACATGCTCTAATACCATATTTACTACCTACCTTCTGACATAAGTGTCTGATACTTTTGGGCATGTGTCAAGCTAGTATTTTGTCTATTCTCCTACATTTTACTTTTTCCGAAAGATATTTGATTGTCATTTTTAGAAACAAATGTTTTCTTTTCAACTAGCTTTTACCTTACATGCACAGAATCATTTTTTGTAAGTAAATACAGGCAATACTGATTCATGCTAATTCCTTCGACCTTTGAATGCTCTGATAAAGATTTATGAAGGCTCTTAGGAATTCTCAGTTTGAATTGTCCAGAATAATTGCCAAAATCATTTGGCTCACTAATACTAAAACCATCTTCAATAGCAGCTTCAAACCATGACCGCTTTGCATCTTCTGCATTTTTAATAGTTTCTTCTATTGTATCTCCAACCGTTAAACATCCTGGTAAATCAGGAAAAGAAACTACATAACCACCTTCTTCTGTATCAGGAATGATTTCCATTTTATATGGGAGCTTCATATATTCATCAACTGTTCGCATTTGCTGCCTCCTCTCGCTCGACAACTTCACGGACCATCTCGATATATACCCTTTTTATTGGTTTATGCTTAGGAATCGTGATTGGGGGATATCCTACTTTACGAAATGTATAATGGCTACTTCCTCTCTTTGGAGTACTCATTACATATCCGTAAGATTCTAATATCTTCTGTAATTCCTCAAATCGAAGATCCGGAGATAGTCTTCTCACTTTATCTAATAGTTTATCCCATTGAGACATTTTCTTTCTCCTTTATATTATATTGTGGTGTCGCATATGGCGTCAATCATCTTTCGGTATAATATAAAAATATAACCTTCCTTAATAATTCACCTGATATTCACATTCGGAATCTTCCCATTCTTTCTTAAATTCCTCATCTTTAAGTTGTTCATCTAGATATTTTCTAAAATCACTCATACAACTCACTGCTCCTTCTATTGGAGTTATGTGATGCACATACTGAACCGAAGCTAATTTTCTCTTCTCCATTTTCAAATACCTATAATTTTATTGACACATATTCAATAAAAAATCCTCTCTTAAAATAATCTTGTGAAATCATTTTAAGAGAGGTAATCTGTTTTGTCATTGTACCGCTAGTATAATATGCCATTCTTCTTAGCGGCAAATCCATCAATAATAGCACACTGCTTTTCTGGGCTTTTTACATTTTTCCGGGGGCTTATTTAATTGTTATTTTTAAGCAATAAAAGCATTCATAAACCTATAACTTTCTTCCATAACTGCTTTTACTATTTCTATATTTTCATTTACATCATCACCTTCTAGTGAGTGATTTACACCATGATAAACATGAATTGGTACATTGTCTGCCTTTGCCATGTCAATTACTTTGTTCACATTACTCCATGGATCTGCTGTTCCAATAAATGCTATTGTATTTTCATGAGGATAAGCAAAGGTATACTCAAGGGGTGTATATAAAATCTGATTGCATTGAAGCTTATATTCCGTTGCATATGCGGATGCTATTATAGTACCTACGCTCTTTGACACAAATAAAATTTCATCATAGTTCTGAAAAGAAACTCTTTTTAGACTCTCCTTCGCCTGGGCATACAGAATGCTAAAGGCTTCCTTCATTTTCTCTTCATTTCCACGGATATTTTCTCCACGGTATGTATAAGATAAGCTTATAATTTCATCATATCCTAATTTTTCTACTACTTTTCTCGAATAATATAGCAGGGGTTTATCACAATGATATCCAATCCCCGGAAAAAATACTGCCAGCTTCATTTTATACTCCATTATATTGCTTAAAATTATATATCGGCTTCATAATATTTACCATACAGTCTATCTATAACAAATCTCAAACGCCGGTCGCATATCTTCTATTTGACCTCGCGTTAAGCCATATTCTTTTGCTAATTTTTCCCAATTATTTTTTACAGTTAGCAAAATATCCTCGGCATATAACAATGCATCTTTTTCGGAAATTCCAAAACGAGGCGCCGTCTGAACCGCTAACTCTATGGAAATACTATTATCCCGATCATCTACAAGAAGCGACAATTCGTCTCCATACGGAACAGGATTTACATCAAATAATGGCGATAATATCCAACCTTTTTTAGTAAGAATAAAGGCATGATTTCTCAAATGATCATCTGTATTTGTTACAGCCATATTGAATATAATTCGCCTCCATAATTCAACAAGATCTGCTTTCGGTTTCGCTCCATAAGACTTAATGAAACCTGCTATTTCTAAATAGCTTGCACCATCATCAGCAGATGACCCATCGTTTTTCCCCAAAACTGTCATGGCAGATGCAAAATGAACCCTTTTATCACCATTTCTGTCAAACCGCTTTACCAGAAATGTACTTCCTAGTTTTGAAAACTTTTCTATTTTTGACTCCGGTACATTTAAACCACACATTCTGGCCAGGTCGTGAACGACTTTTTCCCACGCCCCAGTATCACTATCATCATTTTTAGAGGGAAACTTTGCTATCCACAACTGGTTCTTTGTATCAACTACGGTAGCCTTAGGTCTTGCGCCTCCCAAAGAGGATCCTGGTTTTAATAATTGATTGAGCCATTTATTTGTTATGCCGCCTTCATCATTTTCAAATTTTCTTGAAGCCTCTTCCAAATTTCTTAAGGATGCCCAGGGTGGGATTGCTGTATCCTTATCATCAGATAGAAATGGACCTTCTTCCTCCAATTTTAGGCGTATTCCACCCATTCTGGTTTCATCATACACCCCAAGCAGATAATCACTGTCGTACAGTTTTGCCGGCTTACGATTTTCTCTTTCTGCCAAAAGACGCTCTCTCTTATTCATAAGCACGCGTCCCCATCTGTCGGGTGATGCATCTGCAAATATCCTAAAAATATTTTTTCCCGTGGGAAATTGTCTTCCGGAAAATGGCATTAATTCCGGATCCAGATTAATCTGTAACTTATTGTTCGCTAACCAATCTTTGCTATATTCAAATGAATATGATTCTCCACCTTTGATAACATCTACAAAAAGCTTCCCTATCAAAATGGGGCTATCGCTAGTGAAATCATCATAAACATATATGACCTTCTCTTTCTTTGCCACTAATCATTCCTCCGCGAAGCTCGTTTCCTTGTCATAAGATTTAGATCCTGCATTTGTCTTCCCATCACATCATCTTTTGCTACAATGGCCAAATCCTTATCCATATTTCCAAGGGCATGCAATACTGCTGCATAGATACCCATAGCTACAGCAGGGTTTCCGGATTCCACCTTCCACAAAGAAGCTCTGCTTATACCGGCGCGTTCTGCTACTAATTCTGCTGACAAATCGCGGCGTAACCTTGCCAATTTAATCTGTTCTCCCATGGTTTTCAATATATTTTCTGTAGAAGGGACTATATTATATACTGCTTTTTTCATTAAAACGCTCATCCTCTTTTGTTTTCTATTATATACATTATATATGGTTTGTGTCAATAATAGTAAACATCATTCAAGCAGAACTATACCCAATCCGTTTTCTGCACTTGCGCACAAACTAGGCTTTAAAATTATATATCGGCTTCATAATGTCAATAATATCCACAGATTCCGCAATAACATCTATGATATCTTCTAATGACTTATATGCCATCGGAGCTTCATCCAGAGTAAACTCATTTACAGATGTGGTATAGATTCCCTCCATAGACTGTATGTATTCATCCATGGAAAGAGTGTTTTTTGCAAATGTTCTGGACATCAATCTTCCCGCGCCATGTGGTGCCGAGTAGTTCCACTCTGGATTTCCTTTTCCTATTGCAAGAACGGATCCATCTCTCATATT
This sequence comes from Lachnospiraceae bacterium, assembly GCA_024403235.1. Lineage (GTDB taxonomy): Bacteria > Bacillota > Clostridia > Lachnospirales > Lachnospiraceae > JAKSSF01. Next base: position 3,398 of record JAKSSF010000027.1, on the reverse strand, counting down.
GATAGGAATAAGAACTTTCTCTCCTTTATGTGCAGCAATAGCACCTTTTCGTAATATCATTTCATTCGTATCAATATAGTTATGAATTGTATGAAATGCTTCTCCTGCATTTAAACCTGTTTTTTCCAGAAGAATCTCAGCCATTTTCTCCCGGCTTCTTTTTGCAAACTTTTGGCATATTTCTACATCATGAAGATAATCCTCAAGATATTTTCCTGAAAGATAGCATAAGTCCGCTGGCATGGTGGGTTCTGTAAAAAATTTCTTTTTATAAAGTTCCTTCAATGCATCCTGTATTTCCGTTTTTCTTCCCTGCTCTTTATAGGTTCTGATTATCTCCTCACGAGCCTCTAAGTATACTCCTATCCCTTTATCCAGGTCACATGCCAACTGCTGATATAATTCCGCAACCTGTTTCCCCAGATTCCTTGATCCGGAATGAATAACCAAGTATTTAGTCCCATCTTTTGCCCCGCTAGCCAAGGCTCTATATGTGAACTGTCCCTGGGATTGATCAGGTCCCAAACAGCAATCACCGTAAAATGGGTAAAAAAATACAGGTCATGGAAATCATGCCTGTAGTCATATATGTGAAAAGACCGCCAGCGGTGTGCTAACGGTCTCTGTACTTTCAATATTCAATTTAATGGGATAGGCCCACGGCCGGAAAGGTGTCCCTTCACCGGATTTCTAATCCGCAAAACCGATTCTGAAATGGCTTTCAGAGAGGTTACCTCCGGAGGACGCACATACTTTGTATAAAGTATATAAGTGCGCTCTTCAGCTTTGCTTCAGAGATTATGGCCGCATCCGTCCTCTTAGAATCCTAATACTTAATCAACATTTCTATTCTTACCATAGAAAATTCTTCCAGCATCTAAATGTCCTCTATATATACATGCCTTACTATATAACTTATTAACATGTACACACTTCTTTGCATCAGAACATGCATTGAAACTACTGCAACACCCAAACATTGAAGCTTTAGATGTATAATTTGCTAATGCGTACTGAGTATTCTTCTTTATATATGCTACTAAACTTCCGGATGTCATCGAAAGTATCACATGAACATTTGCTGTATCAGATTTAAGTTGCTTAATTTCTGCGTCTTCTGGAACGTTACCTACGTCTCCATACTGAACAGTACCAACTAACAGTTCTAGCTTTTCTTTTCCTTCCTTGATATTTAATACAATAGAATTTCTTGTTGGATCTTTCTTTGCATTTGGAGGAAGCGGGTAGTCCGGCTCATAGATGCAGACAGAATAAGAAGTAATCTTTTTGCCATCACGCCCGTAGTTAGTCATCAGATACAATGAATTCTCTGGTAACTCCATATCCACAATCATCTGCTCCAACATTTCCTGAACAGGAGTTTTCCAATCAATTTCCTGCTCAACTTCAGATGAGCATTCACAAGCTTCTGGATGTTCAATCAGATACTGAACAGCTGGAACAAACACATCCTCTTCAATGATTTTTATATTTGTTCCCTTTGCATTGTATTCCATCGCTTTGAGAATCTTACCGCCATAATTTCCTGTTTTCCATGCATCACTTCCGTTTGCTCCAACGACAACGTAATCCGTTGCTTTTTTGACATTCTTATCTATAATGCCACCAGCCGCTTCAATTAACTCAAATACTTCACTCCGACTGCCTAAATTGAAGTCTCCTGTAATACAAACGTGTTTTCCTTTAAGTGTCTGTACTTCCTCATGACATCCTTGTGACTTGACTGGATCTACAAAATCGGAGAATATGTCCTGAAGTTCTAGCAACTCCTCTGGAGTCACTTTCCCATCTGCAAGTACACGATCCAATGCATCGAATACACGATCGAAAGGAAAACATCCTTGCAAATCACGATGCTCTGTCATCCAATGGGTCAAGGAGAAGAACTCTGTTGCTGTCACCTGACCATCAGCAATTATTTCCTCCAAAAATTCCTGTAACATCTGAAGCGCCTTTGTTTCTGAAGAATAGTGCTGTCCCCGAGATCCTTCACTATAAGACTTGCTTCTGAATGCAGCATCTCCAAATTGACTATTCAGTTTTTCATAGCAATCTTTTGTGAGATAACAATCTTTCAGTGCACGATGTTCACCCTTTGTATCGAGACCATAATACTTACTGAGAGTTTCAAGTTTATGATTCTCCAGTTCAGGAAGCGTTCTCCTAGCTGCATGCATCAGATCAATATAATCATTACCAAACGCTTTTCCACGTAAAAACATTACCTTATCATATACAAGGTTCATGTCGAATCCCGCATTATTGTAACCAAGAATCACATCAGCACCTACAAAAGCAAGGAAATCATCAATCACCTCTTTAAGAAGCGGGGCATCTTTGACCATAACATCAGTAATATTATTAACAGCAGTTGCTGCTGCCGGAATCTTACATCCCGGATTAACCAGCTGACTGAATTCGGCTACAACATTTCCGCCTCGTACTCTAATAGCTGAGATTTCTATTATTTCAGCTGATGTTACAAATACACCTGTAGTCTCTAAATCCAATACACAATAATCACTCAAATATCTTGGAACCGAAGATCCTTTTCCTTCTCTCATGTTAAACCCTCCGAAATCAATTCCTTTTAAGCGTCTTTACCGCTAATCATATCTTCAACAAATGATGGCTTCTGCATGTGCGCAAAAAAAGGAGCCAAAATCCTGATTTTCTCATCTGTTTCAAGTGTTACCATTAAACTATGAGTTCCACTTGGCTGATACTTTTCAACAACATCGTAATCTTTTACACCTATTTCAGTATACGAATCCCTATCGGTATGTTTCATATAACGCAAAGCCTTAGTAATCGGAAGACCCAACTCCTTACGCAATTCTTTTGTATCATTAGAACTAATTGGTTCAAAATTAGCCATTAACTATTTCCTCCTCAGATAAAAATTCCAAAATATCTGTGATATCACATTCCAACACTCGACAGATCTTCTCGATGCTTTCCAGTGATACATATTCGTTTCTTCTCATCCTGGTTAAGACATTCCCACTGATGTTTGCATCTTTCAATATCTGGGAATATGTGATTCCTTTTTCTTCTGCCAGTTTGAAATATTTCTCAAAATTTACAGCCATTGTCTTTCCTCCATATTCAGCCAACAACTCACCTTGTAGTATATCAAGAAAATGTGAGTCTGTCATTTGTTAATGTATACTTGCACGATTATTTGCCACTCTCAGCACCGAATTATTCCGATGTTCAGAGTGGAAGATAACTCCACCCCCTGCCATTAAATAGCTCTTAAAAAAAGTAGTACCAGGGAGAGCAGGCTCCCCAGTACTACCATAATGATTGGCCATGGATTATTCGAATGGCAGCTCAGCATCTTCCGGCACCTTCATAAATCCATCGGCATCAGT
>JAKSSF010000026.1 GCA_024403235.1 Lachnospiraceae bacterium | reverse complement strand
CTGCATATGCTATACTATGAATAAGCTAACTCGTGATGGATAAGGCTGGGTTCCCGAATGGGAGTAGGTGTAAACCAAGAATTCCTTTGCCCCTGGGGTCGGCTTATTTTTTTGCCTTTTTTAGATTCTCAACTATATTTTCTGGATCTTTCAATATCTCATTTACAACCAACTCTATCGCTTGCATAGAATATGTATATGACGGCTGTGCATACTGCCTGTGAACATAACAAAATTTTTCATTTTCTTTTATTCCATACACCTTTGTAAACAATCCAAAAATATATTGATTAACCTCTAACTCAATACCTTCTGATTGCAATCTACGATTGATTTCTTTTAACGCCGTCTTCATCGTATATTTGTGTGTATTATTAGGATCCTTTAATTCCTTTATAATCTTTACACCAGTTTCCGCATTTTTATCTACATGTACAAACGAAGTGGCCTGATTCTTATCTTTCGTAATGAAATGCAAATGCTCAATTTTAATTGCAAATCCCTGATTGTTCTCTTCAATCATAGGTCTTAATTGCGCATCTGTTGACATCATTTTATTTGCAATCTCTTCTGGATATTTAGCTCTAATCACATTTTCATCAAGTGCTTTCATACTGACAGCAAGAGTCAAGAAGTTCTGCGGAATAACTTCCGTCATATCTACACCATGAAATTCCTGCATCTTTTCGATAAAGTTTAAAATACACGCTTGAAATAACGGAATATAAATCATTTCATATTCTTCGGTTACAAAATGAGTGCTTGTATTTCTCAGTTCAATAATCTTTGCAAGATTCCTTCTAAGAGGTGCTTTCTCATTTGTAATAACTTTCTGAAGACAATTCTCCAATGTAATTGTTCTATCTTTATTATCTTTATAATAAATACTTTCTTCACCAAACTTATTAATCATATAAGCTTTTAACATTAATTCCCAAGCATTACAAATGAAGAAACTAAAACCTTCAACTCTATATTTAATTGTTGGCTTATTATAAATCTCGATAGCCATCACAAAGGCTTCTTTTGATTTTTCTAGTAGTTTGTCTTGAATCAATAATCACTGTCCCCCTTTTTCCCAATACCAAACAAATTCAACAGACAGTGTCTGTTAAATATAACATTTCATAAAAACTCCAGTCGATGTCTGGATTTTTTTATATACAATTACAAAACTATGTTATTATTTCAAAATCAATAATACCTCGTCTATCTTCTGGAATTTCATATATATCTAAAATAAGCGTATCTAACAAATCTTGTTTTACTTTGATTTGTTTATCCTTATTGTTTATAGATGAAACATATTCTTCAAAACTGCTTAATAACTCTATTTGTTGTGAAGAAGAAAGATTTACCTTTTGTTTTTTTAACTCGGCAACGAAATTTTTGAATGTTAGCAATTCAAAATCTTCTAATTTTTCACTAATAGTTTTAGGCTCGTATGTACTTTCGATATAATGAATAAATTTATATTTTTCGTCATACTTGCTTTGACAAGCTTCCATTAATCCTATTACATATTGTTCAACCTGTTTTTTTTGTTCATCTGTTCCAATAGCAATAGGTAATTTTTTAATATATATTCCTTTTACCTCAGCCATTGGTTTGCCTAATTCAAGGTAGTTTTCTGTTTGATGATACCAATTTAATAACTTTGAATTTAGTAAGCCCAGTAAATAAAACAAATTAACATCTTTATTACTAGCAAGTGGATAAATCGAATGAAGTGTATTATTACTAACGTTACCCTCATCATATTCAGCGATTAAACTGTCACCTGTTTGCCTAATAAATATCTTTTTGCCCGCAAATACTTCTGGATTTCTTGGTTCTGCCAGCCATACCCCATATTTAATATATTCTTTGTTACTATTCCATCTGTTACAATATCTGCTAATAGAACGTCCTCGCATATATGGAACCCATGTATCATCTATTTTTTCAAATCCTGTATATGGTTTTGATTCCTTTATTTCCTTTGTCTGTGGCGGTATTCCTTTTCCTTCTTGGTATGGTTTTGAGCCCGTCATAACATCAAATAGTGTATCAAGCCTTGCATATTGTTTCATCTTGGTGCAAATCTCTTGACTTTCTTTCGATGATCGATAATTAAAAATATATTGTTTATCTTTCTTTAAATCATTTTGTGCGTAATCGTTTTCTATACCCTCATTTAAAAAGGTCGAAGAAAGTGTAACATTCCTTGGAATACAAATTGAAGTAAATAGTTCATTTTTAGGTGCAACCTTTTTAAATACTGTTATAACTGGTTCAACAATGGCATCTGGGAATACATTATATACTTCAACAATTCTGCATAATGTATGTTTATCAAATAAAAATTTCCTTAATTTGTTAGCGCCCTTTTCCAATGCAAAAAAAGTATTTGGTGTAATATAACCTAAATATCCATTTGACTTTAATATACTTAACCCTAATTCAAAAAATGTTTTATATGTATCAAAATTATATTCTGTTGTAATATATTTTTCTGTTAAATAATCTTTTTGTATTTGATCTAATTTTGCACCGTACGGTGGATTACCAATTATTACATCAAATCCTCCTGCTTCAAATACATCTGGAAATTCTTCTTGCCAATTAAATGCATTACTTACAACAGAACTATCTGCAATAATAGAATTACCACATTTTATATTATTATCGAGTGCTGCAAGCGTCTGATTTCTTTTAGCAGTCTTAAGCCATAAAGCAAGCTTTGTTATTTCTACACTTTCAGGATTTATATCCACTCCATAAAGATTATTTTGAAGAATTTCTTTATCGATATCAAATAAAAAAAACTGTCCATCATATGAATATTTCATATCCAAAACAAAGTTCATTTCTTCGTACAAGAAATCAAAACACTGATTTAAAAAAGCCCCACTACCACAAGCCGGATCACAAATTTTAATATTTTTTAACACATCTTCGTACATGTTCCAATAGGTTTGGTGAAGCATAATAACAGCATTTCTATACATATCTTCATCTTCGCTTAAGCAACCTGTATCTTCAGGAATTTCGACCCATGACTTAATACTGATGATATTATCTTTCTTTGTACTTTTACGCTTCACAGTCGCTTTAAACTCGCCATCTCTAAAAATCAGCTTTTTTAATTGTTCTTTTTTATTGTTTAAATATACTCCAACAGTCTGTTCAACTATATATCTTGTAACATAATAAGGCGTATAAAAAATTCCATCATCTTTTCGTTTACTTTTTGATTCTTTCTCACCTTTTACTTCTTTTTTTATCTGTTCCACATCAGCAATGCTCTGTTCAAAAATTTGTCCTAAAATATTAACATTAAGATCACTACCAAAGTCGTAATCTGACAAAATCTGAAACTTTTCCAATACTTCATCAGAAACAATTAATGAATCTAATTCTGCATCCTGCCTAAATAGTCCACCATTGTACTTATTAATGTTCATAGGTGGATTACCTTGGTCTATCGCCATAAATAAACCTTTTAATTCACTCCATAGTTTATTAGGCATTACGGTAAAGCTTTTATGTGATGCTTCGATTAAACTTTTAAATATATTTTGTGGCAGCAAACCACAATCTTCACAAAAACATATAAAAGTAAATCTATCCATTATCTTCTGTGTTTTAGTAAATAGCATTAATTCATCACAATTGAGATTTAATTCCTTTAAATTATTATATAAATTATTTCTTATTGCCTTATATGTTCTATAAAAATCATTGGAGATAGATATTCCCATTGCTTCGTTTTCTTCATATAAGCTATCAATTACAGATTTACCTGTACCATCACCAATAAGATTATCTTTACACAACATGAAATAAAAACGCAAAAAATCGGCTTCATTATCCATTTTACGAATATCAAAAACTTCATACTCGCATGATGATGAACTCTTATAAAGTCTTGTTTCTACAAAATTAGATACAATAACCCATCCACATTTAGAACCATTCTTATTTGCATATGTAAATCCTTGTTCCACAGGTGTTTGATGACTACTTCTATTTTGCTTTTTATCAAGTGATTTCTTTGCATCTTTTAATTCAATAACTACCCGAACTTTCTTTTCACTTGTTGATTTTGAAAAGAATCCAAAAGCTCCGTCTGCTTCACTTGCATCCAGATAACTGTTATATTCTTGAATCTGATTATAAATATCTCCTTCTGATTTAGTGGTTGTTTCATAACCAAGAACCTCTTCAAATACCTGTACAAAAAATAAGCCTTGAATGGAAGTTTCTTTAGTTTTTTCCAGATTCCCTGTTTCACAAGATATTTTCCATTTCTTTAATATGGTCCATTTAGCTTCAAAATCTTTAATATCTGTTCTTGATACCTTTGACAAATAATTTGCTATTAATCTATCTTTAAATATTTTATCAACACTATTCATAACAACACCTCTTATTACAAGCAATTTTCTACAACATCCATCCAGTATTCTCAACCCTACCGAATATCCATAGTGTTGCTACAACCTACCCTCATATCAATAGTGTAGCCACAACTATACCCAATATCCATTCTGTAGCCACAACCTTACCTAAAAATCAGGCAATTTATCACTCCAAAGAAATACACGCTGAAGCAACACTCTGTATCTCTTCACGTTTGTCCAGAAAACATATCAACTACCACAAACGCCTATTTTAAGCCATTTTTCGAATTTTTCTATTTATCTTTTCTCGTAATTAATACGACACTTTCGACATGCACCGAATTTGCAAAATTATCAAATATCCCTGCTTTTTCCAAGGTGTATCCATTTTCCACCAGATATTTCAAGTCCCGAGATAGAGTTGCCGAATCGCAGCTGACATACACAATTCGCTTGGGTGCCATAGAAACCATAGTGGAAAGACATTTTTCATCACAGCCTTTTCTGGGTGGGTCTACTACAATCACATCTGCATAGACGCCTTCTTTTTCATATTTTTCCGGCAGAACCTCTTCCGCTTTTCCTACAAAAAATTCCACATTTTCTATGCCATTTAACCTGGCATTTTCTTTGGCATCTTCTATGGCTTCCGGAACGATTTCCACGCCAAATACCTGTCCTACCTTTTTGGCAAGGAATAAAGAAATGGTGCCAATGCCACAGTACAAATCCCACACCTTTTCCTGTCCGGTCAAGTTGGCATACTGTAGAGCTCTTTCATAAATTCGTTCCGTCTGAACAGGATTGACCTGATAAAAGGATAAGGGAGAAATCTGAAAGGTAATTCCTCCAATGGTATCGGTAATGGTTTCCTTACCATATAACAGGCGAATTTCTTTCCCCATAATCACATTGGTCTTTTCCTGATTGATACTAAGGCTAATACTGGTCATACCGGGAATGTTTTGCAGCCGATTCAGGATAGCTTCACAATGGGGAAGAGATTTTCCATTGATAACAAAACAAACCATCAATTCCCCGGTGGCAAAGCCTTTTCGAATCAACACATGTCGGATAAGGCCTTTTCCCGTTTCCTCGTTATAGGCAGGCACGCCATATTCCTTCATGTATTCTAAAATACATTCCAGAATTTCCTGATTTTCTTTTACTCCCAAAGCACAATCTGAATTGGCAATAATGCTATGGGTTCTGCCTGCGTAAAATCCGGTAATGGGATTACCTTCCTTGTCTGTTCCAAAGGGAAACTGGGCTTTGTTACGATAATAAAAGGGAGGCTCCATTCCCACTGGAGCTTCCATAATAGAATCCACAAAGTCAGGATCAAATCCACCGATTCGAATCAAATTATTTCGTACTTTGTTTTGTTTGAATTCCAGTTGCTTGTCATAGGACATGGCCTGGATCTGGCAACCACCACAACTTTTATGAAAGGCACATTTGGGTTCTATACGAAAAGGAGAAGGCTGTAACACCTTCTCTAATCTGGCAAATGCATATTGTTTTTTGGCTTTCATGATTTTCGCCGATACCACATCTCCAAGTACAGCATCTTTGATAAATAAGGTATAGCCATCTATTTTTCCAATGCCTTCTCCGTCAGCCCCAATGTCCTCAATGGTTACCTGACAGATATCATTCTTTTTATATTCCATTTTTATATCCTGTTCTAAATTGAAACTCCACCGTCCAATAAACCCTAGTCTAACTTGGTTCCTCGCACATTAGAATCAAATAATCGGTTAAATCCTAACCAACCGGTTTCAGTGGTATTTTCCAAAAGCTCTGTAAAGGTTTCCATTTTGGCATCTGTATTATCTGCAAAGTTCAAGGCAACCGCTTCCATAATAGCAGGCTTTTTGGGAGAGCCAAATTCATACTCCCCGTGATGAGCTAAAATACAATGCTTTAATTCCGCCTCTAAAAGTGCAGGGAATCCTTCGATTTGTTTGATTTTTTCGCCTACCATTTCGCAGCCCATTACTATGTGTCCTAAAAACTGTCCTGCATCTGTATAATCATTTTCCGGAAAATCAGACAGTTCCTTCACTTTTCCAATATCGTGACACATGGCTGCCGTCAGCAATAAATCTCTTTTCAACATAGGATAAGTACTGCAATAGTATTGGCAAAGTTTGGTAACACTTAAGGTATGCTCTAAAAGGCCACCTACAAATCCATGATGGACTGATTTTGCCGCAGAGGATTTGCGGAATTTTTTCACAAATTGCTCATCCTTCCGGAAAATACTTTCTAGTAGAGTATGCAAATGTGGATTTTGAATGGTTCCAATAATCTGTATCAATTCCTGATACATTTCGTCAATGTTCTTTTTGCTTACAGGCAAATAGTCTGCAGGATTGTATTCTCCTTCCCGACACACTCTTACTCGTTTAATATTTAATTGCAGTGCTCCTTGGAAGCTGGTAATATCCCCAAACACTTCCACATAGTCCATTTTATCAAAATCACAAATTCCGGCACTGTTTGGATCCCAAATTTTTGCATCCACAGTTCCGGTTTTATCCTGTAAAATCACATTGTCATAAGGCTTGCCATTTTTGGTCACAGCAGACTGTTTATGCTTACATAAGTAAATATCACTGACTCTGTCGCCTTCTCTAAAATCTTTAATATATTTCATCTTTGCTCCATTCTAAGTCCCCATGGGACATTATTTTTTTATTTACTGCTATCGTTTAATTTCTTCGAATCTTCTGCAGGGCTTTTCGTTGCTTCGCATTGATATAATGCGACAAGGCTGGGTATTCGCTTTTTAATTTACAACCATAAATCACGCTGGCTCGGTCTGTTTCCTCTTTACGAACCACCACTGCGCTTAAAGAAAATTTCATACCCTCATCTTTATCTTCAAAGGTAACTATTATGGGATTTCCCATTTCCAAAATATCTCCCCCGGCTACTACTGCTACACCGGAGTTACTCACATCCTTTACCATAATGGTGTGAACCTTTTGATCTGTGGTGGAAACCAATTGGGCATCCAGTGCCACGCCAACCCGTACCGTGCTTCTTCGGTTAATGGATTTCCCCGGGGACTGGGCATCAAACTGGTAAATAATATGGCCTTCCTCATTTTTAACCATGGTGAAAACTATATTGATAAACTCATACACCTTAGCATCTTTACCCAGAATCTGAATTTTTAAGGTAATACCCGGAATATTAAAATTTACTCTCTTCCCCTGTAACATAACCGGATCTGCCAAAATCCCATGGGAAGTATGGCCGTTCACATGGGTTTCAAAGGTGCCGCTGTGGTCTCCTTTTCTTACCACAATGGCTACCAATGCGCTCTCTTCTGCTTCGTTTAAAAACATTGCTAGTATCCTTTTAGATGTTTATTTCTGTTCCTCTACAGTAACCATCAATTCTATTTCGTGAAATTCATTTTGGCTTTGCCGCATTAGTTTTATGGTCAGGATCTGCCCCACAAAACAGTCCCTGATTTTTTCACTATAATCCTGAAAGGTGTGAATTGTTGTATCCTTGATTTCTGTAATAATGTCGCCATTTTGAATCCCTGCATTCATAGCAGGAGAATTCATTTCCACATTTGTGATATAGGCTCCCAAAGGCACGCCCAGTTTTTCATGCGCCTCTGGGGTTACATCCGTCCCATGAACGCCTAAATAGGTTCCGGCTTTTCCATTGGACATAGTTTCTATAATACGCTTTAATTCTGTGATACCGATAGCGGAGATTAGATTTTTATTTTCTGTATTAAAGCTTTGGTCTATCACACCAAGGACTTCTCCGGAAAGATTGACCAAAATTCCCGTTGCATGGTCACTGCCATAAATATCTGTCGTCAACAACTTATAATTACTATCAATTAAATTTAAAGTTGTATCCAAAGAAGTAACCATACCATAAGCCACACTGGCTTGATTTCCAAAAGGTCGACCCAGTGCAATTACCGGAGAACCTAGCAAACTGGTAGGTCTGGAACTACCTAGGATTGCAATTTCCACTTTCTCCAAAAACTCTGCCCCAAGCCCTTCTTTTGACACTGCAAGCACAGAAAGATTGGTATTATAATCGTGTTCTTTCACAGTGGCACTTAATTGGGTACCATCTTCAAATGTCACATGAATATCTTCTGCTTTCTGTAACACCTGACTATGGACCAGTACAAGCAATTCTTTTCCATTGTCTGCAATCAAAAGCCCAGAGGTTTGATCCTTACTTTCATAGGCATCGTTGAACCAATCCATATTTTGGCTCACTCCGGTGACAGTCACCAAAGATTTGGAAATCTGATTGGAAAGTTTTCCCAGGTTCACATATAAATCCCGATAGGAAGTAATGGCATCCGGTATGACCTGTTCTATTTCCACCGGTTGCACTTCTTCTACCAGCAAATCCTCCGGTAAGGTATCCTCTGTTTCCTCCGGAATTTCTATAATTTCTACCGGTGTCTCCGGATGGAGCCAATTTTCATACAAAGGCTCTAATAGAAAAAAAGTAAGACTTGCCACCAGACCAAACAGCACCGCCATTCCTATGGTAACCATTGCTCTTTTTCCAAGCTTTTTCTTATTCAAAGGTCGTTCTTTTGTTTTTTCCTGTAAAAAACTCTGAAACTCTTGTTCTGCCAAAATCACACCTCATTTTTATCCATAAAAATACAGAATAAGTATACCCTAAGGAAGTTGCTCTGTACATAGATTTTTCGCAGAAAATATGATAGGATATAGTCTGAAATCTATTTATTTTACTGTGTATATCCGTATGAAAAGGTTTAGGTATGAACGAAAAAGCACTTCATATTTTAGAATATAATAAAATAATTGAATTATTGTGTCAGAAAGCCACTTCTGATTTGGGAAGAGGTCGTTGTGAGAAGCTAAAACCCTCCAATAATTTGGAGTGGATTGAAAAATCTCAAACGGAAACCCAGGACGCACTTTCTCGCATTATTGCTCATCACTCTATTTCCTTTGGAGATAACAAACCCTTGGGAAGAGCCTTTTCTTCTTTGGAAATTGGCAGTTGCTTATCTGCAGAAGAGTTACTACAAATCGCTGCTCTTCTGGAAAATACAGCTAGGGTAAAACAGTTTGGCAGAAAAGAACGAGAAGAGGAAGCAGATGATAGCCTGACTATTTATTTTGACACCTTGGAGCCACTGACACCTCTGTCGGAAGAAATCCGTCGCTGCATTCTTTCCCCGGAAGAAATTGCAGATGATGCCAGTCCTACTTTAAAACATATTCGTCGCAGTAAGGTGCTTACTACAGAAAGAATTCGTTCCCAGTTAAATTCTATGGTAAATGGGTCCTACCGTACTTATTTACAAGAAGCCGTAGTAACTATGCGTAATAATCGCTATTGCATTCCGGTAAAAGCAGAGCATAAGGGACAGGTTCCGGGCATGATTCATGACCAATCCTCTACCGGATCCACTTTATTTATTGAGCCTGCTGCCATTGTGGAACTGAATAATAAAATGCGGGAATGGGAGTTACAGGAAAAAGAAGAAATTGAAAAAATATTAACTAACCTTAGTAACCAAGCCGGAGAACATGTTCCTGCCCTTTCTCAAAACCAAAAGACCATGACTGCTTTGGATTTTATATTTGCAAAAGCAAACTTGGCATTAGATCAGAATGCAACCAAACCCTTGTTTAATCAAGAAAGGTATGTGTTGATTCGAAAAGGTCGTCATCCTCTTTTACCGAAAAAAACAGTAGTGCCCATTGATATTGTTTTGGGAAAAGACTTTGACCAGTTAATTATTACCGGTCCAAACACCGGTGGTAAAACGGTTTCCTTAAAAACCTTAGGGTTATTTACTTTAATGGGGCAGGCAGGGTTGCATATTCCTGCTGCGGACCGTTCTGAGTTAGCCTTATTCAAAGAAGTGTTTGCAGATATAGGAGATGAGCAAAGTATTGAACAAAGTCTTAGTACTTTCTCTTCTCATATGAAAAATATTGTTACCATTTTGAAGAAAGCAGATGAAAATTCGCTTTGCTTATTTGATGAATTGAATGCCGGTACGGATCCTACAGAGGGAGCTGCTTTGGCAATATCCATTTTGTCCCATTTACATGAACGGGGCATTCGTACTATGGCTACCACCCATTACAGCGAATTGAAGGTATATGCCCTTTCCACTCCTTTTGTGGAAAATGCCTGCTGTGAATTTGATGTAGAAACCCTAAGCCCCACTTATCGATTACTAATCGGTATCCCCGGAAAAAGTAATGCTTTTGCTATTTCCGGCAAATTAGGGTTGCCCCAAAACATTATTGAAAAAGCCAAGGAGCAATTGGATAGTGACAAGGAAAGTTTTGAAGACTTGTTATCCGACTTGGAACACAGCAGACTGGTAATTGAACGAGAACAGCAGACTATCGAGAAGAACAAAGAAGAAATCCAAGCCCTAAAAGACCAGCTGCAAAAGAAAAACGAAAAAATAGATCAAGCGAAAGATAAAATCCTTCGAGAAGCCAACGAAAAGGCAAAGGCTATTTTAGCAGAAGCCAAAGAAGTGGCAGACGAAACTATTCGTGTATTTCAAAAGGCCGGTCCCGGTGCTTCCATGAAAGACCTGGAAAAAACCAGAGATCAGGTGAGAGGCAAAATGAAAGAAAAAGATGCCAAGCTTGCCATTCAGCCGGAAAAAGAAAAAGGCCCTAAAGTAAAAGCAGAAAAATTAAAAGTCGGTGATAGTGTTAAGATTGTTTCTATGGGTTTAAAAGGCACTGTTCATACCTTGCCGGATGCAAAAGGAAACCTTACTGTACAATGTGGTATTATGCATTCCAAGGTGCATGTTTCCGATTTAGTACTGTTGGAAGAAGCAGCGGTAAAAACACCTACTCTAAGTCGGACTAACACAGGAAAAATCCGTATGTCAAAATCCTTTTCCATTTCTCATGAAATCAATTTGCTGGGAAAAACTGTGGATGAGGCTTTGCCTGAATTAGATAAATATTTAGATGATGCTTATTTGGCTCACTTGCCTTCTGTACGCATTGTACACGGAAAAGGTACCGGAGCCTTACGGGCTGCCGTGCAAAACCATTTACGCCGTGTAAAATATGTACAATCCTACCGTCTGGGCGAATTTGGAGAAGGTGACGCAGGTGTCACAATCGCAGTGTTTAAAGAGAAATAGAAAAGAAGATTTTTGAAAGGAGTATGACTATGGTTAGCCGCCAGAAAATATTAATCGTTGATGATGATAACAATATTGCCGAATTGATTTCTTTGTATATGACAAAAGAGTGCTATGAAACCATGATTGTGAATGATGGAGAGTCTGCATTACAGGCTTTGCCTACCTTTTGTCCTAATTTGATTTTATTGGATTTGATGCTTCCAGGCATGGATGGCTATCAGGTTTGCAGAGAAGTGCGTGCAAAATCCTCTACGCCAATTATTATGCTTTCTGCCAAAGGAGAAGTATTTGATAAGGTATTGGGCTTGGAACTTGGTGCTGACGACTATATGGAAAAGCCCTTTGATTCCAAGGAACTGGTTGCCAGAGTAAAGGCTGTACTTCGTCGCTATAAAGCTCCTGTTGCGGAAGAAGTAAAGCCTTCAGAAAAACGAGTAGAATATCCGGATTTAGTCATCAATCTAACCAACTACTCCGTTCTCTACCAAGGAGAGGTTGTGGATATGCCTCCTAAGGAATTGGAGCTGTTGTACTTTTTGGCTTCCAGCCCCAATCATGTATTTACCAGAGAACAGCTTTTGGATCAAATCTGGGGCTATGAATATGTAGGCGACACTCGTACCGTAGATGTGCATATCAAGCGCTTACGAGAAAAAATCAACGACCACGATAGTTGGAAAATCGCCACTATTTGGGGCATAGGTTATAAATTTGAGGTTCGATAAATGCGTAAAACTCTTTTTTTGAAATTTATCCTGTGTTATGTACTGTTTGGTATTTTCGGATTTTTCCTGGTTGCAACCGTGATTTCCGATATGGCTTTATCCCATGTAAAAAAGGAACAAGCCACCTCTCTGTATCGAGAAGCTACTATGATAGCCTCCACCTATGGTACTCAGTTATATGATGGGGTTACCTCTTTAGAAACAGTACATACTCAGTTGGATGTGTTGGATTCCTACCTGGATTCTACCATTTGGATTATGAATCCTTCCGGAAGAATTCTTTTGGACTCCTCTGCTCCTGTCGATATTGAAAATCAGATTATCATAGAAAATTTTGATTCCACACTGACTGCCGGTTCTTTTTATACTACCGGTACCTTTTACGACAGTTTCCCTGGAGAAGTCATCAGCGTTTTAGCACCTGTCACTTCCAATTACACCGTAAAAGGATATGTCGTCATCCACTATTCTCTGGACAAGCTTTTGCAGTCCAAAGAACGAATTTTGAAGATTTCCTATCTATTATTGATTATGTTGTTTGTGTTAGCAGGCATCTTTTTGATTTGTTTTTCTGCTTATGTGTATCAGCCTTTAAGAAAAATCCTAACGGCTATGGACGCCTACGGAAACGGAAATATGCACTATAAATTGGAATTGGACAGTGATGATGAAATGGGATATTTGGCTGCCGGTGTTTCCTATATGGCAAAAGAAATGGCCAAAAATGAAGATAGTCAGAAGAAGCTTGTGGCTAATGTATCCCACGACTTCCGTTCTCCCTTGACCTCCATGAAAGGTTTTTTGGAAGCCATGCTGGATGGTACTATTCCGACCGAATTGTACGAAAAATATATTGGTATCGTATTAAACGAAACCCAAAGGCTGATTAAACTTACCAACTCTTTATTAACCTTAAATAATCTCAATACCAAAGGCATGATTTTGGAAAAAACTGTTTTTGATATGAACCAGGTCATTCGAGATACTGCTGCCAGCTTTGAACAGGTATGCAAAGAAAAAAGCGTTCGTCTGCAATTGGTATTAACCGGAGATGTGTTAAATGTTTATGCGGATATGGGAAAGATCCAGCAGGTTTTGTACAATCTGATTGATAATGCCATTAAATTTTCTCATCGCCGTTCAGAAGTCATCATTGAAACCACAGAGAAACACAATAAAATTTTTGTATCCGTAAAAGACAGCGGTATTGGCATTCCCAAAGAAAGTCAAAAACAGATTTGGGACAGATTTTACAAAACCGATCTTTCTCGAGGAAAAGATAAAAAAGGAACCGGCTTAGGACTTTCCATTACAAAAGAAATTATCCATTCCCATAACGAAAATATAAATGTTATTTCTACCGAAGGGGTAGGAACAGAATTTATTTTTACACTCCCTATCTGGGAGGAAGAAGAATAATGCTACAAAGGGGACAGGGACTTTGTATCACTTTTAAAATGATAGAAAGTCTCTGTCCCCTTTTTTGTTTTTCCCAAAATAAAAGTTCAATTATTTATTTCCAATGCAATCGATGTAACTCTCCCTCTAATTGCATATGGGAAAAATGATTTTGTCTTAATGCTTCATATAAAACAATGGCCACAGAATTGGATAAATTTAAGGATCTGATTTGCTCTAACATGGGAATTCGAATACAGGTTTCCTCATAGTCCACCAAAATTTCTTCCGGGATCCCTGCACTTTCTTTTCCAAACATAATATAGTCATCCGGTCCAAATTCCACATCTGTGTATACATGCTTGGCTTTAGTAGTAGCCATCCAAATCTTAGCGCCCGGATTTTTCTCTAAGAATTCCTGAAAATTCATATACCGACGCACATCCAAATGCTCCCAGTAATCCATGCCGGCACGCTTCAATTCTTTTTCCCCTAAGCGAAAGCCTAAAGGCTCAATCAAATGCAAAACCGTTCCTGTAGCTACACAGGTTCTGCCTATATTTCCTGTATTTGCCGGAATCTCCGGCTGATGTAAGACAATATTCATACTACTGATTTCTTTTCTCTTCTTTTAATCTTGCAACAAATCGTGCCAATCTTCCAATGGCTTCTTTCAGATTTTCCAAAGAATAGGCATAAGAAATACGAAGGAACCCTTCTCCTGAATCGCCAAAAGCAGTACCGGGAACTACAGCCACCTTTTCTTCCTGTAAAAATCTGGTAGCAAATTCTTCACTGCTCATGCCAAATTCTTTGATGCAAGGGAACACATAAAAGGCACCATAAGGTTCAAAGCAAGGCAATCCCATTTCTTCAAAAGCATGTAATAAAAACCGTCTTCTCTGATTGTAGGACTCTCGCATCATAGCCACATCTTCGTCTCCATTACGAAGCGCTTCTACTGCTGCATACTGGCTGGTGGTAGGCGCACACATAATGGCAAACTGATGAATTTTTGTCATTTGCTCAATAATCGCTTTTGGTCCACAGGCATAGCCCAAACGCCACCCGGTCATGGCATAAGCCTTAGAAAAACCATTGATTAAAATGGTTCTTTCCTGCATACCAGGTAAAGAAACGATGGATACATGCTCATCCTTATAGGATAATTCAGAATAAATTTCATCAGAAATGACATATAAATCTTTTTCTAAAATGACTTCTGCAATTGCTTCCAAATCCTTCTTTTCCATAATGGCACCGGTCGGATTATTTGGAAAAGGTAATATTAAAATTTTGGTTTTATCTGTAATATTTTCTCGCAATTCTTGAGCCGTTAAACGGAACTCATTTTCTGCCTTTAAATTAATAATGACAGGGGTTGCGTTTGCTAAAATAGCACAAGGTTCATAGGACACATAACTGGGTTGTGGAATTAATACTTCATCCCCCGGATCCACCATGGCACGCAGTGCAATATCAATGGCTTCCGATCCACCAACTGTAATAATGACTTCCTTTGCCGGATCATACACTACATCCAGTTTTCTTTTCATATAGTTACAGATTTCCTGGCGAAGCTCCATCAAACCGGAATTAGAAGTATAAAAGGTTTTTCCTTTTTCCAAAGAATAAATACCTTCCTCTCGAATATGCCAAGGGGTATCAAAATCCGGTTCTCCAACGCCCAGGGAAATAGCATCCTTCATTTCATGGACAATATCAAAAAATTTACGAATACCGGAAGGCTTAATGCCTACGATTCTTTCAGATAATGGGTTTCTCATGGTGTAATCAACTCTCTTTCATCTACAGGTTTTTTTGCCAAAACAGTACCATGGTCTTTGTATTTTTTTAAAACAAAATGGGTTGCTGTAGACAACACACTGTCTAAGGTAGAAAGCTTGTTGCTGACAAAAGCAGAAACCTCTTTTAAGGTTTTTCCTTCCAAAGACACAAGTAAGTCGTAACCACCTGAAATCAAATATACTGCATGTACTTCAGGATATTTGTAAATACGCTCTGCAATATTATCGAAACCCTGTCCTCTCTGAGGTGTTACGCGAACTTCAATCAATGCATTTACTTTCTCAATATCTGTTTTTTCCCAATCGATTAAGGTATGATAGCCACAAATAATGCCTTCCTGCTCCATAGCCTGCATTTCTTCTACAATTGCGGCTTCCTCCTGGCCTAAAATAATTGCCAATTCCTTCAAATCAATTCGGCTGTTTTTTTCAATAATCTGTAAAATCTTTTCTCTCATTTATACCTAATCCTCCATTTTTTATTCAAGCTACATACAAATGCTGTCCAATTCATCTGTTTTGGGACGGTCTAAGAACCGCTTTTCCTCTTCGTTTATGATGACCTTGTCATTGTTTGCAGTTGTTTGACCAATTACCGTAGCAGAAATACCTTGTTTTTCCAATTCTGCAACCAGATGATGTCCATTGTCACATACAACCAGTAAAGCACCTGCAGAAAACAATTCATAGGGATTTAATCCCAATGCTTCGCAGATTTCTATGGTTTCCTGCTTTACCGGTATTTTTTTTAAATCAATTTCCAGTCCAACGCCCGCGTGTTCTGCCAGTTCCCAAAGGGCTCTGAATATCCCTCCATAAGAAACATCATGCATTCCGCTCACATTGGACTTCATGGCGGTGGCGGCCTCCGGTAAGATAGAAGCATATTGCCACAACATAGCTCCTTGTTCTATATATCCGGGAGGCAAATGTGCCTCCAGTTCTTCTCGTCTTTCTCTGGCAAGAATAGCCGTACCGGTTAGCCCAATCCATTTGGTTACTACCACATCCTGCTCCGGTACTATCTGTTTTTCTTTTGTTTCTTTTCTAACCCCTAACACCGTAATGGTAAATACCGGTTCCTTCACCGCAGACAATACCTTTGTATCTCCTCCTGCAATGACAATTCCCAGTTCCTTACACTGTCTTTCGATTTCTTCCATCCATTTCCGCATATGATTTTCGTACATATCCGTAGGAAAAATAGCGGATACCAAGATGGCCTTAGGCTCTGCAAAGGATGCCGCAATATTGTTTACACTGGCGGCTATCATATAATCTGCCTCTCCCTCTTTTGGGGAAAAAGTACTTACAGAAAGTGCCACAAAAGCTTCTTTCGAAAACGAAAAAAGGGCGCAATCTGCCCCCACGCCGGAACCTTGCACCATTTCTTCACATACAGACTCTATAGGTTTTAAAATAGAGCGTTTTAACACGCTTTCAGACACTTTTCCTGGGTTCATACCAACTTGCTTACTCCTGTGGTATTTCTATAGGTGCAACCTCTGTAGGTGCGGGAGTTGCTTCTGCCGGCGCTGGTGCTGGTGCCGGTGGTACCGGTTGAGCACTAGCTAAAGCTCCTGCTACAGCACGCACATAATCAATACTGCCGGTAGCAATGGCTGCCTGAATCTGATTGTAGGCATCCGGATTATCTGTAGCCGTTCCTACTGTAATAGTTCTGGGCGCCATATTATAATTGCTACTGTTCACCTGTTCTTTACTAACCTGTTTTCCATCCACAGTGACAATCTTCCAAAGTCTTGCTTTGTATCCAATATGAGCAGACTGTACCGCAGAAACAAAGCCTACCGGCTGTGCTCCGGAAGGAACGATTTTTTCTGTAGTTGGTTGAATGGTTTCCAATACCTCATTTTCATAGGTTACCACACGATTAGCAGGTCGATCCTCTACACCATAAATATTAAATACAACCTTTTTCTCCGGTGTGGTATATCCTTCAATATAAATAGGATACTGTTTATTATTGACAAACTTGAAATCCTTACCGGAAGATTCTGCAATGGCAGCATCTGCGGAAGGCTGTACATAACTGACAATCATAGAATGATTGTGTCGTTCGGTTACTTCCAATTCAGCTTTTAATACTGCATTATATAATGTGGTAGAAACCTGGCAGATACCACCACCCAAACTATCTACCACCATACCATTCAAATAAGAACCGGCCATGTAATAACCGTTGGCCTCTGAGAATGGTTTGATGTTATCATACATAGAGAAAGTATCTCCGGGATACAAGGTAATCCCGTTCACCAATCTGGTACCATTTGCTACATTGGCGGAACGTGCAGTACCGGAAGTATGGAAACTGGTAGAATAGGAGCCAATGATATCTTTGACCTTTTCCAATTCTGCCTTTGTACCAATTGGCTCATCTATGATCATTACCAAGGAAATGTTTGCCGTACCACCTTTCCAATTGGTGGTTAAAAAGTCATATATGCTCTTTTCAGTGTTTTCAGTATCTACAATAATCCCAGTCTGCCCTTCTTCGATTCGGAAACCGTCATTTTCCCGTACCAAGTGTAAGTCCAAGGCTTCCTGGTTAAATTTTGTACATTTTTCTTCTACCAAAGTAGCAATCAGTTCTTTATCAAAGTCTAATTTTACCTCTAGGACATGATTATATTTTTCCAGGTCCTTAATCGCTTTATAACGGGTAATTAGATTGCCGGTTTTCCCCAAATCCATAGCAGTTTGCACCACATCCGGATTTTGTATGGTTAATCCTAATTCTCCTGCTGTAGTAGACAAGGTCTTCCCTTCAGAAGCCTCTAAAACAACCTCTGCCTCCTGTAAAGAAGTAAGGTATTCCTCCAAAGCCTGGTCAGCTTCTTCCTTTGTCATATTGCCTACATCTACGGTTTCAATATAAACACCGAAATGAATTCTATTCTCTTTCGCCTGAACGGTTATGGTGGGAAACAGCAAAATAGCAACCATCATTCCCAATAAACCGGCAACATTTCTTTTCATACTCCACATATTTTTAATTCCTTTTGATACAACAAAACCACTTTTACCTTTTCTTTTCCGATAAAAAATCAACCTCTGTCTATACCACATTCTACTGTAGTGGTTCATTGATTTCTATCTGAAAATATGCTAAAGTTTCTCTATCTTTAAGGATTTTTTTAGCCAATTACACTTAATACGGTAGGGATTACCATAGCAAGTACTAAAATAATAATAATGATAGAAGAGATAATTCTCTGAGATTTTTTATTACGGTTAAACATATTTTTTCTCCTTCCATATTTCACAATGGGTTGTAAAAATAAGCTAAATTTATCTTAAAATAGTATTTTCTCTCAATTTTACTGAAAGGTTATTATATATGAAATTCCCTTTTTTTTCAAGTTTTATCCTATTCATTATTGTCCTTCGGCTGTTCATTATCAAGGGCGATAAAGCAGACGAAAAAGCTGAAGCAGATTTCTGGGAAAGAGAACGGGCAGCCAATGAAGTGCGCCGTAAATCCTTAGACGATTTACACTATATTTCCATTCCCTTCGACAACTTTCCTATGGAGCTGCCTGTGGGAAATACAGCAGAGGAAAAAGAAACATTAGCCGCATGCAGGGCAACGCTTACTTCTCTGGCCGAGAAGAAAATGGTTAACTTCAACGGCATCTCCAATACAGACTTAAAATTTTCCTATGGAGTTGCTAACTTACCCACCTTAAGTGAGTACGATCAAAATTACACCGATTTGATTACCTGCTTACAAACCTTTGGGAAAACGCTCTATACCATGGACTGTTTGGAAGAAGCCAAAACAGTATTGGAATTTAGCATTACAACCGGCTCCGACATTGGAGACACCTTCCAAACCCTGGCACAGATTTATGCAAAAGCTGGTCAGTTTGAAAAAATCCAGGAGTTAATCGAACGAGCGCAGGAATTGCATTCTCCACTAAAAGCTTCTATCGTCCAAAAGTTGCAGCAATTTGGTCCAGATACCGACTAGCTTCGTTTTTGGTCATGGTAGCAATATCATATTGTGACTCTATTCCGTGTCGTTGTAAAGTCTCTAGCAAACGCTCTTTTTGGGCCTTTGTGATGGGACTTCCTTTTTTGAATTTAAATAGTAAAGGTTTCGGGGCAAAGGTCTCTTCTTCAAAGAAATCAGCCCGCAGCTTCTGATACAGAGTATGGGTTGCCAAAGCATCCTCCAACGCCCTATGGGGTGTGTATTCTATTTCATATCGCTTACATAAATTGGGTAAGTTTTTCTTTTCCTCCGGTGGCAAATATCGCCTGGCAAGCTTTAAGGTATCAATCCCTTTTCGTTCAAAAGGGATTTTTTGATTGGTGCACACCTTTTTCAAAAAGGAATAGTCAAATAAAATCCGATGCCCTATCAAAATGTCCTGTCCCAAGAATTCCAATATTTCCGAAAGTACTTCTTCTATGTATGGCTTACCCTCTAAATCCTGTTCACGAATGCCGGTTAGTTCCGTAATTCTTTCTTCCAATTTTTTCCCAGGGGCAATTAAAATATCCAACCGATCTACTATTTGGTCCTGTCGTACCTTTACCGCTCCCACCTGAATAATTCGCTCCTTTTTAGGATCCAAGCCGGTGGTTTCCAGATCGATTACGGTATAGTCTTGTGTCATCATCTTATTTCATTTTTTCTTTCTTTTTGTTTCGTGCCTGATAATCCTTACAGCATTCCTGTAAAAAGCATTCTTCGCAACGGGGGGTAGGGGCTTTACAAATGGTTCTGCCCAGACGGATAATATGAATGTTGTAAATGATCCAATGATCTTTGGGCAATTCCTTCATTAAGTCAAACTCAATCTTCACCGGATCCTCATTTTTCGTAAGCCCCAGTTTTCTGGAAATTCGTTTTACATGAGTGTCTACTACTACACTAGGCTCATGATAAATATTTCCACGAACCACATTGGCAGTTTTCCGACCTACTCCGGCTAAATTGGTCAATGCCTCTAAGGAGTTTGGCACTTCTCCATTGTACTTTTCTACTAACTGTTTACAGCAGGCAATAATATTTTTGGCCTTGTTATGATAAAATCCGGTAGAACGAATGGCCTGTTCCAGTTCTTTCCTATCTGCATTGGCAAAATCCTCTGCAGTTTTGTATTTTTGAAATAAATCCGGTGTTACGATGTTTACCCTTGCATCGGTACACTGGGCGCTGAGCATGGTAGCAATCAAAAGCTGCAATGCATTTTCATGGTGCAGGTAACAAACATATTCACTACCGTATTCCCTATCCAATCTATCTAATATTTCTTTTGTATTCTTTTTCATATTACTCCATTCTATCTATCCAAATTACTCGGCTATCTTTTGTCAGGGGATTTCTGGCTTGATATTCAAACAGCACATAAGCCTCTTTTTCTAACTTATGACAATTTCTAAGCTGCCACACACTGTATCCAAAGACTTCCATATGGGTCATTTTAGATAGCTGTTTACTGTTGTAGTCTGCGTATTCCGGCAAATAATTTCTGGTTTCTTCTTCCTTTTGATATATCTCCCGAATAATTTCTTTGTACGGTGTAAGATCTTTCGCAAGCTCCGGTCTTGTTTTCATATTTTCCCGCAAGTACATATCGTATGTCAAAAGTTCCTCTGCCATCTCTTTTTCCATATGGGCATGTTCTACTGCAAAATCTCTTAAAATCTCATACCGTTTTACTCTAGCCGGACTTTGCAGGTCATAGCCCTTTTTTTCATAATATTCTGCCAAACTCTGATACAGCACAAAAGGGCTAGGAAAATATTGTTCCAACATTCCAATGGTATGGCGGAACTGATTACTGTTATAAAAGGTTTCCAGCATTTCTTCTACAGCCTTTAACCGCAGTACCTCTTCATAAGAGATCCAATTGGTATATAGCACTTCATAATTGGGTTCACTCTTATATGCAATGCCATACTCTTTTGCCTGGGCTTCTATGGGAGATCCCTTTAAGACTTTTAAAAAGCCTAACTGCAATTGTTCCGGATACATGGAATAGACTTCGTTAAAAGAGTTTTGAAAAGTAGGAAAATCTTCATACGGTAACCCTACAATCAAATCCAAGTGGACATGAATATTTTCCTTATTTCGAATTTGCTCCACAACTTTTCGTAATTTTTCCACATCCATTTTACGAGCAATGGCTTGAATGGTTTCCGGATTGGTAGATTGTACTCCTATTTCCAGTTGTGCCAAACCGGGACGCATTTTCCCCAATAAATCCAACTCCTCCCGGGTCAAAATATCCGCAGATATTTCAAAGTGGAAATTGGTGACACCATTGTCATGTTCTAGAAGATAAGACCAGATTGCCATGGCATGGTCTTTATTGCAGTTAAAGGTTCTATCAATGAATTTTACCTGGGGAACCTTTTTGTCTAAGAAAAACTGCAATTCTTGTTTCACAAGGTCCATCTGCCTTAACCGGACTTTTTTGTCTATGGAAGAAAGGCAGTAACTGCAACGATAAGGGCAGCCCCTGCTGCTTTCATAATATACAATTCGATTTTCAAAATCTGTCAAATCATGATAGAAAAATGGAATTTTATTTAGATCCGTTAATGGTCGTTCTGCGGAATAACCATTTCTTGTTAGCAAGCCCGGAATTTGAAATAACTCCTCTTCGGAAAGTTGATTGCCATATCCCCTACACAGTTCTAAAAAAGCTTCTTCTCCCTCGCCAATCATAATGCCGGAAAGGTAAGGAAAGTCTTCTAAAATTTTCTGTCCATGAAAGGACACCTCCGGTCCTCCAAGCCAGATTTTTGTATTAGGGCACACCTTATGTAGTTCCGGCAATAGAGACTTTATCATGGACCAATTCCAAATATAGCAGGAAAACCCGATTACATCCGGTTGTTTCTTAAACAATCCGGCAACAATCTGTTCCGGCTGCTGGTTGATGGTATATTCCACAATCTCAATCTGGCAGTATTCTTTTTCTGCTTCTGTCAAATGGGCCATTGCATAGCCCTTCAGCGAAAACACGGCCGGATTAGAATGGATATATTTTGCGTTGACTGCTGTAAGAAGAAATTTCATCTCGTTTTAACCTATATTTTGGGTTTATGTTATCAGGCAAAATGGTGCTTGATGGGCTAACAAAAAGAGCCACGGGCAAAACCCATGGCTCCTACATTACATTTTACTATTCTTATAAGATACTTGGGCCATCTCCTAATTCTACTACATAGAAGTCTGCTGCATAACCGATTTTCTCTTTGTAAGCAGCGCCTACCTTTTCGATAAAGGTATCAATAGCCTCATCCTTTACAATACTTACGGTACAACCACCGAAGCCTGCACCTGTCATACGAGAACCAATAACACCATCAATCTTCCATGCTTCTTCTACCAAAGTATCTAATTCAATACCGGTTACTTCATAATCATCTCTCAAAGAAACATGAGAAGCATTCATCAACTGCCCAAACAATGTAACATCATTTGCCTGCAATGCAGCAACCGCTTTCATGGTTCTTTGGTTTTCATAAACTGCATGTTTTGCTCTCTTGATTCTAATATCAGAAGCAATTGCAGATTTGTTTGCCTCAAACTGTTCTTCTGTCAATTCACCTAAGGACTTGATATCTACTACTTTCTGCAATTCTGCTAATGCAGTTTCACATTCATCTCTTCTTTCATTGTATTTGGAATCGCCCAAACCACGCTTTTTATTACTGCAGGCAATTACGATTTTTGCATTTTCCAACTTAATTGGTGCATATTCGAAAGAAAGATCTGCTGTATCCAGGAAAATCGC
Source organism: Lachnospiraceae bacterium (assembly GCA_024403235.1). GTDB lineage: Bacteria > Bacillota > Clostridia > Lachnospirales > Lachnospiraceae > JAKSSF01. The sequence continues at coordinate 12,203 of JAKSSF010000026.1, read as the reverse complement.
ATGTGCTTTTTTACCCATTGCGATAGAGAACTGATCCATAATACCGCAGTTTACACCATTAAATTTATTTTCAGAGAACTGCCCGATTAAAGCCAAATCCTGATTGGTAACATCAAAGCCAAAGAAATCTCTTAAGATAAAGCCTGTCAATACTTCTACAGAAGCAGAAGAAGAAAGTCCGGAACCATTTGGAATATTACCATTTAATAATAAATCCATACCGCTTTCTACTTTCATGCCTTTTTCACCAAAGGCCCACATAACGCCCTTTGGATAGTTTGTCCAACCTGCTTCTTTATAAGGCTTCAAATCATCCAAATCAGATTCAATGATTCCAAGATGTTCAAAGTTCATAGAGAAAAATCTTAACTTATTATCATTTCTTTTTCTTGCTACACCATAGGTACCAATGGTTAATGCTGCCGGAAAAACATGACCACCATTATAGTCGGTGTGCTCTCCAATCATGTTTACACGACCTGGTGCAAAATACACCTTTGCGCCTTCTGTGTCCCCAAACACTTCTGCAAATTTCTTTAATACAATGTCCTTCATACCCTTCTCCTTTAAAAGAATAATTTCAGAGGCGTAACCACTTCCTCCAAGTTTTTCAACTATCTCTTTTATTATAATGGACAGCAAAAATCTTGGCAACCTCCTAAAATGGTTTCGTCTTATTTTATTACCTTTTCAAAATCAGAAGCGGGATGCTTGCATAATGGACAAACAAAGTCTGCCGGTAATTCTTCTCCCTCATATTCGTATCCACATACCTTACATCTCCAAACGGTTTTGCCTTCGCTCTTTTCTGCTGCCGGCTTTGGCTGTGGTTTGATGTTTTTCTGATAATACTCATAGGTTGCAGAAGAAGTCTCAGATAATACATCCCCGTCTGTTACCTCTGCGATAAATAAGGTATGGCTGCCTAAATCTACTGTTGAAATCACGGTAGCACTGATATAAGCATTGGTACCCTTTGTAATAATCATGGTGCCGTTATCAGCCTCTTTACAATCTGTAAAATCTGCAAATTTATCTACCTCTCTGCCGGACTGGAAACCGAATTGCTTAAATAAATCAAAAGAAGCATCCTCACTTAAAATGGAAACCGTAAATTTCTTGGTATTCATTACCATATCATGGGTGTAGTTTGCTTTATTTACAGCGATAGAAATACGATTGGGATCGCTGGTCACCTGAATGGCTGTGTTGGTAATACATCCATTGTGCTTGTCTCCTTCTTTGGCGGTTAATACAAACAAGCCGTAAGACAATTTGTACATAGCTGCTTTGTTTTTCATAGTTTTCTTCCTTTCTTTTCCTATCTTATTTTCATTTCATTTCTTAACTGTCAAAAGAGAGAGGCTTTTGCCCTCTCTTAGTTCATTACTGTATAGCAATTTTTCATTTTTTTCAATGAATTTACAATGGTTTTTATTCAATTTTAATATTACTCTTTCCGCTATACATTCCTATAATGAATATGGCAATTGGCTTTTGCGCCGGAGTTCCAGAAGATTGGAGGAAATACAAGATGAATCAAGATTTGACCAGGGGAAATCCTCAAACAGTTTTATGGCGTTTTTGCCTGCCTCTTTTTGGCAGCATTATTTTTCAACAGTTGTATAACATTGCAGACAGTCTGGTGGCAGGGAAATGCATTGGCGAAAATGCCCTAGCGGCAGTAGGCAATTCTTACGAAATTACCTTGATTTTCATCGCCTTTTCCTTTGGCTGCAACATTGGCTGTTCCGTCATTGTATCCCGTTTTTTTGGAGCGAAAGATTATAGCAGTCTGAAAACTGCAGTGACCACCACTTTGATTGCTTCCGGGGTAATATGTGCTTTGTTAATGGTTGGTGGATTTGTATTTGCAGATGGAGCACTTCGATTGATTCATACCCCTTTGGAAATTTTGGCAGATTCTAAACTGTATCTTTTGATTTATATTTTGGGGCTTCCTTTTCTCTTTTATTACAATATTGCCACAGGTATTTTTTCTGCCTTGGGAGATTCTAAAACACCATTTTACTTCTTGGCAGTATCTTCCACCGCCAATATTTTCGTAGATATCTTATTTGTAAAATATTTCTCTATGGGTGTTGCAGGTGTAGCCTGGGCCACCTTTTTGTGCCAGGGTATCAGTTGTATTCTCTCTTTGTTATTTGTATATAAAAGATTGAAATTGGTGGAAGTTTCCGATCCCTATGCGCTTTTTTCCTGGAAGGTTTTTCGCCAAATATCTACCATTGCCATTCCCAGTATTTTGCAGCAAAGTTTTATCTCTGTGGGAAATATCATTATTCAAAGTGTGATTAATGGATTTGGTGCCGGGGTCATTGCAGGATATGCTGCAGGAGTAAAATTAAATAATCTGGTGATTACTTCTTTTACTACCATTGGAAACGGTATTTCCAATTACACCTCTCAAAATCTGGGAGCCGGAAAAACAGATCGGGTAAAGGCAGGCTTTAAGGCCGGTTGGAAAATGATTTGGCTCATTAGTGTGCCTTTTATTTTTCTCTATTTCTTCTTTGGAAAATACGGTATTTACTTCTTTTTAGATGAACCTAGTGGAGACGCTATTTCTACCGGTGTAACTTATTTACGCATTTTGGCACCCTTCTATTTGGTAGTATCCTTAAAATTGGTGGCAGATGGTATTTTACGAGGTGCCGGAGCCATGCAGCAGTTTATGATTACCACCTTTACAGATTTGATCCTTCGTGTAGTACTGGCCATTGTCTTTTCCAAAACAGTACTTGGCTCTACCGGTATCTGGTGCGCTTGGCCCATCGGCTGGACCATCGCCAGTGGCATGTCGGTGTACTTTACTTACAAGAAAGTGCTGAATGTATCCAAATAAACTTTTGTGATATATTCGATAGATTTCTGATGCATTTCAAGTCTATGTAATATGCAGCATAGCTATTATATCCTTAATTTGCTCGGTAGATCTCCCGTCTTATATAGTTCCTTTTTGTTTTATATGGTTTGCTCTTCAGTTTTACCTACATAGTAGGTATGGTCATCCATAACCTCAAAGTTATAGACAAATACCAGCTCAAAGTGCAGGCTCATAGGATACTATGCCGGTATCCATGTCTTTAGCTAGCACATAATCGCCAGGCATGATGGCATCGATAGCCATAAAACCTAGGACTGTGGCTAAGACGGTTCCTGCCACAAAGTAATAGCCGGTAGGATTTTTTCTATACTTCATTGCCCCCACAGTGGCTCCTGTCACAGCCCCCGACGCAGTTCTCTTCATAAATCCGTCAGACGCTGATTCCAGCACTTTGGAGGTTGACCCATCAATGGTTCCATTTTCAAGCGTAATGAATATGCTTCTATTGTCTAAGTCAACTTCCCGTACATATCCTTCAATTGTATAAGCCTTAACTGAAGTATCACTGTTTTCTGTAGCATCGCTGCCTTCTGTGTTACTCTTGCTATAATAATAAATACCTGCCACAATGATTGCTAAGACCAATACAATAATAGCGATTATTCTTATTTTTATATCAGTCCTCACTTTTCCCATTGACTATTTTTCTTCAATGTCCTTTTCAAAAACCAGATCCATTTCTGTAATATATCCATATCCAGCAATTTTTGTTGGAATATACCCAACATATTTATATCCTCGCCTTGCATAATCATCTATGATTTCTCTGTGGAATTCAAATTTTTCAACAAACGCACCTTTAGGAGTAATTCTTACATATTCATACTGTTTCATACAAAACCTCCATATTAAACTTATCTCTGTATAACTGAAATCTATTCTTTACCTGCTTTTTACAGCAAATTTACCTTAATGTTAAACCTGTATAAATTATAATCGCACCACATATTCTAAGTGCTATTTTCCCGATTTTGATTTTTTCTTCCGGTAATCTTTGTGGAACAACAGGATTTATTAAAAATAACAATCCATACAGAATCCAAGCAATATTTTGGAATAAAAGTTAGAGAAGAAATACTGAAAATATATCCGGACAGGATGAATTGGTAAATTTCAATTGAACTTCGTTCAATTGTCATCCCTCGCTCAAAGAGCTTGGTCGCTTCTAATTTATCGAATCACATAATCTATTCGTCCAACATTATTTTACCTTTTTTGGCTTTTTTTCTTAAACGATCCATTTGTTCTTTTTCGATTTGTTGAATACTCTTTTCTGGAGTAGGTAAATCCTCTGGCATTGTACCACCAATTTTCTCAATAGCCGTTCTGACTTCATGGCCTACATTATAATGTACACTTGTCGCAGCTTCAGCACCTTGAATATTATCCTTACGAAGCTTCTCCTCAGTCTGAGAGATTCTAAACAAATTTGCTATTAACTCAGTACTTCCCATAAAATCAAGAATTTTTTGGCTGGCAGTGAGATTCTTCCTTGCATGAATGTCATCTACATCAAGACCACCATATAATCCCATGTAGCCTGCGTTTTGAAAGATAGCAAACTCTTCATTAGAGATTACACCGGCATCATGAGCCGTTTCTGCCAGCAACTGATTCCATTGTTTAATATCACCACGAACAACAAGTCTTCTTCTATCCTCATCAAGCTGATTATAATGATCCGCCAGTTCCTGGCGATATGTCTGAATTGCAAAATATGTCTGCCCCAATGCTATGACTTCTTTTCGTGGATCGCCATTCTGAACTATCAAATAACACGCATATCTTGATAGCTCATAATCCTTTTTTGGTTTCGTAGTAGCTCCCGCCTCAACGATTTTCCTGACTTCAGGAAAATCGCTATCAACACTATGACCACTATTTTCGCATGCAATCATTGCGCGCTTAATAACATTATGAAAATTTTCCCATTTTGTATACTCTAAAGCAGGGCCAAGTTCCCTAGCACTCCAAAACTCTGAACCATCTTCACGGATGTGTTTTATTGCTTCAAATCTTATATATTCTTTCCCTTTTATATTTTTCACAATAGTTTTCCATTTCCTTAATATATTTTATAGTTACATTTATTGAGAATAATTTTACTCCCTTTTACGCAGTCTGCTCTGCAGTAGTTTCTATCTCTTCCCCATCGATTGTGATGGTATAGGTTTCCTCTACCTCTCTGACAAAGGTCTGAAGTACAGGTTCATAGGATACTATTCCTGTATCCATGTCTTTAGCTAGTACATAATCGCCAGGCATGATGGCATCTATAGCCATAAATCCTAAAACTGTGGCCACGACGGTTCCTGCCACAAAGCAATAACCGGTAGGATTTTTTCTATACTTCATTGCCCCCACAGTGGCTCCTGTCACAGCTCCGGATGCAGTTCCCTTCATAAATCCGTCAGACGCTGATTCCAGCACTTTGGAGGTTGACCCATCAATAGTTCCATTTTCTTGATATAGCCGTTTCGGGGCCGATATATAAAACACAGTCAGCCAAGTATTCCTTAATTGTTACATTCTCAAAATCAAGCGTAATGAATATGCTTCTATTGTCTAAGTCAACTTCCCGTACATATCCTTCAATTGTATAAGCCTTAACTGAAGTATCACTGTTTTCTGTAGCATCGCTGCCTTCTGTGTTACTCTTGCTATAATAATAAATACCTGCCGCAATGATTGCTAAGACCAATACAATAATAGCGATTATTCTTATTTTCATATCAGTCCTCACTTTTCCCATTGACTATTTTTCTTCAATGTCATTTTCAAAAACCAGATCCATTTGTTTTGAAAAAGTAAGATGCTTCATAATTTGTGCTTTCTCCTGCTCTAGAATTAGCTTTATTCCTTTTTAGAAATTTTCTTTTTTATCTTCAATGTAAGAATAATCGCCAGTATGTCAAAAAATACTGCAACATAATACAACATTTTCCCAAGTGCATAATTATGGGCATATGATTTATCTGTAGTTCCATAAAAGAATCCTACCAAAAGATAATGTATCACCGCATTAACTATTTCATTAACAATACTTCCTTTTCTGAGGCATACCCTTAATTCTTTTATAATCGTTACTTCACTTCTTTTCAATATAATATAGTTGAAAATTGGATACAAGGTTAAAGCAGAATCTAATATTCTTATAATAGAAACTGCAAAATGTACATAAAATGCATCTTCTAACACATAAAATCTTAAAAATTCCCTCATTTCATTTCTCCTATACCTTTCACTCGTTTTTATCCTATTCTTTTATGTAATTATATTTTATAATTATGTTTATTTCAACAAATATATTTTATTTTATAATTATTTATATTTACATCATGCTAATATACTGATAAACTTAACCTGTAGCAAAGAAATATTTATATATGGTTATTAGGAAAATACTATGAAAAAAAACACTGAAAAAAAACGATTGTCTAAAACAGAATTACAATTTATGGAATTAATATGGCAGAATCCAAAGGGAATAAGCAGTGAAGAAATCTACGAGCAGTTTCCACAAGCAAGGGGAACCAAAAGCACTATCTTGTTCAACATTGTAAAAAAAGGATACGCAGAAGGAAAACAACAAGGCAGGCATCACATCTACCACCCTCTTATTAACAAAGAAGATTACTATTCTTTATACGAACAGATTGACCTTAGCGAATCTTTAAGCAGATTTTCTTTAGAAGAATTAGTTGTCGCTTTCAGTGGCAACAAACAGTTAACACCTTCACAAAAGCAAAAAGTACAGGAATTATTACAGGCATTAGAAAATGATTAAAACTTTTCTCCTTTACATCACCCTAGATAGCATCGTATATTCACAGATTTTTTATTGCTTTATTTTTTTCTCATTATTCAAAAAGAAAATCAGTAATAAGGATTTGGATTCTGTGTATAAAACTATTATAGTAGTAAACTCAGTTTACTTATTTGGGGTTGCCCCAATTCAGTATTTCGCAACAAATCACTTTTTACAAAAATATTTATATATAGATTACTGTCTTTTTCTTCTGGTTGTCCTGATTTTTATATATAGAACCTGGAAAAAATATAATAACGAATACATAAAAAATTCAAATGAATTAAAAAAGACATTCTTTAGCTATAACCCGCCTGTGGACATTCATATTCCCCTGATAAAAGGGAGAAAGCACGCCCTTTCTCTCTTCTCTTCTAAAAGTGTCAATGTTCCTTTTCTGATTGAACATCCAATATGGGGGATTGTGATTCCGGAAGATAATTATAGTAGTGAAGAAATTCAATTCATTATAGATCACGAATTTATCCACTATAAAAAAAGAGATATTCCATTTCGAATTCTTCTATACTTTGCAAAATCCTTTTTCGCCTGGAATATTCTTTTACCTGATATTATTCAAAGATTTTTGGAAATAATGGAACTGTCCTGCGATGATGCTGTACTAGAAAACAAATCGCATAACCAGTCTCTTTCTTATGCAAAGCTTTTAGTCAAATACCAAGACAGTACTTTTGTCTTTCAAAACATAGTTGCGCTGCATCAGCAAGACGAAACATTATTAGAAAAACGATTAAAGAATATTTTAGATAACAAAGATATCAAAAGCAGATCGGCATTATATTTCAATGCTTTCATTGCCAGCCTAATTTCTTTAATGATTTCCGTGTGTCATATGTCAGCATTTATCTGGTTCTGCAATTGTCTTTTCTGACCCATATACATATTCTTTAAGCTTCATCCATAAAATTGCATCCGTAATACGATTATACTGCCCCATAGCATTCTGTGTTTTACCAGCCTTATAATCATCATAACCACGCTGCAGTTTTGCATGAAGTTGTGCATCTGTCATCTGTGATGCATCAATATCTACCGGTGGCTTTGGCACCGTAACCGAAAAAGGAATCCCCCCACTAATACCACTTGATTAAGAAACATGTCAATTGCAGTAGACATAGGAATTTGTAATAGCATCCCTGGAAACATCACGATATTCCTTTTTTAGCTGAGGTTGCTTCTCCGGTATTACTATCTTGCCTCCAGCCAAGGCATAATACGAAGGATTACTTCCTGTTCTTAAAACAATTCCTGCTGTAACAAGTCCGGTTAATGAAGCATATATGTTAGGAGCATGACCTTTATCACCATAAATTGCTTCAGCAATGGCGCCTTGTGTCATAGTTCCATTCGTCTTTAATAAATCAATTATTGTTTCTTTCTGCCCCATCTATTATCTCCTGAAGACCTTCAACATTAATTATTCGTGCAAAACATACTTAATAGGATTTTGATTTTCTTTTGAAAACACAGAACTAACCATACAATACTTCTTTTAAAAGCCCTATTGAGAAAAAATGTCACCTATAACATAAATCAACTTATTTCGTTAAACTATGTTATAGATGACATTTTATTTTGTAATATTCGTTCTATTTATTTCCTAAATTATTCTCAACAGTTTTTAATCTTCGTTATCCATTTCTGCTGCCACAGCGCTGGCTACAGAGGATACCACCGCTACAATCACTGCAAATAAAATCACTAACAATCCGCCGCCAAGTAAAATAAAAGTTCCACTCATTTTTCCTATCCTCCACACTTTTTATATGCAATCTCTATTGCAACTTAATTGTATTTTTATAATTGATCAATTACCTGTTTTTTAATTCTTGCAAAGAAGAATAAGGTCACTGCAAGCGACATACATTCTGCTATGGGGAATGCCCACCATACATAGTTTACATTACCCAGTTTGGAAAGTAAATAGGCAACCGGAAGTAAAACCAATAATTGTCGACAAATAGAAACCACCATACTGTATACACCGTTGCCAAGGGCCTGGAATACAGATCCAATGACAATACAAAAGCCTGCTAAACAGAAATGTACGCTGATAATTCGCAGTGCCGGAACACCCATTCCCAGCATAAACTCTGAAGCATCAAATAATAACAACAGTTTATCCGGCAGGAACTGGAATACCACTACACCAAGAAGCATAATGGATACAGCATAAGTCGCTGCCAGCTTGATAGTCTGCAGCATTCTGGCTTTATTTCTGGCCCCGTAATTAAAGGCAATAATAGGAACCATCCCATTATTCAAACCAAATACAGGCATAAAGATAAAGCTTTGCAGCTTGAAGTACACGCCAAATACGGCGGTTGCGGTAGAAGAAAAAGTAATCAAAATTTTATTCAATCCATACACCATAACAGAACCGATAGACTGCATAATGATAGAGGGAATACCTACTACATAAATCTGCTTGATGGTTGTCCAGGAAGGGCGATAACCTTTTAGATACAACCGGACTTCTGTGTTCTTTTTCAGGTTCATGGTGATGGCCATAATGCCTGCCACAATCTGTCCGAAAATAGTAGCAAGGGCTGCACCTGCAACACCAAGTTTTGGCATTCCAAACAAACCAAAAATCAAAATGGGATCCATAATCAGGTTGATTACTGCACCGGTTGTCTGAGTAATCATGGAATACACTGTTTTCCCTGTCGACTGAAGCAATCGTTCAAAAATGAACTGGGTGAAAATGCCAAAGGAGCAGATACAAACAATAGTCAAATACTGCACACCATAATTCACAATTTCCATATCCTGTGTCTGGCTCAAATAAAAGGGCTTTGCAATAGATACCCCTACGCACAAAAAGATGGCATAACAAATGTAAGAAGCAAAAATACCATTCATGGCTGCCTTACTAACTTTGTCATAATCCTTTTCCCCCAAAGCACGGCTTAACAAGGCATTTACACCTACGCCGGTACCACCACCCAGGGCAATCATCAAGGATTGAATAGGGAAAGCAAGTGACACGGCTGTCAGTGCATTTTCATTGATTCTGGCAACGAAAATACTATCTACCACATTATAAAGTGCCTGCACCAGCATGGAAATCATCATAGGCAAGGACATGGAAATCAAAAGTTGATTCACAGGCATGGTGCCCATTTTATTTTCTTTTGGCATTTCCTGCTGTTGTGTTATTTCGTTATTATCTATTCTCTTTTCTTCTGTCATAGAAACCTCGTTTCTGTATTCTCAACTCTACCATAGGGGAGTATAGCACAGTATGGCTTTTTTCAACAATGTACAACCTAGTCAAAATTTGGGAGAAATGATACACTTATTTTGATGTATGTGTAAAAATAAATGGACCGCTGACCCCGTCCCCCAGGTCCATTAAAAGGAGTTTCTGATGATAAAAAATATTATCTTTGATATGGGAAATGTACTGGTAGATTTTCGTCCGGAAATTGCTGCTGCCAATTTTTTCCAAGATCCGGAAGATCAGGCAATTATGCTGAATGAATTTTTCAACCAAAAAGAATGGGTGATGAGTGATGAAGGCATTTACACCAATGACCAATTGTATGATGCAGTGAAAGGAAAAATACCGGAACGATTACATAAGACTTTTCGTGACTGCGTAGATTCCTGGGATACTTATGCAATTTATCCTATCCAAGAATCATTGCCTTTTATTCAGCGTATGAAAGAAAAAGGCTATTGCCTATATGTGCTTTCCAATGCCAATGATTTGTTTCATCGCTTTTTTCCCAGATTTTACGACCCTACAGTATTTGACGGCGTTATGGTCTCCTGCGATGTAAAGATGATTAAACCTCATCTGGATATTTATCAGCACTTTTTAAAAACCTTTCGGTTGGAAGGCTCTGAATGTTTGTTTATAGATGACCGACCGGTAAATGTGGAAGGCGCCAAGCAGACTGGTATGCAGGCGCATGTTTTTACCAACAATTATGAGGAAATAGAAAAACTATACCAGTTATAAAAAAACGCCAAGGACTCCTTGGCGTTTTAAACTATAGGCAAAGTATTTTATAAATTTCTGAAATGGAAATACATCCAAATTTGTCAAAATATTTTAAATTTGTAACAACCGCATCACCTGTTCCACTGTGTCCGTCATGTTTTTTCTGGCATTTTCTTTCTCCATTGCGTCTTCCAAAGAAACCACTGAGCGAAGAATAGGAAAAAACGCGTCGATACCATGTTGATTACAGAGTGCTGCATCTTCTGTGACACAGCCTGAAAATGCAATTACCTTCTTATCATATTTTTTTGCGAGTTTAGCCACTCCTATGGGTGCCTTTCCCATAATAGTCTGACTATCCAATCGTCCTTCCCCTGTAATCACCAAATCTGCATCCTTTATATCCTTCTCTAATCTTGTTTCCTCCAATACAATTTGGACGCCTGACTGAAGGACTGCATTGGTAAAGGTAAGAAATGCAAACCCAAGACCACCGGCTGCTCCCGTACCGGGAAATTGACTGTACCCTTTCCCAAAGGTTTTTTCAGCTAGAGCTGCATAGGCGCTAAGCCAATGATCCATTTTTTCTACCATCTCCAAAGTAGCACCCTTTTGCGGTCCGTAAACTGCTGAGGCTCCTTTTTTGCCGCATAGCGGATTAGTCACATCACAGGCAATTTTAAAGGAGCATTCCTGTAGTTGGGGAATAACCTGATCCGTAGTAATTTTTTTCAAGTTTGCCAGACCTTTTGCGCCAAAAGAAATCTGTTTTCCCTGTTCATTCAAAAATCCAAAGCCCAAAGCCTGCAGCATTCCTACGCCGCCATCATTGGTTGCACTTCCTCCAATTCCTACAAGAAAAGATCTGCAACCTTTTTCTACTCCATGTCGAATCATCTCTCCTACGCCATAGGTTGTAGTATGAAGCGGATTTCTTTCTGCCTCTTTTACAAGTGTAATTCCCGCCGCTGCAGACATTTCAATAATAGCAGTTTTACCATTTGGCAAAATTCCATAGACAGCTTCTACAGGTCTGCCTAGTGGATCTGACACTATCACTTTTTCTAATTTTCCACTCAAGCCAAGGGTTAGTGCCTCTACTGTACCTTCTCCACCGTCCGCCAATGGTCTTACTATAACCTGTGCCTTGGGGAATACCCGCTCAATTCCTGCATGTATTGCTTCCCCCGCTTCTAAAGATGATAAACTGCCCTTCAGGGAATCGATTGCTATCACAACTTTCAAACTTTTTATGCCTCCACTTTTTTACTTTACATATTTTCCATTCTTAATCCATACTTGCTCAGTAGTTCTTGCAGCCGGTGTGTTCTGTGCCATTACTCCTGACACAAATGTGGCTCATAAAGCTCTTCCAAAATTATATAATTACTTTCTAGAAGTGATAAATTATCACGCCATCATCTAAATAAATCATTCATTGTAATCGTATTAACAAATGCCCCACTGTACTCATTATCTACTAATCCAAATGTAGTAATAAGTGTACTATGAAT
>JAKSSF010000025.1 GCA_024403235.1 Lachnospiraceae bacterium | reverse complement strand
CATCATCCCTACAAATCCAAATTGATTTGCTTTCTTTGTTTTTATATTTAGTCAAATTTATTTCAATTTATAGTCAATTTTTATTGGTGCAAGAACATTTGTTTGTTATAATATATCTGGTGCTACCCTACACGGTTGGTCCTTCAACGGAGGACTGTGACCTCCGATACATAGAAATCCATTTAAGGAAATCTTGAAAAGGAGGATTTGTTTATGCTTACTATCGAGAGTTTAATAACTGTTCTTAGCTTTGGCATTGCCTGCTTTGGTCTTGGTTGTTCTTTCGGTAAGAAAGATAACAAGACACAAAAATAACCGCCCTGTCCTGACAAAAAAAACATTGGCGGTCATTTTTGACTTACTAATAATATCCGGACTAACCGTCTATCGGTAGCACCTTCTTACATATTATAATACCGCACGCCCCCTCTTATGTCAAACATATATTCGATTTTAACTTGTTATTATTTCGCATTTTTTGCCATATCCCAATTTATAACCCCAACAGCTTCTCCAGTTCCTCCATTTCCTGCCCTATCTGCATTTCTAGTTCGCGAATATTTGCCATGATTTCTTCTGTTGGTGGATATTCAACTGCTACATACTCAACCTCTTTATACTTATTGATGCTAAGGTCATAATCATTGTCTGCGATTTCTTGTTTTGGTACCAAAAATGATTTATCAGTGCGTTTTCGTTCCACTTCGTTATCAAGATTTCTAAATCGTTCTATGATATCTGGAATATCATTATCTGCTACCACGGAACGCTTATCATCCAAACTAAATCCATCAGCGGTCATATCATAGAACCATACATTGTCGGTTCCACCATGCTCTGTTTTGGTAAATAACAAAATGGCTGTAGATACACCTGCATATGGCTTAAATACACCGGATGGCATAGAAATAACCGCCTCCAATCGCTGATTTTCTACGATTTCTTTTCTAATATCCTTATGTGCCTTGGAAGAACCAAACAACACACCATCCGGAACGATACATGCACATCTTCCACCAATTTTAAGCATACGAACAAATAAAGCCAGAAAAAGGAGCTCTGTCTTTTTTGTGTTACATACTTTTAATAAATCTGCGGAAACTATATCAGCATCAAGACTTCCTTTGAATGGTGGATTAGCTAATATTAGTGAATACTTATCTTTATCCGGATTTTGATCAGATAAACTATCCCTATATTCGATATGAGGACTTTCCACTCTATGATTCATCATATTCATTGCACCGATACGAAGCATGGTTCTATCCATATCAAAGCCATGGAACATATGATTCATAAAATGATCTTTCTTTTGCTTATCATAAAATATTTCTTCTTTTTTATGGCTCCACAGATACTCTCCGGCTTCCACCAAAAATCCTGCCGTGCCACAACTCGGGTCACAAATCACATCCTCTGCTTTGGGATCCATTAGTTCTACCATCATCTTGATAATATGACGGGGTGTTCTAAACTGCCCATTCACACCTGCTGTAGCAAGTTTAGAAAGAAGATATTCATACACATCTCCCCTAGCATCTGAATCTTTTAATTTTTCCATTTGTGAATACAATTCATCCATTGCATCCACAACCTTAGAAAGCATAAGTGGTGTAGGAAGCTTAAAGATTGCATCGTCCATATATTTTGAAAATGCACTATCTTTTTTCGAATGCAAATTTTTGATAAATGGGAAAACCATCTCCTGCATAACAGAATACATTCTATCCGCAGGATAATCTCTGAACACTGACCATTTGAGCTGTGTTCCATCCACTATTCTCTCCCCAATCTTCACTTCTTTCGCAAAGATACTTTCAAATGGCAGCCCCAACATGGCACTTTCTTTGGCATGCGTATTATCTGCCACATCCAAATCATGAATGAACATCAGATAGGTCATCTGTTCAATAACATCCAAAGGATTGGTTAGTCCTCCGGTCCAAAATATCTCCCATAAGCTGTCAATTCTATTTTTTAATTCACCAGTTATCATTAGTTAAATCCCCTATGCTTCTCATTTGTTTTCCGCTTCCAACTTCCACCCATGTTCTCCATGGTAAATCATCTGCCTTGTCATACCACCATCGATGCAAATATTTTCTCCGGTAATAAATCCGGCCTTAGAAGAACATAGATATAAAATCATATTGACAATATCCATACTGTTTCCTACTCTTCCCACTAGTTGTTGGGAAGCATCCGGGCCTTCGTATACAGTATCACCAGTTTCAATCCAACCGGGAGAAATGGAATTCACACGCACTTTTCCAGCTAGGCTGACTGCCAATGCATGGGTCAAAGAAGCAATTCCACCTTTTGCTGCACTATAGCTTTCCGTTTGTGGCTGACTCATTCTATCTCTGGAAGAAGACAGGTTGATAATGCAACCCTCTTTTGCAAAATGATCAGAAAACAATTTGGACAAATAAAACGGTGCTGTCACCCCTACTGCCATAGCATACGCAAACTCTTCATAAGTACAATGTTCTATTCCACGCATAATAGGTAAAGCATTATTGATTAAATAGTCTATGTGTCCGTGCTTTTCTATAACATAGTATGCAAAGGTTTCCAAAACTGACTTTTGGCTAATGTCTCCTACGAAGTGATCACCATCTGCGATATCAATTACTTCTACAATAGCACCTTCTGCTTCAAAAGCCTCTTTCGTGGCTTTCCCAATGCCATGAGCGCCGCCTGTTATAACTACTATTTTATCTTGAAATTCCATACTTTATCTTCCCATCTTATTAGCAAACTTCTTCAATTCTTCCGGAATATGAATTTGCTGTGGACACACTTTTTCGCAGGAATGACAGTTGATACAACACTCCGGTTGCTTGTCTTTGTCTACCTTTGCCAATGCCATAGGTGCGATAAATGCTCCCGGGCCTTCTACCATTGCTTCGTTATAAATCTTTAATAAAAATGGAATATCTAAGCCCTTCGGGCATTTAGAAACACAATAATGGCAAGCGGTACAAGGAACGGTTGTTTTCCGAATCATGTCCTCTGCCACACCCAAAATCAATTCCATTTCTGATGCATTTAATGGCTTGTTTTCTGCATAGGTAGCAATATTTGCCTGTAACTGCTCCATATTTGACATGCCGGAAAGGGTTACCGTAACACTAGGAATAGACTGTAAGAATCGGAAAGCCCATGCAGGAACATCTTCTTCCGGTCGGAGCTGTTTTAATTTTGCAGTTGCTTCTTCTGATAAAGTAGCTAACTGTCCGCCTCTAACAGGCTCCATAACCCATACAGGTATGTTCCATTTATCTAAAAGTTCTACCTTCCCTTTGGCATTCTGAAAATGATAATCAAAATAGTTCAGTTCTATCTGAGCAAATTCCATATCTTTTCCGTAAGCCTCTAAGAATCTGGTCATGCAGTCGATATCGCCATGAGCAGAAAAACCAAGATGTTTGATTCTTCCGTTTTTCTTCTGTTTCATCAGATAGTCATAAATCCCAAATTTACTATCCAAATAGGCATCTATATTCATTTCACAAACATTATGGAACAGATAGAAATCAAAATATTCTACCTGACATTTTTTCAGCTGTTCCTCAAAAATTTCTTCCACCTTAGGCATATTAGAAAGGTCATATCCGGGGAATTTGGACGCCAGATAAAAACTGTCTCTGCTATACTGCTTTAACAATTCCCCTACTACGATTTCAGACTGACCACCGTGATAACCATAGGCTGTATCATAATAATTGATGCCGGACTGCATACAGTAATCAATCATCTCTTTTGCTTTTTCCACGTCAATTAAGCTATCCTTTCCACTTATCACGGGAAGTCTCATATTTCCCATACCAAGTGCCGATAATTTTAATCCTTGAAAATCATTGTATATCATGTGATTCATCCCCTTATGTATTTTATATGCTCTATTTTAATTGCTTTCCATCACTAAATGCCTGGCCCACAATCTTTCCAAGGCCAATGTATTTATGTCCAACCGGATCATAAGTGATAGGTTTTAATTTCATAGGATCAATCTGTCCGTTGGTAAGTATGCTTTCATCCGCATTGACATTGACGATTTCTCCAATCAAAATACCGTCCTCAAAGCTTTTCACTTTGCACTCCAAAGCCATAGGAAGTTCCTGAATGATAGGTGCATTCACATACTCACTTTTTACTGCTGTAAATCCAGCCTTTTCAAATTTATTCGGAACCTTACTAGCGGATTCCACGCCAACATAATCACAAGCCACTACTGTATCTTCCGTTGCAAAAGCTACGGTAAATGCTCCAGTTTTTGCAAAGTTTTCTGTGGTCTTATGTTCGGACATACTAATGCTAATCTCTGCCATATCGGTAATACATCCCCAAGCAGCATTCATTGCATTGGGAACTCCATTTTCATCGTAGGTACCTACAATCAGTACGGGCATGGGGTATACCCATGGTTTTACGCCAAAATTTTGTCTCATGTTTGTGTCCTCCTTTTTATCTCTTAATTCTATTGTTTATAAAATGGTTTGTGTTTTCGTTTTTCAAATTCTTAAGGAACAATTCCTATTTTATAAACACTATTGTACCATAAATTCATTATTCCAAAAACTGGAATCATATAATACTAATTTTCGTATTGCGTTGATACAAAGCCTTACTAGCTTAAAAAACTATTACACAATAAAAAAGCACCGGAGTTTATTCCGATGCACTAAATCTTGTTCTTAGTCAATTGATACGATTATTGCTTTTCTCTTTTCTTCTTCTGTTCTTGGTGTAGTCCTTATCATTCTCTCAAAAACTATTTTCCACTGCTTAAAATACCACTTTAAAAATCTCATGAACATATCTCGCACCTCCCTTTTGTGTACTAGATATACTAACCTTACAGCACCATATATATCACACTTCACATGCGAAATCAAGCAGTTACAATCGGCAAAGCGATGACGTTCAATAAATGGAGCGCAGAGTTTATGAGACAGAGTCTATGAGAAATGGATGCACGAGAAGAAGGTAGCCAAGGACTTTTCTAAGGCAATCTACATTTATCCATAATTACTTGTGTTTCTGTTACATAGCAAGAAGCGTATATATCCCAATCGTCCATCTTTGCAGATAATCCGTTTAGCTCAAAACTTGGATGTAAGTCAATTCCTAAAAAGCAAAACAAACCTTGGTCTTCTTCCCCATAGGAATAAACAGCGCTGCTTTCGTGCTCTCTAAAAAATTGTTCACCAATTGTTTTTACCAATGTTTGAAATCCAATTTTTTCTTTACTCATTTTTTACATCCTCCTGTTTGTACAAATCATCAAACCTATTTGCATGAAAAGTGATTACTTTTCCAGTATAACTCGAAACAATACGACTAGATTTTTGTCCAAAACTTGCGATGAAATCTCTATCATCTTGTGATGGAACAATTGTCCCATAATCTGGGTGTGAATGACATTCCAAGCATATTTTATGCCCTTCTAAAAGATTCATTAATAATTCGTCTTTTTCAATATGACAATGCAATGAATTTCCCCGATATAAAATATCTTGTTTTTTCCCTCTTAATAAGGCAAATTCATCGCCTGTTGATGCCGATAAATATGCCAAATCTTTATCTTCAATACTATTTAGAGAAAAAATAGCCCAACTTTCCCGCTTTGGAACACGATTCAATAAAGATTCTCTGTGTTTATTCAATCCATCTCGTTGTTCTCTAATATATTGCAATGAAATTTGGGTAGATTCTTCTGATGCCAAAGGCGACGCCAGACCTCTTTTATCTATTACTAACCCTCTTATCTTTTTCTTTTCAGCTTCAACTTTCTTTTGTAATAATTTTTCGCAGTCCGAAATCGCTATATGATTAATTCTATCATTTTTTAGCGAATCATCAGTACCATCTAGATTTGCCATTAAATCTCCTTTCTTTGCATATCAGAATTTCTCTGATTTAATCAAATGCAGGATGAGGCAAATTTGTTATTCTTTCCTTTTTATCTATTCCTGCATCTTCAATTAATGGTGAATTGTAAGCAGGAATTTCAGAATAAAAGAATCACAGATATGTGTTCAGATGCCTTGCGACAACGAAAAACTGCTTATGAATGTATGATATCACATTTCACAAGCAGTTTCAAGGTATGTTATTTCGGATTATAAATTGTTTTTCATTGTAAAAGATTGTATTAACCAATTGTCACTTATATCATTTTTATCTGTACCTTTGATCCATTTGGAGAAGGACTATACCGATATACATTTCAAAACCGTTGTGATGAAAATTCAGAATTGACATTAGGAGACGATTGTATCAAAATCTTTTATAATACAAAAGGTGATTTAACCAAAGCTCCACAGAAAACCAGAGAGTTTTTAGAATATATAGAATCACAAATAATTGCAAACAAAGATATCGAAACATTACATCAAGCAGTTACAATCGGCAATCGTAATGAAGAATGGAGAGCAGAATTTATGAGACAGAGTCTATGGGAAATGGATGCACATGAGGAAGGTAGACAAGAAGGTATTACTACCGGAATTGCTACTGGAATCTCTAAAGGAATGCTAAAAACACGCATTGATTTAATTCAAAAAAAATACGTAAAAAATAAAACTTTAGAGCAAATCGCGGAGGAGTTAGAAGAAGAAATTTTTTCAATTCAGCCATTATATAATTTGGTTGTAGAAAATCCCAAGAAAACTATTGATGAGTTATTAGAAATACTATACGCTACAAAACCATAAACTTAGTACCCTTCGTTTATGTGTTTTCTTCTCTTTCGTGGCAGATTTCGTGGCAAATTCATGACCAATTTTTTGAAAAAAATGCCTTTTATTAGCAAAATATCGTTTTAGTTTTAGGTAATAAAAAATGGCTTAAATCCCATTGTTTTCAAGGGACTAAGCCATTTTTCTTTTGTTTCTCGATAACAGCTCGTAGGGGAATCGAACCCACTAAAAAACTGCCAAGAACCCAGTATTTATGCGGTTTCTTTCGTTTCGTGGCAAATTTCGTGGCAAATCATTTTTCACACCTACATACTTTCATTTTTTAAGCTTGTTTCTAGTAATTCTACCACTAATTGATTAAGGCTTTTACCAAGTCTTTCAGCGTGTGCCTTATACACATCTCTTTTTCCTTTTTGTATCCTAATACTTATCTGGTCATAATTATTTTTTATATACTTTTGTGTTGCCTTATTTTGATTTTCTGTGTATTTCGCCATTTGTCATTCCTCGTTCTTGACTAATATTACTTCCTGTTATATTATTATTCAAATGAGTGGGTGGCTAACAGGAAGTTTTGGAGTGCCACCCATCTCTGACCCTTATTTAGTTTTTAATCTTTTATCAATTCATTTAGATATTCTAACAATTCCTCTTTCGGTGTATTGTTCTTAATCAGTGCTATTATCATTTTGATTATCCCCTTGAATTGATTATTTGTCATTTTTTCGTTCTCCATTTTAACTCCTTTCCTGTTATCTCCTTGCTACATCCTTATTATATATCTATTGCTAGCAATAGTCAAGCGTTTTTGAAAAAAATTTTATTTTTTTATAAAAAAAATAAAGGTGAAACCTAAGTCTCACCTTTATCTTTTTTCTATTTTAGTTGAATCCGTATATGCTTTATCACACGTTCTTAGTCCATCTATGTGTTCAAATAAATCTGGTTTTATGTGCGCACCTAATGGATCTAAAATAAAGTCTATTCCTTCTCTTCTTGCTAGTTTTGCCGCTGGAACAAAATCACTATCTCCGGATATTAGAATAATCTGATCTACTTGACGCTTATAAGCTATTGATGATATATCCAGTCCAATTTTCATATCTACACCTTTTTGGTCTATCTGTAACTGAAAATCTTCTTCTTTCAAATCTTCAAATTTTAATGTACCATTGCACAACTTCTTAACTTTATCATTTCTTATATTATAATGAGCTTGTTCGTCTGCCAATTTACCCATTCTAATAGCAAATTTTCTTTTCCTCTTAAGTTCGCTATGGAATTCTATTGTCCATTTATATAAGTCTGTTTTTCCTAAATCAATCTGACTTTTCAAAAATGGGTGGTATATTCTTTTTGTCGAAGGTTCACAATCATAATAGAATATTCTGTATAGTTCACTATTCTCACCATGTGTTTTCAGATGTCTCTTGCAATATATTTCTAATTCTGATGCTCTTTCTTTTGCTGTTTTATCACCAAATACTGCTTGTGCTCTTCTCCTATAAAAACCTCCGTCTACCAATATAGCTGTCTTCATGCTATTTTTCTCCTTTGTCTGCAAAAAAGCTCTAGGGTTCGGTCATTCCCATATATTGAGAGACGTACAACCTAGAGCACTATTAACATCACTAATTTGTGTTAGTTCTTGCATTGTATTACTTTTTAATGCATTCTGTCAATCACTTTTCAAAAAAAATTTTTATTTTTTTCCTCTATTTATATTATGCATTTTTATTAAAAAAATTCGTTTTCTTTACAAAAAAATAAAGGGCGAAGTATACACCTCGCCCTTCCTTATTATAATACTGTCACTTTTCCATTATTGTTGATTGCATGATATCTGTTTTCTCTGGAATCAATGTGTGTGAATGTGTTGTATCTAATCACTCCCTTAACTCCAATCTGTTTTGCAAACATTGCAACCGCTTCCGGCTGTTTCCCTTTTACCACAATATCGAAAGCCTGTCCTTTCATGTGATAACTGTTAGAAGCTCCCCCGACTTTCTTATTATAGGCCTCTGTCCTATATGCGGAATTGATTGTTACAGGAACACCGAAGTAGTCTCTGATAGTCTGCAGATATTCTTTCACGAAATCCACATCTATTTTTATAATATCAGAACCATCTTTACAGCGGAATTCTTTCACTTTGAAATTGTTAGATATGAATTTCTCTCCATCCTTTTTCAAAGAATATTCTACAATACCAGTGCCTGTTGCTATTGTCTCGTTTTTCTTATCCAGTTTCTCAATTCCATACAGTAATGAAATATCTACCGCTCCTGAAATCCCCGGTATTCTTCCATTGCTCGTGTACTGCCAGCCCCACAAGTCATTTACTATGGAAGGTTTCTTTGATGCATCCGGCATATCTCCCAACTCCATAACTGAAGTCTTTGGATATCTCGCAATCCAAAACGGGAAATCATAGAAGAAATTATATCCTCTGAAATGTTCGTTATAGAATGATAAACCGGTATACACACCAAACAAATATCCATTCTTTTCGATTACTCGCTTATACGCAAGTACAATTTCTTTAATATTTCCGTTCCCCAGTGTTCTATAACATACATCTTCTATATCCAACCATACTCTATCAATCTCTTTTCCTTCGATTGCTTCTACCAAACGATTGGCATCGCCTACGGCTTTCTGTATGGTTGTGGCATAAGAATAGTTATATACATCAACCGGAAGTCCTTCGTCTTTTGCTCCGGCATAATTTCTCTCGAACGCTGCTTCTTTTTCTAGGCTTTTATCGATAGCTTTCAGAATAACAAATTCTACACCGGATTTTTTTACTTTCTTCC
The DNA here is from genome assembly GCA_024403235.1 of Lachnospiraceae bacterium. GTDB lineage: Bacteria > Bacillota > Clostridia > Lachnospirales > Lachnospiraceae > JAKSSF01. The sequence goes on along the minus strand of JAKSSF010000025.1, from coordinate 26,337 downwards.
AGTCTATAATACCATTCCACTTTGCTACATCAATTCCCTTTATTATCATTCAGCTGGCTCCTTAACTTCTCCACTTCACTCTTCCAACTATTTCCATAAGTATATTCTGCAAGTGTTGGATTGTTGATTAGCATTTCTTTTGATTTATTCAGTGCTACACCAACCCACTTTGAGAACTGTTCGAATGTTACTACTCTTGCCACCCACTGGAACGCTGGAATACTTAGGAACTTATTATATACAACTCTAAGTTTTAACTGCCCTGTTCCGCTCTGCAGATCTCTTTCTGCTTCCAGGCATGCCTGAATAAGCCACTGCTTAACATTCTCAATCTGTTCTCCTTTTGGCTTCTGTGCGAATTCTTTTACTTTAATTCCTAAGTAAGCACCGCAGGCCAATAAACATACAATAACTACAAAGTTTGTGATAATAAAATTCATAATTTGATTCATAGGTTGTCCCTCTCTAATTCTATTTGTGTTTTATGTGTTGCATATATTCCAAGCATGGCCAATGCCACGCTGATGAAAGCAGTTCCTACCAGCAACACAATTGCAATAATTAAAACAATCATTCTTCTCTTCCATTCTTCCTTTCTTCTTTCGTTTCAAAAAAAGACTTTAGGCAATATACGGTAAATACACCTACAATTTCTGTTGCTACTGTTATACCTAAAGTCTCTGCAATATTTTCTCTTCCGATGAAAGCAAGAATGAAAGGTAGCTGCATATCCAATAATGATATGATGAGTATTGCTGTCATATACTTTTTGGTTGCCTGCAGCTTCTTCTTTTCATTCTCTTTTTCCATATTAGAATCCTTTACTAGCCAAGACGATTAAAGCACCGACTGCTGCCGAAACCAAAAGTTTTACCGCTTCTGAAATCGTGGTTGATTTTACTTTCTTCCAAGTCTCCCCCGGTTCTTCTTCGATTTTCTCTAACCTGTCACCCTGCTTTTTCAACTCTTCCATAACCATTTCCATATTTAATGATATCTTCTGTATCTCAATGACAATGGAATGGATCTGCCCTGTTAGAGTTTCAAGTTTATCCAGTCTCTTGTTCTGCCTGTTATTCTCGTCTCGTATTCTCTCAATCTCTACTTTTACTTCTGGTTCCATTCTTTACTTTCCTTTTCCACCTTTGCCTTTTTTACCACCGTTACCACATTTTCCCATGTTCTTCCTCCTAGTATTACTGATTATCTACATACAGGTTATCCCACATAGGTCTTGAAGAATCCTGCTTATTAAGAGTATTTGACCAACCAACACAGAAGCCCCATACATAAGCTGCTTTTTCATCATCCACCCCGCTGAGACCAATATTTGATAATGCATTTGCAATATCAATATCCTTAACGCTTGTCCACTCTTCACCATTCTGTTTGTAGATTTTAATTACAGTACCTTCTCTAATAAATTTGAATGTACCAACTGTCTGCAATGCACTGTTAAGAGCCTGCGCTCCAACATTTGTTGTCTGGAATGTATTAGCGTTAGGTGAATCTGTGTTCTTCATTACAGCACCTGTCTGTGAATAGATCCACAGGTATTCTTTGGTTTCTCTATTCATTGCTACAACTAAACCGAATGTTGTATTGCTTTGAACATTGGTATCCATAAAGAATGTATCGTACCCTTCAGAAGTATACTTACAATATGTACCAGCACCTTTAGGTCCTTCGTAGTTTGCACCTGTTTCTGTTAATACGAACTGACCATACCCAGTCATTAAATCACTTGTAACCTTAATTTTCGTATTAAGTTCAAGACCTCCTGCTTTCATTGCTTCTTTCATCTGTTCCAACAGTTTTTCTGTAAGAGTAAATCTTTTATTCAATGTATCGTATGTTTCCATATCTACATAGTTACTAAGGTCTACATCTGCAGAACCGCCACCTTCTGGAACTTCTACAATAGTGTCATTATCGTAGCTGTTACATAAGAAAGCACCATTTGCCTGCATAGCGTTGAACACTCTTGGAGCAATTGTCTTTCTGAATGAGTTGTCACCGAAATGCGCTTCTGTATTACCAGAAGTAAACATTGTTGTGTTATGTGGTGTTTCATCCGGAATCGGTACATATCTTGAACCGAAGAAACCTTTTAATGCAGGAAGAATACCACCCGTATCAAGTTTTTTATAATATACTGGCCATTCATAGAAGTACCAATCTTTTTCAGTAATACTTCCATGTGTAGATCTCTTTACATAATCCTGTAATTCATTATTTGTATCAGTAATCAACTGCCTTAAAGTGCTTAAGTAACCATCTCCAGCATTTCCACAGTTATTTTCTCCCTGGCACCAAATAATACCACAGAAAATATTCTCTTCGTTTGAGTTCATTGCTGCTTTTAATCTTGATACAAAAGTACTATAGTGACTTGAACCTTTTGTAAAATTGTTTATACCTAAACCTCCGTATGAACCAGGAACCATTAGCACACCGTAATCTTCCGGAATAACATCGCAGATAAGGTTTGCAAGTGGTAAGTGAATACCTTTTGTCTTTGCCTGTGTTCTTCTTTCTTCATCAACCCAAGCATCTTTTGTCATTCTTTCATTAGCTGCTGCTGTCTGATTTCTAATACCAACGCTATTCATCATCTGAATACTCTCAGCCATATAAGTTAATGGTTTGAGACTGTTTGAATACTGCATAATTCTTGCCGGATCTCTTGGAACATCAAACATAGTTAATGGTGATTCATCATATCCGACTGAGTTAGACTGTCCTGTAACTCCTACTACTACAAATTTGTTATACTCTTTCACTGGTTCTCCTGCCTCCATTTCTCCAACAATTTGATTTCCACTTGCATCATGTGCTGTGGCTCCTAATGCAAGCGTTTCCGGTGTTACTGTATCCTCTGTTAAGTCAATCAGTGTTTCACCTCTTAAAACTACTTTATTTACTGCCATGTTTTTCCTCCTAACCAATAGTTACGGTTGTACCGCCTTTTGCATTTGACTGTCTGCTTGTTGCTCCATCAATAACATTTGCTGCCTGAATTTCTTCTACAGTAACCTGTGACAAATAATCATATCCCGCATCAGGAACGATTACCTGATTTTGGTTCGAAGGTGTCACTACTTTACTTTGTGATTTAATATTACCGGCTCCGGTATAATTACCTTCTGTTCCGAATAACAATACACCCTGCTTTATATTTTCAGGAATCAGCTTCTGTACTTCCTGTGGATCCAGTTTCACTCCACCGTTTCCATCGTGATAACCTCTTTCGATTGTTACACGCTGGCTCTTGTCCGAAATGGTTTCTGATACTGCACCTTTTACAGGAATATTACCTGTCACTTCCTGTCCATATACATAGGCTGTTTTTCCCTGCAAAATATCTGATGCAGTAGCGTTTCCCGGAAGAACCGGTGCATCTTCTCCTGCGTAACTACCTACGGCACCAAGAATGTTGACACCGGCTTTGATGTTCTCTGGTACAATCTTCTGCTGTTCTGCAGGTGCAATCGTTACGCTACCGCTACCGGAATGAAATCCTCTTTCAATTTGAACAGACTGATTTTTGGTAGAAATGGTTTTGCTTACGCTTCCATTGTCTGCCATCTGTCCTTGTACTTCCTGCCCGTTCACAAAAGCAGTCTTTCCAGTAAGAATATCTTCTCCTGTGGCTGTACCCCCCTGCTGCACTGTTTCTACAGCATGCACAACGATATTCTGTGACAAAGACTTATTGGCAGTGTACAATACCTGCTCCTGATCGTTCGGTGTTACCGTATAACTTCCATTATAGTTTGGCAATCTCTCCCCGATTTCTCCGGCAGGTCCAACCTTATAAAGGTCTTTGATTTTTACTCTGATTCTGTTTTCACATTCACATGAACAGTGGCTCATAAAATCTCACCTCCCAACAATACATCTTCCATTTCTCTTGTGAAGATGTCGCTTGCAACAACCGTATCATTATTCAATACTGCTCTAAGCTGAACTTTTACCGGCTTCTTGCAAAATCTAAGTGTTTCTTTCTGAGTAAGCTTCACTCTCAGGATATTGTTTTCTCTATCCACCTGAATGCCTCCGTCCAATTCTTTGGTGATCTCCACATCACCCTGTTTGATTGTTACATAGGCACTTTTGATATCGTCAATTTTTAGATTCAAAAGTTCCAGTTCAATCGTTGGTGTAGTTCCTCTGATCATAACTTTCCTCCCTGGTTATTTATTTAAATGCTTTGCCTTTATTCCTGGTTGATTGGCCTTAGGCTTACTGTTCCGTCTTCATTTACCATGAATCCGTCTGCAGCAATTACTCCATTTACTTTTTCTGCTATTCTTGCTGGCAAATCAAAGAAATTCTTAATTCCGTTCTCACAATATGCAGCGTAAATATTTTCCAGTCCTTCTACTTCTTTCTTCTCGTAAAAAGAAACAAGGCATCTTGCTACATCATCTGTAGATACTTGTCTTGGCTGTGGAATATAAACTGAATAAGTTACTGATGTACCGGATACATCTTTTTGATATCTTTCCAAGTCCGGTGCTTCTATTGTGAATTCACTCTCTGCCGGTCTATCTTTGTACAATTTCTTCCAGTGGTTTTCTTCTGACAGTTCCGGCATAACGCTTTTCTTTCCGTCTTTTAGAACTGTAATCGTTACACTTTCCGGCCGAATCTGATACACATTATCTCCATCCTGCCAATTTACTGAGACTGTAATATCTTTCTTTGGTGTAACATATACAGAACCATCATTTGAGAATTGTATTTCTGTTTTGCTCAGTTTCCTATAGATAGTAGTAAACTTCGTATAGTCCCATCTGTCTCCTTTCCCTTCCCTACTTAAGTAGAATCCGGATGTGTTGTCTGGAATACTTTTCTCTGATTTGATTGTGACTATGTTCCCGGATTGGGAAAAATCATCAATCAGATAAATGTCTTCCAGCTCTTTGAATTTCAATTCAAACATTTTTGTTCTCCTTTCTGTATTAAAAAAAGGCATCTTTCGATGCCTTTTATGGTTTCTATATTTAAAAAGTTTATATTGTGCAATAATATTACTTCATGTAATAAACTACACTTTCTGTATAAGCCCAATTACCTCCTCCAGCATATTTTGTCATTGAAATTGTAATAGTATCACCTTTTTTTACTGGTACGGCACATTTTACAACACCAGTAAATGTACCATTAGTTGAGTTTACAGATTTACTTATAGTACAAACTCTATCTTCAGATACATCTATGTATCCACTCGCTGCAGTGTAATGATTATCGTATGGATCTCCAGAACCCTTTCCTACAATTGTAAGAAATCCAATAATATAACCGTCTTCTGGAACAATAAAACCATTTGATATTAGAGTGAAATCTGCGTCAGCTTTAAAAGGGACCAGTGCATCAGCACCTCGTTCTTTCCATCCAGGCTTACCGTTTTCCATTAATCCGAATTCGAGCCCGCCCAAGTTGCTGTTTAGTTGCTTAACTGCCAGTGCTCCGGCGCACTTGTTAGCATCCGTATTTGCCATAATTTCGTTAAGATTATCCAATACCTCAACTGCTCCGGTTGCTCGTACCCAAGTCTGTTCCACATTCAAAAGTGCTGTTGTGGTTGCTGTAAATGTACAAAGCTGGATTTCATATACTTTGTTGTGATAATTACAATCTTCATTCTGTTCCATCTGATGAAGAGTATGTGTTGTTTCATACAGAATAGTAAGCTTGTCTTCTGCTGCCGGATCGAAATGTAAATATACCTGTCCTGTTACTTCTCCAGCTTCTGCATAATCTACATAAAGTGTATGGTCATCCATTTCAAATAACCCACCTTTGATAATTCCATATCCTGCGTTAATGTGGATCATATTATTGCCAGGATATGAAATCTCGCAACCTTCAATAATTCCACAAGATAAGTTTACATCATACAAAATACGGTCATCCACCGCGCTTACAGTTCCACCTGGAACTTGTTTCATTCGAATGTGTTCTGCCATTCTAAGCCCTTCCTTTCAACATTTTGGTTAATTCTAATCTAATTGTTCCAAATATTAGTTCAGTGGTTTCAGTAACATTTCTTCCGGATAAAATGGAAGCATATTCTATTTCATCTGAGACTATAGAAACCTTTTGGCCAACCTTCAAACTAGAAGGATTGATAAGTTCATCATCACTTATCATTTTCAATGTTATACAATTCGTGTATTTATTCTTTGAGAAATTCTCCCCAGCCTTTTCATGAGCAGCTTCTTCAAATGTCTTTGTGACTACCTCTACATCTCCCTCTTTTTCTGTTTCCTTTTTTGCTTCCAGTATTTTGTAGGATACCGGGGATACTCTGTCTGTATCATTCTTATCGTATGAATCATCCGGATGCAGGTAGTAGGTTACAAAATTATTGTAATTTTCCCTGTCATATACAAGAATTTTGTTAGTCTGTCTGGTTGATTTTCGAATAATAACACTCTTATCTATGATATTCTTCGCATCTGATTCTATCTTTATTGTTTCTGCTTCATTCTTTCCAATATCGATAACAATCTTTTTTTGTGTTAGGTCTATACTGTAATCTAGTCTGATTTGATATTGTGTAAATGCTGGAAGAATTACATCGTCAAAGAGGTTGATTTTTGCCACCGTAACTGGTGGCTTCTCCTCGTCCTCTTCTACTTCATTTAATATCTTGTAATCTATGGACCAGTTTAGTGTCTCGCTTGAAACATTTACTGTTAATGGCAATGCCATCTCGCTGTCACCGTCCTTAAACAATGCTTCAATCCACTTCTTAATGTAGTTTTCCATAGAATAATCAAAGTCTTCTACATCTATAATCATTTCTACATCGAACAGGCTCGGTATCTCACATATTGTTAGTTTTTTCTCACCGTCCTTTTTATCTTCGAATGCAGTTATGATTCCTATGTATTTTTCTTTTTCACTTAATAAATGTATGAAATACCCTAATCCGGATTGTATTCCTGTTAAATCAACAGTGTACTTCTCCGGATCAAGATAATCTTCTCTTACTTTTGGATTATCAGTAACTGTATTACAGACAAAATTCATATCTCTATCAAAGATTTCTACATTAAACTGTCTCATATTCTAACCTAGCCTCTACTGCTAACCCTAAACTATTTGAACCGTCATGCTCTACCGTGATTCGATTTCTTCCCATCTTAATATTGAAAAATCTCTGTGTATCGAAATCCGAATACTGGTAAAGGTCTCTTATTACCTTTCCGCTATTATCCATTTCCCGGATACTATAAGGAATTTTGGTACCATCGATTACAATTCTTCTTCCAGTTCTAACACTTGCAAATATCTTTCCTGTTGCTATCAGTTCGTTATTTAGGTAGTGTTTCCAAATGGGATTTTCTACCGGTCCAAATATAGTTAATTTCATTGGTGAATCGTAACCGCTGTCTGAATCAAATGTGGCCTGCTGTGCCTCGTATTCCATGTACTTATAAATATACTTATATGGATATACCTTTCCACCTGTTTCAGGTTCATCATTCAAAATCGTTATTTCTTTGAACCACCGGGAGCATCGCTTAAAACTGATATCGCATTCCAGTATTCCACCCTCGATTTCAGTTTTATCAATTTCCTTTAAGTCTACTTTCGCTCTGTATAAATCGTTACTCTTATACAGAAGAGTTAATGGCTCGACTGCAAGAAACATTATGAAGTTATAATAATCTTCATACTTATTTTTTCCCGTGAATAGAATTTTGCCTTTAGGATCCTTCGGCTTCGCAATTCTTCTAGTACGAACAAATTCTGAATCTATTTGCTCGTACTTATTTGAAAAATTCGCCCCTAAATTTTTTGGTTTATATAGCCAATGTTCTACATCCATGAGGGAATACTTGATTCCGTTTCCGTTTATTAAATAAAATTCTCTCATATTCCCTCCTAGCCAAACGCCGCCCCTAAAGCAGAATTGATTTTTGCAGAAATCGCACTGAAATCCAAACTTTCAATAGCATTATCCACACAAGATTGCAATGCTGCCGCCACTACTCCCATGTTATCCAAAATACCATCTGCCACAGACTGGTCTATTTTCATTCCTAGTTCATAGAATTTAGTAGATCTTCCTGTTGCTTCATCATATCCAAGTGCGTTTTTAGCTTCTTTGATACAATCCTCCATCATCTGCTTATGAGCTGCTGCCAATGCAGGAGCATTATCCGTAACAGCCTGTGTCATTCCCGTAACAGTTCCTGTCTGTGCCTCTGTCATGGCAGTAGAATGTTCCTCTGCACTCTCTAACTGTGTAGAATAATTCTCTGAAAAAGCTTCGTTAATTTGTTCGAAGTTTTCTCCCAGAGAATCTATCAGACCTTCCATTGGCTCTAAGTATCCTGTTTCAATGGCTCCTGTCATTTCCGAAATGGTATCTAGCAAAGTCTGCGTTTCATTAAATGACGCAACCGCCTCATCGAAGCTTGATGCTCCATTTTTACACGCTTCTACCAGATTATCCAATTCTTTGGCCGCATCCGGTCCTTTTGAGATGTAATATTCCAGTATTCCTTCTGCATCTTCGTTTTGCTGCATAATCTGATATGCTTCTGCAATCAGATTTGCATATTCCGTCATTCCCTCCGCTTGTTTCTTTAAATCTTCTGCAATCTGTTCTGTGGTTTTGTGAGTTCCTTCAAAAAGATTCTCAAACGCTTCTCTCTGCCCTTCCAAGGAAGATCTAGCAGCTTCAACCGCATTCTGATATTTCTCTACAAGTTTATCCAGCTCCTCCTGCTGTGCTGCAGTCAGTCTTGTTCCCTCTTCAGTGGCACTATTATTTTCTTCCTGAGCATTTGAATTTTCGTCTAAGCTTCCTGTTAATTCGTCATAGCGTATTGACAGTTGTTCTACTGTACTCTGTAACTGGTCTCTTGCATCCTTTTCCGCATTTACCTTTATGATGCACTCATCATAATATGATTCGTTCATCTTAGAAGCTTCTGCTAGTGCATTTTCTGCCTCTGCTACTCTTAAGTCTGCTTCCGCTAAAGCTTCCTTTGCTTCTATGTATGCTTCTAATATCTCTTTTGCTTCTTCTTGCTTTTGCGCTAATTCATATTCTTTGTATGCCATTTCTATATTTCTAGCAATGGCTTCCGTATTTCCTTCAATGTGACCTGTATTATCTAATATCAGCTGATTAGATACGTCCATCATTGAATTCCATTTTTCAACTGCTACCGCAAGATCTGTCTTTTGTTCTCCTTCTAATTTTTCAATACTATTCAGATTTTTTATTGTTCTTGCTAGCTTTTCTACTTCTTCTGTGTTTTGACCATATTTCTGCGTACTTGCATTCAGATTTTCTACTGTCTTATTCAGCTCATAATTTAGCTGTGCTGCACTTGTTGCACCTTCTTCCATTCCAAGTGCAAGTGCTGCCACTCCTCCAACTAACGCTCCAGTACCAAGAACTGCTGCTATCTGCAAAATATGCCCTGAAAGTAAACTAAATACAGTTACAATAGCTGCTAATGCAGTTAACGCAGTCGTAGCCCCTACAATTCCAGCTGTCATCCCTGCGATAGCTCTTACTAATTCCGGATGCGCTTCTATGAACTCTGTTACCGGCTCTAATGCTTCCATACCAACTTCTTTTACCTGGTCTAAAATAGGTATGAGTGCATCACCGATTGCCATTTTGAAATTATCTGCAGTAGCTTGGAATCTTTCATCCAGCATTTCGCTAGTTTCTGCCATAATTCCAAATGCTTCATCTGCTGCACCTGCATTATTTTTCATTTCTGCAAGTATTTCATTAAATCTTGCTCCACCGTCCGATGCTATATTGAAAGCAGCTGTTGCGGCTGCACTCTGGCTCCACAAACCATAAAATGCTTCCTTATCTTCTCCTGCATACTCCCACAGCAATTTCATTACATCTGCAAGGGAATTGCCTTCTGCCATGAACTGTCCGAATGTCTGTCCTGATAATTCTTGTATGATAGCGTTTACATCCTTACTGCTATCACCCAATTCACTGAGCATAGCGTTTAAGTCTGTAGTGGAAATCTTTGTTTTAATACCCTTTGCAGTAAGCTCTGCATAAGCTGCTGCCAGGTTGTCAATATTCACATTGTATGCGCTTGCAGTAGGAATAACCTTACCCATTGAAGCTGCCAATTCATCTACAGTTGTTTTACCTAAATTCTGTGTGGTAATCAGGTTATCCATTATGTGTCCTGAATCTTCCATTTCAAGACCATAAGCATTTAATGCAGTAGTAACAATATCCACTGTTGTTGCAGCTTCCGTGAAACCACCAATTGCAAGCCTTGTTGCATTTGCTGCAAACTCAATCGCGTGGCTTTGGTCTACACCTGCAGACATTGCCTGATAAACAGCTTCTCCCAAATTCGTTGCAGAAACGCCGATAGACTGTGCATTTTTTTTAATTTCATCTGCCATCTTGCCAAGTCCATCTCCGGCATGAGCCAGCGTCTCAATCTTTGCCATAGAGGTTTCAAATTTAGTAGAAACTTCCACACATTCCGTCATTGCTTCTACTAATTCTTTTGCCTCGTCTGAGATTTTGCCAAAAAACTCTAATCTACTTAACTGTGTAATTATATCAGTGTATTTTTTTGTTTCGGTTTCAGCTTTCTCAGTTCCCTGGCTCACCCCATTCAAAGCATCTTTCGTTTTATCCAATTCAGATTTATACTTTTCCATTCGCATGGTTGTATCTTCAATCTGTCTGGCCAAAGCGTTTTGTTGCTCTGTGGTCTTATCTGAGTCAGGACCATTTTGTAATTTCTCAAGAAGCTCTTTTTCTTTTTCCAGTTTCTTTGCTGTATCTTCTATTGCAGAATTTAGATAATCCTGCCTCTGTGATAGCAAAGTTACATTTGTTGGATCTAATTTTAATAGTCTCTCTGTATCCCGCAATGCTCTGTTTGCAGTGGCCAAAGATTTGTCTATCTCTTTTAATCCATCTATCACACCCGCTGTATCAGCGTTAATTTCAATAGTTATTCCGCGTACTTTATATCCTGCTGCCATAAAATACTCCTAAAAATTATCCATATCATCCTGCGTGGCCAGTACATTGTACTCTGCAGAATCGTTTGAATGTTCCACGAACATATCTAAAACCATCCCGAAGGATAGCTGATTTAAGTCCTCTGATGATAAACCCATTTGAAAACAACGAAGCAGGAACAGCCCTGCTGACCATTCCCGCTCCGTCGTTCTTAGTTTTTTTTTGCGTTATTCAGTGTGACAAGATTTTCGTGCCACATATTAATAGCATGAGCGATAGCTCTAAAAACGAAGTATGGAGAAAATTGTTCTAACCATACATTAATTTCCGGAATACTTGAGTCGTACTCTTTTGCCATCATCCACAAAATATTTTCTGCGATATTTTGGAATTCCTTATCCAAGTCCTTGTCCTTCAATAATTTTTTTTCGACTGTAGCAAAATCCAGAATCAAATCTCTATTGAAATCCATTCTGTATGCTCTAACTGTTCCGGCTGTACACTTCAAGCCAATTTCTTTTTCCTCGATGTTTACAATCTTCTCCATTTTCCGCTACCCTCTTTCTTTTAATCTTCTGCGCTTTCGCCTGGCTGCCATACTTCCTCATACCACTTTGAGTATGGTGCAGAAGCAGCTGTTGCTTTTGCTTTAACAAAGTTCTTATCTGCAGCCTTGTTATAGATAGAACCTGCTGTAAGATTAAGAGTTTCTGTCTTAACCTCTGTGGTCTGTCCTTTTGTCTGTCCAGCGATAGAAGGTCTTGTAGCTGTAACATTGTACATTACATGCTTCTGCGCTTTTTCATCAGTTGTAAATTCGAACATTAAAGCGAATGGAGATGCTACTGCGTCTGCATCTTCAAGCAGCACACCTTCCTCTGTCGTTGTATCTGCACCCATACAATCTTCCAAGAAGCTGTCTGGAATCAATGCCAACTCTAAGGAACCTGTGTATCCTGTTGAACCAGGTGCAGTAAAGTATACGATATCATCTGCATTAAACACGGAAGCATCACCTGATGGATCCAATGTAATGGATACAGCACCTGGCAAACGCTTAGGTGAACCATAAGTAGCTGTTCCATCTTCTTTGATAGTTGCTTTTGCATAGTGACAGTTCTTTAAACCGAACTTAACTTTTGGCATATTAATATCCTCTCTTTCTATTTTGTGTTTTCAATTACCTGAATAATTCGTTTCACTGCTTCTTCCTGAGCATTATCATTTACAGTCACAATATGTGGAAATTCTCTCGTCATTCCACCATTTGCTGTCCTATGTCCGTTCTCCAGAAGATGCGTAAGTCTGTAGTGTGGTGCTTTTGCATGAACGATAGTCTGCGTGAATGTACGATATTTCTCTTGCCTTACATCCCAACTTTTTCTGTATTTACCTGTCCTGTCCTTGAAACCTCCAATAGTCTTGAACTCTTCCTTTGCTTCCTTCCCGACTTCCAGAAGTTTTTCTTCTATATCGTGCATAATTGCATCTGAATAAGATGTAAGAACATCTTTCATCTGCTGCGTTATATTGTTTTTCATTACACATAAATCTCCACACTATACAACACTTCGTAATCGTATTGCTGATGATCCAGTTCTTCTACCTTGTCCCAAACCAATTCCAGTTCTTCAAAAAGAAGCTCCAGCATCTGCATAGCCTCCTCATCCGGTCTGTTTGCTGTGTAGATAGATACTGCAATATTTAGAATCTTTTGATACACTACATTATCTGCTGCGAAATTGTTTGTCCCGGCAACTTCGTATACGATGTATGGATACTGCGCATCATATTCCTTTGGAAATTCATCCTTTGCCACGTCATATCCTAAGGTTTCCAGCTGTTCTGCAAATTCTTCCAAACTCATCTATTACCAGCCTCCTCTTCACAATACAGTTCTATGTCATCTCCTACCACATAGGTCCTATATATACTGTATTTTTTACCGTTGTATCGAAGTATCTTCTCTCCTTCGTAATTGATTCGCGCAGTTTTAAGAGTGAAAGATGGGCTTAATCCGCCCATCTTTGCTTGATGCCATTCTTTACTTTGAGTAGATGTTTCGTCACAAATCACCTCTCTGGCACACTCTATCGGAATCAGATTTTTTTGTTCGTCCTTCTTATAGGACATTCTAATCAACTCGCATACTGCAATCATTCCGCATCCTCCCTAGCTTTCTGGGAAAAGAGACGGTTGTTTAACATATATCTGAGTTGCTTAGGCATATATCTTGCTCCAGCCTCCCTTTTCCTGTAGAGATATCCTGCGTACATCATTACAAGCATTGCGTCCTCATGATTATCGTAGGTATCTAATTGAATTCCTTCGCAGGTAATAGCGGATTCTGCTAACTGTATGTAATTTTTTAATGCTTTTTCGATTCTTGCTCCTTGCACCGTTTCCCCGGTTACGCAGATTCCCAAATCAATTTTTAGCATATCCAATAAATCTTTTTCGCTCATTCCACTACTCCTACTTTAAAAATTAGTTAGCTGCATCATTAGCAAATGTGATTCCACTTGCAGTAGGTGTTACGCTGTTAATACCGATTGCCATAAAGCTTTCTGCAATAACAGGAATACCATCGTAACGAGCTGTACCTTTAAATACAGTCTGATCTTCGATGAAGCGAACGTGTTCAGACTGTGCGAAGGTTGCACCCTTTCTTTCAGCTAACAAGTACATATCGCCTAACATAACGATAATTACATCGTTTGGAATAAATTCCAATTCAACGATATCGCCGCCTAACACTGGCATCTGGTCGTTCATTCCTGCTACAATAGCTGCAGCTGCATTCACTCCCAAAGCTTCTGCAATAAGCTTTGTATGTGTTGCATTGTTCATAACCCAAGTGTAACCTGCTCTGGAATACTTTTTACTCATTGCGCTTGTAGCAAGAACAATGTTCTGGAATAAAGTAGTTCCAGTAGATTTTGCTGTAGTGATAGATACAATATTCTTTGTGTGTAAATCCACCCAAGGGATATCTGTCTTTGCACTTCTAGGATCTGTCTGCTGTGCCAAACGAGTGAAGATACCAATAGGCATCTTTGTACCGGTACCATAGATAATTGCTTTATCTAATGCAAAACCGATAGCAGCACCAACCTGATCAATGATAATCTGTGCAAGGTTTTCGTCTGAATCTTCTAACCAAGCGTTGCCGATTGGTACAAATCCACCTACTTTGTAACCATCCACTTCTACATGATTGAAACCAAATGACAATTCATTTAAAGTAGCAATCATTTCTGTCCATACGCCTTCCGGCTTTGTACCAAGCACGTTCTGTCTTGCCTTTCCAGGAACAGGGACTGTGTTTACTCTTCTGTATAATTTGGAATACTCTTCGATTTTTTCACGAATTAAATCCAAAACGACTGTTGGAATGGTTAATTCTGCACCCGTGACAGCTCTTTCCTGTCTTGCTAATTCACGTGTTCTTTTAAGGAAAGATTTTACTTCCTCATTTTCAAAGAAACTTCTTTTTTCCTCTCTGGTCATGCCAAAGAATTTGGTTCTCACTGATTTAGGCATTTCTGTGTTCTCCTCTCTTTTTTCTGCTTTAGGTTCAGCGCTTCTTTCTTCTTTTGCTTTTACAGCTACACTCTGTCTCTTTTCTTCTTCCTCAAGGTCAGCTTCCAACTTCTCCAACTCCTGTGCAAAATTATCTTCTGCCTCTTCGTTTTCTTTCTTTTCGTTTTCAAAGGCTTCTACTTCTTCTTCCACCGCTTTCTTTTCTTCTTCGGTTTCTGCCTCTTCGATTGCTGTTTCCAGCTCTGCTTCTCTCTTTTCCAGTTCCTCTTTCTTGGCTCTTGCTTCTTCTAATGATTTTTTGACTGTGTCAATTTTCTTTCGAAGCATCAAACTTTTTAATGCCATGTTACTGTTCTCCTTTCAGTTTTCGTTTTAACTGGTTTTTCCATACTTCTTTTTCGCGTTTCTTAATATCTTCCACCTGCTTCTTTCTGGCTGAGATAGAAGTATCTTCATACGCAGGGAATGTGCAACATGAGACTTCAAATAACTTTACCTTTGTGATAGTCCAGTGGATTGTTCCATCCTCTCGGAAATCGGTTTCCTCTGATTCGATGTAAAATCCAAAAGAACACTGATCCACATCACCACGCTTTACTCTTTCGTACAGGTTTATTGCATCTGAATCGTTCGGATTGATTGAGATTTTTCCCCATAATCCAGTAGAATCTATCCTGAGTTCTAAGGTTCCTGCCTTATTTCTTCCCAAGACTAATGTGGTGTCATGATTGATTAGTGCTCTAATGTCCTCTTCCAAGGTTTCGTTAAATGCACCCGGTGCAATGCTTTCTGTTGCTCCCGGCCAAACCTCATAATTTTTATTAAACACAGCAAAGTATCCTTCAATAAAAAGGCCTTTCCCGTCTTCCCTCTCTTCTTCCCTAGTTTGGAAGTTTGCTAATGCAGTTCTAAGCTGCATCTCTTTTCTTTCCATTTACTCTTCCTCCTGGTTCAATTTCTTCTGGTCCCCGATTTTACTTAATGGAATGTAGTTCTCTAATACAACCAACTCATCCAGTCCTTCCATCGGGCTCATATTGATTTTGTCTCTTACTTCATTTCCTGTTACAATTCCTCTTACTGCTAAATCTCCGTACACTGCTGCCAGTGTTTCCAGCTTATAGGAATACAAACTGTTTACATTGAATTTCCAATACCACTTTGGAGAAATCAAAAGTTTCTTTGTCAGCTCCTGTTGCAACCCGATTGCGATAGGTCCAATGGTGGAAGATATGAAATTGTTCCATTCTTCCGCATCGAATTTTCCAACCCCTAACACAAACGGTGGCACACCGATTAAGGATGCCACAGTCTTTTTATCTAACTCTACTGTTTTATCAATCGCCAAATCTGATAGAGAAAGTGGTCTGATTTGTTCCACTGCAAACTGGTCTGCCGGAATCAGCCACGGTTCTCCTACTTCATTTGTTTCCAAATAGCTTTCTAGCAGTTTCTTTCTTCCTGCCTTAGAAGAAAATTCTTCTGTAAGACCATCTACTTTTACAATTACACTGGGCTTCCACTTGGATTTCATGAATGCTTTTTTCGTTGTATCCGACTGGTTCAGCGTTTCTGCAATATTTTTTAGTGATACTGTAATTCCTCTACCTTTCCACGGATAATACTTGTCCGGATTGTGTGTAAAATGAATTACTTCCGAAGAATCATAGAATGTCCCATTGATTCCAACATCATATCCATAATCCTCTTTATGTTCATGAAAGCTAATCCATGAAGAAGGACAAGGTATCAAATCTTCCAGTATGCCGTCTCTTGTAATTGGCAGCACAATCGCATTTCCTCTTCCATGTAACAGCAAATTCATTACAATGGCTTCCATCCATTTCTGTCTTGTCATGCAATTGCATGGATTGATATCCACTTTCCTGGATAATTCATTTATGATCCTTTCGTCTCCCTTGTCTGTATTAGACATTAAATAGATAGTCATTGACGAAATCAATGTGGCTATTTTTCTAATTCCTGCAAGAATTTCCGGATTGTCCTCTAACTTCACATAATCGGATTTGATATCTTCCCAGAATTCCTTTAAGCCAATACATTGTTTTCCGTCTTTTACTTTTTTTCCTCGCTTGTTAAAAAATGGTATCTTCATTACTCACCCCACCAGCTTGTCGCTTTCTGCGCTCTTTCCATATCCTCTACCATTCTCACCGTAGCAAATACACTGCAGTCGAAAATATCAATTCTATTCTCCGGCATTACCTTTTCATACTGGATCATATCGTCTGTCTTTTCGATTGCGGCTACATTCTGTAAACAGTATTCGTATGCTTCTGAGTGCAAATAATAAAGAGTGCCGTTTTTAGCACTCTTTTCAATGTATCTGAAACCTTCAGACTTTTTATAAAAATATTGTGGCTGGTCTATAATCTTAAATCCTGCTGCCTTCATTCCTACGAAGTATTCTCTGCAGAATTTCCTATCATGTCCAACCTGTGCAATTTTGAATCCTTTCTTTCTCATGCTGATAAACCAATTTATTATATCCGCGTGATTTGTTGTGGCTGAATTACACATATCCAGCCATCCTGCATCCTTCCACCCAAACAGTGGAATATTGTCTTCCTCTGCCTTTTTGTATGCTGCTGTTACCGGAAACCATGCATGAGATATTATAATATCCACTCCTTTATAGTTCCCAACCAGAGAAGCAGCTGTTAAATCGTGTAACTTTGATAAGTCTGCACCACCATACCACTTGATTGGTAGCTTGGCCAGCTGCTCTATTGTCCAATCATATTTCCTATCGGAATTCTGAAATTCCACAATATTGAAGTATGCTTTAATTGCGGAAGTGTATATATTCAAACTTCTGGAAAGGAAATCTTTCCTTTGCTGTGGATCATTCTGTGCCTGTCTGGCATCGTTCATCATATCTTCAGGACGAATTGTTACTCCATAATTTGGATTGGCTTTCTGATGCTGAATTGGATCCAAGTAATCTACTTCCCCATCCTGGTCCTGGTCTGCTCTGGAAACGAAAACGAATAAAGAATCATCCTTTACTGTTCCATTTACAACCTTTGTTGCATATTCTAAACGCTTGTAGCAGAAACTATTCATATTGTCTCCGGCAGTAGTAATACCAATCATTAATTTGTTGGTATAGGCTTTCTGTCCTTCCTTGAAACGATTGTACTGGCTAGCCTTCTTGAATGCGTGAATTTCATCCGCTATTGCCACATTACAGTTAAAGGAATCTTGTACATCCGGATTGGATGCCAGTGCCTCAATATGGATTGTTCCAATCGGTACATTGTATTCATCCAGCATTTCGTAATGTATGGAATGCTCTGCGTTGTTGTTCCTGATTTTAAATTGTTTATCAAATCCCTTAGCTCTAAGGCTGTGCAGAATAAATTCAAAAGACTGCTGTGCCTGCTTCTGAGATGCTGCCACAATGTATAGAGTAGCGCCGGACTTAGCCTCCACAATGGCGATGGAGAACGCAAGCCCGGCCACAAAGGAGGTCTTGCCGTTTTTTCTAGGGATAAAAATAAAGGCTTCTTTGAATCGCCTTTCTTCTTTCCCTGTATAATAAAAGCCCATCAAATTATAGATGATGAACTTTTCCCAAGGTTCCAGGTAAAAAGCCGTATTCATTAAGGATTTTCCACTTTTTGATTCTCCCTTTGAATGAACCATCATGGTTTCTATGATATTGATAACCATATCTGCCGGCTTGGTTCTTAGTTCCAAATCCTTTCTCTGCAGGTCAGCCTTATACCTTGCACAAGCCAGTACCACTTCTTTACCGACTATCAATTTTCCGGATAGAACTTTCTCTACATACTCGTTTACCTGTTTTTTATGTGATTTTGCCATTCCTTACTTACTGCAACCCTGCCAACATCTGTGCAAATGGATTGCTTTCTTTTTTCTGTAAGGCTGTATCGTCTATTTTCTTTAATCCGGCTGGTGTCAGTCCTAAATCTCTCCAGTAATTCAATGCTGATTTATTCATATCATCCCAAACAACCAGTGCCGGATTTTTTACCATGTTTGTCGAACCGTTTTTGTTCGTATACTCTACAATTGGCTTTCCCCCGGATTCTTTATAGAATTCTTCTGCTTCATCCCGCTTTTCCAGAATCTCGGCCAAAGTGTTTATGGAATTTTCAAAAAATGGTCTGTAAGTTCCTGCTTCCTTGCAGGCATCCTTTATTTTCTTTGCCCAAGTCTTCTTTTTCATAGCTCTCCACTTTTTCAAGTTCAAAAACCGTTTGATTTTGCACACATTTTTCTTCGTGTGTGCGCGCGTTATAGGAAGAAACAGCCGTTTTCCCCCTTTTTCGAAAAAAACCGCGTATTTGGAAATATAGCCCTTTCCCGGTCCCCAAGGCCTTTCGTCGATTTTAACGAACGGGCGGGGATTGTCGCTGATCAAACTCTAATCTATCTCTATATACTCTAGCCTGTAGTTCTCTACCTGCTGCCGTTATCTCGTGAGTATCCCTATCATGCATCTTATTGTGTGCCTCATTGCTCAGTGCTATCAGGTTCCAATTACAGAATGCATACTCAGGATAAAACTCTACAGGAAAAATGTGATGCACTGTGTTTGCTTCCTTCATCTTCCCGTATCTCTTAAAGTATTGACATGTATACTTGTCACGAGCTAGTATCGCTTTACGCTTCCGCTCCCACTTCTTATTCTTGTAATCCATGTATTCCAATAAAAAAGCACCGGATTTTATTCCGATGCTTTCTTTTATAACTTTTTGATTATTCTATAAGCTACATATTTCTCTTTGTTTGTCTGTCCTTTATTGTCTTCATATAACAGCCACTCAAAAATCTTTTTCCACTGCTTAAAATACCATCTCAACATATCCCGTACCTCCCTTTCGTGTACTAGATATACCTATTTCATGATACCAAAATATCACACTTGACAAGCTAAATCAAGCAAAGTCTGAAAAATTGTTTTTATTTTCTGAATTATCTTAATTCCCCGATTGATTTTCCTACTTGATAGATTACTTTCTGTACAATCATCTTCTGTTTTCTTTCAGAGAAGCTGCTTCCTGTTTTGTTGTATGGAATCATCTTATCCTTATCAGACCAATATCTGACTTTAATAACCTGCTGCTCTTTCTCTGTCAGGTGCTCATAGCAATACTCTACTGCCTGAATCCTTTTGTATAATAAATCTGCATAAGCACTGTTCATCTTCAATGCCTTGGCTTCTACTACAGAACTTGGCTTACTGCTTTCTCTTCCCGGCTTCACTTCTTTGTCTGATGTGCTGGCTGACATAATCTCTTCCAGATATTCTCCATATATTCTCTTGTACTTCGGATACTTTCGAATAATCATCTCCACCATTCTGTAGCTATCTCTATCAATCTGCATTTCTTTTCCCTCGCCTGCTGCCTTTTGATATTTCTATGAGAATGGCAACTCTTCGTCTATTCCGTCCGGAATATTCATAAATCCGTCTGCACCTTCTCCAAGGCCTGCTGCCTCTAGTGCTGCATTGTCTCTCTCTTCTCTGTTTCCAGAGTTACTTTTACTTTCGGCAAATTCCTGATCTTCAATGACAACATCCGTTGTGTAGACTTTTTGGCCGTCTTTGTTTGTGTAGGAACCTGTCTGTATCCTTCCAGTAATTGCAATCTTCATTCCCTTCTTAAAATACTTCTCTGCAAACTCTCCGGCTTTTCCGAAAGCGATGCAGGAAATAAAATCCGCTGTGGAATTTCCCTCTGCATCTTTTCTTCTGCGGTCCACTGCCAAACTATACCTTGCAATTGCCATATTTGTTTCACCTGATTGTGTGTACCTTACATCCGGATCCTTGGTTAGTCTTCCCATCAGTAATACTTTATTCATTGACTGCCACTCCCTTCTTGATAAAGTCTGCTAAATCTTTATACTCTTCTTCGCATCTTTTAATTGTTTGTTCTATCTGTTGCATTCTATCTTTTACACATCTAATAACCGCATCCGGAATAGATTGCTTCTTTACAACCTTCTTTGCTTCTACTTCTTTTCTTTCTTCTTCTGTCTGTTTCATCACTTCCTCTAAAACTTTAGCTACCTTTGTCCTTGGCATCTTCATTTCTCCCTTCTCGACCAATATCTCTTGTATTTCTGTTTCCGCACAACCATTTAACTCTGCCAGTATCTTAATCTGCCTTTCCTTATGTTTTGCCATCCGATACTCTCTTGCTATCTCTTCCTCGCTCATCCACATTTTTCTACTCCTATACCACATATTTTTTATGTGCTAGTTTTGCTTCTTCTTCGTTTATATCCAAATAAATCTGCGTTGTTTCTATTGATTCGTGACCTAATATGTACGATACCTTCTCTATTGGCATTCCACCTTTTAATGCAAGCGTTGCCCCTGTCCTTCTAAATCTATGCGGATGACAATTATCAACTCCAATTCTTTTTCCCAGATTTCTTATTACAATTTCAACTCCACTTACTTTCAGCCTGTCATACGGTTTGTCTAAAGAACATAACAAGTAATCTGTATCATCTTCTCTTTCATCCAAGTAATTCTTTATTGCTAGTTGCGCTTTTGCATTTAAGTACACGATTCTTTCTTTTTTCCCTTTCCCCAATATTGTTAGTTCATCTCCTTCAATATCGCTTATATTCATCTGTGCCAGTTCCGACACTCTGCACCATGTTGAAAATAATACCTCGACTATTGCTCTCTCTCTCGAATTCCTGCATCCATTTCTAATCATTTCACATTCCAAAGTGCTAAATGCTTTCTTTTTAATTTTTCTCACTTTTGGCTTTTCTACTTTTAGCATCGGATTCTTTTGTATTATATCCTCTACGTTCATCCAGTTGTAAAATGAGCTTAATACCCTATACTCATTTCCGACTGTTACAGACGAAACCTTGTCATATACCTGTCTTTTTGCTAAATACAATTTTAATTCATCCGCTGTTATCATATCTGCTTGCTTTTGGATTACATTGAATACCATTTTTAACGTTGTTTCGTAATGCCTTATTGTCCTTTCTGTCAATCCCTTTACAGCTTTTCCTATTATGAATTTTTTAAGAATTTGTGTATTATAATCTTCACAAGTATATACTGACAGTTCTGTTTCTTTTTTCTTAATATCAAAGTTGGAACATATGATGTATATCCTTTGTTTTAGCATCTGATCATTTACTTCACCTGAAATATAGTTCCATAATTCATTAACTAATTCTTCCATTATGCATTTCCCACCTCCTTTTTGGTGTGTAAAACACTCTTTCTTTTTCGTTCCATTCGTCATTATCTTCCAGCGAATTTCCCTGTATTACTTTTGCACTTATTCCAAGTAAGCTTAGCTGCACATATGTCATATAAACTGATAACCAGTCCAAATCTTTTGCATCCACTTTCATTATTTCCCGGAAATCAAATCCTCTGTCTGAAATTACCTTTGCTGCAGCTATTATATTTGCTCCACCTCCTGAGCTTGGCTCGCTAACCGTTATTTCTTTGTAGTTCTCAATATTTGCTGGCATTCCTGCCTCTGCGTTCAGTATTGCTAAATGGAATGGCGTAAAAAACTGTCCTAGCTCTTTGCTGTAGCATCCTGATTTCATATATACATCCCCTAGCACATCCTCAATATTTTCTTCGTATGCCTCACAAAGCATTCCGAACATATGCGAAAATGTTTTTATTTCATTTTCGCTATATTTTTGTTTTATTTGCCTATACTCTTCTTCTCTTCGTTCCCATACTGCATCTTGTTCACATATTCCATTATTAGCAATTACCAGTGCTGAACACTTTACCCAATCAAAAAATACCGCATATCTGCTGTACTTATGATTGAATCTCCCAATCGTATCAATTATTTTTTGTTTCGCACTTACCATTATTAACTCTCATTCTTCTTAAAAATCTTTTCCTCTTCCTCTGGTGTCAGCTCTAGTCTGCCGGTAATTCTGTCTATTTCCGGACAAGTATCGAATAATTCGCAATCTGTCATGCATACCACTGTATCATCCTGCCAACATTTCATTTCCTACAACCTCCATTTCCACTATTGACCTTGGCATTACATTGAATTTTATTTTTGTTTCTCCAACTGTGTATTCAAATTCTAAGGCACCTTTCTTACTTATTCCTCTAAAACATCCAATGTGACTGCTGCCATTCGCAACGAATGTAACCAAGTCTCCTTGTTTTAACTCTGTGTTTTCATTGATTTTTACTTTTAAAATAACTTCTCTTTCAATCTTCATCTTCTTTTCCTCCTTAGTTGACCTGAACTATTGGACGACTCAATCCATCATCTATTCTATAATCTTTTAATCCCAAAATAACATATCCTTCTTTGCAGTATTCAGGATTATCCAGTATGTAAATTATTTTTTGTAACATCCATCTTCCTGTTTCCACCCCCTCATTGTCTACTTCATTTAAGCCCACAAAGTCTCCTTTTGAAAAATTTCTGTCATTTTTTCTTACTTCAAATGTTTTTGTTCTACCTATTAATTCTGTAAAATATTTTTCTTTAGTTTTCAATTGATGTATCATTCTGTTTTTTCTCCCTTCCTACGAAAACGGTAACTCTTCATCTATTCCGTCCGGAATATTCGTAAATCCGTCCGCACCCTCTCCAAGGTCTGCTGCCTTTTGTGCTGCATTGTCTCTTTCTTCCGGTGCAATGTAATTTATCCCAAATATCTCCCTGAATGATAAAGTGGGATATTCTCTCTCGAAAGCCTTCTGACCCTTCTTGGCAAGCATTATTCTAATCTTTTGGTTTCTATGTACTGCTTCCGGTCCACCACTCGATAAATGATGATGCGGACACAGATACACCATTAAGCCATATCTGTCCGATAGTTCTCTGTTCCCTTTCCCAAAGATTACATGATGTTCCTGAAGATTGGATTGCTCTCTGTAGTTGTTCTGCAACAACATACAGAGATAACAAGTCCTGTCTTTCTTCGAATGCATTATGCTTTTCATGATTCCATAGCAGCTTTCGCAGTGTATTTCTTCTCAATTTTGAATTTCCCAGTTCCTGAAAGTTTGATTATTCCTGTTGTACCATCCCTCTTGACTGTAATGCTGTCTACTTTTGATTCTAATACGGCATCAATACCCTCTTTTAGGATTTTTCCAATCTCATTCTCTTCGAATATGGTCTCAATATTTGCTTCTGCTCTCTCATGTGCTTTGCGTTGTCTTATCTCTTTTCTCGCTCTTACGCACTCGCCTAGCTCCGACGCTGCATCATTCAGCCATTTCACACTCTTTAGTTCTCCGTGTGTCTCGACAATGTGTGTCTGTCCGCAAAATTTACAGGTTCCTACATTTACCATCTTTTCATCCTCCTAAATATATCCTTTTAGCATCAAATCCCCGAAACAGATTGACCGTCTTATTTTTCCCATCTTTGCTGTATACTCCACCAAAATATGATGTCTGTACTTCGCAAGCACAATTCCGAATGTCATTCCTTGTGTTTCTGTTTGTATTGGCACTCTCTGGCCAATCTCAATATCCGCTTCTCTGCAGTCTTTATTGCCGTACAAGCTTCTGAATTTCTGAAATTCTTCCTCTGCTGCCTTATCAAATACTTTTGCATTAAATAATTTATGCCCTCCTACTACTTCCATTCTCTTTTTCCTCCAAGTAAATCCATAATTTTTCTAATCCTGCTGCCAAGTCTACCGCACGAAAGTACATCTTCTTAGCTTGTTCCACGTTCACTCCCGGATGATAGGAAAAATCATCCAGGAAACCTTCTGTGTTTTCTTCTACGAACATAAATAAGTCTCTTTCTGCATCTCGTATTTCTTTCCAAATCTTACTTAGTTCCTTATTCATCCTCTTTTTCCCTTCCGTAATACCATTCCATCCGTTTGAGTGTTCCTAGCAGTTCTTCACAGTCCTCTATTGCACTTTTTATACTCTTCAAATCTGGTAATGGAATACATATCTTATTTTCTATTTTGTTTATGCTTCTTCTTACTTGTTCCTGGAAAGAATTGTGTTTTGCAAGATCTGTAATATCTACAGGTTCAACCTTTTTTGCTCTGTCACTTTCTCGATATGGCTCTGCCCCATTGTCTCCTGCACCGTTTGGATTGCTGTCCGGATTGTCCGAAGCCGTCTCTCGTCCTTGGTTTTCCATCTGCCGTAAATCTCCGGATTCTTCTTGCACACTTCCATCATTTTCAGGTAACTGATTGCTTGTCTCAATTCCTTCGGATCTTCCTGCAGCTTCTGTACTAATTCCTGGTACGATACCATTTGTTTCGTCTTTCTGTACTTTTTCCATGTCCAAAATGGTATTTTCATCCTGTATTTTCTCCTCTTTTTCTTCTGTTTTTTCTGTCTGTTGCGACGTCGCAACAGCACTCTCAACCCCTTGATTTTGCTGGGTTTCTTCCACTTTCTCCTGATACAAATATGAGTAGTATTCTTTGTGAATATCTATGCCTCCGTTTTCGTAAATATCTGCATAAATATCATAGATTTCTAACAGAAATTCCTGCCAATTCTTCTCAAAAATACCTGCCTGTCCCATAATTCGGTACTTTATACCTAGGTCCCAGCTGTACATGAACAAAAATACAATGCCTTTATTGAAAGTTTTATTATCTGACGGGTTCATCAGCTCCATTGCATCTTTGTATTTATTTTCATACACCAAAGGTATTACCGCATTCAGTAATTCCGGTAAATTCTCGAAGTAAGACACCATCAATTTCTGCAACTGAGACAGATTAGAATCGTCTCTTCTCTCGATTTGTGCTTCTTTCACTGGATTTTGTACGCTTTCCTGCTTTTCTGGTACGTTTTCCTGCTTTTCTGGTACGTTTTCCTGCTTTTCTGGTACGTTTTCCACCGTTTCTGCTACAGGCTGCACCTTTTCCAACTCTTTTTCTTCTCGAATAAATTCTTTGAGTTCTCGAATTTCCTTTACTGTTGTCTTCTCTGTAATCAATAAGCACTCTTCATCCGGTAAAGTAAGCATTTCCGACAACTTACTGCTGCCAAGTCCCATGTATTCGGCTTTCAGTTTCAGTGAATTGCCACCCTCTGAAAACTTTTCATTGATTGCGATAAATCTTGATACTGTGGATTTGCCTAAACCATATTCTTTCTGTGCAAATTCGAATACATCCGCTGCCCCGTCATACATTCCGCTGTCCCTGATCTGCTTTAGCCTGTATCCGATATGTACGAAATTACCAGCTGTCTCCGCCAGTTTCTTCCGGATATCCTCTTTCCATTCCAACCAATCCATCAGTGTAATCTGTGTGTATTCTTCCATTGAACATTCCCATCCTTTCTGTTCCCTCTAAATATGTTTTTGCTCTTTTCCATAAATCTAATGGCTCTGAATCAGTTACTTTAATTACCAGTCTTGTTCCATCTTCGGTTACTTGGTATATCTGCATCACGCATTCTCTATCCCCACCGAACATTTGAATGCGTGCCTGCAAATGATATGCTTCCCTCATCAGTTCGTATAGTTCGTAAAACTCATTTACTGCTTTCTTATATGCCGCATCATCCATACCGTTTCTCCTAGACTGCTGCCATGATTAAGCCTTGCTCTGCCGCTTCCTGCTCTGCTGCTGCCGCTGCTTGTAGTTTTTTCTCTTTGCTCTGGATCTTCTTAGTAAATCTTTCCAGCACTTTTTCGATTTTCTCTTTGTCCGGCTTACGGTCGTAGGCTCCATACCACTGTCTGATCGATCCATCATGCTTTACCTCTAGCGTGTAATATGCTTCCTTCGGTTTCTCTTTCTTTCGCAGGAACAGGATAAATGAT
>JAKSSF010000024.1 GCA_024403235.1 Lachnospiraceae bacterium | reverse complement strand
GTTCATTTGTCAATGTGCTGTGCCGCTTACCGCAGCAACTCTTGTATAATAGCACTACCTTTTAGTGTTGTCAACACTCTTTTCGACATTTTTTTACAATTATTTTTTTATCCTTTTTTCCATATAAAACAGCACTAAAAAACACCTTTTTCTGCAGAAATTCTTTAGAAAAAGGTGTTGGGGTTTATTGTACTTGTACCAAGGCTTTTTGATCTCCATATCTGGCAGATAATACCATTGAGCCAAGACTACCCTGTACACTTTCCGGAACTTCAAATATTAAAACCAAGTCCCCTCCCGTACCGGCTGGTACGATTCCTTTATACATGGATAAGTCATCCAACAGCAAAGTGTACTGTGAACCAATACTATCCATACCATCTATCTGCAGGCGGAATTTTGCTTGTTTAGAAAACATATCCAAATCTGCGTCAGCACCACTAATATTGTTTACATCAAAATGAAGTACTAATAGTTTATTTCCAACAGTAGCATCCATCGCCATAAACATATCATCTCTGCCGGTATCATCCGGATAAGAATTTAACAGCTCGTGTCTGCTTGATACAATAGAGAACTCAGGCAATCCAAAGAAGCCTCCCAAATCACTAATATAGGTTGGTGTTGCCTCCTGCTTGGAACCACTACCATTCCCACTACCATCCGAAGTAGATGTACTTGCTTCTTTCTGGCTAGCCGCATATTCTGCTGCCGCTTCTTTTCGTCTGCGCTCAATTTCTTTTTTTCTGTCTTCTTCTTGTCCCAAATAATACAAGTTATTACCGGACAGTAAACGATTTCCATTGCCTGTACTATACTGCATGAGTAAAGATACAGAATACTCTGCAATCAAATCCTGTTCCTGTTCTGTTAACTCGACCATAGAATCGCCACACCCGGGCAATACCAAAAGCATTCCTATGGTCAAAAACAAAAGTAAAGCTCTTTTCATACATTCTCCATTATTCTTTGTATCAGTTGCAAAGCACTTAAGCCAATTCGACCTCTAACCAAAAAGCCACACCATTTTCATAATTGGTAACACCATAACTTTGATGTAAATTCTCCATGGTAGCTTTTACAATAGAAAGGCCAATTCCATTACCGCCATAGGCTCTGGTTCGTGCTGCATCCACTTTATAAAACTTATCCCAGATTTTATTGATACTATCTTCCGGAATGGAATTTCCAGTGTTAAAAACGGAAACCCTTAGGACATTATCTCTCTTTTCAAACTTAATGTCCACAATTTTCTCATTACCGGCATAATGAATAGCGTTGGAAATATAATTTGCCAGTACTACTTCTATATTATATTCATCTGTCCATACAAAAATGGGGTCTGTTTGGGAAAAGTGTAATTGTATTTCATGCTGCTTCATCAAAATGTCAACAGAATGCAAATAGTTACGAATCAGATCTACAATATCCAGTCGTTCCATTTTTATAGGATTTTCACCAAACTCCAACTGATTCAAGGCCATTAAATTTTTCACCATTTGATTCATTTTAGAGGCTTCTTCCATGATGACATTACAGTAAAAGTTTTTGCTCTCTTCATCTTCAAAAACATTATCCTGCAGGCCCTCTGCATATCCTTGAATTAAGGCAATAGGTGTTTTTAATTCGTGAGAGACATTGGAGAGAAACTCCCTGCGCATATCGTCCATCTGGCTTTTTTTCTCCAGGTCCTGCTGCAACTGTGCATTGGCGGATTTCAATTCTGCTATGGTTTCCTGCAGCGCCTGGGACAAATGATTGATATTCTCTCCCAAAATATCAATTTCATTCCCTGTACTACCGTTATATTTTGCATCAAAATTCAGATCTGCCATTTTTTGAGAAATGTTGGCCAGTTCCAAAATGGGCTTTGACACCCTTTTGGTTAAATGCCAAATAATACTTCCACTGATAATGGCTGCCAATATGCCAATAAAAATCAAAAATCGATTGGCCAGTCTAACACTATCCCGAATACTGGAAAGGGGTGTCCGGAAAAGAAAAAAATTTCCTTGCTTCAAAGTTCCCCACATTTCCAAATTTTCCACCTGCATTCTACGGTCTGACATTACCTGCATTTGAAAAGGTTCTGGATTTGAATTCGGCCGTTCCGGAAACATTTCTTTTTCTAGAAAAATATTGTCCCACAGATGCAGCTTATTGATTTCTTCATCGTTACCAAATGCCATCACTATGGCAGAATTAGAATTTAAGACCAGTCCTTCTATATGGTAACGATCTGTCATTTTGTTTAATTCCGATTGAAATGACTCCTGTTGCCATATGGAAGTATCTTCTACCATATTCAAATAACTATAGACCTGCAACAGTTCCTTTTTCTTCTGGAACAGATAATATTTTTCCAAAAACAAACCATTCATTACAATACATAACAAGATGGTTCCTAACACCATTCCAATGAAAATCGCCGCATATTTATTTCGAATGGATTTTGACATTTTCTGAAACATGCTTTTCCCTTAAAACTATCCTTCTATAATAGCAAGTGTTGCACTGGTTCCCAAACGACTGGCGCCTGCCTCAACCATTGCCTGTGCTTCCACAGCATTATGTATGCCACCGGAAGCTTTAACACCCATGGTTTCTCCAACGGTCTTTCTCATAAGCGCTACATCCTCTGCCTTAGCGCCTGCAGTAGAAAATCCGGTTGAAGTTTTCACAAAATCTGCCCCCGCTTCCTTTGCCAACTGGCAAACCTTCACAATTTCTTCTTTTGTTAACAGACAAGTCTCTATAATTACTTTTAAAATAGCCTTATCCCCACAGGCTGTTTTTAGAGTTTTGATATCCTCTAAAACATAGTCATATTTTTGATCCTTCAATGCGCCTACATTGATAACCATATCAATTTCAGTGGCACCATCTGCTATTGCCTGACTACACTCAAAAGCCTTTACCTTTGTATGGCTCATTCCCAAAGGGAAACCTACAACGGTACAAACTTTTACATCGGAGTCCTTCAAAAGGCGTGCTGCAAAAGCGGTATAATACTGGTTCACACAGACGGATGCGAAATGATGTTCTAACGCTTCCTGACATAGTTTCTTTACCTGGGCTTCAGTGGCCTCCGGTTTTAGAATAGTATGGTCAAATAATTTAGTATCTAACATGATATTCTCCAACTCCTCTTCTAGTCCTTTTTAAGACTTATATTGCGTACATTCCTTAAAAATTTATTATAGTAGAATCTTGTGCCTCTGGCAAGTAACCGTCTCCGCTTGTATTTTGGCATTTCTACTATATATAGTCTTTCAATTTACAAATCGCCTTCTATCTTGTATACTGTCAGAAATGAAATAAAGAAAGGAAACTACTATGGCTTGGTACGACGAATCTAACTTTTATCACATTTATCCTTTAGGAATGTGTGGTGCACCTTTCGAAAACAAATACGAAGAGCCGGTACACCGTCTTCGAAATCTATTCCCTTGGATAGACCATATCAAAAACATTGGCTGTAATGCCATTTATATTGGACCTTTGTTTGAATCTGTAGGACACGGCTATGAAACCACAGACTATCGCAAATTGGACAGTCGTTTAGGAACTAACGATGACCTGAAAGAATTTGTTCGTCTTTGTCACGAAAAAGGCATTCGTGTTATTTTTGATGGTGTTTTCAATCATGTAGGACGCGATTTCTTTGCTTTTAAAGATTTGAAGAACAATCGTGAAAACTCCCCCTATAAAGATTGGTTCTGTAATGTGAATTTCTGGGGAAATAATGAGTACAACGATGGATTTTCTTATGATAACTGGGGCGGCTACAACCTGCTGGTAAAATTGAACCAATATCATCCCGATGTAAGAAACTATTTATGCGATGTAATCCGTTTCTGGGTTTCTGAATTTGATGTGGATGGTATTCGTTTGGATGCGGCTGATGTGCTGGCTTTTGATTTTATGAAGGCTTTAAGACAGTTGGCCAATGAAGTGAAACCCGACTTCTGGCTTATGGGCGAAGTGATCCATGGGGATTACACTCGTTGGGTAAATGAAGGGACTCTGCACTCTGTTACCAACTATCACTTGCACAAAGCACTTTTCTCCGGACATAATGACCACAATTTCTTCGAAATCGCACATACCGTAAAACGACTCTATGGAATGGGTGGCAATCGTCCGGAAGGATTGAAACTATACAACTTTGTGGATAACCACGATGTAGAACGAATTTATACAAAGCTTAGCAATAAGGCCCACTTCTATCCGGTTCATATACTGATGTATACTTTACCTGGCATTCCTTCCATTTATTATGGATCTGAATTTGCCATTGAAGGAAAAAAAGAAAAATGGTCTGATGCCTCTCTTCGTCCTTGCTTAAACTTTGAGGAATATGAAAATGCTCGAAAAGAAAATCCTTATATGCAGTTTGTGAAAGCATTGGGGGAAATACGATTAGCAGAACCTGCTTTTTCTTACGGTGATTACAATGAAGTTATGTTAACCAACAGACAGTATGCATATTCCAGAAATTGGAATGGAAGGTCTGTCTTAGTCACTGTAAACAATGATGATAACCATGCGCATTTTGATATTCCTGTGGGAAGTGCACCTAAATACTATGGCGCTCTTAGTAAACAGATTGTGTCCGTAAATAATGGTCGCATCAGTGTAGATGTTCCCGGAAATTATGGGGAAATCTGGTTACCATTGCAGGACGGGGAAGAAATTCCTGAAAAAGTGGAACCTGTTGTTATGGAAGAATCTAAACAATCAGATACCGCTGATATAGAAGAAATCTCTGTGGAAGAAAAAGATTCCACTAAAGAGAAAGCTCCTAGCGAAACACCCATAGAACAATCTGCTCCTTCTTCAGATGAGACTGCTTTGAAAAATGCCTTTGAAGAGGGAAAAATTGCCGGATTGCAGAAAGCAATCATTGCGATTATGGAAAAGAATGGCTATGTAACAGATCAGATGCGTCGTGATGTTTATAACAACACACACCATGATTCTTTGGTGAACTGGGTAAAGAGTTTTCGTTAACTGTTTTTAACTTTTATAAACTAATAAAAAGAACTATCCTTGAAGATTGATGAGGGATAGTTCTTTTTTTATGAATACTAGATACATTTTACCATGTCAACATTTCTTCTATAACTACTATTATTTCAAAGTTGCAGTAAGAATGTTTCTTCATTTTAATATACTTATTTTTATTCTTGAATCAGAAACTCCTTTTCACCAACTATCACTTCTTCTCTTCCATCGGGATAGGTAAACAGAGCATTTTTCCCATGTGGAATGGATACTTTTCCACAAATATTATTTCCACTCCGTTCCCACTCCATGGCAATCTCACCATAGATAGAATGTACGCTGCCTTTTGCCTGATGAATGCCCGTATCCGTATCTGGGAAATAAGGGTGTATATTGATTACATATTCTTTGGTATGGTCTATCTGTATGCCAAGCATAGACTCATACATAAACTGTGCTACACTACCTTCGTTAAAGTGATCGAAGGAATTCAT
Source organism: Lachnospiraceae bacterium (assembly GCA_024403235.1). Lineage (GTDB taxonomy): Bacteria > Bacillota > Clostridia > Lachnospirales > Lachnospiraceae > JAKSSF01. The sequence goes on along the minus strand of JAKSSF010000024.1, from coordinate 30,950 downwards.
GGCTGCATCCTGGAATCCATTTTCGATAGTATAAGAATCATATCGTTCCCAAATTGTTGTAGCCGATTGCAAAATACTATACATCCAGGAAGGATTTTTCTCACCCAACAGAATTTGATATGCCAAGTCCTGCATCCCTTCATCACATAAAGTCTGCAGGATGATAGGCGTTCCTGCAAAGCCTGTCATTAACTTGTACTCGTTTTTTTCTACCGATTCTGCAAGCATGGTTTTTACTGGTTCCACTTGCTCTGCTTTTAGGAAATGATACTGCAATAAAAATACCATTTCTGTTTGGGTAAAGCTTTTTGCTTCTAGTCTTGGAACAATATAGCTTTGCAAATACTCAAGGATTTTCTTTTCTAAATTTTCATATTTTTCTTTATCTGCCGGTTTGTTTAGTAAATCTGCTACATAGGCCATTTCCTTGGCATCCAGGCAATACCACATAGCTGCCAAAAATGGTGTATGGGTCTTTTCCTTGGCTAACCAATCCCCGTATGCAAGCCCCGGTCCCACTTTATCCAATGTATTGAAATCACTTCGGCTTTCCAAATACGCCATGTATTTTTCCATTACCGGATAGCATTTCTCAAGATAGCTGATATTGCCATATTTCCGATACACATTTATGGGTACTAAGATGGCTGCCTCTGCCCAACCGGCATTGCCTTTTCCAATAATTTTCACTCTAGGAATGGTATCGTATATAGCACCTTCTTTAGATTGTCCATCTTTCAAATCCGTAGCCCATTTTTCATAAAAGGTATATAGATCCTGATTGTACATAGATGTATTGGCAAAGGAATTTAAGTCTCCCGTCCAGCCTAATCTTTCATCTCGTTGTGGACAATCTGTAGCCACAAGCATAAAGTTGTTGTACTGGCTCCAAAGAACATTATTATATAATTTATTTACCTTTTCATGGTTGGTTTCCAAAAACCCGATTCGTGGACTGCTATTGGTAATCACAATGCCTTTTACATCTTTGATTGTGGTTTCCTTCGTTACATTTACCGTAAAATATCGAAAGCCTGTATAGAAGAACAATGGATGATAGGTATGTTCCGTTTCTTCACCCTGGATAATTCTTACCTGGGTTTTGGCACTACGATAATTAGCTCTATACAAAGTATCCGCTGGGCCATCATTTCCTTTGGACTTTTCTCCTGTATCATTTAACATTTCCGCAAAGTTAATAGACACTTCTCCGCCTTCTGCAGTCTGGAAAGTAATTTCAGGTACACCGGTCATATTTTGTCCTAGATCCACCAACAAAGTTTCTTCCGGTTGCAAAACAAGTCCATTTTGAAGACTACATTCCTTCAAGTCAGCCTTTCCATAGGTGCTACCATTCTCCAAAATGTTGGAATAGGTCCATATTCTTTCCGGCATCCTATTCAGTTCCTGTATTTCTCTGGCACCATAGCCTGTAAAGGCAACAAATTTTCCTTTGAATAAGGTGCTGTCTGTAACCGGTTTCCCTTCTTGCAAGCCTTCCTTAGACTGTTCCTCGGGAAACACTTTATGATAATCTACAGTTTCTCCATCATAAAAATCTGCAAACCGAATTGCTGTATCTTTTTCATAGGTCCAGTCCAAATCTGTAGACACTTTTGTTGTAGTTCCATCTTCATACGCTATCACAACTTCCCCAATAAAAGCGGGACGATGCTTGCCATAGGTTTCAAAGGAATTTCGGCCAGCCCACCAACCATTTGCAATGGAAACAATGAAATAATTCTCTTTTTTCTCCAGCATATCTGTAATGTCAAATGTGTTGTAAAACAGCGTATCGTTGTAGTCACTCCACCCCGGCTTAAAATAGTCCTCACTGATTCTTTGACCATTTATATAGGCTTCGTATACTCCCAAACAACTACCGTGTAAATATGCATACTTTATGGGCTTATCCTCTATTTTAATGGTTTTGTACAAGCTGGTAATCCCCTCTTCACTTTCCCCATCGCCATAGGTAATAAACTTAGCGTCTGCAAATACCGGTTGCTCAATATAGGCCATAGAAAAGGTTGTTTCAGCGGGTACTGTTCCCATCCCGTTCTCGTCGTATGCAGTCACCCTTGCCACATATTTTCCATGGTCTTTTAATGCGCTACCATGGTAATAAATATTTGCAGTTGCAGCACTTTCCACATAATCGCTATCCCAAATACATTGGTCCTCTTCCAGAAGCTCTATTCGATAGCCTTTTTGTGAAACAGACTTCCTATCCTCTGTTTCTTTCGCTTGCAGCTCCCACGAAAAATACAATTCCCTACTGCCAAGTCCTATAGGATTTTCTTGGAAATTAATACGAAGATTTGTGGGCACTATGGCAGCTTCCTTAGGCTCCTCCAAAGCTTCTTCTGTTTCCAAATTGATTGCAGCATTTTCCAAAGCAAGCTCCGTTGCTGTAGTAAAATCGCTGTCCTTCTTTGACTGGTTGGAACTGCCACACCCTATTATCAAACAACCACATAGAAGGACAAGAATACCAGCTTGTATTATTTTATACATTTTATTTTTCATCATTGTAATTTCCTTATAGCTCTAATAAAACACCCTTCTATTGTAGCATAAAAAAGACTTCCAAAAATCTCAAATTACAGAGTTTTTTGAAAGCCTTATTATTTAGTATTTCGCACTATTCACGGCATCTATAATAGCCATTTCCATTACCTTGGCTGCCAAAGTACCTGCCATATTCACATCCGCTTTTACTTTTCCGGTACAAGCAGCATAAATGGTATCTCCATCTGCCATAGTTCCTACCGGATTGATACAACGGCCATAGGCATTTCTGGTCATTGCTGCAATTTTATTCATCTCTGCTTTGGAAAAATCTCCATTGGTAATCACGATACCGATGGTAGTATTTCCTTGAAACAAATCGGTAGGAGCGGATATCTGATACAGTTGTTCACAGGTATCTAAAAAACCATCCCCTTCCGGATTCTTTAATCCTGCAATTTTCGTTCCTGTTGTAGGATCAAAAATATCTCCTAATGCATTTAATGCAACTACTGCTGCCATCTGCAGACCACCTACAGACACTGCGGCAACCCCTAATCCTGTTTTGGTAGACTGCTCCATGCCTAGGATTTTTCCTACAGTCGCTCCACAGCCGGCACCAATGTTACCGTGCTTTACGATGTTCTTTTCTGCATTTACACAGGCTTCATATCCCATAGCAGAATCTGGGCGAATGGTAGAACTGCCTAATCCCAAATCGAAGATACAAGATTGTAATACAAGAGGTACATAAGCAAAGCCTGTATCATATCCCATTTTTCGTTCTTCCAAATATCGCATTACACCATCGGACGCTGCCAATCCAAAGGCAGAACCTCCCGATAAGCAAATGGCATTAACCGGATTATCTGCTGTAATGGGACTAGCCAAAGGTGTTTCTCTGGAAGCCGGGCCTCCACCGCTGACATCTACGCCAACCTTAGCACCTTCTTCAAAAATAACTACGGTAACGCCGGTTTTTGCTTCTTCATTTTGTGCATTGCCAATACGAACACCGGCAATTTCTGTAAGCTCAATAGGTTTTAAAATTGTTGTCATAAACTATCCTTAAATATTTTTTAATGCTACTGCCAAGCCTTTTGAAATGGCACTAGCTAATACAAATCCTGCTAACGCTTCTACTACACCATTTACACCTACCAATAAAACAACAAAGTTGAAAGGATTGGTAGCGCCCACGCTGGTAACCAAATTTTGAATGGTTTCTGTGTTGTAGAAAATAAGGATCAAAGTACTCATAAAGAATAATGTATTCATTAATGGTGTCGCTAAGCTTGCCAATACATATGCACCAGTTTTTAATTTATGTACAGTAGCCTTAAAAATAAGACCTGCAAGCCATCCTTCTAATACTCTTGGAACAATACAAAGAATAGCAGAACCGATTGGATTAATTAAAAATAAAGCTGCGCCCAATGCACTTAATCCCATCACTGCCTGCATAAAACTGGTAATACCAAATGCCAAGCCACAAACAGCACCGCCCTTAGGTCCTAAAATAATAGCACCTACTGCAACCGGAACCGTTAAAAAGGTAATGGCAAAAGGACCTACATTTAAGTAGCCTAGAGGGGTAAAGGCCATAATAAAGATGATGGCAACCAATAAAGCCATTTCCACTAGATAAAGGGTTTTCTTGTTTACATTCATGATTTTCTCTCCTTTTTTTTGTCATAATTTTTCATCCATTACGACATAAGATGAAACGGACACTGAAATAGTGCTCCCCTGTCTCTCTGTTTTTTATTTTGGGGAAAGGAAAACGTCACGAAAGAAACTGTCAGATTGGGCTTTGCATAAAAAAACGGTTGCTTCCGGAAAGTCCCATTCTTTTCCTTGGTAAGCACACTATTTATACAAAAATGAGAAATAAAAAATGTGATATAGTCTGATGCGTTTTCTTTCGAATAACGTTCACAGTTACTATACCACATTTTGGCATTTATGCAACTTAAATATTTACTTCAAAAAGCCATTTACAATCTGCTCTTCCGCCTCTTCTTCTGTAAGGCCTAAGGTCATCAATTTGATCAATTGATCTCCCGCAATTTTTCCAATGGCAGCCTCATGAATCAAGGCAGCATCCACATCCTTGGCGTCTAGTTTCGGTACTGCAACTACATGAGCCTTATCCATAATGATAGCATCACATTCTGCATGTCCATGGCAAATCGTATTTCCTACAATGCTGGCCTCAAAAATCTGTTCAGAATTGTCTTTCGCAACAGATCTGCTGACAACATCTGTGCTAGAATTTTCTCCATTCAGATTCACCTCATATACACTGACAGCCTTCTGCTCTCCATGGGTCATAAGGCGTTCTCTGACAATTAAAGTCGCCCCTTTTTCTACCTCTGCTTTGGTCACTCTTTCGGTAGAATCTACACCCTTGATTTGCACCATTTCCATTTCTACATAACTGTTTTCTTTTTGATACACTTCCGTAACAGGATTTAAAATACGCTTTCCTGCACCGTCTCCCGCACCATAATGCTTTTCGATGTATTTTACCTTAGAATTCTTCCCTACAAAGAAACGATGGATTCCGTCGTGTTCAGAATCTTTCGCACCGGAATTGTGAATACCGCAACCTGCGACAATGGTTACATCACAATCCTCCCCCACAAAGAAATCATTATAGACCATTTCCTTTAAGCCACTTTGGCTTAATACTACCGGAATATGCACACTTTCTTTCTTGGTTCCGTCCTTAATTTTTATATCAATACCCGATCCATCTTCTTTGGATACAATATCAATATTTGCAGTTGTATTTCTGCTATCCAAAGTCCCATTGGCACGAATATTATAAGCCCCTTGCGGCACAGTATGTATATTCGCTACTTCTTCCAGCAGATTTTTTTGAATCTCGTCTAACATCTTTTCTCTACACTTTCTGTTTTTAATCTATCAATAATTGTTTTATAAAATCCACGATGAGATATCCTTAACTAATCTTCTCACAAGTTTTCTGTGCCATGCTGGTTCCCAATATCTCCGGAAGGATGATATCTTTAGGCCCTTTATTAGCTACTTTTCCATCTCGAATGACGATAATCTCATCTGCGATGTTTAAAATACGTTCTTGATGAGAAATAATCATAATGGTGCCATGAATGGTTTCTCTGATATTTTCAAAAACACGGATCAGATTGTTAAAGCTCCACAAATCAATCCCCGCTTCCGGTTCATCAAAAATGGAGAACTTCGTTTTTCTGGCAAGCAATGTAGCAATTTCAATTCGCTTAAGCTCCCCACCGGACAAGGAGTCATTTACCTCTCTTTGGATATATTCTCTGGCACATAAGCCCACATTGGATAAATAATTGCATGCCTCAGATACGGATAACTGTTCCCCTGCCGCTAATCTCAGCAAATCAACAACCTTGATACCTTTAAATCGTACCGGTTGCTGAAAAGCAAAACTCAATCCTAAATTCGCTCTCTCTGTAATAGATAAATTGGTGATATCTTGTCCATCATATATAATCTGTCCGCTTGTAACCGGATTGATTCCCATAATCAATCTTGCAAGTGTGGATTTCCCGCCACCATTTTGCCCGGTGATTACCACAAATTTCCCATCCTCTATGGTCAAATCCAAATTATCAATAATGGTTTTTTCTCCGTTTTTATCTTCCACCTTATAGGTCACATTTTTTAATTCCAGCATGACTTCCTCCTAATTGTGTGGCTATGCTTATAAAAATATTAGCCTTCCAGACGATACCCTAATCCCCAGACAGTTTTAATCAGTTCGCCTTTGCTGCCTAACTTACTTCGTAGTTTTTTTACATGGGTGTCTACTGTTCTTTCGTCTCCAAAGTAGTCATAATTCCAGACACCATTCAAAATCTTTTCTCTGGATAAGGCAATTCCTTTGTTTTCCAAAAAATATGCCAATAGTTCAAATTCTTTATAGCTTAATTCGATTTCCTTTTCGTCCACAGTAACCATGTGAGCAGACTTATTTAACACAATGCCATCTAAAGAAAGAATTTCCTCCTTATCTTGGTGTCCACTTCTTCGCAAAATGGCTTCTACTCTGGCTACGACTATTTTAGGACTAAAGGGCTTGGTAATATACTCATCCACCCCAAGTTCAAACCCTAACAGTTCATCTCGCTCATCACTTCTGGCAGTTAGCATCATAATGGGCACCTGAGAAGTCTCTCGAATCTCTCTACAAACCTGCCAGCCATCCAATTTTGGCATCATGACATCCAAAAGAATCACAGCAATATCACTATTATTATAAAAAACGTTCAAGGCCTCCATTCCATCGGCGGCCTCTAAGACGGTATAGCCTTTTTTATTCAAAAAATCCTTCACAAGACGACGCATATTGGCTTCGTCGTCCACTACAAGAATCTTAACTGACTCCATTTCTTTCCTTTCATTGTCTTGGAAGCCCATGCATACTTCTTACTGCTGTAAAAGTTCCAATTCTTTTTCTTTCACAATTTTTTCCCGTTCCTGTAATTCCTGTTCCCAAGAAGAGTACTCATTTTCAATAGCAGAACGGTAATTGATCATATTGGGAGTATCGCTTCGCAAGGTTATCACAAACATAGCAATGACCAAAAATAAAAGTGCCACATTAAACAAAATCGATGTTCGCAAAACAGTCCTTGTCCTTTTTAATTCCGCTTTTTTATCAGGCAGTGGCTCTCTTCTGGGTACTACTTCGTCCTCTTTCTGCGAATACACCTGAAAAATCGGAATAGGATTAATTCTGGTAGGATCCATGCCTCTTTCTATCAATTGTTGCTGCATGGATTTCAGATACTCGTATCCCACAGGCGTTTTGAATAGCCGTTCTCCCAACGCCTTATGATAAATCTTTAAGGTAGTTTCCACATCATCATAGGGAATCTTCTTTTCCAAAAAAGCAATAGTTTTTTGTTCTCCTCTGGCAAGCTCTGCATCCTCCAAAGAGCCAAAGATATACCCACCTGCCAATAATAAATTTTCGTTTGCCATGTTAAATCCCTTTATTTCTTACCTTTAGTCAAAATAATACAATGTTTTGGTCTTATATTTTGACAAGCCGTATTCGGTCATTTTTACGGTATTTCCTTCCGTATCCTTCGCATTATATTCTGTAATTAAATATAAATCACCGATTTCTACTGTTACGGAAGAGTTTTTCTCTTTTACCAGATTGGCAACATAAGCTTTTCTGTTTTCATCATTGACTTCAATAAATTCTGTTTTCAGATGCTGATAAGAGTCTGCATCATAAAGCTGGTTTTTAATCAAATTTTCCAAATAAATATTTGCACCCTTGCCGTCAAACTGGCTACTAACCCAATTACTGTATTCACTACCGGCATTTACTCTATTCTGTTCTTCTGTAGCCTTTCTGTCATCCTTTACCAAGGCCCCACTAACACTTAAAAATGGGTTCCCATTGGCAGTATCATAGGTTAACAGGCTAAGATTACTGTTACCTGTAGTATCCAAATAACTTTGTTTTCCGGACATAATGGTTACATTGGATAAACTATAGTTTGTTCCATCAGAAGTTACATCGCAGGAAATGGTAGTAGTTTTACCATAATCCAGCTGCAATAAACTCATACCGGTTACGCGCCAGGTCTTGGTATCCTTTGCTTTCCAGGTACCTAAATTCAAAATCTGTTGATAATACTCCCCTAAATAAGCAAAATTGTGGAACTTATTTGTATCAAAAGTTTTTCCATCAGAGCCGTACACATCACCAGCAAATAAGTTTGTCATAGCAACAACCACTGCCTTTTGTGCATACCCTACCTGGAAAGTCTTTTCCAGTTCCTCTGCCTTTTTCTTTTCCTCTGCTGTCAAGCCGCTGGTATTGGTTGCATCTGTCTTATTGGTAGTATTGCTATTTGTATTACCGGTACTATTGGTTCCACTGTTGGTTTTATTGGTAGTACCACTATTGGTTTTATTGGCGGCACTACTATCGGTTTTATTTGTGCTACCGGAACTACTATCAGAACCATTACTGCAGGACAATTTAATCAAAGAATCTGCCTCAATCATCTCTTCCGCAGCTACAGATTGAGAAACTACTTTCCATTTCGCAGGATCTTCAATTTCTTCCCCCTTCTTTGCGACTGTTTTCACATTGCTAAAGCCGGCTTCTTCCAAGATTTCCAAGGCCTGCTTTACGGTTTTCCCTTTTACATCAGGCATGGTAATCTCTCCTGCATAACTTAAAACAATCTCTACAAATCTATCTTCATCAGGAAGCACTTCCAGAGATTTTACCTTCCAATCTGCCTTTTCTTCTACTGTCCACTCTTCCAAATCTTCTTCTATATATTCTTCTGTTAAAGCATCTATGTAATCTGCCTGATAGCCAAAATCCATTAAGGTAATTTCTACTTCCTGTAAGGTTTTTCCCACCAAAGTCTCTGATAAATATTCTCCTTCTGTTAAGCAAATCAGTTCAATAGAAGCATCCTGTTTTACCATAGATCCTGCTTCTTCTCTTTGTTGGTAAACCACATATCCATCTAAGTAATCCAACACAGATCCATAAGCCGTGCAGACAATATTATAAAATCCCACAGCCTGTAATCTGGCATATGCTTCAGATGCTGTTAGATTTGTCACATCCTGCATTTCATATTCCGGCACTACAACCTCCTCTACAGGAGCCGGGATTTCTTCAAAATTAATAGTTTCCTCTTCTTTTTTACAACCTGTCAAAGCTAAAGACAGGGTCGCGAGAGATAAAATTGTGATTACGATTTTTTTCTTCATGATGCATATCCTCATAAAATAATATGAAAAATTTTTTGTTTGTACTCTGTTATGCACAGTTATAGTTATAATACCACATTTTCTAGCAGAATTCATCCCATATCATAAGGTTTCTGTACATTTAAAAGAAATTTTATAACTTTAAAAAAGTAGGCAATAAAAAAGAACATGTAATATATACTACATGTTCTTTAAATGGCTGGACTAGGCGGGAGTCGAACCCGCGTCCGAAATCCCATCCCCTGTACTTCTACAAGCTTAGTCAGCAGATTGACATTCCCTCCTGCACCAGGTCACTGACACCCTAGTGCATTCAGTAGCTTCATCATACGCCCACATACGCAAAGCTTAGTATGTGTCGTTTCCTACATAGTCGAAGCCTGGGTCCTAAAGTGTAGGTGCTCTAGGTCAGACTACTGCCAAATTAGGCAGCGTAAGCTAAATTTTCGTTAGCGTTTAATTTTAGTTTTGCGATTAACGGTTCGCACCGGCTTGCTTCTCCAGCTTCAAAAACCCCGTCGAAACCTTGACTAGCCCTTATTCAATTATATAGAGTATACTCTCTAATTCTGTATTATACAAGGTGAAAACAGCTTTGGAAATAAACCGGTAGTTTAAAATAACTACCTTCTCCTCTATTTATCTGAAGGACATCTTAAATTCCTTTTCTGCCTCTCTTTTTTGATCCTTTTTCGCAATATCATCTCGTTTGTCATACAGTTTTTTACCACGACAAAGACCAATTTCCATTTTGGCTCTGCCATCCTTAAAGTAAACCTGTAACGGCACAATAGCTACACCCTTTTCTTTGATTTTACCCAACAATTTATTGATTTCGCTTTTGTGCAATAACAGTTTTCTGATACGCAACGGATCCTTGTTAAAAATATTGCCTTTTTCGTAGGGAGAAATATGCATGCCATAGACATACATTTCTCCATTCTCGATACGAATAAAGGCTTCTTTTATACTGCATTTACCCATACGCAAGGACTTTACCTCCGTACCATGCAGTACAAGGCCGGCCTCTATTTTTTCATCTACGAAATAATCATGATATGCTTTTTTATTATTCGCTACCAATTTCATTGGTTCTTTATTTGTTCCCATACTACACTTCCTCACCATTTTCTTCTATCATAAAATCAATGGTTCTTAACTCTTTATCGGTATCTACCACTACAATCTTGACGGTCTGCCCCAATTTATATCTTCTACCGGTGTCTCTTCCTACCATTTCATAAGAACGCTCATCGTAGAGATAATAATCTCCTGGAATTTTGGATATATGAATCAGACCTTCTACCGTGTTGGGTAGTTCCACATAGAGTCCCCAGGCAGTCACACCGGATATCACCCCTTCAAAGGTTTCTCCAATATGATCCTCCATATATTCTACCTTTTTCAGTTTATTGGTTTCTCGTTCTGCTTCTTCTGCCCTGCGTTCCATTTTAGAAGACTGGCTGGCTACAGACTCTAAGAAACTCTCGTAGTGCTCCATTTTGGCCCGTTTCATGCGGCCTCTAATCCAATCCTTGATAATACGATGAATCTGCAAATCCGGATAGCGACGAATGGGAGAAGTAAAGTGACAGTAATATTCGCAGGCCAAACCAAAATGACCGGTATTCTCTACTGTATACTTTGCCTGCTTCATGCTGCGAAGGGCCAATCTGGAAATCAAGCCTTCTTCCGGCGTATCAGAAACTTTTCCTAAAAGCTTCTGAATTTCTTTGGGATGTACTTCTTCTTTATTGACCTTTAAGGAATACCCAAAGTTATAAATAAAACTGGCTAACTTTTGAATTTTCTCCGGGTCAGGATTTTCATGGCAACGATACACAAAAGGCATCTCTAACCAATAAAAATGCTGGGCAATGGTTTCATTTGCCATCAACATAAAATCCTCTATAATTTTGGTAGCCACATTTCTATCATAAGGTTTAATCTCTGTAGGATGTCCCTTTTCATCTAAAACAATTTTAGATTCCGGGAAATCAAAATCAATGGAGCCTCTTTTTTGACGCTTCTTTCGTAAAATGCCAGACAGCTCCTGCATTTGCAAAAACATAGGAACCAAGTCCTGATATTTTTCCATTTCTTCCAGATCTTTATCCTCCAAAATCTTCTTTACAGAAGTATAAGACATTCTTTTGTTGACGCAAATGACTGTTTCTTCTATCTTGTAATCTACTACATCTCCCTTGTCATTTATTGTCATAAGACAGGATAAAGCTAGGCGATCTACTCCTGCATTTAAAGAGCAAATCCCATTACTTAATCTATGGGGCAACATAGGTATAACACGGTCCACTAAATACACGCTGGTACCTCGTTTTAAGGCTTCTCGATCTAATGCAGAGCCTTCCTGTACATAATTGGTTACATCTGCAATATGCACGCCCAAATGATAGAGTCCATTTTCAAAAGATACACTAACAGCATCATCCAAATCCTTGGCATCTTCTCCGTCAATGGTAACCATCACTACATCCCGCAGGTCACTTCTGCCTTCTCTATCTGCTTCTGAAATTTCCTCCGGCATTCTAGCGGCCTGATGTAACACTTTTTCCGGAAATTCATTGGGAATATCGTAGCCTTTTACGATAGATAAAATATCTACTCCGGGATCATTGATATGGCCTAAAATTTCTACCACTTTTCCCTCCGGATTTTTGCTTTTACTACCATAGGAAATCAGTTCCACAACTACCTTGTGTCCATCTACTGCTCCCATGGAATGCTCACTGGCAATAAATATATCATTGGCAATCTTTCCATTATCCGGCACTACAAAGCCATAATGACGACTTTTCTGATAAATCCCAACAATAGCATTGCTGCTTCGTTCCAGCACCCGAACAATCTGACCTTCTTTGCGTTTCCCACCTTTAGATGGTAGTATTGCCACCTCTACCGTATCCAAATGAAAAGCCGTATTGGTATATTCTCTGGGGATAAAAATATCCTCTTCCTGTCCATCCACTTCCTCACAGCCAAAGCCGCTGGCATTGCTGATGAAGGTACCTAGCAAAGCAGACTTTCCCCAGGTACTTTTTTCATCAAAGAGCATATACTTTCCCCGTTTGCTGACCTGGATTTTGTGGCTTGCACAAAGTTCTTCCAGCGCCTGCTTAAAGGCTTCTCTATCCTCTTTTTCCACCTGCAGCATAATGGCCAGTTCTTTTTCCTTCATGGGAACATACAGCTCATGCTGCATAAATGCTACAATATTATTTTTTCTGGTTTCCCATTGCTTATCCATGCCTCAACTCCATACTTACTGATCGAGCAGGAGGGAAACCCTCCTACTCGGCGTTGCAATCGAACACCTCACATAAATGTTCGGTGTTCTTACGCCCATCAAATACCATTTCGTGCAAGCACGATGGTGTTTGATAGGCTATTGCAACAAAAAAAGCACTCTTGCTTTCACAAGAATGCTTTCCACTTCTTTCTTCTTAGAATCTGCTGATATTTAGGATAATTGCAAGTACAATAAAGCCTACAGCAAGAAACTTTGTAACTTTTACTAAAGTACCTTCCATAGAACGACCTTTATTCTTACCCCAATAGGTTTCAGCAGCTCCACTGATAGCTCCAAGCCCAGCAGCCTTGCCTTCCTGCATCAATACCAAAACGGTTAATGCAATACTAATCAATATAAATACAATTGTTAATACAATTCGTAATGCTTCCATCCCTAACGACCTCCTTAGTCATACAAATGAAATCATACTGGATAAGTTTCTTTTTGTCAAGGCTTACTGCAGGAAAACTTTTTTATTTTATGACAGGCCATATTCTGCTTTTTCTCCCAGCTGCTCTTCGATTCGAAGCAGTCTGTTATATTTTGCTACTCTTTCACTTCTACAAGGGGCCCCGGTTTTGATTTGACCACAGTTCATAGCAACTGCAAGATCCGCAATAGTGGTATCCTCTGTTTCTCCGGAACGATGGGAAATGATGGTGCGAAAGCCTGCTTCTCTGGCCTTTGCAATGGCAGCCTTGGTTTCTGTCAAGGTGCCAATCTGATTGGGTTTGATTAAAATGGCATTGCCACAGCCCTCTCTAATGCCTCGTTCTAATCGCTCCGTATTGGTGACAAATAAATCATCTCCCACTAACTGTACTTTTTCTCCTATCGTTTCCGTCAACACTTTCCAACCAGCCCAATCTTCCTGGTCCAAACCATCCTCTATGGATACCAAAGGAAACTGGTGACATAGTTTCTGATAATACTCAATCATTTCCGCAGTAGAACGAAGGACATTTTCTCCCGGGAAATAATACATACCGGAATTGGCTTCATAGAGTTCACTGGCAGCTGCATCCATGGCAAATACAATATCTGTTCCCGGCACAAATCCCGCTTCTTTAACCGCTTTTTCCAAATAGGAAAAGGCTTGGAAGGCATCCTCCATATCAGGGGCAAAACCGCCCTCATCGCCTACTGCTGTAGAAAACCCATCTCGTTCTAACAGGGCTTTCAAATAATGGTACACTTCCGTTCCCATGCGAAGTCCTTCTCGAAAAGAATCTGCTCCTACCGGCATAATCATAAATTCTTGAAAATCAATATTGTTTTTGGCGTGGGCCCCACCATTTAAGATATTCATCATAGGAACCGGAAGTCGGTAGCCCTGTCCTTCTCCCAAGTAGTCATATAAGGGTAATTTTGTCACCTTTGCTGCTGCCTTGGCAGCTGCAATAGAAACCGCCAGCATGGCATTGGCACCCAGATTGGATTTATTCTCTGTGTCATCCAAATATTTCATCTTACCGTCCAGAAGTGCCTGATTGGTTACATCCTCCCCGTGTAACTCTTTGGCTATTTTCTCCTGAATATTATGGACTGCTTTTAACACCCCTTTCCCCACATACCTATGATCTTTGTCTCGTAACTCCAAGGCTTCATAGGTACCTGTAGAGGCTCCGCTTGGAACAGCACCTTTGGCACAAATGCCATCCACATAGACCTGAGCTTCTACTGTAGGATAGCCTCTGGAATCTAAAATTTCTCTTGCTGTAATTTTTTCAATTTTCTTCAAATACATGGCGGCTCCTTTCTGACATAAAAAATGCTCTCTAAACACAACCGTTTAGAAAGCATTTTTTCCAAAAAACTATTTTTTATTCTCTTTTTTATTCTGACAAAGACGCCTTTGCTAAATCCTGCAGTACAAACTCCGGTACTTTTCCTTTTTCAAAATAATAGGTACGATACCCTTTATAGGTATTCTGGATATCGATTACAATACCGGGCTCACACAAGCCAACTGCCAGCCATGTTTGCACATCTTCTGCCGGAACTGCATGTTCCAGAATGGTTTTAACTACCCGTGGATCGGAATAAATCAGGCTATCCCCATACGAAATGGAATATTGTCCATAGGCTGAAATATTGGATTTGGTAGAGTAAATAGACACCATTTCTACTTCTTGCACATCCATTGGTGCTGTAAGGGGAACCCCTAATTTCTCCAAAACCCTTATGGTATTGGTGTAGGCGGGATACACATAAGCATTCCAATTATTTTCCCAATGGGCATTTCGAATACCGGTTCCATAAAAGTTTATGGTTCCAAGAGGGATAGAATGATTCATGTTTCTCAAAGGTGTCTGCAGTACATCTTTTCTATAGGCTTCCCATACTTGTACTGCTGCCTCCCCGTCTATGGGGAAATCTATTCCTCTATAATCCATCTCTACTCGTTTTAAGTGCATTACTTTGGCAAATTCCTGCCAGGTCATTTGATTGACTGTGCTTTGGTATTCTGGCATAGCATACACAGGCTCTATTACATCCATATGCTGATTCAAATCAATCACTCTGGTTCTATAAACTGTTTTTCCATTTTTCAGATTCCATTTCACATAGACCATTACTCTAGGCTCTACTGTATCCTGATCCAGCCAGCTGCCGTCTTTTTCCTGTGGTACTTCTGTTTGCTCCAAGAAAGCATATACAGCGTCCAAGTCTGTTAGTTTCATATTGTGAATGGCATAGCTTTCCAGGGAATTTTCCTGTCCATTTTCCGGCAAGTAATAGGTAGTATTTCTGGATGGCTCCAAATTCATATAAATACTTACGGTTTCTACCTTATCTTGCTTTGGCAGATATCTATCATATCCCATCCAATCAAATCGAAAAGCGACTAATACAAGAACGGAAAGAAGCGCTGCAATACAAGCTGTCATCCAATGCTTTCCTATGGCTTTCAGATCAAATTCATAAATCACTTCTATCAAAATATGAGCAATGACTGTTACAAGAAGCACACCTACAAGCATCAGCGCCATGCTTTTACCGGAAATCATATAGAAGAAAAATCCGCCAAAAACGCCTGCTATGGTACTAAGCAACAGCTTCAAAGGGCTTTTCAAGCCTGTAAAAGCAATTCCTTTTCCGGTGCTTTCTGCCGGTCGTTTCCGGTATGCAAACCAGGCCAATGCCAAAAAGATTACAGATAAAACAATCAGATTTAAGACATATTTGCCTAAGCCCTCTCTTACTCCCACATCGGTTAAGTACATCCGATACCGTTTTGTTAAAAGCTCTGCATATACGGTAATAGGACTTAGGATACAGTGAAAAATATTATTTTCCTGAAGTCTACCATAAAAGGTATGGTGAAACTGCTCGGAAAGGGCATACAATAATGCTCTGGTTCCAATTTCCAGGACAGACAAAACGCCGATTCCTAATATACTCACAATTCCATGTCCTGTTAAAATAGCAGCTAGCATACTTAAGAAGTACATACTGATATATAAAAGCAGATATACCAAGATACTTTCCGCATAGGAAGTAGCCGTTAGTGGTGTTACCGCTCCATATCCAATGGCTACCAAAAGTCCTAACAGGGAACAAAGCACAAAGGGCACCAAAAACATCAAAATACCGGTTACCGTAATTACGGCGAAGCGATAGCCTTTTGACACCGGCTGACTATGATAAAAATCCACTTTGCTTCTGTTATGTAAATAAGCAAAGCCTTGTAATCCGGCGATTACTGCTACGGCAATCACCAAGAACGCCCCCGTATTATTTGGTGCCATGGTTCGATATACCATCTGCTGCATCATTTCCATAGGAGATGTATCATAATATGTTATGCTTGCTTTCATCGCATTTAAGTTCAGGGCAAGGGAAATGGGATAATACATAAAATAAATCCCTAAGATTGCAAACCCTACCCACATTCTTCTTTTCCAATTTTCTTTCATACTAATTAAGAAGGAGTTTTTTGATGTCATAACCTACAACCTCCGTTTCACTAATAAAGATTTCTTCTAAGGACAGTGGCAGAATTTCATAAAATACTGTATCTGCTGCATGCAATACTTCTTCCCAAGTGGCTTTGGTACCTCTTACTGTCATGGTCAGTAGTTTCCCTCGTTTTTCCACTTTCATAGGAATATTCTGTGCTAAGAAACTCTCTTCTGCCTGAGGCGTGGTAAAGACGCACTGGATTTTTTGAATGTTACATTTCATATCCACCAAATCCTTAGACAGGAGCACACCACCTTGATGCAACAATCCAACCGTATCGCAAATATCCTCTAACTCTCTTAAATTGTGGCTTGCAATAATGGGTGTTAAACCTCTCTCTTCAATGTGACTGGCAAAAATGGATTTCATACCCTGTCGCATTACCGGATCCAAGCCGTCAAAGGTTTCATCACAAATCAAGTATTTTGTGTTGCTGCAAATCCCTGCTATAATGGCAAGCTGTTTTTTCATACCTTTGGAAAAGGTACTTATCTTTCTGTGGGGATCCAATTCAAAGGTTTTCATATGCTGATAAAAACTGTCTAAATCAAATAGGGGATAAACACCATTTAAGTAAACGCCCAAATCCTTTCCTGTGCTGGAAGCAAAGAAATAAGGTTCATCGGGGATAAAATACATGAGTTTTTTCGCTTCCTTATTGTCATATACGGGCATTCCGTCTATTAGAATCAAGCCATCGTCCGGGCGAAGCACACCGGTGAGCATTCGAAGCAAGGTACTTTTTCCGGCTCCATTGGTTCCTACCAAACCAAACACCGCTTCGTCCGCTATGGTTAAATTAATATGATTCACTGCTTTAATGGTATCAAAACTTTTGCTGATATTTTGAATCTCTATCATGAGGGTCCTCCTTTTCTGTCCAGTTCTGTCAAGTATTGCTGCAATTCCTCCAGGGAAACACCTAATGCTTTGGCCTCCATCACCAGATCCTGCAGTTTATTTTTCAATTCTTTTTTCTTCTCTTCCACCAGAACACCGTTATGAGCCACAAAATTCCCTCGCCCCTTCACGGTGTATATATAGCCTTGTCGTTCCAGCTCTCCATAGGCTCTCTGAATGGTATTTGGATTAATTGACAATTCCATCGCCAGCGTCCTGACAGATGGCATCTTGTCATCTTCTTGTAAAATTCCTCTTAAAATAAGTTGTTGGAATTTTTCTACGATTTGTTCATATAAAGGCCTGGCATCCTTTAAATCCAATACAATCATCTTTTTTCCTTTCTGATTTGATGAAATTTCATTTTTTGTTTTTTGCACTGCTTTAATAAATTACTGTCTTTGTTTTAGTGTGATAATTTAATAAATAATTAGGTTTTGCTTTAGTGTACTAGCACTCTTAATACACTTAATATAGCATATTTTGAATTTCTGTCAATACAGGAATTCAAATTTTTTATAAACCTTATTGTTTTTAAGTGTTTTCTGTAAGGTTTGACATTTATTACACAAAAAAGGGCTAGAACAAATGTCTAGCCCTTAGGGTAATTCATAACTTTTTTGTACATACTACATACAATTATTTTTTAATTAACAAAGATTTTCCTGTCATTTCAGCAGGCTGCTCCTTACCCATAATCTCAATTAAGGTAGGAATGATATCTGCAAGACATCCACCCTCTCTTAAGGTATAAGCGCTATCATAATTTACCAAAATGAAAGGAACGGAGTTGGTAGTATGTGCAGTAAAAGGAGCATTGGTTTCATAATCAATTAACTGCTCTGCATTACCATGGTCTGCACAGATAAACATTGTTCCGTCTACAGACTTCAAGGCCTCTACTGCCTTTCCTACACATTCATCAACGGCTTCTACTGCTTTGATTGCGGCAGCTTCTACACCGGTATGACCAACCATATCGGGATTTGCAAAGTTGATGATAATCACATCATATTTATCACTGGTAATTGCTTCTACTAATTTATCACACACTTCGTAAGCACTCATCTCGGGTTTCAAGTCATAGGTTGCAACCTTAGGAGAATTTACCAAAATACGATCCTCTCCTTCGTTAGGAGTCTCAACACCACCGTTAAAGAAGAAGGTAACATGAGCATATTTTTCTGTTTCTGCAATACGAGCCTGTGTCATGTGATTTGCTGCTAACCATTCACCGAAGGTATTGGTTACGGAAATCTTATGGAAAGCCACTTCCTTATTCGGAATGGTAGGATCGTAATCAGAGAAACAAATATAGGTAACATCTAAGCGGGTTCTTTCAAAGCCCTTGAAATCATCATCACAGAAGGCTCTGGTAATTTCTCTTGCACGGTCAGGACGGAAGTTAAAGAAAATAATGGAATCCTTATCCTGAATTGTAGCTACTGGCTTACCATCTTTTTCTACTACAGTAGGTAATACAAATTCATCTGTTTTATCGTTATCGTAGCTAGCCTGAATTGCTGTAGGACCGCTAGTTCCTTTGTTTCCTTCCCCTTTGGTCAATGCATCGTAAGCCAATTTGATACGATCATAGTTATTATCTCGGTCCATTGCATAGTAACGACCCATTACAGAAGCGATTTCACCCACACCGATTTCTGCCATTTTTGCTTCCAACTCTTCTGCAAAGCCTTTTCCACTTGCAGGAGGAGTATCACGGCCATCTAAGAAGCAATGTACATAAACCTTAGAAAGTCCCTGTCTTTTTGCCATTTCCAACAAACCATATAAGTGGGTGTTATGGCTGTGTACACCACCATCTGATAACAAACCATATAAATGCAAAGAAGAATCGTTTTCCTTACAGTTGTTCATAGCCTGTAATAAGGCAGGATTTTCAAAGAAGGTGCCATCCTGAATTTCTTTGGTAATACGAGTTAATTCCTGATATACGATACGCCCTGCACCCATATTCAAATGGCCAACCTCTGAGTTACCCATCTGTCCATCCGGCAAGCCTACTGCCATGCCACTGGCATTTCCTTTTACAAAAGGACATTCTGCCATTAATTTGTCCATTACTGGTGTTTTTGCCTGGGCTACTGCGTTACCGGTTGCGGTTTCATTTAATCCATAGCCATCCAAAATCATTAAAACGGTAGGTTTTTTACTCATACTTTTTCTCCTTTTTTCTCTATAAGATTGATTTGATTTTCTCTTTTTTATTTTGAAAGAAAGACAAAATCTCTCTTTTTTATCCTCTAGTAGTATAGCACTATCTTTTCCAATAAAGCAATCAAATACAGAGAAAAATACAATTTCTTTTCTATTAAGTAAAACATCCCGATAATCATTCGATTAACAAAAAATGATTGGCACATTTGAAAAACACATCTATAATAAAAAGATAGTGAAACGATTGTGAAGGAAGGGATTCAACAATGATTCAGTTTTTTTCCAAAATTTGGATAAAGGATTGCAACAATTATAAAGATGCAAAGGTACGTCAAGCCTATGGCATTCTATGTGGCTTGGTAGGCATTGGCTTTAACCTACTGCTATTTGCAGGGAAGTTTTTTGCAGGCATCATCAGTCATTCCATAGCCATTACCGCTGATGCCTTTAACAACCTGTCGGATGCAGCTTCCTCTGTGATTACCTTAATTGGCTTTAAGTTGGCAGGAAAACGACCAGATCCAAACCACCCTTATGGAATGGGAAGAATGGAATATTTATCCGGCTTACTGGTAGCTGCTGCTATCCTTTTAATGGCTGTGGAGTTAATAAAAACCTCTATTGATAAAATTATTCATCCCAATTCTTTGGAATTTTCTCCTTTGATTGTGGTGATTTTACTAGCGTCTATTACAGTAAAATGTTATATGGCTTTTTACAATGGTCAGATTGGTAAAAAAATCAATTCTCCTGCAATGGAAGCCACTTCAAAGGACAGCTTTGGAGATATGCTTTCTACTACAGTAGTTTTACTAGCCACTATCATCAGTCACTACACCGGTCTTTTGATAGATGGATATTGTGGTTTACTGGTGGGCGTTTTTATTCTATATTCCGGAATTCAGGCTTTCAAGGATACTTTGGATCCTTTACTGGGGCAACCACCTAGCGAAGAATTTGTGGATAAAATCGAAGAAATCGTGATGAGCCATAAAGAAATCTTAGGTATGCATGACCTATTGGTACATGACTATGGTCCTGGACGAGTGATTATTTCCTTGCATGCAGAGGTTTCTTATTTAAGTGATATTTTGGAAAGTCATGATTTGATTGATCGAATCGAATTTGAATTGCGTGACCAATTGCTTTGTGATGCAGTCATTCATATGGATCCTTTAGTTACTGATGATAAAGATTTGGATTTATGGAAAAACAGAATCTCTTCTATTCTCAAAGAAATGAATCCAGAATTTCATATGCATGATTTTCGAATGGTTCGAGGAAATACCCATACCAATTTAATTTTTGATGTGGTGGTTCCATTCCATTATACAGATAAAGATACCTTAACAGAAAAAATAAGAGAGGCAGTCCTTGCAATAGACGCCTCCCATTTCTGTGTGATTCATATTGAAAATGATTATGCCGGTCGTTAATCTAGGCCCAATTTAATATCCAAACGATACTGCCCTCTTCCACTGTGATGGTTGCCTTTTCCCCGATGAATTCATTGCTGATTCCAATTGGGAAATCATTGGTAATTCTTTCATGTTGAAGGGGGTATTTCATATTTTGGATAGATACCTGTGCAGATTCTCCTAAGGAAAATAGTGACACATATCCTTCTAAAGACTTCTGAAATTCTACCCTTTCATCCTTTGCCACACCAATCATACAATCTCCATCCAGCAAATAGCCCTTTGCATTCTGATGCTTCAAAAATAAAAGACTTTGAATATTGGCTAAGGTGTGCTCCAGTCTGCCACCCATACCGCCATAAATCCGAAACTCTGTAAATCCTCGTTCCAATCCTATCCGCAGTGCAGCTAAGGTATCCGTATCATTCTTTTCTACAGGAAGAAAAATCACTTCTGTGTTACCCGTTTTTTCAATAAATTGCAGGGTTTCCTTTTTTTCCTCAGACAAAGAATCATAGTCCCCTATAATAATATTGGGGGTGATTTGAAAAATCTGACAATATTCCAAGCCTCCATCTACTGCAATCACGCAGTCCTCTTCTCCCACAGGAATATCAGAAATATTTAGATCACCTGCAGCAACTAAAATACATTTTCCGGTTTTATTCATAGGTGTCTCGATATTCATAGGCTCCACCCCAGTCATTGATAACATCTGCCGTCATACCCTCTGCTGTATAGGTTCGTTCTTCAAAACGATAATTCATTTTTGCATAGGTATTTTCTGTGGTTTCCTGATTTTTAGCAGTTGCCCACCAATACAGTATTTCGATTTCCTTTCTAGGATAGTATTCTCCCGTTTCACTAACCGGAACATAAGAAATACCGGTTCTTTCATGACCATTGTCTACCCAATGGAACCCCCATACCTTTAAGTAGCCCTGCTTTGCAGCTTCCTTTTCTTCATCTATAAAGGAATAGCCCCAATTGCCATCTCTTCTTTCCAACATCATGCCGATTTCACTAAAAGGAATATAGGTCGCTCCTATCCAATATTTTTCTTCTTCTGCAATAAAGGAGTCTCTTAAAGCAAGATAATCATCACTTACAATAAATTCTCTGGCAGCCTTATAATTACCACTTTCAAATTCCTTTAGCATAGGAGTTAGAAAAGCAATCTTATCCTCTGCATCCTGCAAACAAGCTAAAAGATTATCCAGCTCTCCACTTGGATGAATCTCTGCAACACGCTTCAAGAAAGAAAGATACGCTTCCCTACATTCCATAGGAAGGTACAGTTTTTCACACTGCACCACTGCATACTGGGCAATGAGCTCAGACAATGCCTCATTTTGGTTACTTGCGTATACCTGCAGCATGCCTTCCATCATGGCTTCATAGGTATCATAGCCAAAGCCATCTTCATCACTGACAAAAGAACGGTTCACACCATCCTCTCCCGTGACTAAGAAAATTCTTTCATAGCAGGTTTGTAAAATATCCAAGGCCTTATCATTTTCCGGCTCTGCTTCTAAAAGCTGTACTACGCGAAGAATGGTATGCAAATCAGCCTGATTATTATTCACTTCTTGAATACACTGATTCAGCATAACCGTACTATAGGTATCCTCTATGGTAGCATCTCCTGTATTTTCAAAGCCCTGCAGTAAAATAGCTTCCGCTTTTTCATACTGATTATCCGCCAAATATAAATTGGCAATGTATCGATATACATCCTCTCTCTGATTGTCTATGGTAAGAATTTCCTGGTAGGTTGCAATGGCAGCACTACTATCTGCGCTTTCCTCCTGGGCCTTTGCCTGACGATACAATTTTTGAATTTTTACTGTATCAGAAGTAAAATAATAAAAGCTTCCTGCCAGTAAAATACACACAATGGGAATCGTAATCAGAAGAATTTTCTGTAGCAAAAGCTGTTTTTTTCTCTTCGCTTTTCGCAGTCTTCTTCTTTCGTCCCTAGCCTCAAAATCAATGGTGTTTTCTGTTGGCTCATCTTGTAATAATTCTATCGTTTCGTTCTCTTGATTCATATTTTTTCTACTATCTCACAATACTATTTCTATCAAAGAATTATTCTTTTCCACTCCAGCAATAAGTACAAAGCTTACTTGGGTCAATTCCAACGGAATCCACCAAATCATCTAATCTATGATAACGTAAGGTGGTAAAGTTCAATTCCTGACGAATCTTTTCAATCATATGTTCATATCGTCCAGAGGTAGGTTCTCCATACTCTAACAATACTTCTTCAGTAACATTCTCGCCCTCTTCCTTTGCAATCACTCTTCTGGTAATCAAATCCATATCAGACGCAGATCTGGAGAAGTTCAAGTATTTGCAACCAAAAATCAAAGGAGGACAAGCAGGACGAATATGTACTTCCTTTGCACCACTTTGATATAAAAATTCTGTTGTCTCACGAAGCTGAGTGCCACGCACAATAGAATCATCGATTAACACCATACTCTGATCCTTAATAAGGTCATGTACGGGAATCAATTTCATCTTAGCAATCAGATTTCTCTTACTTTGTATGGTAGGCATAAAGGATCTTGGCCAGGTAGGCGTATACTTAATAAATGGTCTGGAGAAAGGAATCCCAGATTCGTTGGCATATCCAATGGCATGGGCAGTACCGGAATCCGGAACGCCTGCCACAATATCAGGGGTTACATCATCTCTTTTTGCCAATGCTTTACCACAGTTATAACGCATCTTTTCTACACTAATTCCCTCGTAAGAAGAAGAAGGATAACCATAATATACCCAAAGGAAGGTACAAATTTTCATTTCCTGACCGGCTTTTGCCAGTGTAACTACTGCTTCCGGTGTTACCACAATCACTTCTCCGGGCCCCAGTTCACGCATATCTGTATAGCCCAAATTTAGGTAAGCAAAGCTTTCAAAGGAAACGCAGAATCCCTCTGCCTTCTTACCAATTACAATAGGGGTACGGCCCATCTTATCTCTGGCAGCATATATTCCCTTTGGGGTTAATAATAAAATAGACATAGAGCCTTCAATCAATTCCTGTGCATATTGAATGCCTTCTACAATGTTATCTTTACGATTGATAATTGCAGCTACCAGCTCTGTGGCATTGATGTCGCCGCCACTCATTTCCAGGAAGTGGGTGTTTCCTTCCTTAAACATTTGCTCTACGATTTTATCTGTATTATTGATTTTACCTACTGTAGTAATGGCGTAGGTTCCATGATGGGAACGAATCAACAAAGGCTGTGGCTCATAATCGGATATACAGCCAATTCCTAAGTTTCCTTCCATGGAATGCACATCTTTTTCAAATTTTGTACGAAAAGGGGAATTCTCAATATTATGAATGGCACGATCAAAGCCCTTCTTTCCATATACTGCCATACCACCTCTTCTGGTACCTAAATGAGAATGATAATCTGTTCCAAAAAATAAATCAAAAACACAATCTTCTTTCGAAGCTACTGCAAAAAAACCACCCATCTTTTTTCTCCTGTCTACTCTAATTTTTTCATATTTATGCAACTGTTTCGATATATTTAGCCGCAAAGTCACATAACAATCCTTTTACATTTTATCGAAAAAGAAATTCTATAACAACCTTATATTTTCACAAAATATAAAAAACATAAACTTATCCTTTAGACACATTGTATAATGCCTTTTTTGCAAAAACAAAGGACCTTTCATTCATCTATGAAAAGTCCTTCTCTTAACCTTTATATTCTCTTTATCGGGATTCTTTGCTATAAACCACACCAAGAGATTTTGGTGCATGATTATTCTTGGAGAAGAAAATCAATAACAGCAAGGTTACAATGTAAGGCAATGTCATAACCAAATCCTGGTAGCTACTGGGCATTTGCAACATTGCTACTGCTTTGTAGCCTCCGGAGCGAGCAAATCCAAATAAAAGACAAGCTCCGAAGGTAGGCATGATTTTCCAGTTTCCAAAAATCAAGGCAGCTATAGCTAAATATCCATATCCAACATAAATGTTGGTGGAAAAATTAGCAGAAATGGAATACGCAAAGCACATACCGCCAATTCCGGATAAAGCACCGCAAATCATAATGGCTCTTCTCTGAATCTTCAGCACATCTCCACCAACTGCCGCCATAGCATGAGGGTTGTCCCCACAAGCTCTTAAATGCATTCCGAAGGGTGTTTTGTACATTACATACCATGCAAGAAATGCCACTGCAATTATGATTACTTCAAAAGGATAAATATTCTTAAAAATAGCTCCTATCACCGGAATTTCAGAAATCACGGGAATGGTAAATCTGGTAGATACATTTAGCACAAATTTGTCTGAAGTAGCACCAAATACCACACGATTAATCATTTTGGTTAAATATCCCGTAATGGCAATTGCTAATATATTCACTACTACACCACTAATGACCTGATCGGCTTTAAACTTCAAACATAGTGCTACATGAATCAGAGAAAAAATCGCACCACCTACTGCTGCTACCAAAATAGCCACATAAAAAGGCACCATAGAAGCACCACTCATGGAACGTTGTAAAATAAAGGCAATGAGGGCGCCAAAAAAAGCACCAAATCCCTGCAGTCCTTCTACTGCAAGCATGGTTACGCCGGATCTTTCGCAATAAATACCTCCGATAGCCATGATAAAAAGGGGAAGGGCAAAGGATAACCCATCAATAAATACTGAATCCATTCTTACTGAACCTCCTTTTTCTCTTGCTTTAATAATCTATTTGCATTTTTTTGTGCCAACCAATGTTTCACAAAGGCATTGCTTGCACTAAAAATCAGAATAATACCGGTAATAACGGAAGCAATTTCCGTTTCCACTCCTGCCGATGATTTCATATAGGTTCCACCATTTTCTATGATAGAAATCAACATGCTGGAGAATACAATCCCGTAAGGATTGTTATTCCCTAGTAAGGAAACGGCAATGGCTGTATATCCTGTATCTGCCAACACCTTAGGCTGAATGGAGCCTACATAGCCAAGATATAAGGTAGCCCCTGCAAGACCTGCCAAGGCACCGGAAATCACCATGGCAACTACCATACTCTTTCCTACATTAATACCTGCATAATACGCAGCATTTCTAGAATAGCCTACCGCTTTTAGCTCATATCCCAGCTTGGTTTTATTCAATAAAATACTCACAAAAACCACCGCCAGCAACGCCAAAATAATTCCCAAAGGAATATCGATTTTATACCCTCCGATTTTCATATCCACAAGCGTTAATC
Source organism: Lachnospiraceae bacterium (assembly GCA_024403235.1). Taxonomy (GTDB): domain Bacteria; phylum Bacillota; class Clostridia; order Lachnospirales; family Lachnospiraceae; genus JAKSSF01. Next base: position 4,638 of record JAKSSF010000024.1, on the reverse strand, counting down.
TAGAGGCTGTAGAAATCATTTTAGATTGGCGGGATACCGGATCCACATAATAAGTATTGATTAAAAAGCTAATCACATACTGAAAAATATAATTAAACATAATGGTAGAGACAACTTCATTGATATTGAACTTAAATTTCAAAAATCCAATCATACTACCTGCCAAAGCACCTACCAAAATGGAAATCAATACTACCAGGATTTTTGCCGGAACCGCAGACATATTGCTATAGCCCACCAATACCGTAGCGGTAAATCCGGAAATCAGCATTTGTCCCGATACACCAATATTAAACAGACCACAACGTAATGCTACACAGACAGCCAATGCAGCAAAAATCATAGGTGTAACATAGTCGATAAATTTCATAAAATCCGTAATCTGTCCTTTGAAATTGGCATAGGACTTTTTCGGAATAATACCATTCCCCTGCAAAAGGGAAACATAGGCTTTGATAGGATTGCTTCCGGTTAAGGCAATAATAATCGCTCCCACCACTAAAGCAATCAACACTGCTGCCACAGGAATCATCAAAGGCTTTAGGAACTTTTTTATTTTACTATTCATTTGCTCCGACCTCCTTTTTATGTACTCCCATCATGAATTCCCCTACCTCATTGGCAGTCAATTCTTTTGCCGGCGCAATCTTTTGAATTTCGCCCCCATAGATTACTGCAATAGTATCTGCAATATCCATAATCTCATCTAACTCCAGGGATACTAAAAGCACAGCCTTGCCTTTATCCCTTTCTGCAATAATCATTTTACGAATGCCTTCGATGGCACCAATATCCAAGCCTCTTGTGGGCTGTACCAAAATCAAAAGGTCGCTGGTCAAGGTAAACTCTCTTGCAATGATAATCTTTTGCTGATTACCACCACTCATAGAACGAACAACGGTGCTGCCTCTCTGACTGCTTCGAATATCGAATTTATCAATTTGCTTTTCTCCATCCTGCGCAATCTTTTCTTTATTTAAGAAGTTCTTTATGGTATGATTCTTCTCCTCATAGTACTCCTTTAACACCAAATCCTCATTGATATCAAAGTCCAGGACAAGACCAAAGCTCTGTCTATCTTCAGGAACATATGCAATTCCCTTTTCTTTTCTATCTCTAATAGAGCTTTGTGTAATATCCTCATCCCGCAAAATAATTTTTCCCTCATGGGCTTTTGTGAGTCCTGCGATACAATCGGCGATTTCTACCTGCCCATTGCCTGCCACACCAGCTATGGCAAAAATCTCTCCTGCATGTATGGAAAAGCTTGCATTTTTTACCACAGGGAAGTGATCACTATTGTGAATGGTGAGATGGTCTACCTTTAAAACTTCCTTGCCAAATTGTGCTGGTTGCTTTTCCGTTGAAAAGCTGACCTCTCTACCTACCATCAAATTCGCCATTTCTTTGGTGGAGGTCGTGGCCACATCTCTTACATCAATTAACTTTCCATGGTTCAAAATAGCACATCTATCTGCAATGCTTTTAATTTCATCTAATTTATGGGTAATTAGAATAATGGTTTTTCCACTGTCTCTCAGGCCTCTGATAATCTCCAATAAAGCAGTAATTTCCTGTGGTGTAAGAACTGCCGTAGGCTCATCCAATATCAAAATTTCCGCTTCACGATACAGCATTTTTAAAATTTCAACACGCTGCTGGGTAGATACATTTAGATTCTGAATCACATCTGTGGGATTGACCGCCAAGCCATATTTTTCAGACAAAGCTTGAATCTCCTGATTGGCTTTCTCCCGATTCACCATAGGCAAAAATCCCAAAACCTTTTTCACCGGCTCCATTCCCATTACAATATTCTCTGCAATTGTATATTCACTAACCAGCTTAAAATGCTGATGTACCATACCAATATTTAAGGCAGTAGCCACATTGGGAGAATTGATTTTCACCTTCTCTCCCCGAATTAGGATTTCTCCTTCATCTGGCTCATACAAGCCAAAGAGCATACTCATTAAAGTAGATTTTCCAGCTCCGTTTTCTCCCAACAAAGCATAAATCTCTCCTTTTTTTATCTGAATACTCACATCATCATTTGCAACAATGCCGGGAAATCGTTTTGTAATCCCTCGCATCTCCACAATGTATTCATAATTTTCCATCTGTTTACTCCCATTCTTTGGCATTTGGTTAATACTGAATGCTTGTGTCTATAGATTTCTTTTGTCAAATACAGTACAATCCTTTTCTATTCTATCACATTACGGCGATATGATAAGCAATATTTATAAAAAAATGTTCAGAAAAACTTAGCTTTCAGCAAACAAAAAGCAGGATACCGAAGTATCCTGCCTAATCTAGCAAATTTTATTCTACCATGTAAAGGTATCTGGTGTTACACCATTGAAGTTTGCTGCTGGAACGATTGTACCATCTTTTACAAGTTCAACGGCTGCATCCATTTTAGAAATTGTATCAGCGGCAAGCTGGTTACGACCTTCTGCAGAAACATATCCTGTATAGTCACCTGTTGCATTTAAGGTTTCACATGCGCCTACAAAAGCACCATCTTTCACAAGATTTAACTGATTGTAGTTTGCAAGGTGCATAACCTTAAGAGCAGATGTAAGAATAATGTTCTTGTCTCCGTTTGCGCCATCATCATACTGGTCAGCATCACAACCGATTACATATACATCTGTACCTTCTTTTGCAGCGGTAAATACACCATTACCTGAAGCGCCTGCTGCTACGAACATAATATCAACGCCTTCTGCAATAAGGGCTTCTGCAACTACCTTACCAGTAGCTTCATCAGCGAAAGAACCAACGTAGTTACCACCAACATTTGCGCCTGTTACATCTGTACCAGCGTAAGAAGGAAGTGCTACTACTTCTACGTTAAGACCTTCTGTTTCATTCACATATTTTACACCACACTCAAAACCATACTGATAGTTTACATTGGAAGGGTATGCAATACCGTGAACGGAAGCAACCTTACCAGTTTTTGTTTCAAGTGCAGCTGCCATACCTGCATAGAAGCCAGATTCCTGCTCTGCAAAGTAGCAAGCATATACATTGTCAATAGGAGCATCTGCTGCGATTTCTGTACCTTCGATTGTTGGCCATGAATCAATTAAGATGAATTTTGTATCAGGATTTTCTGCTGCGAAATCACCAATACCTGCAAACTGGAAACCACAACAAATAATGACATCGTAATCTGCAACTACATCAGCTACTGCCTGTACAGCTGCTGCTGAGTCACCTGTTGTTTCCTGAATAGGGGTTACTGTTGCACCAGGATTTTCATCGATGAAAGAAAGAATACCCTGATAGTTGTCATAGTTGAAGGAACCATCATCTACACCTGAAGGGCTAGATACGATTGCAATCTTAAGACCGCCTTCTGTTGCTTCAACTGCTGCATCTGTTGCATCTGGTGTGTTTTCTGTTGTTGCTGCGCCACCGCAAGCTACAAGAGAAAGAGCCATTGCAACAGTAAGAATTGTTGCTAAAAACTTTTTCATTTTTTCCTCCTTTTCTCACAGTATCAAACTGGAGTAAATCGTATTACTAATTAACGCATTCAGTATATCATATTCTTTTTTTTCCAAACAATTGTAAATCTGCCTAAAAATATCCTGTTAAAACGCTACTTTTGTCACTTTACAACAAAATAAAGCCATTATTATGTAATAGAAGAAATTCGTACTGCATTTTTCATCCAATCGCTTTTTCCCCTTCTATTTATCTGCCAAGCATTTGTTGCATATTTCAGTAGCAATGGTATTTCAAGGGAGGAAATTCCAATAACCTGATGCAAAGCAAAAAGAGAATCTATTATGCGTTTCATACAAAATAGACTCTCTTTAATATCAGTTTAACCTATAGGTTTGTTAATTATTAATAAACAATCCTACAACTATGCATTCACGATCTGGCCGAAGTCAGCTTTCAAAGAAGCACCACCGATAAGACCACCATCGATATCTTCTTTAGAAAGAAGTTCTGCAGCATTGCCAGCGTTCATAGAACCGCCGTACTGAATACGAACTGCTTCTGCTGTAGCTTCATCATAAAGGTCTGCGATGGTTTCACGAATCATCTTACATACTTCCTGAGCCTGTTCAGAAGTAGCTGTTTCACCTGTACCGATAGCCCAAATAGGTTCGTAAGCGATAACAAGTTCTTTTACCTGATCAGCTGTTACACCGTAAAGATCCCATGTAATCTGTCTCTTTACCCAATCAACATAAGTGCCAGCTTTACGAACTGCAAGAGATTCACCACAGCAAAGGATAGGTTTTAAACCAGCTGCGAAAGCTTTTTTCACTTTAGCATTGATAAGGATATCATCTTCGCCGAAGATATCTCTTCTCTCAGAGTGACCCATGATAACATATTCAACACCAGCTTCTTTTAACATAGGAGCTGAAATTTCGCCTGTGAAAGCACCCTTATCTTCGATATAGAAGTTTTCAGCACCAACCTTAACGTTAGTACCCTTAACAGCTTCTACAACTGTTGTAATATCAATAGCAGGTACACAGTAAACTACATCTACTGCATCATTTACTACCAAATCCTTTAATGTTGCACAAAGGTCTTTTGCCTGGCTAGGAGTCATGTTCATTTTCCAGTTACCAGCAATAATTCTTCTTCTTGCCATTTTTA
>JAKSSF010000023.1 GCA_024403235.1 Lachnospiraceae bacterium | reverse complement strand
TGATAAGCGTCTAAGAAGATAGAACCAACTTCCGGCTTTCCTCTCTCCAAACGAACTTCTGCAGATTCCAAACCATGGTCAGCAGAGTTACGAAGTAAATGCATCAAAGGATCACCGATTTCATCTACCACGGTACGATCCAATTCTGTCTCTTCACCGGTCATATATAATTCCATCTTTTTGTTCAGCTTCTTCTGAAGATCACGAACCATACGAGGGAATTTACTTACCACGCTTTCGATTGGAACCATTCGAACCTTCATAACAGATTCATGTAAGTTTGTGGTAACATTCTCCAAATATTCAATCTGCTCATTGGCTGCTGTATTACCACCTTCTGCATTGGTAGTAGCACTTACCAAAGAGTTCTTTGCAATAATTAACTCGCTGACAAGGTTCATCAAAGAGTCAAGTTTTTCAATATCTACACGAACGGTTCTGCTGGCAACCGGTTTTGCCTTCTTTTCAGCAGGTTTATTATTTGCTGCAGGTGCAGCAGCTGCCGGCTTGCGTTCAGCTTCCTTAGCAGGTGTAGGTGCTGCTGCTTCTTCTTTCTTTTCTTCTTCCGGTGCTTCTTCCGCAGGCGCAGTCATTAATTCTGCAACTACTTCCTCAATTTCAGAAACATTGGCTGCAGCTTCTTTTGCTTTATTGATATCGCAATCCGCTATTAAAATTACGCTAAAGTCATTTTCAAATTTTTCATCTTCAATATCCTGGGCAGATGGGTTGGAAACAATTACTTCTGCCCCAAGTTCTTCTAATGCTTTGAAAACCAAGAATGCTCTGGCTGCTTTCAAGAGACAATTGTCCTGAATGTACACAGTCATACCAATCAGTTTCTTGCCTTCTTTGACAGCTTCTCGCATAACATGCTGTTCCGGTTCTCCTAAAGCAATTTCTTTCCATTTATCTTTTCCACCAGATTCTGCAGGTGCTGCTTTTTCCTCAGCAGGTGCCGCAGGTGCTGCAGGTGTTGCTTCTGCCGGAGCAGCAGCTTCTGCTTTTAAGATAGCATTCAAAGCCTGAATCAGGTTGTCATTATCATTAGTACCTTCATCTGCCGTCTGCTGGATATTTGCAAGGTATTCTTCCAAGGCATCCAAACACTGGAACAAAACGTCAATCATATTGCCGTTTACTTTTACAGAACCGTTACGAACCTCTGTAAATACATTTTCCATATCATGGGTCAAGGTCTGCATTCTCTTATAACCCATGGTTCCTGCCATACCCTTTAAGGAATGAGCGGCACGGAAAATCTCATTAATAGTATCCGCATTTTCCGGATCCTGTTCCAGTTCCATAATCTGTGTGTTCAGACTATTTACATGTTCTTTTGTTTCATCAATAAAAATCTCGAGATACTGGCTTACATCCATACTAGTTTACCCCCGTGTGTAAAATAATTTCTTGTGCAATCTGCTCCAGTGGAACAATCTGATCGGAAAGGCCTTCCTTTACAATAGCCTTTGGCATACCGTATACCGCACAGGTTGTTTCCTCTTGTGCTATTACATGCACTTTTTTTGCATTTTTTAAGTTCTTCATTCCCGCAGTGCCATCTGCACCCATTCCCGTCATTACAACACCAACAATATTGTCGAAAGAACAATTGACAAGGGATTCATACATATAATTAGCACAAGGCTTAACCCCTTCCCGAATTGGCTCGTTGGAATAATGGATGACTGTATTTCCGTTTTTCGGAACCACATTCATATGCATGCCACCTTTGGAAAGGTACACGCATCCTTTTGTCAGGATTTCTCCTTCTTCCGCTTCCTTCACTGTAATCTCACTGGCTGCATTTAATCGGTCTGCCAGGGTTTTGGTAAAACCAACCGGCATGTGCTGTACTAACAGTACGGGAGCATCCAAATTGGCCGGCAATCTGGGAATGACAGATTGTAAGGCTTTCGGACCACCTGTGGAACTGGCAATAGCCACGATGGATTTTCCTCCCATTGGTCCGCTCTTCTTTACCAGGGAAGCTAGTTTTCTGGTTCGATCAATAGCACTGGCATTGGATACGGTAGTTCTTTGGAAGGTAGGCGCTTTGGAATCTGATACTGCATGAAGGGTTCGTAAGAACTCCTCCTGAAATTCTGCATTTCTACAATCAAAAGATCGATCCGGTTTATGTACAAAATCCAGAGCTCCCAAGTCCAATGCGTCCAAGGCGGTTTTACTGCCTTCCTTGGTATCTGTACTGGCCATCATCACCCTTGCCGGAATCTGATTTTTCTGTAATTCTTTCAAAAGACCAAGTCCACTCATCTTCGGCATGTTAACATCACATACCACAGCGTCAAAGCTGGTCTTTTTCAAAATTTCCAAAGCTTCCAATCCATCAGAAGCAGTTTGTGCCACTTCAAATTCAGGATCGGTTTTAATTATATCACAAAGCACTCTTCTCATAAGTGCAGAGTCATCAACTACTAAAATTTTTTTCATTTTTTTCGCCTTCTTGTCTAGTATTTTTATGCATTCCCACTTTGTTGTTTTCTGTTTTGCCGCTCTTGCTCGAAAATAAAGTGAATAATCTGTTCTCTTTGATCATTGGAAATATACATAAATTGTATCCGTATTACATTGGATTCTTTTCTGTTCTCCATAGGGGTACAGCTTAAAAGCTTTCCAACCAATTCAAAGTCTGTATCCTCTCCTTTCACGGGAATGATGAAAGAACAAACCACAAATTCTCCTACCGGATATTCCTGATTCGATACGAATCTAACTCCACCACCGCTAATATCTGCAGTGATTCCTTTGGGCCCATGTAAACCTTCCTGTAAAATCAGGTTGCCCCGCTTCAAGCTGGCCTGTTCCTCCGGGGAAAGCATTCTGCAACCTATAGGCAAGGTACAGCTATATCGATAGTATTCTCGTCTTTGAAACTTCTTCAAATCCGACAGTAATTCCACTTTAGCCAAGAACATATTGCCTTCTTTATAACGACTTAGGACCACACATTTACACTGATACAGTCCATGATCCGTATAGAAAATAATCTGATATTCTCCATTGGTCTGCAATAGAATCAGTTTTGTCTGTTCCATTGGCATGGTAATTTCTATCTCATCATCAGACAAGACATCTACTACTTTGCTTAAGTATGATTTCCTTTCCTCATCAGGCTTAGGTGCCACGCGGGAAATGGGTACCAATTCTACCTTTGCTCCTGGGATAATAATTCCTTCGATCATTGTCACATTTCCTTTATTTTATATTTTTTTCCCATTTACCAAATGGGAGAAAAAGGCTGCCATGCCTCTTCGTTTTCCTTCCGGACTCACTTCTCTGTTCATCAGTCTTGCCGCCACTCTTTCATAAGCCCGTGCAGACTTTGACATTGGTTGGCTTAGGGAAACCGGAGTCTGCTGCATGACTGCCTCAGATAACAAGTCGTCCTGTGGAATAGCTCCTAAATAGGTAATAGGTAGCTTCAAATAACGACTCACTACCATATTTAACTTTTGAAATAAATTCTGTCCATCCTCTATATTTCGCACACGATTTGCCAGTACCTTAATCTGTGAACTTTCCGACGAAAACCGTGGATGTCTGTGTAGTGCTTTTAGCAAGGAATAGGAATCTGTAATGGAAGTAGGTTCCGGGGTGGTTACCAGGATAATCTCTCCGCTGGCTACCAAAAATTCCAACACTGCATCTCCAATACCCGCTCCCGTATCAATAATGATAACATCTGCAATGGCATCTAACTGTGCCAGATTTTGAATAATATAAACCAAATAGTCACGGCTTAAATTGGACATACCCACAATACCGGAGCCACCGGAAATGAATCCCACATCTCCCGCTCCCCAGGTAATAATTTCCGTAATATTTTTTCCTTGATAAATCAAATCACACAAATTATGCTTTGGTACCGTACCAAACATAATCTCTATATTTGCCAAGCCAAAATCTGCATCCAAAATAATGACTCTTTGACCCATTTTCTTAAACTGGATTGCCAGATTGATGGCTGTATTGGATTTTCCAACGCCACCCTTTCCACTGGTCACCGTAATAACCCTGGCCAAAGGTCTTTTAGGTGCATTATTTGCTTTTATGATATTTCTCAGTTGTTCTGCCTGATCCATCTTTTTGCAATTTCTCCTTCCCTGGAGGAATATTTATCTGTCAATTTTTGTTTTTCCTACCCAAATCATTCGTCCTGGGTACCCGTTAACAGCTGTTTTACAATGGTTTGTGGATTGAATGGTTCAATATCATCCGGTACATTTTGTCCACAAGTCACATAAGAAAGGGCTGCACCTGTATGTAACCGTAAATTCAACAAATTACCGTAGGCATCTGTTTCATCCAGCTTTGTAAAAATTAACTTGTATTCTGTCATAGCCTGATAAGCCTCTGCTATTTTTACCAGATCACGATATTTGGTAGTAGCACTGACTACCAAGAACACTTCCTTCTCACCATAAGAATCAATAGAATGAATCAATCTACCAATATCATCCTTCTGTTCCCTATTCTGAATAGAATGTCCTGCTGTATCTACCAAAATATAGTCATAGTTTTTGAATTCCGTCAGAACCTGTACTACCTCTTCCGGAGAATACACTACGCGGAATGGCACCTCCAAAATATTGGCATAGGTACGAAGTTGTTCTGCTGCCGCAATTCGATAGGTATCTGCAGTTAAAAGAGCTACTTTTTTTCTCTCTTCCACACAAAACTTGGACGCAATCTTGGCAATAGTAGTGGTTTTGCCTACTCCTGTTGGTCCAATAAAGAATACCATTTTGGGTTTTTGCTCCGGTGCCTGTATGAGTTTTGGCTGACCGAATTTTAATATTAACTTCTGATATACATTGGAAAGGGCATAATCCATAGGCATATTGGGCTTCGCATTTTTTTCAATTTCTTCCACAATCTGCTTGGCGTAATCTTCCTTTACTTCATTGTCTATCATAGTATTGTAAAGCAGCTTCATAAAGGTCGCAGTTTCTTCATTTTCCTCTGCTTTACTCTCTTTATCTTCTTCTGATTTCTTCTCTTCTTCTTTGCGATTCAGTTTTTGTTCCAACAACTCCTGCAGACTATCCAAGCGTTCCTCAATGGCCTTATTCTCTTCCATTTTTGCTGTTGCGGTAACAGCAGAGCTTTCCTTCTGCACTGCAGGTGTATTGGTAGCAGGGGTAGCGCGCTCCCAAATGACATCCGGCACCAAAGGTCCTGTGGTTTCTTTTAAAGGTGGAGCCATGGTGGGCACCTGATTTGGCCTATCATTGGCTTTTTCCTCTTCCAAAGCCACGGTCACCTCTACCATGCTGGGAAAAAAGATGCTAAACAAGCCTTTCTTTTTCACATTTTTCACATTCATGATAACGATGCCGTTACCTAATTCCTTTTTGGCATTTTCTGTGGCTTCGTTTTCTGTTTTTCCCTGAAATTTCTTAATAATCATAAGGGGTCATATCTCCATTAAACCGTAATCATTCCAACAGACTGTAATTCAATATTGGAATCTATTTCATTGTAACTTACTACAATCAAATCACGATAATACTCTTCTGTTAATCGTTTGAAATACATACGCACAATGGGCGATGTAATGACAATGGGATTCTTGCCCATATTTTCCAGTTTCCCGACTTCTGCCTGCATGGACGCAACAATTGCTTTGGTAGTTTCCGGATCCAGGGTTAAATAAGCTCCCTGCTCGGTCTGCTTCACACTTTGCATAATCTGTTGCTCCACCTGTGGATCCAAAGTTACCACACTGGTAGTTTCATTGGGTGGGAAATACTTATTGGAAATGGCTCGTTTTAATGCCTGCCGCACATATTCCGTTAAAATATCCGTATCTCGGCTGCTGGCTGCATAATCTGCCAAGGTTTCAAAAATGGTAAGCAAATCTCGAATGGAAATACCTTCGCTTAACAAATTCTGCAATACCTTTTGGATTTCTCCAAGACCCAAAAGCTTTGGTACCAGTTCGTCCACAAGAGCCGGATTGTTGTCCTTCAAATTGTTTACCAGGTTCTGTACATCCTGTCTGGTCAACAGTTCTGCGATGTGCTGGCGGATAATCTCTGTCAAATGGGTTGCAATAATGGACGGCGGATCTACTACTGTATAGCCAAGACTTTCTGCCCGTTCTCTCTGTCCTTCTGTAATCCAAATAGCAGGTAAATGGAAGGATGGCTCAAAAGTAGGAATGCCTGCAATCTCTTCTTCCACAAAGCCAGGATTCATAGCCATATAATGGTCGAAAAGAATTTCTCCTTCACTAACCTGTATGCCTTTGATTTTAATAATATACTGGTTCGGATTTAACTGAATGTTATCTCTCAAACGAATAATAGGCACTACTGTACCAAGTTCCAAGGCCACCTGACGACGAATCATAACCACACGATCCAATAAATCGCCACCCTGGTTCACATCTGCCAATGGAATAATACCATAACCAAATTCCAACTCGATAGGATCCACCTGCAACAAAGTATTGACATTTTCCGGCTGACGAATTTCCTCTGCCGCAATTTCTTCCTGCTCCGTTTCAGCTTCGATCTTGGCGGTTTCCATGGTGCCTTCCATCATTCTGCCTACTACCACAAAAATCATGCCCATGCCCACAAAAATAATAGGGTTTAATGGGGTAACCAACCCTAAAATCGTTAAGGTAGCACCTACCAAATATAATACCTTAGGGATACCTGTTAACTGTCCAATTAAAGCAGAACCAAAGTCTGCCTCCTTACTACCCTTGGTAACCAAAATACCGGTAGACAAAGAAATCAACAGGGAAGGAATCTGGCTAACCAGACCATCTCCGATGGTTAAAATGGTATATTGATTTATAGCAGTGGAAACATCCATACCACGATAGAGCACCCCCATAGCGATGCCCCCTACCATATTGACAACGGTAATGACAAGACCTGCTGTGGCATCTCCTTTTACATACTTTACAGCACCATCCATGGAACCGAAGAAGCTTGCCTCTTCCTGAATCTTATCACGACGTTTTTTTGCCTCTGCATCTGTAATCGCACCGGTATTTAAGTCCGCATCGATAGCCATCTGTTTACCGGGCATAGCATCCAAAGTAAATCTGGCGGTAACCTCAGCCACACGCTCAGAACCTTTATTGATAACCATAAACTGGATCAATATCAAAATAATAAATACAATCACACCAACAATCAGATTACCGCCACCTACATACTGACCAAAGGTAGCTACTACGTTTCCCGGATCCCCTGTTGTTAAAATCAACTTGGTGGAAGAAACATTCAGGGCAATTCGAAAGATTGTGGTAAATAACAAAATGGTTGGATAAAAGGATAAGTCCAACACTTCTTTAACAAACATACTGGTAAACATGACCGTAAAAGCAATGGCCATGTTGAAAGCCAGTAAAATATCCAAAGTCCAGGAGGGGATAGAAATAATGAACATAACAAAAGCCGCAAGTATATATAAGGCTATTCCTACGTCCGCTTTTCTCATCTACCGCCACTTCCTTTCTGCATGTGATATACCATTGCCAATACTTCTGCCACTGCCTGATATAATTCCGGAGGTACCATCTCTCCGATTTCTACATTGGCATACAGCATACGGGCTAAAGGTTTATTCTCTACAATTTCTATTTCATGTTCTCTGGCAATTTCTTTGATTTTTTGTGCCATGTAATCCTGTCCCTTTGCCAGAACGATAGGGGCAGTATACTGAGTGGAATCATATTTGATTGCCACTGCATAATGGGTCGGGTTTGTAATAACCACGTCTGCTTCCGGTAAAGCCTGCATCATACGGCGTCTGGAAGCTTCCTGCATTCGCTGCCGGATTTTTCCCTTAATCTGGGGATCACCTTCCTGGTTTTTATACTCATCCTTTACTTCCTGCTTGGTCATTTTCATATCTTCTGAAAACTTCCATTTTTGATAGGCAAAGTCTGCAAAAGCAAAAAGCATATACACCAGAGAAATACGAATGCCTAAGTCTGTTACGGTTTTCCCGATTAATTTCAGGGAATCCATTACAGACATGTCATACAGTAAAAACAGCTGATTCCATTTATCCTTCAAAAAGCTATAGGCTATGTATCCTATAATAAAAATTTTTACAATGGCCTTTAATAATTCCACCAAAGAGTTGGCAGAAAATATTTTTTTAAATCCATTAATGGGATTTAACTTGGAAAACTTTGGTTGCAAAGGCTTGGCAGTTGGCTTCCACCGTACCTGAATCAAATCTCCCACAAAGGCTACCGCATACCCTAACAGTAAAATAGGTAAAATAATCAAAGCCAAATCCCAGATGGCTTCTCTGCACATAAATGCCAAGCCTCTGGTAGGTCTGGTGCCTTCTAATAAAGTCACCATATCCGGAATCTGATTATAATTGATGCCGAATAGTTCCATAAAGCTAACGCCCATATGCCCTATCCAAAATTTTAACAGCAAAAACAAGGCCAACAGACTGATTCCATTTGTAATTTCTTTGGATTTCGCAACCTGGCCTTCTTTTCTGGCATCGTCTAATTTTTTCTGGGTAGCGGGCTCTGTTTTTTCTCCACCGGGACCATCTTTGGCGAAGAACTGCAGATTATATTCTAAAATCACATGATCGCCTCCACAAACGCCACCGTCATCTGTTTCATCATTGTAAAAATGTAATCCGATAAGCCGGGAAGCATACTGGTTGTAAAAAACAAAATGCCCAAGCCTACCAAAACTTTCAGCTGCATACCTACAGAAAACATATTCATCTGTGGTGCAACCTTTGCCATAATACCCAGTACTGCATTGAGAATCATCATCACTGCAAATACAGGTAAACAGATACGAAAACCAATCATAATATAGCTAGACATAAACTGTATCATAGCTGCCATTAGTTTATCCGAATGAAAGATAGCTCCATTCACCGGAATCAAGGTATAGGTCTCCGCAAATGCTTTCAAAATATATTGATACATACCGGAAATAATCATCATCAAAGTAAATGCATATTGATAATACACACCGGTAATACTTGTCTCCTGTCTTGTGGTAGGGTCCATTAAACTAATCATACTTAACCCTACTTCCATATCAATAATACGACCAGCAAAAGAAACCACAGAAGTACAAATGGTCGTACTATAGCCAATCAGTAGTCCTGTAATGGTTTCTTTTAAAACCAGCAACGCATAGGTAAATACAGAACTGTATTCTACATCCACTCTGCTAGTAACAGAGTAAAGCAGAATGGCTAAAAAGATACTTAATCCTGCCCGCACTCTGGCCGGCACTCCATTCATGGAAAAGAAAGGAGCAATAAAAATAAAACTGGCACAGCGAACAAGAATCAGTAAAAAATATTCTAAATCATTTAAACTAAAAGAATAATGAATCATACGCTATCGAATATAAATGGAAAAATCTGCCCACAAATCTGCCAAAAATCCTGCCATGGTATTTAACATCCATTGTCCAAATAAGGCAAGGGCAATAAAAATACCAAGCACCTTAGGTACAAAGGTTAAAGTTTGTTCCTGAATACTGGTTACGGTCTGAAAAATACTGACAGCCAAACCAATGACCAGGGATACAAGCAATACCGGTGCGGCGCAAATAATAATGGTATATAATGCATGATTTCCAATGAGCATTACGTCATCAATTGTCATAACAACTCCTTACTAGTAAAAGGTCTTTACCAAATTACCAATGACTAAGTTCCAACCGTCTGCTAATACAAACAACAAAATCTTAAAAGGCATAGAAATGGTGGTAGGTGGTAACATCATCATACCCATACTCATCAAGGTCGAAGCCACTACCATATCTATGACAATAAAGGGGATATAAATAATGAAACCGATAATAAAAGCGGTTCGCATTTCACTGACAATAAAGCTTGGCACGAGAACTGCATTACTGATATCGGAAAGTTCCCCATCCCATTCCTCTCCGGCAATATCTAAAAACATATTCACATCTTTCACCTGAGTCTGGCGATACATAAACTCCCTTAAAGGTTCCATCCCCTTCTCAAAGGCTTCTTCTTGCGTAATTTCTCCATTGTCCAAAGGCTTTAAGGCTTCTGTATTAATTTGTGTAAAAATCGGATTCATAATGAACCAGGTTAAAAACAACGCTAACCCTACAATTACCTGGTTGGGCGGTGCAGTTTGTGTATTTAATGCATTTCTGACAAAATGAAGCACAATGATAATTCTGGTAAAAGAGGTTAACAGAATGATTAGCACCGGAGCCAGTGCAATCATTGTAAGCGTCAGTAAAATTCTGAGTGCAGAATTCAGTTCCCCATTGGTTCCTCGTACTGTCACCGTCATATCATTGGTGATATTTAGTTCTCCCAGTTCCTCTGCATCGGATGTACCAGGCGGATTAATCACGGTCTGATTCTCCGTTGTTCCGGTAGCTCCGGTAGCGCCACTTTGTACAGTAGCACTGGCATAAACTGGAAATGTACTAGAAATGCAGAAAATGCCCACCGTTAACAGTAGGCATATCCACTTCATTATGTTTATTTTGGAAACGTTCAAAAATCTCATGTGTTCCTCTTATGTTTGTATCATTTCCCATTCAGACTATTCTTAGCATTCGAAAGAATCTCTTTGAAATCCAAAGGTTTTCCGTCTTGCATTTCTACCTTCTGAATTTGTGCCGAATCTACTTCCACCAACATGGTAACGGTATCCTTACCCAGGGCAATAACAAAATATTTATCCACTGCCCGTACAAGTTGCAGTACCTTTCCGTTTCCCAAACGAAGGCTTTCCAGCACCTCCATATTTCCGGAAACCATACTATCCTTTTGATACTTTGCTACAAATCTGGTAGCGAAATAGGTGATTCCTAAGACAAACAAAAAAATCACAAGGATAGTAAAAAACTGCGCTATGCTGTTAATGGTTGAAAATCCAGTCAATAACATGTATTCTAATGCTCTCTAAAACCCTATTTCACAATTTCTGTGATTCGAATACCAAAGCTTTCTTCAATAACTACTACTTCACCTTTGGCAACAAATTTACCATTTACCAGGACATCTACCGGTTCACCGGCGATTTTATCCAACTCCACAATCGTACCGGGAGCGAAATCCAAAATTTCTGAAATAGACTTTGAAGTACGGCCTAACTCTACAGTAACCTGTAACGGCACATCCATAATCAAGCCAATATTTTCGTTGCTGGTAATGGCTGCAATATCCGGCGAGAAGCTTTGGAACTGTGCAGGCTGATAATTTACATTCTGCATTGTTTGCTGTGGCATACCCATAGGCATTCCCATTGGAGCCATACCCATTTGTGGCATACCCATAGGCATTCCCATACCAGCCATTCCCATACTCGGATCCATGGCTGGCTGTGTCATTGGATCTACAGCTGGTGGAGTATATGGAGCCGGTTCCGGTGCTGCTGGTGCAGGTGCCGGTGCTGGTGCGGGTTCAGAAGAGCCTCCCATAGATTCTGACATAAAGGTACTTACCAAACGTTTGGCAAAATCAATCGGATACAACTGTAACAAGGTAGAATCTATTAAATCACCAATCTGCATGTTAAAACTGATTTTTACAAATTCACCTGCCAGGAAACTATCGATCTCATTTGCAGCACTCAAGTCCTGTAAATCCACCAAGCTTGCTTCTGGGGGACTAATATCAATCATCTCTCCAAGCATCTGGGAAAGGGAAGTAGCTGCAGAACCCATCATCTGATTCATCGCTTCAGAAATGGCACTCAAATGCAATTCCCCTAATTCACCGTCGGTATTGGTACCATCACCACCCATCATTAAGTCGGTGATAACCTTAACATCATGCTCTTTTAAGATAAGAATATTACTTCCATCTAAGCCCACTGTATATTTAATCTGTATAAATACACAGGGTTTCTCATAATACTCCAATACATTTTCCCAGGTTGCAACAGAAACAACCGGTGTAGAAATATCTACCTTTTGGTTTACCAGAGAGTATAGAGTAGTTGCTGAAGTACCCATACTGATATTTGCAACTTCCCCTACGGCGTCTTTTTCTGTATCGGATAAAACAAATGATGAGCCACCGTCTGCAGATGATGCGTCATCTGCTTCTGCAGTCATCCCGCCTATTAAGGCATTGATTTCATCTTGGGATAACATTCCATCCATTTGTCTACTCCTCCTCTCTTATTACATTGGTTACCCGTACTGCATATTTTTCACCACTGGTACCGGGCATGGCTGTAAATTTCTTCATATTTCCAACATACACAGATAACTCTGAGTCTGTTTTTGTATCCAATCTGATAATGTCTCCAATCTGGAGATTCACAAAATCATTTACTGTAATTTGGGCCGTTCCCATATACGCCTTAATAGGAACATTGGCCTTACGAATCATGGCTTCCACATACTGCTGATAATTTTCATCAGAAATCTCCTGCATGGTGGAGAACCAGTATTTGGTATTCAACTTATCCATTACCGTTTCTACTGTAAAATAGGGCAGGCAGATATTCATAAAGCCTTCTACATCCCCTATTTTGATATTTAAGGTAACGATTGCAATCATATCCGTTGGAGAAATGATCTGTGCAAACTGTGGATTAGTCTCAATTCGTTCCAAAAAAGGATCTACATCTATAACATTCTTCCAGGGATCCTTCATGAGTTGCATACAAAGCACCATCATTTTTTCAATAATGGTTAACTCTATGGCGGAAAAATCCCTGCTCTTATCTAATGGTAAACCTTGTCCCCCCAGCATTCTATCTACCATGGCGAAGCCTAAATTAGCTTGTAACTCAACGATAATAGAGCCAGGTAATGGATGAAAGTTCACAATACCCAAAATAACCGGATTGGCAAGGGCGTTGGAAAATTCAGAAAAGACTACGGTTTCGGAACTCATTACAGAAACCTGTACATTTTTTCTTAAATATACCGGAAGATTGGTAGACACTAATCTTCCATAATGCTCATAAATAATCTCCAAGGTTCGAAGGTGTTCCTTTGAAAACTTGGCAGGTCTCGCGAAGTCATAGTTCTTGATTTTCTTCTCTTCGCTCTTTTGTATTTCTTCTGTATCCAGCTCGCCGCTGCTTAGGGCGTTGAGCAGGTTATCAATCTCACTTTGAGATAGTACCTCTCCCAAGTAGGTTCACCTCCCGTCCTATCAAATCTTTGTCCTTCTTATTGAGGTAAAGCCTTTGTAAAGGTAACATTAAAGATAAATTTAGAATGATAAAGACTCTGAATTTTCTGTAAAATCTCCATACGAATACTATCCACATCCTCCTGGATTTCTTCCAAAGTATGGCTGCTGATTACACTCACAATTTCACCCTTAATCAGGTTTTCCTGTGTAGCTACTGTTGCACCGTATTTCTTGTAATCTGCATCCTTCATATTTAAGGATAAGGTTACAGAAACCAAATAATAATGCGCTTTTCCATCTGCCCCAACTGCCAAAGGAATGGTCAACTCCTCTTCGATAGGATAGGTTTCAATATCTTCAATCGGCACATCCGCTACAGAAGCTTCTGTTGTAATCGCTTCCTGATTTTTCAACTCTAAACTTAATGCTGTAGAAATGTCATCAATTAATGCAGATGTTTTCTTGGATGTTCCAAGAACAGAAAACATCATGAATCCTGTCAATGCAATATTCACAATTAACAGCGCTAATATCAAAACAGATAACATATTTCTTTTCATGAAAAGCCTCCTGACTGTTCAAAACAGTCTTTTCTTCTATTCTCCACTTAAGGAGTTATAAATCTTAATCTCGATTCGACGATTCTTTGCCCGACCTTCCTGGGTACTATTGTCTGCTATGGGCACATACTCACCACGACCGGAATGCTTAATCTTAGCCGGTGATAAAGCAGTATGGTCTACCAAATATTCAAACATAGAAAGGGCACGGAAACTACTCAGTTCATCATTACTAGCGAACTGACTGTTATGTATAGGCACATTATCTGTGTGTCCTTCAATCTCAATAGTAGAGGTTGCATATCGTTCCAAAATCAAACCAATCTTATCTACGGTAGATAAGGCTTCCTGTTTCAGCTCTGCCCTACCACTGTCAAATAAAATAGAACCTTTTAAGGTCAACTGTACATACTGGGATGTAAATTCTATATCAATCTCATTATCCAATTGATTTTCATTAATCGCTTCTTCAATTCGTTCTGCTAATTTTTCAGATTCTTTTAACTGCTCTTCTTCGATTTTCTTCTGCATTTCATCCAACGCATCAGATACTTCTGAATTTTCTGCAGCTTTACCAATACTATTGATATACTGATCCAGCTCATGTAATTGGCTGACGCCATTACTGATTAACATACCATCTCCTATGGCAGTCGCGCCTCCGGAAAAAATACTGAAAGTACTGGAAAAGGATGCTGCAATCAATTCAAATTTCTGCGCATCTACGGTTGACATAGAAAACAGCAATACGAAGAAACAGAACAGCAGGTTCATCAAATCCGAGAATGTGGCCATCCACTCCGCGGAAGGCGGTGGCAGATCTTCCTTCTTCTTTTTAGCCATCTTCACCACCTCCGGTCGCCGCTGACAGAGCTTCTTTCTCAGCAGGAGACAGGAAGGACTTTAATTTTTCTTCAATAACACGAGGGTTTTCTCCTGCCTGAATAGACAAAAGTCCCTCAATCATAACTTCCTTTACTGCCATTTCCTGCGCATTTTTTACTTTTAATTTATTTGCAGTTGGTGTACAAATCCAGTTCGCCATCAAAGAGCCATACAAAGTTGTGATCAACGCAACGGCCATGGAAGGACCGATACTGGAAGGATCATCCATGTTCTGCAACATGTTTACCAGACCTACCAGAGTACCAATCATACCCCAGGCAGGACCCATGGAACTAACATCTTGCCAGAAACCAATTTTCTTTTTATGACGATCATCGATACTGGTCATTTCTGTTTCCAAAATACCACGAACCAATTCCGGATCAGTACCGTCTACAATCAACATAATTCCTTTACGAAGGAATGCATCATTTAATTCTGCAGAGGCCTCTTCCAAAGAAAGCAAACCATCTTTACGGGCTACATTGGACAACTCAATTACCTTGGTAATAATACCTGCCGTATCCAAAGTCTCCGCCTTAAAAATCAATCCAATTGCCTTCAACCCAGCTAAGAAGTCCGGCATGGTGTTAGATGCCATAACGGCACAAAAGGCACCACCAATTGTAATCAATACGGACTGAAAATCGATGAAGTTTTTAATCGCTGAAACACCGTTACCTGCAACAATCGCAAAGATAACCAGCGCAATACACACGATAATACCGACTAAAGACGCTATATCCACGTTCGCACACCTTCTTCTCCTTATATAAACGGGGTTTTCTACGGTGTTTCAAACCGTTTCTCCCAAAAATAGGCATAGTTATACACATAAGCCTTACTATACGATTTTACTAAATAATTATCTGCTTGTCTACTGACAAATTTTGTTTTTTGTCAGTTTTACAAACACCAAAAAAGCCTATGACCACCTATCAAAGACAATCATAAGCTTTTTGCTTTATGGTTTGCTACGAAGCTAACCGCTATCTCCTAGCGATTATCGTTTCAAGTTAACCAATTCCTCTAACAGAGTATCTGATACAGTAATGATACGGCTGTTTGCCTGGAAACCTCTCTGGGTTGTAATCATTTCTGTAAATTCTGAGGAAAGGTCTACATTACTCATTTCCAAAACACCGGTAGTCAAGTAACCACCATTTGCAGTAACATCTACACCAATACCATCAAATTCACCGGAGTTTAAGGTTGCAGAATATAAGTTATCTCCTTCCTTCTGTAAACCGGAAGCATTGGCAAATTCTGCTACTGCAATCTGACCTAACAGTCTGGTCTGACCATTATCATAAGAAGCATAAATCATACCGTTATCCTGTACGGAAACACCTGACATTTCACCAAGCTTTCTACCGGTACCAATACTCTTGTTTACTACATCACCGGTGGTTGCTGCTAAAGTAGAGCTACCTGCATTGTTAAACATGGTTGTGGTAGAGAAGTCAATTTCAATATCTTCAAAGCGGCTGTCTGTGCCGGCGCCACTTGAAATAGCGGATAAACCTAAGGTGATGGTAGGCTGTGTGCTAACACCGTTGATACCAATAAATTTACCATTGGTAGGATCATAATTTACGGTAAAGCCCTGTGCGCTCTGTTCTTTAGAAGTAATCTTTGTTTTTTGGTCAGTACCTATATTAGTGTCTTTTAAAAACTCTCCTAAAGAAACCATCTTTGTTTTATCAGCACCATCAGGTACCTCTATTTTGTATTTGGTCAAATCTGCCGCAGTTAAACCATAGGCTGCTGCCAAAGCAGCATCATCAGTAGTATCAACATTATTTCCATCTTTTTTCAGAGTAGTACCATCCCATTCATACCCGGTTGCCAAGGTAATGCTGGTTTCTTTTTTGATAGTAATGCCCTCACCAAACTGCAATTTATTCATTTCAGCTTCCGGCAACGGATTATTATCACTATCTAAAATATTACCTAATTCCAAAGCAAATACACCTTCTTGATCGGTAGCTTTGAAATTCAATCTAGCGGTGTAGCTATAACCTAAACTATCATAGAACTGCAGGTTACGGTTCATACCTGAGGTAGAGTTTACATTGGTATCGTTTTTATCAATAATACCGGCTAAGTATGCTTTTGTAGTAGCTTCCGGTGGATATGTCATATTTTCAGGAGACATAATACGAAGTGGCTGTACATTGTCCTGACGGATATTGCCGGTTTCAGGATCTACGCCCCAGCCCATGACATTGTAACCATTACTGGTCATAGCCAGGTTACCGCCACCATCTACATAGAAAGATCCGTCTCTGGTAAAGAAGTTACGAGCACCGTCACTTACTACAAAGAAGGCATCGCCTGTAATTCGAATGTCAAAAGGATTGTTTGTGGTCTGAGTTGCACCTTGAGAACTAATACTTGTATTGATCGCACCGCTCTTCACACCAAGACCAATCTGTCTGGCGTTTACACCACCTTTTCCGGTAGTTGCAGATGGTCCGGAAGCGGACTGGGTTGTCTGATACATCAATTCAGAGAATGTAATGCTCTGTGATTTGTAAGCAGTTGTGTTAACATTGGCGATATTGTTACCAATAACGTCCATTTTTGTCTGGTGTGTTTTTAAACCAGCAACACCAGAATACATTGATCTCATCATAATGAAATGCCCTCCTAAATTTGCTTGCTGTAACGGTTCCGTCTGTCGGTCGGGAACATAAGCCTCCTGGAAGGTCCGGCTACATAATTACAGCTCCATCAATATTTGTAAATACATTTTCTTTTGTTTCTGCCTGATCCATTGCGGTTACCACTGTGTTATTTGGGATATTCACAATGAAAGCAAGCTGGTCAACCATGACCAAGGTTTCTTTGATTCCCTTCTTTGCCGCTACCTTAGCACCTTCGTTTAATCGTTCCATCTGTCCATCCGATAAATCTATCTTTCGATCCAGTAAACGATTGGCTGCATGTTTGGAAAACTTTACACCAGAAGCCTGGCGGCTTTTTTCCTGCCAAATCTGTTCAAAGCTTGTGGTCTGCATTTCTGCAGATTTTCTGGTGGTTTTCTGACTGCCGGGAAAGTACTGTTCCTGTAGCTGACCCATAGAAAGGAATTGACTTCTTTCAATACTCATGTCTTCTTCCTCTCCAAAAATTTACCTTACACATAGTATATCGGCACTTTTTCCAAAAACTTAAGCGGTAGTAACCTCATTATATTTTTTTACAATTTCATCGTATCTGTTCTTTGCTTCTGTAGGAACTACATCCTTCTGATAAGCAGTCAAAGCCTCATATTCTTCCATCACTTTTTCTACTTCAGGGGCGTCTTCGTTTTTCAACTCTTCCGCCTTGGGAAGACTAAGAAGATTCGACAAAAAGCTTGTAACCGGCTTGGTTACCATTTCATCATAACGAGCAGAATACTCTTTATAAGCAGTAAGTTCCGCTTCTGTCAAAAAGCCTCTCTGGTAATCTGACATACTATCGAAAGCATTCAATACAGTTGCCACTGCAGGCAAATCCTCGGGACTAATATTGGAAGCTTTTGGCAATTTGTTTAACTCTTTTGCAAAGGTATCTGCCAATTTTGTAGCCAGGACATAATTAGAATCTGCTACGGACTGCAAGCTATCCAGGGGATATAATTCTCCGCCAATAGAAAGGTAAGCTTTATTGTTTTCATATTTTACAAAGTCTACCTGTCCTTCCGGATAAGTGGTATTACCGTTACTATCTTTTACAGCCATATAGGCATACTGACCTACTAAAGAAGAGGCTCTTTGTAAGTTCATGCTGGCAGACATATTCTGCATTTCTTCTAACTGAGAAAAGGTTGCTAACTGAGAAATATATTCTGTGTTAGAAGTAGGCTCCAAAGGATCCTGATACTTCATCTGGGCAACCAATAACTGCAAAAAGGCATCTTTGTCTAATGCAGAATTGCTATTCTTTTTTTCTTTTTCTGTTTTTTCTACTTTATTCGCTTGAAACTGTCCGTCTGTTACGGGAGCCATTAAATCACTCATATTTACCATCCAATCTGTTTCAATCTATTTGGGTTACTTTATTTACACGGTATAATCAATGGAATTTCCGTTTCGGGCCATCATATCTGCAAGAATTTCTTCTTCCGGTGCCATCTCTTCTTCCTCTTCCAAATTACCCAACTGAATTCTACGGGTTCCTTTTGCCTTGCCGCTTTGTTCAGATTGATTTCTATCCTCACCCTGTTGACTTAGATTTTCATCAAAGGCGTGGCTTTCTACAGTAACTTCTACTGCCTGCACTTCAATCCCCTGTTTATTCAGTTCTTCTTTCAGCTGTACCAACTGATTTTCTACTGCTGCTTTTACTTCCTCATTTTGCGTCGTAAAGTTTGCGGTAATGACACCATTATGACTTGCTACCTGGACTTTAATATTTCCTAAAGAAGCGGGATGCAGCTGCAATTCCATTTCTGTCAGTTCCGGTCTGGCTTGTACCCTGATATACTCCGTAATCTGCTCCATAATCCGGCTGGAAGAAGTAGTACCCATAGTACTCTCTGCCTCGATTTCTTCCAAATTCTGGGTTAACTGATCCAAAATCTGCTGGCTAAAGGAAGTCTGCTTCAAATGAGTATCCTTCTCCTCGTGGTGTTCTTCCTGCTGTCCGGTCTGTGCCTGTGAAGTCTGTGTCTTTGGTTCCATACCACTTTCCACAGGGGTTTCCACAACCACTTCCTGTTTTTCTGCACCGATAGTACTCTCTTTTTCTACAAACGACTCCTTCGGTGCTTCTACGATCACTTCCACCAAAGGCTTCTCGGATATATTCTGGGGAGCGATTTCCGTTTTCACTTCCACTGCTTCCAGTTTTTTCTCAGTATCCGCTATACTTTCCAAGGTCAAATCAATTTCTGTTTCCGGTAGCACTGCTTCTGCTGATTCCAAAATATCTTCTACTGCGCTCATCAGATCTTCCGGCGCAACCTGCAGTGTTTGGGACAAGTCCTGTCCTAATCCTTGTAAACTCTCTGTTAAAGCTTTTACCTGCGAAAACAGTTGCTCATTCGTCATAAGAGACAGGGCATCTGCTTCCGGCGTCATTTCTACCATAAACTGCTGTAGCGTAGCCGGCTGCAACAAATCCAGGGGCACTAATCCCATTTCTTCTAACGCCAAAGCCACTTCCTCTTCATCCAAGTCCATTCCATCTGCTACTTCTTTGATAATCGCTTTAGCGGTATCTTCTATGGCAGACTCTTTTTCCTGAAAAGAAACAGCGTCCTGGTTTTTATTTCCATCTACTGTAGTAGTATCCTCTATCCCCTTTGTAGATGTTTTCTTTTGAATCACCGGCTGCCTGTTCACATTTTTACTATCCTGAATACTATTCTGTTTTCCAGGCTGGCTATCCGTAGCCTTATCAAAAACCTGGGAAAAAGTGTCTTTTCCCACTGCATCCTTGCCGGTATTTGCATTGGAGGCGGTGTTCAAAAAGAAGGATTTCACATCAGAAACTGCATTACTGGTCATACTATCCTCCTTTCTATCCTCTTAAAATATTTGGGTAATCCATACCCTTACATTCTTTATCGGAATGTTTCCCAAATCTCTTAAGAGTCCGGCTCCATAATCTTTGTCAATCTGGCTGCAATATCTGCATCCATAACACCAAGAATGGCACCCCTGTCGTCCGGTTCCATTTGTCCCAAAATTCTGGCAGCTAATTTCAAATTATCTGTCATAGCTTCAAAAATCCCTGCCGCCTGCTTGGGCTTCATTTCAGAATAAGCCTGGGCATACTTTTTGATTTCCTCATCCTCTTCTAACTGCACTACTACCTGTTTATACAACATTTCTGCAGTAGCAGGATCAATGGATTCATAGTATTTTTTATACTCCTCCGCACCAGGTCCTTTATCCGAATAAATGACTTCTTCATAAAATTCTGTTTTAATTCGTTCAAATTCTAATTGGCTGGCTTCAAAGGTTTTCAAACGAGCGATTTCATCCCGCATGGCCTGTACACTTTCTGTATCCGTCTCATTTTTAGTCTGAATCTGCTCTAACTGTAATTCCAATACCTTAATTTGTTCCACTGCTTCTTTCAAAGAAGTGTACCCACCGTATTCATCCACCTGCTCATCCTCACCGGTGCCCACGGGATTGGTATTGGGCAATATTTTATTTGCCACAGGTACATCCTTTAAAATAGGGGTCAAAACCTTAGATCCAAATCCACCTACATCCAATTTAATCAAAACCACTAAAATCAGTAACCAAACAAGAACAATACCGACTGTGGTGATAAAAATCGGAAAACCACTGCCCTCATCCCCATAGAGTTCCGCTTCCTGATCATCCAACTCTCTGGCTCTTTGTTTAGCTTCTTTCTTCTGGGCCTTTTGCTCTTCTTTAAATTTTTTCTTTTCTTCTTTTAACCGCTTTTTCTCTTGCTTTTCGTCTAAATCAGCCATGGTTACCTTCCCTTCGCTTCTTTCCGTAGGTAAAGCTTACCAACTCATCAATTTCCTTACTCTCTTTTGCATTTTCCTCTTGTAAGAAAACCTGGAAAGCATTTTCTTTTAATTTTTCCTGTGCCTTACGCTCCTGCATCACACCGGTCAGCTTTTTCATTGCTCGAATCACCAGTTTTTCTGCTTCTCTGACCTGTACCTCTTGGGCTTTAATATATTCCTGCATTTTGGATAAGGCATCTCTATTTTCCCGAATATCCAATACATTTAAGGAACCGGATAAAAGTTGTTTAGATTCTTCCTCATAGGCTTTTTTACGATTCAGAAGGTCCTGCATTTTCTCTTCTTCCTCCTGCAAACGCAAATTGGCCTGAGCATACTCCATCTTTGCCTGTTCTTCCAATTGATACTTGATATTCAGTATATTTTGCATACGATATAGAAACTTCGCCATTTCTACCGTCCCTTACTCTCTGAAAAAGAAGGATTAAAATAACCCACTCAACTGTTCCAGAGAATCTTCAAACTCTATCTTTTCCTCTGTTGTCTGCATTAAGAATTCATTTACTGCATCAATCTTCTCAATGGAATAATCAATATTTTTATTGCTACCTTTTTTATAAGCGCCTATATTAATCAAATCCTCTGCTTCATTGTAGGTTGCCAGCACATTTTTCAGTTTATTGGCCGCAGCTTTATGCTCCTTGGAAGCAATGGCAGACATACATCTGGAAATACTTTGTAAAATATCGATGGCAGGATAATGATTTTTATGGGCCAGTTTTCGATTTAACATAATATGACCATCCAAAATACTTCTGGCCGTATCGGTAATAGGCTCGTTAAAATCATCTCCATCTACCAAGACTGTATATAATCCCGTGATGGAACCACAAGCAGCTCTGCCGGCTCTTTCCAAAAGTTTCGGCATTTCTGCATATACACTGGGGGGATATCCTCTGGAAACAGGAGGTTCTCCATTGGCCAATCCTATTTCTCTTTGAGCCATAGAAAAACGAGTCAGGGAGTCCATCATTAACAACACATCTTTTCCCTGATCTCGAAAATACTCTGCAATAGCGGTGGCTGTTTTTGCCGCTTTATTTCGTTCCAAAGCCGGTCTGTCGGAAGTGGCAATCACAAGGACCGATCGTTTCATACCTTCCGGTCCCAAGTCTTTTTCTACGAATTCCCGCACTTCACGGCCTCGTTCTCCAATGAGGGCGATTACATTGATATCTGCTTTCGTATTTCTGGCAAACATACCCATGAGAGTAGATTTTCCCACACCGGAACCGGCAAAAATCCCAATTCTTTGTCCCTTTCCAACGGTAATCAATCCATCTACAGCTTTGACGCCCAAGGGAAGCACCGCATCAATAATGGCACGATCCATAGGGTCCGGAGGAGCGCACTCTACAGGATAGTGCAGAGCTCCCGGAATACTGGTACCGTCACTGGGACGTCCCAATCCGTCTAAGGTTTTTCCCAAAAGTTCCGGTCCCACTGTAACAGTTAAAGGATTACCGGTGTTCTCTACAATATTCCCAAGGCCAATCCCATCTGTCACATCATAGGGCATAAGCTGAGTCCGTCCATCCTTAAACCCAACTACCTCCGCCATAATAGGCTTGGCATCTTCTCCTTCCGGATGGATGAAACACACATCCCCAAGCTTGGCATCCGGTCCTGCTGACTCTATGGTAAGTCCTACCACATTTACAATTTTGCCTTTTTTTACAATAAATTGCTGTTCCAGGACCTTTTGATATTTTTCAAAATTTACCAAAGCTTCCATGTATTGCTCCCTTACGGTTCGTAAGATAATAATCGTAGATTCTTTTTCAATTCTTCTAACTGAGTTCCCAATCCACAATCGAAGATACCATTTTCTGTCTCAATCATGCATTGATTCTCTTTCAGTGTAATATCTTCTGTGATTTCTACCACTGCGGAGGGAGAACTTGCGGCATTCTTTAATTCTTCCCGATGTTCTGCCACAAAAGGATAATCCTCTTTGCTGATATGTACCAAAAATTCCTTGGCATTTTCTGCCTGGTGCAAGGCTCTTTCTGCCAAATATAAGATAATCTGTTTCTGATCGGATAACTCTACCTGAAAAATTTGTTCATAAATATTGGTTAAGGTTTCTACCAGTTGAACCTCCATACTGGCAAAGGCAGCCTCATACTCTTGTTCCAGCTGTGACTGCCTATCTTTCAGTTCCTGTTCCATAGCCACCATTTCCACCATAGCCTGGTTTTTCCCTTCCTGGTAGCCTTCTTTATAACCATCTTCTTTACTTTGCTTTTTTAAAAAAGAAATCCCCTTCTCCGCTTCCTTGCGCAGCTGTTCGATTTCTTCCTGTGCCTGCGCAATCAGTTCTTCCGGAGTGGGGCCAAGTGGTACCTCTTCCTCTGGGGTAGGCTTAATAACGGCTGAATCTTCATCCCATTCTTCTTCCTCCCCAAATAATGCCGACATTTCTGTGGCCTGAAGACCCTCCTGAAAGCCCGCTGCTTCCACTGCATCCTCAGGCACAATATTTTCCTGAATCAGATATTGTAGGCGTTCCATTTTCCGAGCAATTATATCGTTACTGTCTACAATGACAGGCTCCTCTGAAGAAAGGATAACCTGTCCTGCTTTAAAAAGATTACTAGACAATGATTTCGTCTCCTCCACCTCTGGAAATAACAATTTCCTGAGCGTCTTCCAGTTTTCTGATAATATTTACAATCTTCTGCTGTGCTTCTTCTACATCCTTCATACGAACCGGACCCATAAAGTCCATATCTTCCTTGATCATAGAAGCCAAACGTTTTGATAGGTTGTTGAAGATAGCAGCCTGTACCTGTTCGTTAGCACCCTTCAAAGCAATACCCAAATCTGAGTTATCTACATCACGAAGCACACGCTGAACAGCACGGTCGTCCAACAATAAGATGTCTTCGAATACAAACATCTTCTTTCTGATATCGTCTGCCAACTGTGGCTCTTCGATATCCAAATTTTCCATAATATGTTTTTCTGTACCACGGTCTACAGCATTCAAAATCTCTACTACTGCATCTACACCACCAATAATGGTGTAATCCTGATTTACAAGACTTGCTAACTTGGATTCCAAAATCTTTTCTACTTCTTTAATCACATCCGGGCTGGTACGATCCATCAAAGCAATACGTCTTGCAACATCCGGCTGTCTATCCGGTGGAAGGGCAGAAATAATCATACCTGCCTGAGCAGGAGACAAATAGGATAGAATCAGCGCTATGGTCTGAGGGTGCTCGTCCTGAATAAAGTTCAAAAGCTGGGATGCATCTGTCTTTCGCACGAATTCGAAAGGCTTTACCTGCAAAGAAGCCGTTAACTTGCCAATAACATCCATGGCTTTTTCTTCTCCCAATGCCTTTTCCAACAGTTCCTTTGCGTATCCAATACCGCCCTCTGCAATGTACTGCTGGGCGAGACAAACCTGATAAAATTCATCTATGATTGCATCTTTTACCTGAGGTGTAACACTTCTGGTATTAGCAATCTCTAAGGTTAATTCCTCAATTTCCTCTTCTTTTAAGTGTTTAAAAATGTTGGCAGACCTTTCCGGTCCTAATGTAATCAGAAGAATCGCAGATTTTTGTAATCCAGAAAGATATTCTTCTCCTTCACTATGTTTTGCCATTGTCTATCTCCTACTCCATACTGGGATTTTAACCCCAATCATCATTCAACCAGTTCCGCAACAGATTAGCAGCCGCTTCCGGATTGTCATCCACAAACTTCTCAATCATCTTTCTGGTTTCTGACTTGGTCTCTAACTCAATGTCATCCAAGGTGGCTTCCGGTGTAGATTGGAGTAAATCTTCTACAGATACTTCTTCTTCAACCTCTTCTGCCTTTTCGGTTCGCATACTTCGTAAAATGACAAATACCAACAGGGCAAGGATCAACACAATCAAAACAATCTGTGCAATATCTGCCACCTGAATGTTCATGCCCTCTGCATCTATGTATAATGGCTCTTCATAAGCCACCATAGAAATATTTTCCAAAGCAATACCGGATGCCATGGCCACCATGTTGACCAGGTCTTCATCCACTTCCAGTTTGGTTCGTTCACTATTCTGGGCTTTATATTCCTCCCAGCTAACGCCATCTAACAGTCCTTGATTTTTGGCATCCTCTTGTTTTAATACACGGTATTTTATTGCTGCCACCGCCAAAGAGGACTCGCCATATTTTACCAGTCCTGCGGGAATTTCTGTATAGGTAATTTTTTCATTGGGTACATAATCTGTACTTTGCTCTGCCACAGAAGAACTGCCATTGGCACCATCTGACAATACATAATCGGGCACATCTTCATTATTGGAGTCGGTTCCAGGAATGCCACTAACGCCACCGGTATTTTCCGCTTCATAGGTATCCTGGTGGCTGATCAACCCCTGTGTCTGACCATCTGCCGGTGTATAGGCATGGTCTGTAATCTGCTGGCTGCTGAAATCCAAAACCAGGTTGCTGGAAACCTCAACCATATTAAATTCATTGGTTCCTAAAAGCACTTTACGGATATTGCTTTGCATTGCGGCTTCCGTTTTCTGCTTCAAGGTTAGCTGGGTGCTAGCCATACCGGAGGTGGTGAAATTTTCCTCTCCGGAGAACAACAGATTCCCCTTTTTATCAATGATGGTAATCTTTTGAATATTATCATTACCCAATGCAGTCTTTACATATTGGGCTACACTAACTGCATTTTCATCAGAAAAATCATCCGCTAGTTCCAACATAATGGCTGCTGAAGAATCTTCCATTTCACGAATCAAGGTGCCGTCATTTTTCGGAATGTTGATACGAACATTGGCAGTAATAATACTTTCCATGCTCTTTAAATCCGCTTCCATCTGGCTTTGCTTAAATTCTACATATAATTTTTGCTTATCTGCCTCTGTGGTACTCATGCCACCGTTTGTAACATCCGATATAGACATAGAGACTGTAGGGATGTCATTGGCACCTAACAAAAGATTTGCCTGAGAAACTTGACTTTTCAATACAGAAATCTGGTATCCGTCCTCCGATACCTTGTAGGATATGGAAGGGGAGGCTTCCTCTAACAAAGAGATGATTTGTGCGGACTCTTTGGTATTTTCACAAACCAAAAGCAGCTCGTATTGTGGTCTGCTAATCAAGGTAATGAGAATAGCAAATGCCACCAGCACACCAGCCGTAATGGATACAATAATTGTTTTTTGTCTTGACGTAAACTTATTCCACCACTCTAAAACGAGTGCCGGAATATTTCTTAATCTGTCAGCCATTTTATTTCCTATCTACTTTCCCTTTTTGGAAAAGGTATTTCTATACTTGCATATTCATTAGTTCTTTGTAGCTTTCCAGGAAACGATCTCGGATTGCTACAGTGTATTGTAATGCGGTAGATGCCTTTTGCATGGCAATCATAAGGTCATGGGTATTCTCTGTTTCTCCCAGGGCAAACCGCAATTCTTCATTTTCTGCCTCTGATAAATAAGAATTGGTGGTGTTGATATTATCCATAGCCGTTTGCAAAATTCCTGCAAATGCATTGGCATCGTCATTCACACCTTGTTTTTTCATTAAGTCTGCTGCAGTTTCCCTAACAGCCTGTGAATTTATATTATATAAGGATCCAATGTTCATTTATGTACTCCTATTGTGTAGGTTTATTGTCCACCGATTTCCAAACCACGACTGGCAATATTTTTACTGGCGGAAAATGCCGTTGCATTTGCTTCGTAACTACGGCTGGCGTCAATCAGGTTTGTCATTTCTGTAATAATATTTACATTTGGATATAATACATATCCATTTTCATCTGCATCCGGATGGGAAGGGTCATATACCAAGTGCATTTCAGAATCTGTATCCTCATACACACCATTTACCTTCACACCATTACCGGTATATTTTTCTGTTTCCTTGCAAAGAATATGACTAAAAGTATTTTCTTTTCCGCTTCGTTCTGTAAAGCTAACCACTTTTCTACGATAGGGACTACCGTCCTCTGTTCTGGTGGTATTGGCATTTGCCACATTCTCCGAAATAATATCCATTCGGAATCTTTGGGCTGTCATACCGGAAGCATTGATATTAAATGATGTAAAAAGTGCCATAGACTTTCTCCTTTTTTCTCAACCTACAATTGGTTCCACCGTTTTTTATTTCATAACAGATTTCAAATTGGCAAATTCCTGATTGATGCTGTTGGTCAATCCCTGATATTTCAACTGATTGGAAGCCAATTCTACATTTTCTGTATCGATATCCACATTATTCCCGTCTGTACGATAAGAGTAAGCGCCATGATCCGTATAAGTTCTGGCCTGTAAATGGGACAATTTAATATTTGCCACCTTAGCATCTATAGTCTGATAGCGAGAGCTTTTCATTGCCTGACGAAGCTGAGACTCAAAATCCACATCCTGTCTCTTGTAGCCGGGCGTGTCCAGATTTGCAATATTATTGGCAAGTACTGTGTTTCTCTGCCACGAAGCATCTGCCGCTTTATCTAATACATTGATATAGTCGTACGCATGTGTATTAATCATAATATCTCCTTTTGCCTCCAAAAAGATTGGCAAACTACCACCTATATATACATAGTATATTATAAAGAATTCTATCAAAAAGACAAGGCATTTTTCTATCTTTGGTAGATATTTCTAATTCCGTCACTAAATGTAGTAGCAAATAAAAAAGGACTTACCATTTCTGATAAATCCTTTATCAAGTACCAATCCATTTTTATGTTGTTATTACTTGTTGTATCGGCTGCTTTTACGGAAAGTTTAGCCTTTATAAATGCAGTTTTTTCTTCATTTCCCTGACTTCAGAAAAAATTGCATCATTTTTTATTTTAATATAAGTTCCCTTCATCCCTGAAGATCTGGATTCGATTACTCCTGCACTTTCAAATTTTCGAAGGGCATTCACAATAACGGAACGGGTAATTCCCACTCTATCAGCCACCTTACTGGCAACTAAAATACCTTCCTGTCCATTTAACTCTTCAAAAATATGAACGATGGCTTCCTGTTCCGAATAAGACAGGGTACTGATTGCAGAATTCACTACTGCAAGTTTTCGATTTTCCTCTGCAGACTCTTCATTCACTGCTCGGAGCATTTCTAACCCCACTACTGTAGAACCATACTCACAAAGGATGATATCATCGATATCATATAAATCCCCGTCACGGTAAATGAACAGAGTTCCTAATCGTTCTCCTGCGATTTCTATAGGGGTAATAATAGCGGAATAACTTCTGGCACGATTTGGTTCAAAGCCTAAGGTCTCTAAATTTACATTTTCCTTAGTAGATAAAACGGACAATAATCTTTCGTTTAACATGCCGTCAATAAAACCGCCCACCTGATCCTTAATCAGTTCATCCAGGACCTCTACATGACCTTCATTATTCAGTCCCAGTACTTTTCCTTTTTTGCTGATTACCAATACATTGGAATCCAGAATCTCCCGCAAAACCTGACAGATATCATTAAATACCACTTTGCTGGAATTGTTGTTATGTAACAACTTTCCTATCTTTCTGGTGCGATCCAATAATTGTACTCCGCTCATAATTTTCCTCCAAAAGAATCAATATAAGTCATTTTAGCACAATTTCTGGATGCAATCAACAAATTGTCTGATTATTTTATTATTTTTATACTATTTGTTAGTTTCTTGTGTCTTTTTCTCTGTAATATAACCACATTCTTCATTAGAGCAAACCAATTTATTGCCTTTTATCAGCAAAGCCCCATTGCATCTGGGACAGTTTTCTCCGCTAGGACGCTGCCAAACCATAAAATCACATTCCGGATTGCTCATGCAGCCATAGTATTTTCTGCCCTTTTTGGTTTTCTTTAATACAATATCATTGCCGCATTTTGGACAAGGCACATTGATTTTTTCAAAATAGGGCTTTGTATTTCTACATTCCGGGAATCCGGAGCACGCCTGGAATCTACCGTGTGGACCATATTTAATCAACATAGGCTTGCCACAAAGTTCGCAATTCTCGCCGGAATGCTCATCTTCTATAGTCACATGCTCTAAATTCTTTTCTGCCTGGACAACTGCAGCATCCAAATCCGGATAGAAATTAGCCACAATGGACTTCCACTCCATCTTTCCCTCTTCCACTGCGTCCAAAAGAGCTTCCATATTGGCCGTAAAAGTAACATCCACAATGGTAGGGAAAGCTTCATTCATCATATGATTTACCACATCCCCTAGTTCGGTGACATACAAATTTCTATTTTCTTTAGCAATATATCTTCTGGCCAAAATAGTGGTAATAGTTGGTGCATAGGTACTGGGTCTGCCAATACCCAATTCTTCCAAAGCATGCACCAGAGAAGCCTCCGTAAAGTGTGCCGGTGGCTGGGTAAAATGCTGGGTAGGTGTAATCTCCCCTAGGGTCAGTTTGCTGTTCTTATCCAAACTCTTTCCTAACACATTATTGTCTTCTTTTTCTTCATCCTCTGTAGTATATACACTCATAAAGCCGTCAAATTTCACTTTGCTGGCTGCCACATGGAAAATTTCTCCTGCGGCTTCAATAGAAACAGAGGTGGTATCGTAAACAGCATTGGCCATACGGCTTGCCACAAAGCGCTTCCAAATTAACTGATACAAACGGAATAAATCTCTGCTTAAGGAATCCTTTACAAGAACCGGATTTCTGGCAATGTCAGTAGGACGAATAGCTTCATGGGCATCCTGAATTTTGCCACTATTCTTTTTGCTTTCTTCCGTTGCACCTACATAGTTTTCCCCATATTTTTCTCCAATATAGGTCTTTGCCTGAGCCATAGCTTCTTCGGAAACACGAGTAGAATCGGTACGCAGGTAAGTAATCAAACCAACCGTACCTACTCCTTTAATGTCAATTCCTTCATATAGCTGCTGTGCTAAACGCATGGTTTTTTGGGTAGAAAAGTTCAATGCTTTGCTGGCTTCCTGCTGCAAAGTGGAGGTAGTAAAAGGCAAGGGCGATTTTTTGGTACGCTCTCCATACTTTACTTCCGTAATCGAAAAAGGTGCTTTTTCTACTTTCTTTAATACTTCCTGCACCTCTTCTTCTGTTTTCAAGGTCTGTTTGCCTTTGGTATTGCCATAGTATTTGGCTGTCAGAGGCTTTTTCTCACCTTCTACAGTAAGGGTTGCATCTACTGTCCAATATTCTTCCGGAATAAAGGCATTGATAGCATCCTCTCTATCGCAAATGATACGAAGTGCAACAGATTGCACTCTGCCCGCACTAAGACCTCTTTTAATCTTTGCCCATAACAAAGGTGAAATCCGATATCCTACCATACGATCCAGGCAACGGCGTACCTGTTGAGCATCTACCAAATCCATATTGATTTCTCTGGCATTTTTCAAAGATTCTTTTACTGCGTTTTTGGTAATCTCATTAAAGGTAATACGATATGTTTTTTTATTGGCAAGCTTCAAAGCCTCATATAAATGCCAAGCAATTGCCTCTCCTTCCCGGTCCGGGTCAGTTGCAAGATAGACTTTTTCTGCTTTCTTTACTTCTTTACGCAAATTCGCAAGGATATCCCCCTTGCCACGAATGGTAATATATTTGGGTTCATAATCATGCTCCACATCAATTCCCATGGAACTTTTGGGCAAATCCCTTACATGACCATTGCTGGCAGCCACTTCATAATTGGGTCCCAAAAACTTTTTAATTGTTTTTACCTTGGCAGGTGATTCTACGATAACCAAGTATTTTGCCATTCTTCTCATTCCTCATTTCTGAAAAGATAATCGTTTTTTAGAAACGAAATCTCCCACACTATAACTCATATTTTATGCAAATGCAAGTGGTTGTATCAAAAAAGGGACGACAATTTTGTCGTCCCTTTGTACTATTTCGTTAATAAAGCTCTATCATTTACAAATTCAGAACCACTGATTTTGGTGAATGCAGCAAGCAAATCATCTACCGTCAAGCGTTTCTTTTCTTCACCACTGACATCCAAAATGATTTTTCCTTCATTCATCATAATCAAACGATTTCCATAGGCAATGGCATCTTTCATATTGTGGGTAATCATTAAGGCTGTAAGATTATCTTCCTTAATCAGCTTATCTGATATCTGTAATACTGTAGCTGCGGTTTTCGGATCCAACGCAGCAGTATGCTCATCTAACAATAACAGCTTCGGCTTTCTCATGGTTGCCATCAATAATGTTAAAGCCTGTCTCTGGCCACCGGATAAAAGACCTACCTTGGTGGAAAGACGATTTTCCAGTCCCAAGCCAAGCATAGTCAGCAGTTTCTTGAACTCATCTCGTTCTTTATTGTTAATGGCCCAGCGAAGGGTTCGCTTCATCCCTCTTCTACTTGCCAAAGCCATATTTTCTTCGATCATCATATCAGCAGCGGTACCCATCATAGGATCCTGGAATACTCTGCCCAAAAATTTTGCTCGTTTAAATTCCGGAAGTCTTGTAACATCCTCACCATCAATGATAATAGAACCACAATCTACAGGATACACACCTGCTATCATATTCAGCATGGTAGACTTCCCTGCACCATTACCGCCGATAACGGTAACAAAATCTCCTTCATTTAAGGTTAAATTTAAACCATTTAACGCTTTTTTCTCATTGATTGTACCTGCATTGAAGGTTTTATATACGCTCTTAATTTGCAGCATTTTCTTCTACCTCCTTTACAGGTTTAATTCTCTTTTCCTGCCAGTTTCTTCTCCAATAAGGAACTGCCAGGAAAATGGCTACTACAAGGGCTGTTAAAAGTTTCAAATCATTTGCATTTAAGCCCATACGCAGTACCAAAGTAATTACTACATAATAAATAATACCACCACAAATAACTGCCACTAATTTTAAGGCAAAGTTCTTAAAGAGTTTTCCAAGAAGAACTTCTCCGATAATTACTGCAGCCAAACCAATAACGATAGCACCTTTTCCCATATTGATATCCGCAAAGCCCTGCCACTGAGACAGAAAAGCACCGGATAATGCAACAATACCATTGGAAATAACAATACCTAAAATCTTTGCAATATCAGTATTGATACCATTTGCTCTGGCCATGGACTGATTATTACCGGTAGCACGTAAGGAATGTCCTAACTCTGTGCCGAAAAACCAATATAAAATTGCAATCAAAATAACCGATGCAATTCCCAATACCACCAAAGATTTTGAAATCTTACCAAGCGTAATCAGTAAGTTATAGTTTCTACTGGATAAGGTCAGGTTTGCACCACCTAAAATTCTTAGGTTGATAGAATACAATGCAAGCTGTGTTAAAATACCTGCTAAAATTGCCGGAATACCAAATTGTGTATGGAATACACCGGTAACCAGTCCGGCCAAGCATCCTGCCAGAAAAGCAAGTACCATGGAAACCGGTAAGCTTACCCCACTGGTCATGCAAGCAACCAGTACTGCACCACCTGTTCCGAAGGAACCATCCACAGTCAAATCTGCTACATCCAATATTTTATAAGTGATAAACACACCTATTGCCATGATTCCCCATACAATACCCTGGGCAGTTGCACCGGGCAGGGAATTTAAAAATGCTACCATATCTTACCCCACTCTTTTTATTATGAAATGTTCTTTCCTTTTTTAACTGTTCAGACCCACACCTCGAAAATACTTTGCATTTCCTCGGTGTGGCGTATCCGCCAAATAAAATTTCAAAAACAGTCTTAAAAATGCAAGCATTTTACGCCTGTTCTTGAAATTTTGCTTGGCTCTGAACAGTTACATTCTACAACAAACACGGATTGGCTGCAATAGTGCAACCAATCCGCGCATAAAAGTTATTTTTTTGAATAAAACAAATTATTCTACTACGATTTCTTCGTAATCTGCAGGAACGGTGATGTTCAATGCTGCACAACGATCAGCCATGTATTTCTTGGTTAATTCTTTTGCGAAGTCGATATCCATAGTTGCAGGATCTGCACCCTTTAATACTTCTACTGCCATTTCACCAGCTCTGTAGCCTAAGCTGTAGTAGCTGATAGAAAGTGTACCAATACCACATCCCTGGCAAATACCTTCTTCCCCGGCGATTACAGGGATACCAGCAGGTTCTACGATGTTAGCAATGATTTCTGTACTAGAAGCCATTGTGTTATCTGTAGGAACATAGATAACATCTACTTCGTTACAAGCTGTTGTTGTAACTAATGCAATATCATTAGTATCTGCTGCTGTGTACTCTTTGTATTCAAGACCTAGTTCTTTTAAGCTTTCTTCAATAACAGTTGCCTGATATTTTGAGTTAGCTTCTGCGGAACAGTAAAGAATACCAACTGTCTTTGCATCTGGGCAAAGTTCTTTGATCATAGCTGCCTGTTCTGCAAGAGGAGCAAGGTCAGAAGTACCTGTTACATTGATACCTGTTTTTCCTGTCCAATCTGCAATGTCAAGTGCTGTAGCAAAGTCTGTTACAGAAGTCCCGACAATCGGAATAGAATCTGTAGCTGCTACTGCTGCCTGAAGAGCAGGAGTTGCGTTTGCAAAAATAAGATCATCCTGATCTGCTACGAACTGGTTAGCGATTACTGCACAGGTTGCAGCATCACCAGATGCGTTCTGGTCATCAAATACAACTGCATCTGCACCAAGAGCATCAATGATAGCTGTTTTAAAGCCTTCTGTTGCTGCATCTAAAGCGGGATGCTGAACTAACTGACAAATACCTACTTTGTAAACCTGTCCATCCGTAGTAGCTTCTTCTGCTTCTACTGTTTCTTCTACAGCTGCTTCAGCTGCAGGTTCTTCTGTTGCAGGAGCTGGTGTGCTACCACAACCAATCATTGCTAAAGTCATCATTCCAACTAAAGCAAGAGCTAAAAATTTTTTCATTTTTTTCATCCTCCACATTTTGTGATTTCAGCCATTTTTCGACAATGGCCGTAAACAGTGTTTACTATATCACTTTAAATAAATAAAGTCAACTATTTGGAGGAACAACGAAGAGTCAAGTCCGTTTAGGGACTTGCTTTAGCAAACTCCCTACATAATCTACTAAAATAGGAAACCCTAAACCAATCAAAAGGTACAACCATTTCCCCGCTTCTATCCCTTTTGGCAAATAGGCATATGCATAATCCTGAAAATATGCCATTTTATCAAAGTCAAGAAACCAGCCCCTTTGGCTAGCAAAAAAGAAGAAAGACTTCAATATAAAGAAGCCGGTAATGTGATGCAACATAATGCTATAGGTATGTCTGGATATGGTATCCAGTATTCCATTCTTTGGAATAGCAGGTGATATAATTTTTGCTATTCTTAGCCAGAAGGCAATCCCCGTAAAGGTCGTAATGTAAGGCAAGAAGGGTCCACCTGCAAAACCGGTACACCATACTGCAGAGTAAGCCATGCCTTTCCCGGAAAGAGATATCAGATACTGGACTAAAAATAAAATGGACATATACCAGATAGTAGGCAGGATATCCTTTTGTTCCAGTTTCTTCTTATATAAATATCCCCATGCAAAGGTCGGCAGCAAAAATAAAATTCTTCCCGGAAATTTATAATAGCCCCAAACATGCCCACCGATTGCTGCATAAACCGTTAGGATTCCTACTGCTAAAGTCCCAACAGACAGTATCCAGTCCTGATAGGTTCCCAGCCATTTGGTCAATTTATGGATGCATAAATAAAATACTTCTATGATAAATAAAATGGGCACAAACCAGGCTGCAAAATTCAAGCCAAACTGGTGACCGCCTCCTACGACGGGATCAAAAATCAAGGTTTTCAAAGAAATAGGCTGTCCAAAAGCAAAACCAAATTTCCCTAAAATAGTTACTAAAACACCATAGAACACATTCCAAAGAAAATAAGGTAATAACAATCGCTTTGCTTTCTTTCTCAAAAATGTACCTATATTTTGCTCTGCTTCTTCTCTATAAAAATATCCGGAGATAAACACAAATAAAGGCACATGAAATGCGTAATAGGGAAATAACCCAGCCACATCAAATATGCCAAAATCTGCATGCCCTGCTACTACAAAAATTATGCCAAAGGCAGATAACAGGGCAAAGGTTTTATTTCGTTCTTTTTTCGTTTTCATAAAATTCCTAACTTATTCTGTATAGGTAGATTTGTCATACACTGTAAAACCACAAAATTCAATGGCAAATCCGGTGTGATGTCCTTCTGCTACTACCTCATCGTATTTAATCACATTATATAACAAGGATTCATATTTTACTGTCTCTGTGTTTTCCACTTTTTTAGGCATAGGTACCACAAAT
Organism: Lachnospiraceae bacterium; assembly: GCA_024403235.1. GTDB lineage: Bacteria > Bacillota > Clostridia > Lachnospirales > Lachnospiraceae > JAKSSF01. The sequence goes on along the minus strand of JAKSSF010000023.1, from coordinate 1,519 downwards.
AACAAGAAAATAATAACGATAGTAGCCTTGTCAATCATTTTCTTCACTTTCGCTTTGCGGTCATTTTCCGCTTCCTTCATGGCTTCCTTCGCAGAATCCTTTTTGCCGTAGTAAAATCCTTTTTTCATTGGTGTCTCCTTATCTAAATTCTAATCGATTATTTTAGAAAACTTGATACATAAATATCTGTCTGCTCCATTATATCACATTTAGGTTGAAACGGGTTTAGTAATTTTCTACATTACTAACTTGAAGTCGCAATTTGTGACTTCACGAGCTCAACTTCATCTCTAGTCAACAGAAACATAAAATCATCCAAACTCATCAAAAAAGCAGGTCTCACACAAAGTGAAACCCGCTCTCAAATATACTTCTTATTATTCAGTTTTCTATTATTTTACAAGGCTGGTTGTTCCAAGAACTTTACCAACATACAATGGACCTGCATGACCATTCACCTCTAATACTTTTGCAGCGTCTACATTTGCCGGAACTGTTACGCTGTAAATGTGTCCTGCATGTTTGAAGTAGTAAACAACTTCTTTACCGCCCTTATTGATTGCTTCTACAATACCTTTATTAAAGGTAAATGCTTTACCAGTATAGATAGATACTGATTTTGCTTCTGCGTTTGCTTTTGCAATCTTATTTAATGCTGATACAAAGCCTTTCGTTGTTACATAAGCAGATAAGTTATACGCCTTATCAGGTACGATACCTGTATCATCTTTAGCAACCTGGTTTTTATCTGTTTCAACAATTGCAAGTGGAAGCGCTTCCTCTTCTGCTGCTCTTAATTCTTCTGCTGGTGTAGGTGGTTCAGCAGGTGCTTCTTTCTTAGGTGCTGGTGCTGAACAGGAACCTGTTGAATTGTCATTACCTCCTGTGTAGGTCACCTTGAATTCTTTAAGCCAGAGAATAACACTTTGTCCAGAACCTTCAGGTGTAAGTGTTACTTCATCCGCATCAATATCTGTGATTGTAATTGTATTATCTACTGCTAGCGTATACGCTACATCACCAGGAGTTGCATTGATAGCTGTAATCCCTGATTCACATTGTAGCCCACCAATTGTCGCTACAATTTTAGTTATTGTATACCCTTCCTCCACTTTAATAACATAAGGAGCATTAGCTGGATTACCAGAAGTTGGCGTCCACATTAAACCATTACTAGCTCCCCAACCTGCACTTACGGTAACCATTCCAGACGAATACTCTGTAGTGCCTTGTGTAGCAGTCGCTATTGTCACAGTTTTTCCAGCAGCCTTTGCCTCCATTGCAGGAAACCCTGTAACTAAAATAGCTACAGCCAATAACATTGTGAATAATTGTTTGAATTTCTTTGTCATTTAACTTTTTCTCCTTCTTTATACTAGACTTATAAAAAGCCTTTATCATTTAGTTCCTTGCTATTGTACTCCTTTGACCCCCCAGTCAATGCATTTCTGTATTTTCGCATTCAGTAAAAAATTTATTTAATTTCCCGTTTTTTCAGTTTCGGGAAGTTACTTTGAGA
>JAKSSF010000022.1 GCA_024403235.1 Lachnospiraceae bacterium | reverse complement strand
ACCTTGAGATGACGGAGTCAGAGTCCGTTGCCTTACCGTTTGGCGATAGCGCTATATGTGCTGTTTTCTTGGCACTCGCTTATAATACTATAAATAGAAAATAAATGCAAGCACTTTCTATATTTATTTTGCAAAAGATTTTTAAAGATTTTTAACACACTAAAGGCACCACCCCAAAAGGGATGTGTGCCTTTAGCAAGATAGATAAACTAAATAGAGGTAAGCAATTTATACTTCGAAAATCAATTCGCCGTAAGTAGGAATTGGCCATGCTTTCTTATCTACAATCATTTCTAATGCATCTGCAGGCTTACGAAGTGCTTCCATAGCAACCTTTACTACATCTCTGTAGTACTCAGCCTGTGCCTTACCTTCTTCCATAGCAGAAGCTTTTGCTTCTACATCCTTTAAGGTAACTACTGCACTCTGCATTTCTTTTAACAATGCAGATACTTCTGTCAACAAGCCTTTCTGAACGCTGCTGTCAACGCCTGCTGCTTCTACAGCAATTACAGTATCTGCCAAGCCCTTTGTATAAGAAACTACTGCAGGAATAATCTGTTTGGTTGCCATTTCCATCATGGTTAAAGCTTCAATATTGATTGTCTTAGAGTAGGTTTCGTATAATACTTCTGCTCTGGATTCCAATTCCGCTTTTGTAAAGATACCAAATCTTTCGAATAATTTTACGCTCTTTTCTGTAGTCAATGTTTCTACAGCAGCTACCATAGATTTGATGTTTGGTAAGCCTCTCTTTTCTGCTTCAACTACCCATTCATCTGAGTAACCATTACCGTTAAATACGATTCTCTGATGTTTGGTCATGTATTCTTTAATTAAGTCATGTACTGCTACATCGAAATCTTCTGCTTTCTCTAATCTGTCAGCTGCTTCACAAAATGCTTCTGCAACGATAGCATTTAAGGTTGTGTTAGGGCTTGCAACAGAGTCTGCAGAACCTACCATACGGAACTCGAATTTGTTTCCTGTGAAAGCGAATGGTGATGTTCTGTTTCTATCTGTAGCATCTTTTACCAAATCAGGTAATGTAGATACACCTGTTTCTAATACACCGCCTTCGATTAAAGAAGTAGCTGCGCCGGTTTCTACTAACTGTTTTACAACATCTTCTAACTGCTCACCAAGGAACATAGAAATGATTGCCGGAGGTGCTTCATTTGCACCAAGACGATGATCGTTACCAACATCAGATGCACTCTGTCTTAACAAGTCTGCATGTGTGTCAACTGCTTTCATCATACAAGCAAGTACCAACAAGAACTGAATGTTATCGTTAGGTGTTTTGCCCGGATCCAATAAGTTTACACCATTGTCTGTGGTGATAGACCAGTTATTGTGTTTACCGGAACCATTTACACCTGCAAATGGTTTTTCATGAAGTAAGCAACGAAGGCCATGTTTGCCGGCTACTCTCTTCATGGTTTCCATAACCAACTGGTTGTGATCTACTGCAATATTTGCGGTATCATAAATAGGAGCTAATTCGTGCTGTGCAGGAGCTACTTCATTGTGCTGTGTCTTAGCAGTAACGCCTAATTTCCACAATTCTTCATTCAAGTCGTGCATATACGCACCAATTCTTTCACGAATAACACCAAAGTAATGATCTTCCATTTCCTGACCTTTTGGAGCAGGTGCACCAAAAAGGGTACGGCCGGTAAAGATTAAGTCATCACGAAGTAATGCTTTTTTCTGGTCTACTAAGAAATATTCCTGTTCCGGTCCAACAGAGGCAACTACTTTTGTAGCTTCTGTGTTACCGAATAATCTTACAATTCTAAGTGCCTGTTCGCTAACGGCTTCCATAGAACGAAGTAAAGGTGTTTTCTTATCCAATGCTTCCCCTGTGTAAGAACAGAATGCTGTAGGGATGCAAAGGATAGGTCCTGTAGATGCTTCTTTAATGAATGCAGGAGAAGTAATATCCCATGCTGTATAGCCTCTTGCTTCAAAGGTAGCTCTCAAACCACCTGAAGGGAAAGAAGATGCATCCGGTTCCCCTTTAATTAATTCTTTTCCAGAAAATTCCATTAACATTTTTCCTTCTTCATCCGGATTGGTTACGAAGGAATCATGCTTCTCTGCTGTAATACCTGTCAAAGGCTGAAACCAATGAGTATAATGGGTAGCTCCCTTTTCTACTGCCCAGTCCTTCATTGCTTTTGCCACAAGATCTGCAGTTGCTAGGGATAACTCACCGCCCTGATCCATTACTCTCTTTACTTCAAAATATACTTTTTTAGGAAGTCTCTGGCGCATGGTACCTAATGTAAATACATTTTCACCAAAAATTTTTTCAACATTGATTAATTCACTCATTGTTTCTCTTTCCTTTCTTTCGTAAATATTTTTACTCCTCAGCCGGAACACCTCTTTTTCTCTATGAAATAAGGGATGCTCCAGGCAACACTAAATCTAATTATAACTGATTTAGGGCAATAAAAAAAGGCGTTTCCACTAATTTGGAACGCCTTTGTTCGTTACAAACATTAAAATAACGCACTCTTTTACAAAATGCAAGCCTTTTTTGAAAAAAATTTCATGTTTTTATGCTTCCTGTTTTTCTACCCGCAGTAAATCATACTGTTTTGGCTGTTCTGACAAACGCAAATATATGGTCTGTTTTGGATGCGGACAGCTCCCTATAGGAGCCATTGTTTCATCATACATTTCCAAAACCTTTACCGAAACATTCTGGAAATCCGGTTTCATAATTTCTATTGCATCGCCCACACAGAATTTATTGCGCTGTTCAATTTTTACAAGACCGTCTGCTGTAATTTCTCCCACAATTCCCAAATAAATATATTCGTTAATATAGGTATTGGAATCATAAATCTGGGTGGTTTCATCCGGCTTTCCGAAATAAAAACCTGTGGTAAATTGACGATAGGTACATTTGGAAATCTCTGCCTTGTACCAAGCCATATTTGCCAAATATAAATCCGGTGATTTTTTATAATCGTCAATGGCTTTTCGATAGGTTCTGGCAACTGTAGCCACATACAAAGCGGTTTTCATACGGCCTTCTATTTTCAGGCTATCAATCCCTGCCTCCAGCAATTCCGGAATGTGTTCTATCATGCACAAATCCTTGGAGTTAAAAATATAAGTGCCTCTTTCATTTTCGTAAACAGGTAAATACTCTCCCGGTCTGCTTTCCTCTACCACTGCATACTTCCAACGACAGGGATGGGTACAGGCTCCGTGGTTGGCGTCTCTGCCGGTAAAGTAATTGCTTAATAAGCATCTGCCGGAATAGGAGATACACATAGCCCCATGAATGAAACTTTCGATTTCCATTTCCTCCGGAATATGCTGACGAATTTCTTTTAATTCCTGCAAAGACAATTCTCTGGCAGAAACCACTCGTTTGGCTCCCATTTTCCACCAAAAGTCATAGGTCATATAGTTGGTATTATTTGCCTGGGTAGAAATATGGATTTCAATTTCCGGGCAGATTTCTTTTGCCAAAGAAAACATCCCAGGATCAGAAATAATCAATGCGTCCGGACCGATTTCCTTCAATTCCTTAAAATACGCTGCTGCCCCTTCCAAATCGTAGTTGTGGGCTAAGATGTTGGCGGTCACATACACTTTTACCTGATGGGCATGGGCAAAGGCAATCCCTTCTTTCATATCCTGCAGCGAAAAATTCTTTGCCTTGGCACGAAGTCCAAAGGCTTCCCCACCGATATAAACTGCATCTGCGCCAAAGATAACAGCTGTTTTTAATACTTCTAAATTACTGGCTGGAATCAATAATTCCGTGTTTCTAGTCATGTACTATTTTCCTCTTTACACTGATTGCCACACCATCTCCAAGGGGCAAAATAGTGGTCGTTAATTCCTCGTGATGCTTCAGTGTATGTAAATATTCTCGCATTCTTCCATGAATGGTGCGATTTCTTCTGGTTACCGCAAAACGGGATTCTACAATATCTCCATCCTGCAAAACATTATCCGACACTAACAATCCACCTGGATTCAAAAGCCGAAGTACCTCCGGTAAAAAATGAATGTACTGTCCCTTTGCAGCATCCATAAATATAAAATCAAAGGGAGTCTCCAGAGTTTGTAACACCTCTATCGCATCCCCCTCTATCAATGTAATCTGTTCCCTGCCCAATTTTTCAAAATTTTCCTTGGCAATAGGAATTCGTTTTTCATATTTTTCTATGGTGGTAATCCGGCAGCCTTCCGGTGCAAACTGTCGCATCAAAAGGGCTGAAAAACCAATTGCGGTACCTACTTCCAAAATGGATTTAGGCTGGTGAATGGCAAATAAAGTCTGTAACAGACTTTGCATTTCCGGCCGAATAATAGGTACTTCTGTTTCCAATGCAAATTTCTCTATTTCCTGTAAGTTTCTGGGTGTACCTTCATCTAAAGAATGCAAAAAAGAGCGCATTCTCTCCTCTACAATCATTGTCAGTTTCCTCCGGATTGGCTTCCAATAATAGTAATCTCGGAGCCTTTTGATTCCGCTCCCACGGTAGTGGACTGGGAAGGCACAGGTTCACTTCCCACCTCTGTCGTTTGAGGTTCTGTGGGTTCACTGCCTATCACAGTGGACTGGATTTTGGGCATAGAATTCTGCTCTTTTTCCGGAAGACTTTCTCCAGCCAAAATAGTAATCATTTCGTTGGCTGTCATAGAAGTACTTAATGCATAAGTACCGGGCTGCTCCTCTCCACGATGTTCTGATAGAAGTTCCTGCAAATAAAATAATTTTGCATCCCGGATCAAACCCTTATTTTCCAGTTTCTGTCCGATAGAATAGGCATTGTCACCAAACTCTATGGCTACAGGAATCACCACACCGTCTCCTTCTGAAACGGGAGTTTCCGTAAAAATACGATTGCCATATTCATAGGCTGTAATAGAGCCTTTATAAATCAGCATAATCACAACCACGGTCAAAATTAACTTAAATGCTGTAGAAAAAACGGACAGCACAATCTCCTTGGAATTCATACTCTTCCTCCACCTTTGGAACCTTTCCTATTACTGCTGTAAATCAATATCAATATCCACTGCCTCTGCAATGGAAACATTAATGGTTTGCACCATGCGACAAACCTCTAATTCTGCTGCCAAATAAGCACGCACTAAGGGATCTTCTTTGAGTTCGTCCATCTCTTCTTCCAGTTCGTCTACCTTTTCAAACAGATCGTCCCCTTCATAACTTTGGAACTCATAATTCTTCTTACGGTATTCATCAATTTTTTCTTTTAACCCCGGAACCTGTCTAACGCTTTCTTTTTGATGCACATATTCCCGATACACATCTGAATTTTTGATTGCCTTAACAAAAGTGTCTATTGCTTTTTGAATCTCTTTCATGCCAAACCACACAAGCCTTTCTCATCCTTTTTTAGACTTCCAAAATAATGGGTAAAATCATAGGACGACGTTTTGTTTTTTTCCAAACATAATCTCCCAAAGAATCCTTGATGCTGGATTTGATTTTTCCCCAATCAGAAATTCCTCGGTCTAAACAATTTTCCACTGTATCATACAATAATTCTCTGGCTTCTTCCATCAGTTCATCGGATTCTCTTACATAGACAAAGCCACGGGAAACAATATCCGGGCCGGATACCAAACCGGAATCATCTAACGCCAGCACCACAATCATAATGCCATCTTCCGCCAAATGTTGACGATCTCGCAATACAATGTTTCCTACATCTCCTACCCCAAGGCCGTCTACCAGAATATCTCCCACCGGTACTTTTCCTGTAACAGCAGCACTGCGTTCATCCAATTCCAATACTTCACCGGAAGATAAAATAAAGATATTTTCTTTGTCCATTCCCAGTTCTGTAGCCAATTTTTCCTGGGCCTTTAAATGCTTATATTCTCCATGCACCGGGATAGCATATTGGGGTTTTACCAAGGAGTAAATTAGTTTAATTTCCTCCTGGCAGGCATGACCGGATACATGAGCATCCTGGAAAATAACCTCTGCTCCTTTTCTGGATAATTCATTGATTACCTTGGTAACCGCCTTTTCATTACCCGGAATGGGATTGGAAGAAAAAATAATGGTATCATTCGGGTTAATGGAAATCTTTTTGTGAATATTTCCAGCCATACGGCTTAAAGCAGCCATACTTTCTCCCTGGCTTCCTGTTGTAATAATAACCGTTTTTTCATCCGGATAATTTTTCAACTGTTCTATGGGAATCAAGGTATTGTCCGGAATATCCAAACAGCCCAAGTTGGAAGCAGTTTCAATTACATTCACCATGCTTCGACCTTCCAGAACAACCTTACGATCATATTTATATGCAGAATTAATAATTTGCTGCACTCTGTCTACATTGGAAGCAAAGGTAGCAATAATAATTCTGGTATTTTTATGCTCCGCAAAAATGGTATCAAAAATATGTCCCAGCGTTTTTTCCGACTGGGTAAACCCGGGTCTTTCTGCGTTGGTACTATCACACATTAAAGCCAACACACCTTTTTTCCCCAGTTCTGCAAAGCGCTGTAAATCAATAGCGTCACCAAATACAGGAGTATAGTCCACCTTAAAATCTCCGGTATGAACCACCACTCCGGCAGGAGAATATATTGCCAATGCTGCCGCGTCCACGATGCTGTGATTGGTTTTGATAAATTCCACACGCATGCAGCCCAGATTAATAGACTGCCCAAATTTTACAACTTTGGTTTTAATCTGATTAGTCAAATTGTGTTCTTTTAATTTATTTTCGATTAATCCCATAGTTAAGCGGGTTGCATACACCGGCACATTTAACTGTTTCAGGATATAAGGCAATGCTCCAATATGGTCCTCGTGACCATGGGTAATGACAAAGCCTTTTACCTTATCTGCATTTTCCAGCAAGTAAGTGATATCCGGAATAACCAAATCAATTCCTAACATATCATCATCCGGAAAACTCAGACCGCAATCCACCACAACAATACAGTCTTCATACTGAAAGGCTGTAATGTTCATTCCAATCTGTTCCAAACCACCCAAAGGGATGATTTTCAGTTTGGAGCCAATATTCTTTTCATTTCTATTTTTCAAACTTTCCCTCCATTTCTTTGTCTGTAATCGTTTCACGCCCATATTTCTATACGATTACCATTTCTTTTTGAAGTAGTTTTCTACCTCTTGTATCTTTATTTGCATTACACAAATTTAATGTCATCCAGTAAATCCGCAAATACACCTGCTACTGCTTCCAATTCCTTGTCATCAGAAACAATGGTATATAGGCTTTCTTTTTCATCGTCCTTAGAAAGGTCCTTCAAAATCAAAGCATCTCCGTCCCCTTCTTCTACATCAGTAACCAATATATAATTGACCCCTGCAATGCGGGTTTGTTCCAATACAAAAAAATCGACTGCCTCTTCTCCTTCGGGGCAAAATGTAATCTTTTCTAATTTCATGATTGTTGCATCTTTCTATAATCCAAATAACCCTGCAGAATAAAAATTGCGGCAATTTTATCTACATGGTCTTTTCTGTTTTCTCGTCTGATACCGGCTTCCATCATAGCTTTATCGGCAGCAACCGTGGTCAAACGCTCATCCCATAAATGGACCGGTAACCCGGTTCTTCTCTCCAGACTTTCTCGAAAACTATCTGTTTTTTCTACTCGCTCTCCCAAAGTATCATTCATATTTTTGGGATATCCAAGGACAATCTCTTCCACCTCATATTCTTCAATCAAGGCTTCAATGCGTGCCAAGGTCTGGCGCAATTTATTTTCTTCCTTACGGCGAATAATCTCTATTCCCTGGGCTGTAATCAGCAGGCTATCACTAATTGCTACACCCACAGTTTTGGACCCAAAGTCCAATCCCATAATACGCATCGCTTACTCCCACTCGTGACTCTTAATATAGTCTTTAAACATTTCCTCTACCAGTTCGTCTCTTTCTACACGCATAATCAGACTTCTGGCATTTTTATAACTGGTAATGTAAGTCGGATCACCGGACATAATATACCCTACAATCTGATTCACCGGATTGTAGCCTTTTTCGGATAGTGCTTCATACACCTGCTCCAATATATTTTTTACTTCATTTTCCTGATCTACTTCTACTTTAAAATATTGTGTATTTCCTAAGTCCTGCATTGTTTTCCTCGCTTTGCAAATATGTCCAAAGTATCGCTTTTATCATAAACCATTTACTTCTAAAAGTAAATATTCCCCTGCCAGAAGTTTTTCTGCCTTTCCTCGTATAATCTGATTACTTTCTACAGTTTTTTCCACCGCAGCCTTCACATAATGAGGTGTAAAACCAACCTGATATACTTTCTCATCGATTTCTTTTTCCTCTTCTATCAGAACTTCTACTTCTTTTCCTAAAAAGCTTTCTCTGTAGGCAATTGACTGTTCTTTTGTCAGCTCCAAAAGTATACTGCTTCGTTTCGTTTTTTCTTTTTCCGGAATCTGATCCTTTCTGGCTGCTGCCACCGTTCCCTGTCGCTTGGAATACTTAAAAATATGGGCTTCATAAAATTGTACCTGCTCCAAAAAGGCTTTGCTGATTGCAAATTCCTCTTCTGTTTCTCCCGGAAAGCCTACTATCACATCTGTAGTAATGGCTGCTTTGGGGAAAAATTCCCGCAGAATTTTGACTTTATCCTGATACTCTGCAGCACTGTAATGACGATTCATCCGCTGTAAGGTTGCATCGCAACCACTTTGTAAGGACAAGTGGAAATGGGGACAAAGGTGTTTCAACTGTTGTAAGCCTGTGACAAATTTTTCTGTAATAATACGGGGTTCCAAGGAGCCAATTCGAATTCGTTGTAAGCCTTCTATAGCATCCATTTTTTCTAATAAATGCAACAGATATTCTTTTTCATACACCAGTTTTCTGGCTGCCGCGGAGCCCAAATAGTCTCCCTCTTTAGACTCTTTTTCCAAGAAATCCAGACCGTAGCTACTCAGATGAATCCCTGTAATGACCACCTCTTTGAAGCCTTTTTGTACCAGATTTGTAATCTCTTCCAGCACGTCTTCCTCCTTGCGGCTACGCACCCTGCCTCTGGCGTAAGGGATAATGCAATAAGAGCAAAACTGGTTGCAGCCATCCTGGATTTTGATATAGGCTCTGGTGTGCTCTGCAGTTTGCTTTAACTGCATTTCTTCGTACCAGGAGGTGTGGTTAATATCCAAAACCTCACTTTTCTTAAAAGACTCTTTTTGCGCTGCTTTACCTTCTCGTTCCATCAAAAAGGCTTTCAGTATCTCTCCAATTTCTGCCTTTTTATTATTGCCAATAGCCAAATCAATATCCGGATCCAGTTCTACCTGCTCCAAGCCGGTTTGCACATAACAGCCCACTGCAACCACTACCGCGTCGGGGTTCATCTTTTTTGCTTTATGTAGCATTTGGCGACTTTTCCTGTCTGCAATATTGGTCACACTACAGGTGTTGATGACATACACATCTGCCCCCTCTTCAAAGGGCATCAGGTCGTATCCCATTTCCTGCAGTAGTTGCTGCATGACTTCTATTTCATAGGCATTTACTTTACAACCTAAATTATGAAAGGCTACTTTTGGCATAAGGGCTCCTTTTAATGTCCTAAGTTTTATACGAAAACTTGGGACAGTGCTTGACTTTTCAACTACATCACATTACTATAATGAAAGAAGGTTTGAAAACAAAAGGAGGTAATTGCGATGCAGACAATTCAGATTTCTTTAAATTCTATCGACAAGGTTAAATCATTTGTAAATGATATTACAAAATTCGATTGTGATTTTGATTTAGTTTCTGGAAGATATGTTATCGACGCAAAATCTATCATGGGTATCTTCAGTTTAGATTTATCAAAACCTATTGACTTGAATATTCATGTTGAAGAAAATGCAGAGGCAGTTTTAGAAGCATTAAAACCTTATATGATTTAATCTAACTTAGAATATATAAGATGAAAAAGTCCTTGATGAAAATCAAGGACTTTTTTCTTTCTTAAAAACTATACACTGTCTTCACATCTTACTACAATAGTTTCTCTGGTAGACAGGGCTGTCTCCATCAAACCATCAATTACATCCTTCAAATTCTCTTCATGTCGTTTGATATATTCCAAATTAGGTTTGGTTACAGGGTGCTTTGCCACAAAAATCGTACAGCAATCTTCAAAAGGAAGAATAGAAGTTTCATAGGTATGAATCTTCTCTGAAATTTCTACAATTTCCTGCTTATCCAATCCAATACAAGGCCTGTAAACCGGAATAGTACATACTTCATTGGTGGCATATAAAGAGTGCATGGTCTGGGAAGCTACCTGACCAATACTTTCTCCTGTAATCAGACCTAAACATTCTGTTTCTTTGGCAATGGTTTCTGCAATTTTCATCATGTAACGACGCATAATAATGGTCAATTCCTCATGGGGGCATTTTTCATAAATTGCCAACTGAATATCTGTAAAATTAATAATATGGAGATAAATTGGACCACTATATTTAGAAACCTGTCTGGCTAAATCAATTACCTTTTGTTTCGCTCTATCACTGGTATAAGGGGGTGCATGGAAATACACTGCATCAATTTTTACCCCTCGTTTACTAATCATATAACCGGCTACCGGCGAATCAATACCACCGGATAACAGCAGCATAGCTTTACCATTGGTGCCTACAGGCATTCCACCGGGTCCCGGAATAATTTCAGAATACAAATAAATTTTTTCACGAATTTCTACATACAAATAAATGTCCGGATTGTGTACATCCACTGTCATTTCCGGAAAAGCATCCAACACTGCTTCTCCCAAGGAAGCATTTAATTCCATGGTATCTAAGGGATAATTTTTTCTGGCACGTCTTGCCATAATCTTAAAGGTTTTGTTTCGGTCCGGATAGGTATCCCTTACATACTTTACTACCGTTTCCTTTAACTTCTCAAATCCCTCATCTTCCACATAGATCATAGGACAGATGCCGGAAATTCCAAACACTGTCTGGAGATTTTCTACCACTTCATCAAAATCACATTCTGTTAAAGCATCCAGGTAAATTCTACCGGGTGTTTTACGAATGGCGAATTCTCCCTCACATCGTTTCAGGGCATATTTCATCTGCTGAACAAGGGCATCTTCAAATAAATATCTGTTTTTTCCTTTTACGCCGATTTCGGCATATTTTATCAAAAATGCTGGTAACATGGACACTCCTTCTAATGTCTTGTATATCTGCGAAGCATAGGAATTATATCATACAAGCTCTGCAAAGTATAGTCAATTTCCTCCACTGTAGTGAAAACAGAAAAGCTGAAACGCAAGGTAGACTGCAGCAAATCCGGTTCCACACCAATGGCTTTTAAGGTGGCAGAAACGGTAGGCTTATGGGAAGAACAAGCGCTGCCTGCAGACACATAAATACCTTTATCCTCCAAAGCATGTAACAACACTTCGCTACGAATACCACGGAAAGAAACGCTGGCAATATGAGGGGCACTTCTTTCGTCCAAATAGCCGTTGATTTTACAATCCGGGATAGTTTGGATACCGGATAAAAATCTCTGTTTTAAATAAAAAATTCCTTCCACATCCTGATCCAGATTGTGATAAATCTCTTCCACTGCTCTTCCTAATCCTGCAATGCCGGGAACATTTTCTGTACCGGAACGAAGTCCTCTTTGCTGACCGCCTCCGTACAGAATGGGTCGAATTTTGATTTTTTCATTGACATACAAAAAACCTACCCCTTTAGGACCATGAATTTTGTGACCACTGACGGAAACCATATCCAGATTCATTTTCTTTGGATAAATCCGATATTTTCCATAGCCTTGAACAGCATCTGTGTGGACTACAATATTAGGATTATAACGCTTCACCGAAGCTGCCGCTTCTTCCAATGGCTGGAGAGAGCCGATTTCATTATTGGTATGCATAATGGAAACCAAAATGGTGTCCGTGCGAAGTGCATTTTCCAAATCCTGCAGCAAAATCTGTCCCATAGAATTCACCGGCAAATAGGTCACTTCGTATCCCAACTCCTGCAAATGCTCCATAGTCTGTAAAATAGCAGGATGCTCAATGCAGGTTGTAATCAGATGTTTTCCTGCTCTGGCATTGGCAAAGGCTGCGCCCATTAAAGCCAAGTTGTCAGACTCTGTTCCTCCTGAAGTAAAGAAAATTTCTTTTTCATTTACCTTTAGATTTTTGGCAATGGTCTGCTTCGCATAGCGCACATAACTTTCTGCCTGAGAGCCTTTTCTATGAAGACTGGAGGGATTTCCAAACTCTCTTTTCATCATATCTGTCATAAGTTCTACCACACTGTCATAGACTCTAGTAGTGGCAGAATTGTCTAAATAAATTTCCATAAAATATCCTTCAAAAGATTTCTTGTTTTATTCTATGCAGGCACCCTCCAAATGGTACATGACCCAGGAAAGAACGGCCATGCCTGCTGTTTCTGTGCGTAAAATTCTCTTTCCTAAAGTAATAGGTTCTATTCCATTTTCCATTGCGGTTTGAATTTCTTTTTCCTCAAATCCGCCCTCCGGTCCGATGAAAATCCCAAGAGATTGTCCCGGTTTTAACTGCTCCATAAGGCTTCTGGTTTTTTCCATTCCCTCTGCCAATTCATAGGGAATCCACTTTGCATCCAATGTTTTTCCCAAAGCAACCGCCTGAGAAAAATTCATTGGCTCTGACACCTTAGGAATAATGGCTCGTTTACTTTGTTTGGCTGCAGCTTCTGCAATCTGCTGCCATCTGGCAATTTTGTTTTTTACCTTTTTTTCATCCAACTTCATAATACAGCGTTTGGTATTGACGGGAATGATTTCATATACCCCCAACTCCACTGCTTTTTGAATAATAAATTCCATTTTATCTGCTTTAGGCAAGCCCTGAAAAAGATATATCCTGGAAGGCAATTCCACAGCATCCTCTTTCACAAATCGAAGTTCACAAAGGATTTCTTCTCCCAGTTCCAAAATTCCACAACGATATTCTTTTCCATCCTGACCGTTACTAACGGCAATCTCTTCTCCCGGCTGCATACGCAAAACATTTTTGATATGATTCACATCTTTTCCGGTAATCACAACTCGATTGCCCTGTATTTGTTCCGGCTCTACAAAAAACTGATACATGGTTTAGCCCTTTCTTGCCGTTACGCTGACCCATTCACCCTGGTAGGTTACTTCCAACACTTCCAAACCGGCCTTTTCTACTGCAATTTTCACCGTTTCTTCTTTATCGTCAATAATGCCGGAGGTAATATAAATGCCGCCGGGCTTTAACTGATTCACAATAACCGGGGTTAAAGGCACTAAAACATCTGCCAAAATATTTGCTACAACAATATCATAACAGCCAAAGCCAACCTGTTTTTGTACCGCTTCTTCTGTAATAATATTGCCAATAATCAGTTCAAACTGCTCTGATGCAATGCCGTTGGCTTTACAATTATCTGCCACAGCTTCAATAGCGCAGGGATCCAAATCTGTTCCAATGGCATGCTTCGCACCAAACATAATAGAAAGAATGGATAAAATACCACTCCCCGTTCCCACATCCAACAGGTTGGTTTCCTTGGTAATATGCTTCTTCAACTGCCTGATACACAACTGAGTAGTTTCGTGCATGCCGGTTCCAAAAGCAGTACCGGGATCAATGTGTAAAATCTGCTTGTCCTGATCCTCAGGTTTTACTTCTTCCCAAGAAGGCACTACCAAAATGTCATCTATGGTAAACTGATGAAAATACTGTTTCCAGTTGTTAATCCAATCCAAATCCTCTGTCTCAGAAACAGCAATGCTACCCTCACCAATATCCATAAAGGAACGAAGATCTTCTAACTCTGCTTCTACAGATTTCAAAAGTTCCGGCAGTTCCTGGGCTCTGTCTTCTTCTACAAAGAAACTTAAGTATGCAATACCGTCATCTTCTTCTGTTTCAGGCAAAATATCTACAAACATTTGCTCTTTTTCCCAGGCACTTAAGGGTACCTTGTCTTCAATCTGAGCCCCTTCCAAGCCAATGTCGTACAGCGTGCTAATAATAATATCTTCCGCCTCTGTTATCGTTTTTATTTGAATTCTGGTCCACTTCATAGTTTTCTCTCTCCATCTCAAGTTTTATTCTAAAACTTGAGACAATGATAACATAAATTCATGTTTTTTTGTATATAGATAAAGTAAGAGAAGTAGAAATGCAATGCTATGAAAAAGAAATATTATCTGTTATTCCTATCCATCCCTTGCCTTCTGTTAGCCCTTAGCCTACTCTTTCGATACAAAGACCAAGCCACTAGTGTGCTGTCTTCTTCTGTCCTTTCTCCCAAATATGTGGTTGTGGTAGATGCAGGACATGGTGGCGCGGATCCGGGAAAAGTAGGTATCAACAATGCCTTAGAAAAGGACATTAATTTATCCATCGCACTAAAACTAAAAATGTTATTGGAGTCTCAGGATGTGCGTGTGGTTTTAACCCGTTCCGGAGATGATGCATTATGCGACACCAGCAAGCCTAACCTAAAAATTCAAGATATGAAAAACCGCTTGCAGGTCATTGAAAATGCCAAGCCGGATTTGGTTGTCAGCATCCACCAAAACAGTTTTCCCGACGAAACCGTTCAAGGTGCCCAAACCTTTTATTATCACGACAGTGTGGCAAGCAGAGCTCTGGCAGAAACCATTCAACAATCTCTAATTCTATGTACCAAGCAGGAAAAAGAACGAAAAGCAGAACCTAACAGCAGTTACTATTTATTGAAAAAACCAATCTATCCTGTAGCCATTGTAGAATGTGGATTTTTATCCCATCCGGAAGAAGCAAAGAAACTGCTTCAGGACAGTTATCAAGAATCTATGGCTTGGGCCATTCATTTGGGAGTTTTGCAGTATCTAAATAATAACCAATAAAAAACAGGGACTTTATATCACTCACAAAATGATACATGGTCCCTGTCCCCATTGTTGATATTCTTTTTTATTTATGAATTGCAATACTCTGCAATCACATTCCAAATAGAAGGTTTTTCAAAGCCTAATTTCCAAGCGGCAATACCGCCCAACTCATATTTTTTCATAATATTGCATTTGGTAGTAATAGACTGCTCATCTTCCAACCATACCTGATAGAGTGTGTCTCCCTTTTGGATTTCTCCATAATTTTGGCAAGTAGCATCATCCCAGTCCACTTTGACACCGTTATTTTTTACGAAATTTTCTGCTGCTTCCATACCCAACGCATCACTGGTTACAGTCCCACCTTTGGTTTTCCAAACTCTGGTATAAAAGGGGACTGCATTGATGATTTTATTGGAAGGTACCTCTGCAACGGTCTGCATAATACCATCCTCCACAAAATCGATAGATGCCACAGAGCCGGCTACACCGCCGCTGCCCCAATGCTCATCATAGCCCATAATGATCACATAATCTGCTACAATCCCCTGCTCTTTGCGATTGTAGTGGGTGGTGGATTCTCTGGGTACATAGTTGTCCACAGAAAGCACCAGATTATTTGCACGACAGGCAATGGAAAGCTCTCGGATGAATTCTACGAAATGCTCTCCCGCATCATAGCTTAGCATTTCAAAATCCACATTGATACCGTCAAAACCGTAGGTGTTTGCCCCCTCCATTAAGCTGTTTATAATTTTGCTTCTTTTACTGGTAAAAGAAAGATTTTCAAAAGTAGAAATATCATAGGTAAAGTTGTCAAACAATGCCCATACTTCCAATCCCCTGTTATGGGCATCCTTTACATAAGCACTGCTGGCAATACAGCCTACAGTACCCTCATTATCTCTTAGGGTAAACCAGGTAGGCGAAATGACATTTAAGCCTTTGGTATTGGCCAATACTTCTCCTAAGGTGTCATTAGCGGATTCTACCATAACCTGATGCCAGCCTAAGTTGATTTTATGGTCTCGTACCAGATTGGAATACTCCGGCTCTTCATAGGTATTTTCTGCCTGTTCCTGCACAACACCTCTTCCTTTCAGATATTTCTTTTCCACATAACCGATCAAGGCATCCTCTGTTTTTACCTTTACCCATTTTTCCATTTCTTCCAAAATGGTGACCCTTTCCTCTTTGGCAATTTTTCTCAAAATATCGCTCTTCACACCACCTTGGTAGCGAACAGCTGTATCCTTTTTGATGATTGCTTTTTCTGCTTCTGACCAAGTGGTTCTAAGCTGCATACGGTTGGGATTTTCAAAAGTAGCATAATCAAATTTGGTATATTTTGCCACATAATCCAATGCCACAAATAAGGTTTCCTCTTCCATGAAAGAAATCTGGTAAGGCTCTTCTTTTTCTTCCCCATCTAGATAGGTACTGCTGCCGATTTCCGTACGAACAATTCTATCCGGTAGGGTGTAAAGCAATAAGCCCTCATTGAAATCTGCATAAAATCTATCATTTAACAAAGATTGCACATGGGGAAAATCTAAATAATACACACCCTGGTGCAATTTTGCTTTTTCTTCAATTCGTTCATTTTGTAGCACAATAGCTACCTGATCCGGTGCTGTTAACTCATAATATTCCATCAAATCTCTTTTGTTATCGGAATAACGGAATTTCGTCAGTATCCCGGTTCCAAGTGTTGCCGCACCAATCACTATAATTAGGGCAATGGCAATCAATGCAGGAATCGCCTTTTTCATGATTTCTAACTCCTTTATCTCTTTGTTCATTGCCCTACATTATAGCAAACTATTTCTCTATCGTCATCCGTTTTCCAAAAGGTACCTCTTAGTGAATCGCAAGTGGGTATTGTTCCTTTCAAATATTTCGTTCATCATGGCTTTTCTTTTTTATCCGTGTAAAATAAGAGGTCCCATCTGACCAAAAGAATCGTGATATATTAATTTTTTGAATGAAGCATTCCCTTTTGGCTTATAATGTCTTTAGAGAAAAAATGATTCGAGCAGTGTCTACGCCATAAAACCTGCAGAAATAAACAAAAAGCATAGTCTGAACTATAAATACTGTAAAATTAAATAAATAAAAATCGAATAATTACTATTACTGCTTTAAATTGTATTAGAATGTTTTTTGGGGTAATTTTAAGACAGGATTTATTCCTGTAAGACCCTTTCTTTCCTAAATCAGAAAGATGTTTTGAATTATTGTTTTTGCTTATGAATAGCGTAAGATGACAGCCCTCCTCCGGACACGGATTGCTCGACTCATCTGATTGATATTATATTTTCTTTTTTTCTAAATTACAACTATAATTTTTGAAAAAATCCCTTAATTTTATTAAAATTCTCGAAACAATGGGGCACTTTCTTGACTTCCTTTGGGGAACTGATTAAAATACATTTACAAACTGACGCGAACGAGTTTTTTCGAATATATTATGTATTATGGAAATAAAGGTGAAAAACGATGAAGATAGAAAAGGTTAACGACAATCAGATTCGCTGTACATTGACTAAGGCAGATTTAGCCGACCGTCAGTTGAAAATCAGTGAATTGGCATATGGAACGGAAAAAGCAAAGCTTTTATTCCGAGATATGATGCAGCAGGCTGCTTTGAAATTTGGATTTGAAGCAGATGATATTCCTTTAATGATAGAAGCCATTCCTTTGAATGGAGATTGCATTGTACTCATTATTACCAAGGTAGAAGATCCGGAAGAACTGGATACCAGATTTTCTAAATTTGCTCCTTCTTTGAGAGACGGCGAAGATGATGCTGATGAAGCTATTTCTTCTTCCCAGGACTCTACAGATGATGTATTGGATTTATTCAAAAAAATCCAGGAACATTATCGTGCATTTGCAGAAAATGCCAATAAAGAAAGCGAAAGCACCGCAAGCAAAGAAAAAGAAAGCAAAGATGCTCCTGCTTTATTCAGAATGTTTTCTTTTAAATCCTTTGGTGATATGACACGAGTATGTAAGAAAATCAGTGCTTTCTACTCCGGAAACAGTGCTTTGTATAAGGATGCTGAGCAGAATTTATATATGCTAATCATTTCTCAGGAAGGTTACAGTTTAGAAGAGTTCAACAAGGTATGTAACATGCTTTCTGAATATGGCACTATCGAAAAATATCATCCTGCTTTTGTAGCACGCTTAGAAGAACATGAGGATGTGCTCATTAGCCAAAATGCAATCTTATCTTTGGCTGATATGGACTAATCGATAGTAAAATCAAATATTGAATATGTAACATAAAAAGAGACCTTTGCAGGTCTCTTTTTTGCTTATGCTACATTTGAAGTTTCTTTCAGACTATAATGCTGCAATCTTGCTCATTAAATCTTCAATATCCATTCCATGAACCATTGCTGCTTCTTCCAAGCTTTCTGCCTGTGCAGAAGGGCAACCTAAGCAATGCATACCAGCTTCCATTAAAATAGGAGCTACTGCAGGGTTCTGTACTAAAATTTCTCCAATGGTCATTTCCTTTGTAATTGCTGCCATTTTTCAAACCTCCTTCATCTATAAATATAAATAAAAAACATTCCATTTTTATCCGTACGGTTAGTATAATACTTTCCCCAATTTCGTGCAACTTTATTCTTCTCCAAAATATTGATATAAAATGTATATTTGTACCCGAAAAAGTACACAGTATGTATGGAAAAAAGAACATTGGCTTACTTGACTGTGCATTTTCTCTCCACTATAATTAAGGCATAGTTTAAGTATAGTAATAGCACTATGAATAAACAAAAATTTTTTTACAGGAGGCATTTCAAAATGAGACCAGAATGGACAGATTTTGTAGGTGGCAAATGGGAAAATGAAGTAAACGTTAGAGACTTCATTCAGAAGAACTACACACCTTATGATGGTGATGATTCTTTCTTAGCTGGACCTACACAAAACACAAAAGACTTATGGGCACAGGTTATGGACCTTGCAAAGCAGGAAAGAGAAGCAGGCGGTGTTCTTGATATGGACACAAAAGTTGTTTCTACTATTACTTCTCACGGTCCTGGTTACCTTGACAAATCTAAGGAAACAATCGTTGGTTTCCAGACAGACAAACCTTTCAAACGTTCTATGCAGCCTTACGGTGGTATCCGTATGGCAGAGAAAGCTTGCGCAGATAACGGCTACACAGTAGATCCTGAAATCAGCGAATTCTTCTCTACACACAGAAAAACACATAATGCAGGTTGTTTCGATGCTTACAACGATGAAATGAGAGCTTGCCGTAGCGCTCATATCATTACAGGTCTTCCGGATGCTTACGGACGTGGACGTATCATCGGTGACTACAGACGTATCGCTTTATACGGTATCGATTTCTTAATTCAGGACAAAATCGCTCAGAAAGATTCTACAGGACGCGTTATGACAGATGATGTTATCCGTCTTCGTGAAGAAATCTCTGAACAGATGGTAGCTTTGAAGATGATGAAAGAAATGGCTGCTTCTTATGGTTGCGATATTTCTAAACCTGCTACAAACGTACAGGAAGCTATCCAGGCTACTTACTTTGGTTACCTTTCAGCTGTTAAAGAGCAGAACGGTGCTGCAATGAGCTTAGGCCGTACATCTACATTCCTTGATGTATATGCACAGCGTGACTTAGCTAACGGAACATTTACAGAAGAACAGATCCAGGAATTCGTTGATCACTTCATCATGAAGTTAAGATTAATCAAATTCGCTCGTACACCTGAATACAACCAGATTTTCGCTGGTGACCCAGTATGGGTAACAGAATCACTTGGTGGTGTTGATATCGATGGTCGTCCAATGATAACAAAGATGAGCTTCCGTTACTTAAATACTTTGAATAACTTAGGTGCTTCACCAGAACCTAACTTAACAGTTCTTTGGTCTACAAGATTACCTGAAGGCTGGAAGAAATTCTGTGCTAAGATGTCTATCAAGACTTCTTCTATCCAGTACGAAAACGATGACTTAATGAGAGTAACTCATGGTGATGACTACGGTATTGCTTGTTGTGTATCTTCAATGGTTATCGGTAAACAGATGCAGTTCTTCGGTGCTCGTGCTAACTTAGCTAAATGTTTATTATACGCATTAAACGGTGGCGTTGACGAAGTTTCTAAGAAACAGGTTGGTCCTAGATATCGTAAGGTTGAAGGCGACGTACTTGACTTCGATGATGTAATGCAGAAATACACAGATATGATGGAATGGTTAGCTGATGTATATGTAAATACATTAAATGTTATCCACTACATGCATGACAAATACTGCTATGAAAGAGCTCAGATGGCTTTACATGACAGAGATGTTCTTCGTTACTTCGCAACAGGTGTTGCAGGACTTTCTGTAGTAGCTGACTCTTTATCAGCAATCAAATATGCAACTGTTAAACCTATCCGTGACGAAGATGGTATCATTGTTGACTTCGAAACCACTGGTGAATTCCCTAAATACGGTAATGACGATGATCGTGTAGATACAATCGCTCATGACTTAGTAAAGAAATTCATGACAATGGTAAGAAGACATCATACCTACAGAAATGGTTTCCCTACCACTTCTATCTTAACCATTACTTCTAACGTAACTTATGGAAAAGCAACAGGTAATACTCCTGACGGACGTAAGAAAGGCCAGCCATTCGCTCCAGGTGCTAACCCAATGCACGGTCGCGATACTCACGGTGCTGTAGCTTCTCTTTCATCTGTATCTAAATTACCTTTCGAATATGCACAGGATGGTATTTCTAATACCTTCACAATTATCCCTGGTGCATTAGGTAAAGATGATCAGGTATTCGCTGGAGATATCGAAATCGATTTAAGCAAATAATTTAACCAAGTAGAGCGGGTGCCTACCCGGCACCCCACTCACTTAGAAGGGACGGTGTAATACAATGGACAACGATAAAATGATTGATGATTTAATTGCGATGCTGGATTCCGGCATGAGCAAAGGTGTTGGTCATATCAATGCAGATGTAGACGAAACAATTGGTGATACAAAAGCAGTTCAGACTATGGGATGTACGGATTGTTCCAGAACTCCTTTAGCATGCAGCGTTCCCACCCTTCATCAGGGTTTAGATGATTATAAAGAATAAAAAATTAGGAGGACAAAACAATGGCAGCTTCAAACGCACAAGTTGATAACTTGGTTTCTTTATTAGATGGATATGCTACCAAAGGTGGCCATCACATGAACGTTAATGTATTAAACAGAGATACCTTATTGGATGCTCAGAAAAATCCTGAGAAATATCCTCAGCTTACAATCCGTGTATCCGGATACGCTGTAAACTTCATTAAATTAACACCTGAACAGCAGGCTGATGTTATCTCTCGTACATTCCATGAAACAATCTAATAGAATGGAATAAAAGTGTATATACTAACAATACCGGCTCTTACGGAGCCGGTATTTTAGCATATAGCATTATTTGTTATACAAAAAGGAGTAAGTTTATGAAGGGAAGAATTCATTCTTTAGAAAGCTTCGGTACAGTAGATGGACCAGGCGTTAGATATGTAGTATTTGTACAGGGATGTCCTATGCGCTGTGCCTATTGTCATAATCCGGATACCTGGAACATGAATGCCGGCGAAGAGATGGAACCTGCCTACATTATAGAACAATTTAACCGTAACAGAGGTTTTTACAAGGACGGTGGTATCACTGTAACCGGAGGCGAACCTTTGATGCAGGTAGATTTTCTATTAGATTTATTTACCCAGGCAAAGGCAGATAACATTCATACCTGTATCGATTCCTCCGGGATTGCCTTTAATCCGGATAATGCAGAATGGATGAAAAAGCTGGATAAGCTTATGGAGGTTACGGATTTAGTTATGCTGGATATTAAGCATATCGATCCGGAAAAGCACAAAGAATTGACCGCTCAGCCTAACACAAACATCCTTAAATTTGCAGCTTACTTAAATGAAAAAAATGTAGATATGTGGATCAGACATGTGGTTGTTCCTACTATCACAGATGATCCAAAATATTTATTTGATTTAGGATATTTCATTGGTCAATTCCACAACTTAAAGGCACTGGATGTTTTACCATACCACGATATGGGCAAGGTAAAATACGAAAATCTTGGTATGGAATACAAATTAAAAGATATTGAACCAATGAGCAAGGAAAAGGCAACAGAATTAAAAGCACATGTTTTGGAAGGAATCCGTAAACGCCGTGCAGAAATGGAGCAATAGCTTTTTCCAGAATTCTATTTTTTCCTATTGAGAAAAAGGGAAGAATGTATTACACTATATACGTAGGAAAAACTTAAGGAGGAATTTTATTATGGCATTTGTTATTAGTGACGCTTGTGTTAGCTGTGGTGCTTGTGCTGGACAGTGTCCTGTAGGCGCTATTGCAGAAGGTGATACACATTACGAAATCGATGCTGATACTTGCATCAGCTGCGGTTCTTGTGCTGGTGGTTGCCCTGTAGGAGCTATCTCAGAAGAATAATAAAATGAACAAAAAAGCTACCCTTTAAGGGTGGCTTTTTTTATTTCTTTTTCTTTGTGCTTCTCTTATTTTTTCATCTAAGGTTAGGAAATGTTTTTCTAATTCCTTTTTCTTTTTTCGTTCTTGCTTTTGTTCTTTTGGCGTAAGTTTTTTCTCATCTTTTACTGCAAATTCTTCAGTATTACAATGTAATTCCGTTACTACTATTACATCCTCTTTTTCAGGCTCATATTCTGTTCCTTTTTGTTTTTTCAGCATTTCCATCTTTGCCCTAAGCAAAAACCGTAATCTGGCCAATTTTATTTCTTCTTCTGTAGGTTCCGGATATTTTCTTCCTTCTTTCATTGCTTTCCCCTATTCCATAAAACCATAACACAATGTTTCTTTTTATTCTAAAAAAGAGAACCCCCAAGGAAGTTCTCTTTTGTAAGTTACATATTCTGTTCCAATAAAGCCTTGTCGCTTTCTCGCGCCTTGTTGGCAAATTTGGTAAGCTCCGGTAGCCAAGCAAGTTCCACAGTACCTACCGGACCATTACGCTGTTTACCAATGATAATTTCTGAAATACCTTTTTTCTCAGAATCTCTGTTGTAATAATCATCTCTATAAATAAACATACACACATCCGCATCCTGCTCAATTGCCCCGGAATCACGCAAATCCGACATCATAGGACGTTTATCCGGTCTCTGCTCTACCGCACGGCTAAGCTGTGATAACGCGAGCACAGGCACATTTAATTCTCTTGCCAATTTCTTTAAGGATCTGGATATCTCAGAAACTTCCTGCTGTCTGCTTTCAGAACGACCGCTACCACTCATCAACTGCAGGTAGTCTATGATGATCATATCCAAGCCTCTTTCCAGTTTCATTTTACGGCATTTGCTACGCATTTCAGAAATACCAATACCGGGAGTATCATCAATTTCCAAATTTGACTTTCCAATAGTATCCGCACCAATAACCAGTTTTTCCCATTCCTGATCTGTCAATTCACCTACACGGAGATGCTGTGCATCTACATTTGCCTCTAGGGAAAAAAGACGGTTCACCAGCTGTTCTTTTGTCATTTCCAGACTAAAGATAGCCACATGTTTATTTTGTCGAAATGCGGCATACTGGGCAATATTTAATACAAATGCGGTTTTACCCATAGATGGTCTTGCCGCTATCAATACAAGGTCAGCAGGCTGCATGCCTGAAGTTTTGTGATCCAATTCATAAAAGCCCGTTGCAATACCGGTAATATGGCCCTGGTTTCTGGAGGCAGCTTCTATGGTTTTCATAGCATTCATAACAACCTTGCGAATGGGAACAAAGTCAGAAGTATTTTTTCGCTGTAATAAATCAAAAACACTCTTTTCTGTAGTTTCCAAAATGTTATCCAGATTCTCTTTACCGGCGTAACACATATTGGAAATCTCATCATTTAAACGAATCAATTTTCGCAAAGTAGCCTTTTCCGAAACAATCAGCGCATATTCCTTTACATTAGCAGAAGTGATAACATTAGCAACAATGTTACGCAAAAAATCCAGGCTGCTTATCTCTGATGGCACATCCTTTTCTTTCAGGCGATCCTGCAACGTAACCATATCCACTGCTCTGGATTCTTCAAAAAGTTCTACCATGGCATCAAATACAATGCCATATTGTTTATTGTAAAAATCTTCACCGGAAACAATTTCAGAAGCAATAGTAATCGCTTCTCTATCTATGATCATAGCACCAATTACAGACTGTTCTGCTTCTATGCTATTAGGCAATATTCTTTTAATCAGAGCTTCTTCTACTGCTGCCATTTACTTCTTTTCCTGTACCTTTACTTTCAAATTCCCGATTACCTTAGGATGTAGCTTAATTTTCACCTGATAAACACCAAAGCTTTTGATTGCTTCTTCCATTTGAATTTTCTTTTTATCTAATTCCACACCACATTGTTCTTTAAAAGCTGCTGCAATCTCTTTGCTGGATACGGAACCAAATACCTTTCCGCCTTCACCACCTTTGATAGAAACAACAACTTCCTTATTTTCCAGATCTTTTGCCAATGCCTGCGCTTCCTCTAATTGCTCTTTGGCAATTCTTTCTTCATTGGCCTTTTGTAATTTCAAATCGTTCAGATTTTTAGGAGTGGCTTCCAAACCAATCTTTTTGGGAATAATAAAATTTCTGGCATAGCCATCATTGGCATTGATAATTTCTCCCTTTTTTCCTAAATTCTTATCATCCTGTAACAAAATAATCTTCATATCCTACAACTCTCCTTCTTCTATCATCTGATCTATGGTCTGTTTTACCTTTGCAATTCCTTCTGCAATACTGCAGTTTTCAAACTGACAACCAGCTACAGTTAAATGACCACCGCCACCCATACGTTCTGTAATAATCTGTACATTTACTTCATCAATAGAACGGGCTGAAACAAAAATGGTACCCATATAATCTGTCAAAACAAAACTTGCCTTGGTTCCCTGAATATTCAAAAGTTCATTAGCCGCCTGTGCACCCAATACGGTAGGATTATCTAAGTTCTCTGCATGGCAAACAGAAATCGCATAATGCTGTCTGTAAATCTCTGCCTGACTTACTACATCTGCCTTTACCTTGTACTCTAATACATTTTCTCTAAAGAGCTTTCTAACTCTAGTCACATCGGCGCCACAGCGGCGAAGAAAGGCTGCCGCTTCAAAGGTACGCACACCGGTTTTTGTCATAAAGTTATTGGTATCGATCAACATACCGGCATACATGCAATCTGCTTCCTCACTTCGAAGCTTAATGCCACCGCCAATATACTGCAGTAATTCCGATACCATTTCACAGGCTGAACTAGCATAGGTTTCCACATAGGATAGGGTTGCGTTTTCAATGGTTTCCGTTCCCTGTCTATGATGATCCAAGACCACAATGGATTTACATTTGTGAAGCAGTTCAGGGCACTCTGTAATACTAGGTTTATTCACATCTACTACCACAAGGGCTGCATTGCTTAATTCCAATTCTAGGGCTTTTTGACTGTTTACGATCATATCTTCTTCATAGGCACTGTTTCCACGGAACAAATCCAGAAGCGGTTTCACAGAAGAACTTTCTTCATTCACCACAATGTAGGCTTTTCTTCTCATACTTTTAGCAATACGCCAAACACCTACTGCTGCACCAAAACTATCCACATCAGCCATGCGATGTCCCATAATAATAATAGTGTCTTTGCTATTTATGATTTCTGCCAAGGCCTGAGATTTTACTCTCGCTTTTACCTTTGTATTCTTCTCCATCTGCTGGCTCTTACCGCCATAATAATGAATATTATCCGGGGTTTTTACTACAGCTTGATCTCCGCCACGCCCCAGAGCCAAATCAATAGACGCACGTGCAAATTCATAATTTTGTGCATAGGAAAGGCCTTCCAAGCCAATACCGATACTGAGTGTAACAGCCATTTCATTACCACTATTGACAGTCTTAACATCCTCTAAAATATCAAAGCGGTTCGCCTGCAACTGCACAACAGACTGTTTTCTTAAAATAATTAAATATTTGTCCTTTTCCAGTTTTTTACAAATACCATCCATAGAGGCAATGTATTTATTAATCTTACGGTCAATCAGGGCAATCAAAATAGAACGGCCTACATCCTCCATGGAATCCAATGCCTCTTCATAATTGTCCAAATAAATCATACCAATTGCCAAAGACTGGTTATCCAATTCTCGAAGGGCAATTCGCAACGCAGATTCATCATACAAAAACAACGCCACCAAAAAGCCATTGTAGCCATCTTCATTGATAATATCACTATTTTCTGCCATATCTGCTAAAGATATCTTCTTCATTTTGGCAGTAAATTCACTACCTTCATATTCAAATGCCAATTCTGTTTCATCAATATCGGATGGCAATTTTTCCTTAGTAATATCCGGGAATGCACTGGTAATGGTCTTACGATATTTTTCTTTATGCACAATTTCATCAAAAGACCAGTTGCTCCAAATGACTTTTCCATTATCATCCAATAGCGCATAGGGTAAATCTAATTCCTTTAATAACTGCCTCTGAATCTGTCCATATTCTGTAGCAAAGCTAACCAGTTCATTTAAAATAATAGGTTTATTATAGAAATATAAAGCAAGAAGCACCACATAATATATGACAAGAAAAATACTAACTGCAAAGCCTGCACGAAGATCGAGAAAATACAATCCTCCATCTATCAATATCAAAGCAATTCCTAAGTACAAGCATGCCTGTAAATAGGAACGCAGTGCCCCTTTCAATTTTATCTGATTATTCATACATCACCCTCCAAATCGAGTGGAACTTTAACCCTTTTCTCGAGAAATCTGTATATATCCCCACTATTTCACATTATATAATAGATTGAGAAGTTGCACAACACCTCTATAGTTTTGGAATATCAAAACTATTTGTTTTGTTTATTTTTCTATAAAAAAACACCCTCTGGAATTTTTCCAAAGGGTGTCTAAATTTACCTATCATTTGATTCAGATTAATCCTGAACATAAGGCATAAGAGCAAGATGTCTAGCTCTCTTGATAGCTGTTGTAAGCTCTCTTTGATGCTTAGCACAGTTACCTGTAATTCTTCTAGGAAGAATTTTACCTCTTTCAGATACATATCTTTTTAATTTGTTGCTATCCTTGTAATCGATTACATTATCTTTACCACAGAATACGCAAACTTTTTTTCTTCTACGCATACCGCCTCTTTTTTTCATTGGAGCGTCTGCTTTGTCTGTTTTATTAAAAGCCATGATGAATGCCTCCTATTCTACTTTTTCATTGTACCATTTTATGAAAATGGCAGTTCTTCGTCTATTCCATCAGGAATATTCATAAATCCGTCACCAGCTGCAACCGGTTCCGGTCTTGTGTTGCCACCAGAAAATCCACCGTCGTTTCCACCAGCACTATTTTTGCTTTCAGCAAATTCAATGTCCTCTGCAACAATGTCAGTAGTATACACCTTAACACCATCTTTATTGGTATAACTACCGGTCTGAATACGACCTGTTAAGCAAATCTTGGTTCCTTTGTGAAGATATTTTTCTACAAATTCGCCTTGTCTGCCAAAAGCTACACAACCAATAAAATCAGCGGTCTGTGCATCTGCACTGTTGTTCCGAGAAAAGCGTCTGTCTACTGCAACTGTAAATCTTGCAATAGCCATATTTGTTTCGCCTGTCTGTGTGTATCTAACGTCGGGATCTCTAGTTAAGCGTCCCATAAGAATTACTTTGTTCATTCAATACTCCCTTCCCGGCATACCGGAAGGTACGCCTTCTTAAGCTTCTGGTTTTACAATCAAATATCTAAGTACGTTGTCCATGATACGCATTCTGCTTTCGATTTCAGCAGGAGCAGAAGTTTCAGCTTCGAACTGGATGAAGTAGTAAAAACCTTCTTTCATCTTCTGAATTTCGTAAGCTAATCTTTTCTTACCGCAGTCATCGATATTAGCAACCTGTCCACCGAATCTTTCGATTAAAGCTTTTACTTTATCTAAAGTAGCTGCTCTTTCTTCATCTTCGATTTTTGCACTAACAACGACACATAATTCATACTTTTTCATGCTAGTTACCTCCTTTTGGTCTCTGGTCCCGAAATATCGGAGCAAGGAATTAATATATCACGAGTTAAAATGATACCATATTCATTCTATGAAATCAAGGTTTTTTCTGAATTTGTCTTACATTTTTCTCTACCAGTTTCCTGGCAATCATAACCTGATGATCACAGCCTCTGCATTTCAAACGAAAGTCTGCTCCAATGCGCAGCACTTCCCAATCTTTACTACCGCAGGGATGTGGTTTTTTTAAGGTTACGATGTCCCCTACTTGAATGTCCATATTATTTCCTTTCCCGGCATAGCCTGGTTTTTTTCCACAAGAGCAATTTTGGTCGTTACAGTATCTACTGCATCTACTACATAATCATATTAGAAAAATCAAATTGGTCTGCCGTATTCGGTAAGAAAAAGTATTTGTGGGTTTGCACAAAAAAGCTCGTCACTACTAGCTTGAAAAGAGATCATCTATCCCAAGCAATAATGTACCGTCTTTCTTGGCATGTCTTATGACAGAGTCCTCATATCCCGATTTGCTGATAAACATCATCCTGTGCCTTTATATATGGATTATTCCCCCACCATTTGCCCATTTTATATGGAATAAAATCCAATTTATTTGCCTTAGCCTGTCTTATGAGATACTCCATACATATCTTTTCAAAGGCATCTCCCATGAGATTGGAAATATCTGCCATTATTTCTTTTGTAGCAGCCTCTAGTCCAAGCATCCCATAGTATGCACTGTTTGTAAACTCATATCGAAACCAAAATTTATAAAAATTATCAACTATAATATATATACCTTTTCTACTATCTTTGCTTTCTCCACAAGGAACAATCTTTTCTATATAGACGCATCGTCTGTAAGGTAATCAGATATTTGGAAACCTTACTTCGATCTTCATGGATAAAATCAGAAATCTCAGCCACCTTATTTTTACCATTTGAGATTGCGCTTAAACAAGCTTTCTAAATGCTTTATTTCTTTTCTTCTTCCAATCATGAACATGCACCTCATTTCCCTACTTGAAAGTATACTACTTATAAGTAGTGAAATTAAGTGTGGTCATATAAAAGTATCATATATCTATTTAAACATACAATCCTTTTCTTAACCTAGTATAACCGTTATAAATTAACTGGACTTTTTTATATATTCGCTTCACAAGTTCGTCTTTTGTTAATATTAGAGGGACGGGGTTACAGGGGCATATGACCCTGTAACCCCGTCCCTCTAGGCCATTAAAATCCACGGTATGTGTGGAGAAGGCTTTTGAAATCTGGGAGCAGACGAAACCGCAAAAGTCGGCACAGCTGATATTCTGCGATCTTTCTACACCAAAGGGTGACGGGACATTTAATGTGTATGAGGACATAAGGGATAAGCTGGTGGCAAAGGGAGTGCCGCCTGCCGAGATTGCCTTTATCCATGATGCGAATACGGAAAACAGGAAAGCGGAGCTGTTCAGTAAAGTAAGAAGTGGGCAGGTTCGCTTTTTACTTGGTTCTACTGCAAAAATGGGAGCCGGTACGAATGTGCAGGATAAGCTCATAGCCCTCCATCATTTGGATGTGCCATGGAGACCTTCGGATATAGAACAACAGGAGGGGCGTATTTTAAGACAGGGCAATGAGAATCCGCAGGTCAGCATTTTCCGGTATGTTACGGAGAACACCTTCGATGCTTACTCATGGCAGCTGATAGAGAATAAGCAGAAGTTTATTGGCCAGATAATGACCAGCAAATCCCCGGTGCGTTCCTGTGAGGATGTGGACGAGGCAGCTCTATCCTATGCGGAGGTAAAAGCCCTTGCAACAGGAAATCCCTATATCAAGGAAAAGATGGATTTGGATATCGAGGTATCGAAGCTAAAGCTGATGAAAGCCAATCATACAAGCCAGAAATACAGGCTTGAGGATAATATCGCAAAAAACTACCCTATGCAGATATCAAACCTGAAAGAGCGGATAGAGGGTATGAAAGCGGATATCCAGACTTTCAACGATCATAAGCCTGCCGATAAGGATGCGTTTACCATGAGGGTGGGGAATAAGGTCTTTGACGATAAGAAGGAAGCCGGAGCTGCTATCATGGCTATGTGTTCGGAAATAAAATCCTCAAATATGCAGCTTAATGTGGGTGAGTATATGGGGATGAAGATGCAGTTATCCTTTGACAGCTTCAATAAAAAGTTCACCATGAGCCTTAAAGGGCAATTATCCCATAATGTGGAGCTGGGTACGGATGCCATCGGTAATGTAACCCGTATGACCAATGCCCTTGAAAATATGCCGAGGCAGTTAGAGGAAGCAGTGACAAAGCTTGAAAACGTGGAAAAGCAGCTTGAAACGGCAAAAGTGGAAGTTACAAAACCATTTCCGCAGGAGGATGTGTTGGCAGAAAAGCTTAACAGGCTAAACGAGCTTAATGCCCTTCTTAATATGGATGAAAAAGGTGATGATACTATGGGGGTTGATGAAGAGGAGGTTGACAATGCCGATGTTTCAAAAGTGGCAGATGCTCCAAATAAAAAGACCCAGATAGCGGATGCCCCGGCAAAGGCTTCCAATATCCACATAGGCACAAAACTGGAGGATAAAGCAAAACCCTCTCTTATGGATAAGCTAAAAGGAATGAAAAATATGGTTTCCGGGAAAAAGGAGGAAAAGCCGGAGCCGGATAAGGCAAAAAGTAAGCAGACAACACTATAACTTACAGGGTAGGTAATCATAACGGTTATCTGCCCTTTTCTTTTGGAGGAAGAATATGGCAGATGATAAAGGAAACAGAAATCAGGTGCAGGAAATCACAGATAAGCTTGAGGAAGGACTTAAAAATCTCTTTGAAAGCGAACAATACAAATCGTATCTGAATACGATGTCAAAATTTCATAATTACAGTTATAACAATACACTGCTCATTACCATGCAAAAGCCCGATGCGACATTGGTTGCCGGGTATCAGGGATGGCAGAAAAACTTTGAGCGTCAGGTAAAAAAGGGAGAAAAGGGTATAAAGATTTTGGCTCCCGTGCCTAAAAAAATAAGAGAAAAGCAGGAGGTAATAGACCCGGTATCCGGTCAGCCTATGATAGGAGAAGATGGTCAGCCAAAGATGGAGTGGGTAGAGCGTACAATTCCTGCTTTTAAGCCAGTCACAGTATTTGATGTGTCGCAGACATACGGAGAACCTATTCCGGAGCTTGAAGTGAAAGACCTTACGGCTTCCGTGGAGGGGTATCAGGATTTTGTGAAAGCCATTGAGTATGTTTCTCCTGTACCTATTGAATACAAGGATGTAGCAGGAGATTCTAAAGGCTATTTTGACAGGGAAGCAAAGCTCATTGTTGTGCAAAAGGATATGCCGGAAAGCCAGACCCTTAAAACCCTTGTCCATGAGACAGCCCATAGCATTCTTCATAACAAGGAGATAGAGGCGGCATTAGAGACCGGTCAGGGGAAAGACAGGAATACAAGAGAAGTGGAAGCGGAAAGCGTGGCATTTACAGTCCTTTCTCATTTCGGAATTGATACCTCAGAATACAGTTTCGGGTATATAGCCGGATGGAGCGGAGATAAAGATATGGCAGAACTAAAAGGATCTCTTGATACTATCAGAAAAACATCTGCGGAGCTGATAAATAAAATCGAGGTCCAGATGATGGTATTGGAAAAGGAAAGGGAAGCGGAGCAGACTGTTACAGTAGAGACAGAGGTTGTAGCAGAGCCTGAAATTGAGGAAACAGTGCAGGTATCACAGGAAGAAACTATCTCTGAAGATGCCGAATTAAAGGCAAATATGGAAGCCAGGCTTCTTTATGGGGATAAGGATACCTTCGGAATCTATCAGCTGAAAGATGATGACAGCCTGCATTATCACAGATTCACCGGGACTGACATGATGGCAAAGGAAGGTCTTTCGGTGGATATGGAGAATTATGATCTCATATATGTTGGGGAAAAGACTCCTGATATTGGACTGGATCAGATTTATGAGAAGTTCAATATTGACCGTCCGGAAGATTTTACAGGGCATTCTTTATCCGTAAGTGATGTGGTAGTTATTCATGAGAATGGGGAAAATAAGGCCTATTTTGTTG
The DNA here is from genome assembly GCA_024403235.1 of Lachnospiraceae bacterium. Classification (GTDB taxonomy): domain Bacteria; phylum Bacillota; class Clostridia; order Lachnospirales; family Lachnospiraceae; genus JAKSSF01. The sequence goes on along the minus strand of JAKSSF010000022.1, from coordinate 4,808 downwards.
ATAAGTTCGAATTTGCCGAGATGCCTGATTTGCTCGATAAGGGGATATATGCTCCTGACCTTACGCCTGAAACAGAGGTGGCTATAAAGATATCCGACAGGTATGTAACAGTCCAGGACTCTACAGAGGGGTATGAGTATTCCATATATAATGAGGATTACAGGCTTTTGGACGGAGGCTTCTATGAAAATACTGATATATCCATAAGGGAGGCTCTGGATAACATTATAAGTGATGAACTGTTAAAGCCGGGATTTGATTCACAGCTGGAGATATATTACCGCAGACCTATACAGGGAGAGGTTTATATCGGGGATGTGCCGACGGATATCGACTATGATGATTTTGTGGAGAAAGTAGAGGCTGTGGAGCAGGCTGAAATGGCTTCTATTCGAGAAAAGGCGGTAGAGCGTGAAGAAAACCCTGATAAGAGCAATATCGTTGCTGATTTTCGTGCCAAAACAGAGGAAATGTATCATCCAATCAAATCACAGCGTCCATCGGAGATTGAGGAGACTGTGGCTGCATTTGCCCAGGCTGAAATCGAAGAATACGGAATGGATGCCCAGATAGTGGATGTGGTGCTTTCCGGGAGCAGGTGCAGAGGCCTTGAGGGAGAAGGCTCTGACCTTGATATGGTAATCGAATATTCAGGCACTGCCAGAGAAGATGATATGTTTGCCGTGCTTAATGAAGCCGGACTAAAGATTGAAGGGGTGTCTGTAGATATTAACCCCATAAAAGAGGACAAGACAGGCACTCTGGAGACTTATCTTCCGCAGGTAGAGCCGTATCTCACAGAAAAAGCGGAACAGATGCAAGATAAGGCAGAATTTGAAAAGCCAGAAAAAGAAAGGCAGGCTCTTGATCATAGTGGTGTAACAATTACTTATGTGGTATCAAGCAACGGAGAGTTCCATGATATGGGGGCTTACAGGGATGACATTACATCGGTGGATGAGGCAATCGCCGTATTCAATGAGCATCAAAATACCAAAGATGGCACAGTCCCAAGAATAGGGATAAGGGTGGTTGACCCTTCTGCAGATTCCTATGACCGGGATGTGCAGCTTGATATTTATTCCGGGAAAACGATTGATATGGATGTGATAGCCCGTGTTCCGCAGGTTTATGACAATTCGGAGGCTATGGCACTGGTCGAAGCATTGATAGAAAAGCTTCCTGATGCCTATGTAATACCGATAAGCCCGGAAGTAGAAGCAAGGGTAAATGCAAGGAGAAATGAGGGACAGGATATCTCTGAAGTGGCAAAATCACAGGAAGAGATGGATGAAGCTATGGAATTGGCCGTTGCCATAGACGAATTTTGCTATGGCTACGATACCTATGGATATCAAGATGCAGTTGATGACAGGGAAGCCAATGTCCGAACGATAGCGGAGGCTCTCCGTGAGGGAAATGCTGACTATATGAAAGATTATCTTGCAGATATCAGGGATAATGATGATGTGATTGACAATGTAAGGGAAGCCGGAAAGCTTGTATCAAAGATACAGGAGTACAATCCACTTGCCAAGGTGGAGGAGCTGGTAGAGGGCAATTATAATAATATAGACGGTATCATCAATAATCTGCCACCAAAGCAGGAAGAGACTAAAGAGCAGGTACATGAGGAAGAAAAGGAAGTGAAGGAACAGCATCCTCCGAAGGAGAAAAATGTAATTCCGGTTATTCCGATTGGAACAAAAAAAGACGAGGACAGACCTTCATTAAAGGTAAAGCTTGCCAGTAATCTTAAAAAAATAGCAAACATTCCTCCGAAAGAGGAAGAAACCAAGTCAAAGGATAAGAACAGGGGGGTAGAAGGATGAACGGTTTTACAGTAGAAGAGAGCAATCTGATATGCATATATGCCAGCAAGAACAGGAAAAAGGTCATGGGGGACATCACAAGGGCTTTGCCTTATATTGATGATGTGGACATGATAGAGCTTTCCCTTCAGGTGGTAGATAAGCTCAAAGCATTGTCGGATGAAGAATTTGCCGCTATGAATTTTGAAATGGCAGAATAAAAAGAAGAGTCGGGGGCTGTATTTTTTCAGCTTCCGGCTCTTTTTTCTTAACAATTACGCTTCTTTATGGTATTCTTTCTGTAAGTACCAAGATACGAGACTATCCCAAATTTTGTGTAAACCTCCAATGTGGTGTAGAATAGAAGCACCACATTTGAGGTTTATCTTATGAGTAGAAAGAATCGAAGCCCAGAAGAGCAGGCCCGGCGAGCAAAAATTCGGGAGTTGCTGCAATCGAGCAATATCAGCAGCATGGATGACATCCAGAATCTCTTCAAAGAAACCATCGCAGAATTTATGGAGAATGGTCTGGAATCCGAATTGGACGAGGAACTGGGATACAGCAAATATGACTACAAGAATAAAGACACGGATAACAGCCGGAATGGGCATTGAAAGCCGGTTATACGTCCAGGGAAATTGAAAAGGCAATGCGAGCAATACGCATGGCAGTTAAGAAGGCAAAGGGAACACCAGAAGACAGTGCAGAACGATATCCTCCTAAAAATAAAGTTGAGGTTAGTCTTTGCAATTTAGCAGATTTTGTCTCTGGAATTCTTTTTTAGTGACCGCGCAGCAAGAGAAACAGTCCAAGTCCGCGGATAAAAAAACAGCGCCACTCGGACGAAAAAACGTCCGAGTGGCACTTTGCTACTTGCTGTGAAATTACTGGATGGCGTCCTTCAGGGCCTTTCCGGGCTTGAAGGCGGGGGCCTTTGCGGCGGCGATCTCAATAGTTTCGCCAGTGTGGGGATTGCGGCCCTGACGGGCGGCACGCTCCCGCACCTCAAAGGTACCGAAGCCGATGAGCTGCACGCTGTCACCGGCCTTCAGCACGTCCGTTACAACTGCGGTGCAGGCGTTCAGCGCCGCCTCCGCGTCCTTCTTCGTCAGACCGGACTTTTCCGCAATCGCGGTAACAAATTCGTTCTTGTTCATCTCTTGCGTTTTTATGCAAGTTTTTCCTTGCGCCGCTTGGTTTCGCCTGTCCTCAAGGCTGTGGGCGTCAATCGTAGACGGATTCAACGTCCCACTCGGTAACAGCGCCGGTGGCGGCATTGATGGTAAACTCATACTCCATGTCGCCGTAGATGATCTTGCCCTCGTATTCCATGCGGCCATCATCGTAGTCCAGCTTCCATTCGTAGATGTCCTTCTCCGTGGCGCCGGAGACGCGGGAGAGAGCAGTTTTCTTAGCGGTGGCCTCGGTGACCTTCACGCCGGAGTTGGTGCTCTGAGCGGGAGGCGCGTAGCTTTCTGCGTCGTAGTCGTAGCTGACGATCTTGCCGGTGGCTGCTTCAATCTCGTAATCGTACTCGGTGTAGCCGCTGCTGCCGCTGACATAGAATTCGATCTCGTAGACCTGACGGCCATCGTCATAGTCCAGCTTGGACTTGGTGACGGTGGCATCCGCCGCCTTCACCCCCGCGTGGTTCAGGGCGATCTCCTTGGCCCTGGCCTCGTCCACCTTACCGGCAGAAGCGTTCGTGTTGGGCGCGGCCTGCACCGATGCGGAGGCGGCGTGAGAGGAGCCGGATGCCGGAGCGGTGGCTGTAGCGGACACAGGCACGTCCGTCTGCGGAGCGTCCGCCGGGGCGGCGGCCTCGTCATGGACGCTCATCTCCATCACCTCGCCGGTCTCGGCATTGATGGAGTAGTCGTAAGCACGGCCTCCCGCCGTGAATTCCACCTTGTAGCAGGATACGCCCGCAACCTCGTCAAGTGTCGAGGATGAAATATCCGCGTCCGCCGCTTCGATGTTGGCAGCGTCCAGCGCCGCCGTCTGCGCCTGAGTCATGCTGATGTAGGACGGCTGACGGGCCTGAGTTTGGTCTGCCGCCGGGGCCGCCGCGCCGCACCCAGCCAGTGCCGCCGCCAAAGCCAATGCCGTGCCGGTTATGAAAAGCTGTTTTTGTTTCATAGATAAACCTCCAATCGTGGATGTTGTGGAAAGTGTAATAGATTATAACATACCATGTCAATAGGGAATATGGTTTGTTTTGGATAGCACTATCCTGCGCATAAGAAGATACGGACTCAGAGGAGGGATGGATTTTGCGTAATGGAGAGAATTACAGGCTCGGTTCTTTGACACTTCCGAAACATAAAAACCTCTCTGAAGCCTCTAATGGCTTATTTTTTTGTCAAATTTTAAAATTTTACTTGTACGTTTTTGTACGTTGTGGTCTAATAAGAAAAGAACTACCACATGGGTTGCGAAAATACTATGAATGTCAAACCTCCCATTTTTAGGGTTCGCTCGTAACAGGGAACATATCCACGGCTTTTTTCGTGTTTTCGCCGTAGTCGGAAACTTATCATACCGATTTTTCTCCTTTTGTCCGTTCGTGGAAACATATCAAAGCCAATTTTAGGCTATGAGAGTACACGGGAACATATCCATAGCTACCACCTTAAAACAAATTTACCTCTACAACTTTTTGAATTGCTTTCATCGCTTCATCGTAATCTACCTTTGTCTTTTGGAAATAACTTGTAATATCCTCATAGTCACCTTCATAAACTCGCTTTTCAATAATCTGCGTCAATAAAGATGGTATACTTACTTTTGATGCAGCAGATGGACATCTTCCCATTTTCTGACGGTGTTCTCGAACTTCTTCTATTAAGCTAGCGAACTCATTGTCAAAATTCATTTTAGGCAACAGCATATAAATATCAAAAATATGTCTGGAATGTAACTTTAAATCATTTTCCATATAATAATCACATAGCGCAAATACTTTATCTATAAAGGTACGCTCTAAACTTTGAA
>JAKSSF010000021.1 GCA_024403235.1 Lachnospiraceae bacterium | reverse complement strand
CGTACAGGTGGATCTCAATCGTGTATCGGTGGAGCCCCTAGCGTGAAATATTCATTAATTATCATTATTGTGTGTTTCCATTATAGTTAATTATCATTATTGTAAATTTTCATTATTAGTATTTTTAATTTTATTTTTGTTATTGTTATTTTTTGAGTTGGGTTACGATTGAGATTCATTTAATCGCTGTTCAGCGGGAATTTTTAAAAGCGAAAGTGAATAATATTATGATTTTTTCAAAGATAAGACGCTAGTATACGATTAAACCACAGTGTAAGATCACTTTTTTAGTAATATAAATCGGAAATACGGCTTAGTTTCCTTATTTTATATTTAGGTGGTAGCATTTTTGACTACTGTGTATGCAACCTACAGCTTAAAAAGAGAAAACAATGTTTAGACGGTAGAATTCCGGGGGATTTCAATAAATAGTTACGGCCCAAATAAGAAATTATGCTATAAGCGGTAGTGCTAAGAGTGAAAGCTACGACTTAAATTAGATAACAATTAATTAGGCGGTAGCACTATGAGCGACAGTTACGGCTTAGTAGGAGAAACTATAAGCTGGGAGGTAATGCTTTAGAAGATTTTAGATAGAAGCTACGGCTATGAGCCAAAATTACGCTATAGGCGGTAGCACTATGAGCGACAGTTACGGCTTAGTAGGAGAAACTATAAGCTGGGAGGTAATGCTTTAGAAGATTTTAGATAGAAGCTACGGCTATGAGTCAAAATTGCGCTATAGGCGGTAACGCTATAAGTGGAGCGTACGGCTTAAAAAGAAAAATACGAAGCCAAGCAGTAACCAAGCAAATACGAAAACAAATAAGTTACGGCTTAAAAAGAAAGAGTCAAAGTCAAGCGGTAATCAAGCAAGCACGAAAACAAATTAGTTACTGCTTGAGGGTTAAAACCATCAATTTAGCAGTAAAAGCCTTAAGTTAGCCTACGGCTTAAACCAAAAAAACGCAGAAAAGGAGGTATTCACCATAGAAAGAGCATTGAGAAAAGAGAAAGACAAGCTAATAAAGCTGAAGAATAAAGCGGAAAACGAAGTAAAACACTTACCAAAAGGAAAGTTAAGGTGCACAAAGAGCAATGGATGTCATCAATATTACCTTGACGGGAAATATGTAAGTAAGGATCAACGAGAGTTAATAGGGAAAATAGCAAAAAGAAATTACTTGGAAAAATTGTTAGAGATGCTTGCTCGTAGCATTAAAGCAATAGATTATGTTGAAAAATATTATGAAACAAGTCAATTAGACAATGTATACAATTCCATGTGTCCAGGAAGAAGACAATTGGTTGAGCCGATTACTGAAACATTGAAACAAAAAATAGAGAAATTTATGGCGCAAACCTATGAACCGCTAAGTTTTAAAGAAAATGACACTTCTGAATATTATTCTAACAATGGCGAAAGGGTTAGATCTAAATCAGAAAAGCTTATTGCAGATGAATTATCAAACAGAGGAATTCCATACAAATATGAGATGCCTTTAACACTGGAAACTAGTGGACGAACAGTAATATTCAGACCCGATTTTACCATTATGAATAAAAGAACTGGTAAAAGATATATTCTTGAACACCTTGGAATGTTGGATAATCCTGATTATCTAAATCATGCTTTGGATAAAATTAACATTTATGAGAAAAATGGATATCTATTGGGGGACAAACTTATTATTTTACATGAGACTTCGATGGCGCCGCTTAGTACAAATGTGATGAAATCATATATTGAAAGATATTTTGAGTAGGAGAAGAAACTTTGAATTACAATGATTTGTAGACGAATTCTGTTGGTATTATGAAATAATAGTAGTAAACTGTCCTTATACAAGGAGGAAAGCAATGGAATCAAGAAAAGAAAAACTTCGTTTTGGCATTTTAAGTACCGCTTCTATTGTGCCAAGATTGATTCAGGCAGTGCAGGAATTACCCGATGTAACAGTCGATGCCATCGCATCTCGCGATTCTGATAAGGCAAAATCCTGGGCAGAAAAGTGGGATATTCTAAAATACTATGGTAGTTATGAAGATTTGTTGGCAGATCCGGAAATAGATGCAGTTTATGTGGCTATGTTAAACAGCAAGCACTACGAATATAGTAAAAAGGCTTTAGAAGCAGGCAAACATGTGCTGTGTGAAAAGCCTTTTACATTGTTAGCAAAGGAAGCAGAAGAACTATTTGACCTTGCAAAAGAAAAAGGACTCTTTTTAATGGAGGCTCAAAAGTCTGTCTTTTTACCGGTGAATGTGAGAGTAAAAGAATTGTTAGAGGAGGGAAAAATTGGAGAAGTGTATATGGCTGACTTTTCCAGTTCTTTTTTAGCAACCTATGATGACTGGATGGGTGACCCTGCACAAGGCGGGGGACCTTTAACCTGCAGTACCTGCTATATGGTGCACTTGGCTCGTTTTTTATTGGGAGAACCAGTAACAGGTGCCAATGCATTATGCACTATGGCCCAGTCCAGGGTAGATGAGCAATGCTCTGTAAATCTTTCCATTGCCAATAAAATTTTAGTAAACACCAGAATTACTACAAAAGTAAATACGGATCATAGAGCTATTTTGTATGGTACTAAAGGGCAAATAGAAATTCCTTCTTATTGGAAAACGCGAAAGGCGATTGTGACTCTAGCGGACGGAACAAAAGAAATGTTGGACTATCCGTGTGAACATGAGTTACAATATGAAGTGGCTCATTTTTGTCAGTGTATGTCACAAAACCTAACAGAAAGTCCGGTTATGACAAGAGAAATGACTGTTTCTACGGTAAAGATCGTTGAAACGCTTCGTAAAAACAACATTTTGAAAGACTAGAAAAGGAGTGCAAGGGTGAAAACAGAAATCAGACAGCAGGTGTTAACAGGAGAACGAGTTCTGTTCACCGCAAAAGATGTCGCAATTATAGATAGAATTTTTGATAATGGGGAATCTCCGTTAAAGGAAAGTTCAGATATTGCACTGAAAGGGTGCTTTTTTCGTTGGAAATATCCTTTATGGTATGCAAAAAATATAGAAGTAAAGGATTGCACCTGGTTTGAAATGGCAAGGGCAGGTGTTTGGTACACGAAAAACATTCAAGTAGAAAATGCAGTTATCGAAGCACCAAAGAATTTTCGCCGTTGTGATGGTGTAAGATTAAAGGATGTTTTCTTTTCTAACGCAGCCGAAACACTATGGAGTTGTAACCAGGTTACTTTGGAAAATGTTACAGCCAAGGGTGATTACTTTGCCATGAACTCTCAGAATATGAAATTGAAAAATGTGAAGTTGGATGGCAATTACTCTTTTGATGGTTGCCAAAATGTAGAAGTGCACAATTGCCAGTTGATTTCCAAAGATGCCTTTTGGAATGCGGATAATGTGGTAGTGTACGATTCATTTATTACAGGAGAATATTTGGGCTGGAACAGTAAAAATATTACCTTTATCAACTGTACCATCGAGAGCCTTCAGGGACTCTGTTATATTGATAATCTGGTTATGAAGAATTGTAAGTTAATCAATACCACCCTGGCCTTTGAGTATTCTAACTGTGAGGTGGAATTAGATGGCACTGTGGATAGTATTTTTAATCCAACTTCCGGGACCATTACTACGGACTATGTGAAAGAATTGATTATTGAAAAGGATAGAATTGATCCGGAAAAAACAAAAATTATTTGCAGAAAAGGGGAATTGCCGGAGACAAAGCACCCGGAATGGAGAAAAGATGTACCAGTTTGATCAAGTAATCGATAGACGAAATACAGGTTCCTTAAAATGGGATGTGAAAGAAAACGAACTGCCTATGTGGGTTGCAGATATGGATTTCCCCACAGCACCGGAGATTGTGGAAGCTATTACCCAAAGAGCTGCCCATGGTATTTATGGGTATGCCACAGAAGATACCAGATGGGCCGGAGCATACTGTGATTGGTGGAATCGAAGACATGGGCTGAACCTGCAGGAGGATTGGTTGGTATTTGTTACAGGTGTAGTACCGGCCTTATCCGCTATGATTCGAAAACTGTCTACACCAGGGGAAAATGTGGTGGTCATGACACCGGTATATTCCTGCTTTTTCAATTGTATTTTAAACAATGGACGGAATGCATTGGAAAGCAGATTGCATTATGAAAACGGTTGTTATTCTATAGATTTTGAGGATTTAGAGAAAAAATTGCAGGATAAACAAACCAGAATTTTACTGCTTTGTAATCCCCACAATCCTACCGGCAATATTTGGGATCGAGAGACCTTACTGCGTATTGGAGAAATGGCTATTGCCAATGATGTGCTTGTGATTTCCGACGAAATCCATTGTGATATTACATTGCCTGGAAAAGAGTATGTACCTTTTGCCAGTGTGTCGAAGGAATGCTCTATGCATAGCGTGACCTGTGTGGCGCCTACCAAAACTTTTAATATTGCGGGGCTTCATACTGCAGCAGTATTTACAGAAAATCCACATTTGCGCCATAAGGTATGGCGTGGCATTAACACTGATGATGTGGGAGAAGGTACGATATTTTCTTACATGGCATCGACGATAGCCTTTGAGAAGGGCGAACCCTGGCTTACAGAGTTAAATCAGTATCTTAGTGAAAATCGCCATTTGGCAGAAGAATTTATAGATACTCAGATTCCAAGCCTGTACATGGTGCGTGGAGAAGCAACTTACCTGGGGTGGATCGATATTCGAAAAACAGGAAAGAATGCAGAAGAGTTGTCTGCTTTTTTACGAGAAAAGACGGGATTGTTCTTATCTTCCGGCGCAGGATTTAGAGGAGACGGTGACAATTTCCTACGATTGAACCTGGCTTGCCCAAGGGTAACACTGCAAGATGGGTTAGAACGATTGAAAAAGGGAATTGCACTTTTATAGATTGCGCGTACTAGAAGTTCACTAAAATACGAACTTCCAGTTCGTAGAATTTTTAAATAATTCTTTATACACTTATGATAATTGGAAAATTTTACCAAGGAGAAATTGTTGTGAGTGATAAAGAAAAGAAATTGCCTCTAATTGATAAAAAAGCGGCTGCGGATCGAATAAAGAAATTACGCGAAGATGCTCATATGACTCAAGAGGAAATGAGTAATTTTTTAGAAAAGTCTCTTCGGTCTTATCAAAAAGTAGAAAATGGAGACAATAATATTTCCGTTAGTGTATTGCTTGGTTTAAAAGAAAAAATGGGAATATCTGCGGATTATATTTTGTATGGAGATAAACCGGATTATGCAACCGTATGGAGTAGCGTGCAAAGTTGTTCGGAGAAGGATAAAATGAAAATTCTAATACAGTTGGTGTTATATTTTACACAAAAGAATACACCACAGGTTTTCACCCAGCAACTGCCATCAACGGAATCTATCGGCATTGGGCAAATGCTATTAGAACTGTTGGAAACCGAGGCCAAGTGATGGGCTGTAATATTTTGATGCTTTGTCGGGAATGTGTCCATCGTATCCGACTTTTAGAGACCATTAGAAGTTGGAAAAAGAGTTTTACGATTTACTTTGCGGATTCTATAGCGAATGCATTTCAAGTTGCTATGGTACAACAGATTCATATTTTTTTCATTGATATAATTCTAAATCAAAACAAACCCGGAGATACTTCGGGTTGTTTTTTTGCCAGTGAAATCCGTCAAGTAAAAAAATACTATAAAACCCCTATTATTTTATTTTCTTCTGTGTCTTTAGAGCTTCAGCGTAATTTATTAGAAACCGTAGGTTGGTATTATTTGGAATCTCCTTTTTCGGCTACAGAATTAAAAAATATTTTACAAAAAGCATATAGAGGGGCCATCCAAAGAGAAACTGCTCCATATTTGATTTTTCGCAGGCAGGGTATTGTATATTTTGTTTCCATAAATCAAATTATATGGATAGAAAATGTTGGTAAGAATGTGATATTGCATTTACGACATCATAAACGGGAAGAGATTCCCTATAAAACATTTGAAGATATTTTATGGGAACTGAAGGGAAAAGGTTTTTTTCGATGTAGTAGGTTTGCTATTGTGAATCAGCGTTTTGTTGAAAATATTGACTTTAGCAATCGTTATATTAAAATGAAAAATATCCATGAACCGATAGAAATCGGACGGACTATAGGAAAAGATTTGCGAAAGCATTTCACCAGACCCGAGGTGCCGGAAAGAAATCCGAAGAAGTGGGATGACAATATGTTTTTGTCTTAGATGGGCCTGGGAAATGCTGGATAGGAAGAGCGGAAAGACCTATCTGATAGCAGTATACCAAATAGGACTAAGAAGACAGGAGAATTGGAACGAGTATGGAAAAATCTGGATGGAATAGCACTACTGCATCAAAAAGAATATTGGTAATGGGTGGTACTTATTTTTTAGGAAAAGCCTTTGTCGAGCTTGCTTGTAATAATCACGCTATTACTGTTTTTAATCGAGGCACCAGAGCTTTACCGGTGGAAATAGGAGCACGGATTACTTCAATACAGGGGGATCGGCGTAACCCACAGGATTTGCAGAAATTGCAGAACATGCAATTTGATTGTATTGTAGACTTTTGTGCTTATGCACCTGAAGATATCAGAAGTATCTTGGAAAATCTGAAAGATTCCCTGAATCATACGGCTTATATTTTTATCAGTACCTGTGATGTGTACCAAAGAGGGACAGGAAACTGGATGACGGAGGATGGACTTTTAGAGGAACGCGTTTTCCCGGGAGAGGCAGGAGAATACATTGCCGGAAAAGTGGCATTGGAAAAGGAGCTGCAAGCTTGTCAAAAGGAGTATTCCATTACCCCGATTTCGATTCGGCCAGCTTTTATTTATGGACCGAATAATTATGCGCCCAGAGAAGAAATCTTTTTTCACTGGATTTCCCAAGCGGGACAGGTCATTATTCCGGCAGAAGCAGATGGACACTTTCAGTTCATTTACAGCAAGGATGTAGCAAAAGTGATTTTATACTGTAGTACTTGTAACGAAATTCCACCACAAAGAATAAACTTATGTGGAGAAGAATTATTGACCTATCAGTCCTTTGCGGACTATTTAGAAAAAGCCACACAAAAATCGATACAGGTCTTAGAAGTTCCTAGTTCTGTGATACTGGAAAAAGGAATCCCGTTGCCCTTTCCCTTTACAAAAGAAGAAAGCGAACAGTACAAAAGTGTAGTTTTGGAAGGGTTTTTACCAAAAGAGTTTCAGTTTACTCCCATAGAAGAAGGCTTGCGAGAAACCTACAAGTGGTTCTTGATGTGATAAATATGCGAAGCAAACTATAAAAAGGATACTGTTACCGTAAATCATAGAACAGCAGGGGAATAAACAGTTTTCAAATAGGAAAAATACGAAAAATCCTATGGGATTTGACCAGAGAAAGAAAAAATGCTATAATAAAAAGGCATTTTGTGTGGTAATAAAAAGCGGAAAAACTATCCGCTTTTTTTTGAATAAACATAGTTTACTGTAGTAAAGTAGTAGAGAAGAACTATAAGAAAGTTTTTGAAATAGCGCGAAGATATAGAAAGGAATTTGGTATGGAATATCCTTATATTATGACTGCCGGCGATTCTGCTGTTGTAGTAGAATTTGGAAATGAAATCAGTCCGGAAATCAATGAAAAAGTAAAGGCTTTTTATGAAGTTGTAAAGAGTGTGAATAAGCCCGGTATCGTAGATGTGATTCCTACTTTCCGTTCTGTATTGATTCATTACAATCCTAGAGTTATGCGATATAGCCAAGTGGTAGATGCTGCAAAGGATTTTTTGAAACTTTCCAAGAATGCTGCAAGCGTTACAAAACGGGTATTTCAAATTCCAGTTTGTTATGGTGGCCATTATGGACCGGACTTAAAGGATGTAGCAGAGCATGCAGGGATGAGTGAGGAAGAAGTGATTTCCATTCATGCCAGAAAGCCGTATTTGATTTATATGCTTGGATTTTTACCTGGATTTGCCTATTTAGGCGGTATGGATAAGCGTATTGCCATGCCCCGTTTGCCTGATCCGAGAGCAAAAATTGCTGCCAGATCTGTAGGAATTGCCGGAGAACAAACCGGTTTATATCCTATGGAATCCCCCGCAGGATGGCGTCTCATTGGTCGTACTCCGGTGCGTCCTTATGAACCACAAAAGAAAAATCCTATTCTTTACGAAGCAGGAGATTATATTGAGTTTATTCCAATTGATGAACAGGAATATACCAGAATCGAAATGCTGATAGAGGCCGGCACTTATGAGTGCCCTGTAAGAGAGTTGAGGTAAGGTATGGGAATTTTTATAGAAAAAAGTGGATTATTAACAACCGTCCAGGATTATGGTCGGTATGGATATCAAAATAGTGGGTTCTCTGTATCCGGCGTTATGGATCGTCGTTCTGCAGGCATTGCCAATGCCCTTGTGAATAACTCCATGGATGAGGCGGTTTTAGAGTTTTTGTTGATGGGGCCTACCATCCGATTTAAAACTTCTACGGTTATTTCTCTAACCGGAGCAGATTTTTCACCCAAATTAAATGGGCAGCCAATTGAAAACTACACTGCTATTCAGGTAAACGCAGAGGATGTTTTGGAACTGGGCTTTGCAAAAAATGGTCTGTGGGGCTATCTTGCCTTTGCTGCAAAATTGGATATTCCCATGGTAATGGGGAGCCGCTCTACCAATGCCAGATGTAATATTGGTGGATTCAATGGTCGTAAATTGGAAAAAGAAGATGAATTGAATTTTAGAGAAAAAATCAAGCATTTGCCTAATATGGAAAAGCGTCATGTAGAGCCGGAATTCTTCGGAGACAAAGAAAAAACGATCCGTGTAATTTTAGGTTTGCAGAAGGATTTGTTTTCCGAAGAAGGCATTCATACCTTTTTTTCAGAAACTTATCAGGTGACAGAGCAGTGCGATAGAATGGGCTATCGCTTGGAAGGACCGGCAGTGGCCCATGTAGACGGCGGAGATATTATCTCTGATGGTATTCCGCTAGGGGCTATTCAGATTCCAAGCCATGGCAAGCCCATCATTATGTTGGTGGATCGTCAAACAACCGGTGGCTATACCAAAATCGGTACTGTAATCGGGGTAGATATTCCTGTTTTAGTACAAAGTGCAGCAGGAACCAAACTGCATTTTCAGGAAATTTCGGTAGAAGAAGCACAGAATCTGTATGTAAAGCAAATGGAGGATTGCGACGCACTACTGGCAAATCTTCGAAAATTATCTTTGTGGGATAGAATAAAGCAATTGTTTTAAAAATATATTTAATAACAGATGTCATATAACTAACAATAGAGAAAGGGAGCAACTATGGCAGAAAAAAATATTACCCCCTTGGCATTTCGCCAGCTGATTCGAGAAGGGAAATTTACGGAGCCAACTTCCGGATATTGTCCAGGCTTCGCTCAGGCAAATTTAATTATTTTACCCAAAGAAGAAGCCTATGACTTTTTGTTGTTTGCCCAAAGAAATCCAAAAGCCTGTCCTTTATTAGAGGTTACGGATGTGGGAGAGCGATTGACCAAATATGTTGCTAAAGATTGTGACATTGCTACAGACTTTCCTAAGTACTGGATCTACAGAGATGGGGTGAAAACGGAAGAGGTAACCGATATTTCTTCCTACTGGCAGGACGATTTTGTAGCCTTTGTAATCGGCTGTTCTTTTAGCTTTGAATCAGAAATGATTGATGCAGGGATTGAAATCCGACACAACACCATGGGGTGCAATGTGCCTATGTATATTACTAATATTGATTGCGTGCCGGCTGGTAGATTTTCCGGGAAAATGGTGGTTAGTATGCGCCCTATTCCTTCTAACCAATTGGTAAAAACAGTAACAGTTACAGCTGCTTTACCGAAAGTACACGGAAGCCCGATTCACATTGGAGATCCTAAGGAAATCGGTATTACAGATGTTGCCCATCCGGACTTTGGGGATCCGGTAGAAATCCGCCCGGGAGAAACTACCGTATTTTGGCCTTGTGGTGTGACTCCACAATCCATCGTTATGAATGTAAAACCCAAGCTGGCCATAACCCATGCCCCGGGACATATGCTGGTAACAGATGTAAAAAATGTGGATTTGAAGGAGTAATTGAAAATGATAAAAGTAGACTTAAACAGTGATTTGGGAGAAAGCTTTGGCAGTTATAAAATGGGGAATGATAGTTCCATTATCCGTTTGACTTCTTCTGTCAATGTGGCCTGCGGAATGCATGCAGGAGATCCTATCGTTATGGCAGAAACAGTTGCTATTGCCAATAGAGCCGGTGTGGCAGTGGGAGCCCACCCGGGATATCCGGATTTACAGGGCTTTGGAAGAAGAAATATGGCTTTATCTCCAGAGGAAGCCAAGGCTTATGTGATGTACCAAGTAGGTGCCTTAGATGCTTTCTGTAAAGCAGAAGGTATTAAAATGCAGCATGTAAAACCCCATGGGGCATTGTATAATATGGCAGCCAAAACCCCCAGTCTGGCATTGGCCATTGCGGAAGGTGTAAAGGCCATTAATCCGGATCTGATTTTGATGGGATTGGCAGGTAGTGAAAGTATTAAAGCAGCTGCTTCTATTGGCTTGAGAACGGCTAGTGAGGTGTTTGCAGACAGAGCCTATGAAGAAGATGGTTCTTTACGTGCCAGAAGCAAAAAAGGAGCCATGATTCATGACGAAGAGGAATGTATTGCCAGAGTCCTTCGTATGGTAAAAGAGGGAAAGGTTACAGCCTATTCCGGAGAAGATATTGATATTCAGGCAGATTCCATTTGTGTCCATGGAGACGGAGAGAAAGCATTGATCTTCGTACATAAAATCAGAAAAGCTTTGACAGAGGAAGGCATTACAATTGCACCTTTGTACAGTTTTTTATAAAAAGTAAACTATAAAAAGAAAGATGAGGGAAAGAAATGAGTAATTTCAAAACAAGACTGAAAAACATTGGTCCTGGTGCTTTGGTTGCAGCTGCATTTATTGGACCAGGTACAGTAACCAGTTGTTCTACATCTGGTGCAAATTACGGTTATACATTACTTTGGGCGATGTTATTATCTGTAATCAGCGTTATTATCATGCAGTCCATGGCAGCCAGACTTGGTATTGTATCCAAGATGGGCTTAGGTCAGGCACTTCGTGAAAAATTCCAAAATCCGGTTGTTCGTATCTTACTTGCTATTTTGGTAATTGCAGCGGTATTCGTAGGAAATATTGCTTATGAAACAGGTAATATTTCCGGTTCTGTATTAGGTGTACAGGCAGCAATTCCAGCTTTGAATTCACCTACTATGAAAATCGTTCTTGCTTTAATTATTGGTATTATTGGCTTCGTTTTATTATGGTCAGGAAGCTATATGTATATCGAAAAATTCTTAACAGCCCTGGTAGTAATCATGGGTGTGGTATTCTTTATCACAGCTTTTGCCGCAAAACCAAACTGGGGCGAAGTTTTCACCGGTTTAGTTGGCTTCAAAGCGCCGGATGGATCCAGCTGGATGACAATCGCAGCTTTGATGGGTACCACCGTAGTTCCTTACAACATTTACTTACATGCATCCAGTGCTGCTAAGAAATGGGCAAATGATGCAAATGTAGAAGAAGGTCTTGCAAATTCCAGATTGGATTCTATCATTTCTATTGGATTAGGTGGTTTAATTTCTATGGCAATCATCGTATGTGCCGGTGCTACTATGCATGTAAATGGCACAACCATTACATCCGGTGGTGAAATGGCACAGTCTTTGGAACCATTGTTAGGTTCTTGGGCAACCATCTTCTTCGGCATTGGTTTATTTGCAGCTGGTATTTCTTCTACCATCACAGCTCCTTTGGCAGCAGCTTTCGCTTCTACCGGTATTTTGGGCTGGAGCGATGATATGAAGGATAAGAAATTCAAAATCTTCTGGATTATCGTTGTATTATTCGGTATTTTCGCTGTATGTACTTTGGGTGCATCACCAACCCAGATTATCCTTTTCGCACAGGCAGCAAATGCATTCCTGTTACCTATCACAGGTATTCTTTTATTAGTAGTTGCCAATGACAAGAAGATCATGAAGGAATATGTAAATAAAACATGGTTCAATGTTTTAGTTGTGTTGGTTATCGTGGTATTCCTTGTAATTGCAGCTCGTAATATGTCTGCATTTATGACCAGCTTAAACGCATTGCTTCACCCTGCAGCTTAATGTTAATGTGATAAGTTTACAAAGTAAACTTATTATGTAGCGTCATCCCTTTGCCGCAGGCAAATTTTCAATGGGATGACGTTCCCGTATAATGTAATAACTTTGTGAAATGAAAGAAATACTATTTATACTAATTCAAGTAATTGCTAATACGATACAGACAATCACCGGCTTTGCGGGAGGACCAATTGCAATGCCACCTTCTATGGCACTGGTAGGGGTGGGAAATGCCAAAGCGGCTATTACCATGATCCTTTGGCTGGTAACCATAATTGTAACAGTACAAAACTTAAAATATATCAATCCGAAAAAATTGGGGATTATGCTGTTCTTTATGATTCTGGGTATGATTCCCGGCATTTGGTTATTTGACAGATTGCCTACAAAGATTTTGATGATTGTGTATGGCTTGATTGTAGTTGCCATAGGTGTGGATAAACTACTGCGAAAAAACAGCAAAGATTTAAAGACACCCTATTCCTATATCGCACTGCTTATGTCCGGTGTGATGCAGGGAATGTTTACCAGTGGAGGACCATTTTTAGCACTGTATGCAACCACTGCAATGAAGGATAAGAGAGAGTTTCGTGCGACAGTTTCTTCCATCTGGGCCGTATTAAACATTTATCTGATGTGGAATATGTTCCGTCAAGGTATGTATACAGGGTATGTTATGAAACTGGCAGGTATGTCTATCCTTCCCGTATTTGCAGCCATTTGGATTGGAAATAAGATTAGCCATAAGATCAAACAGGAGACATTCTTAAAATTAGTGTATGTTTTATTGATTGTATCTGGCGGTATTTTGTTATTGAATGCGTTTATGTAAAAAAGATTGAAGTATAAAAATAATGAATTCCATTGTCTGATCAAAATGTATATGGTACATTGATAAGAGAAGGGCACCCATTCCAAAGTGGATGTTCCCGATGATGTTTTTTAGTTTCTTATGAAGCCAGCCTCACCTGGGGTCAGACAGGTGAGGCGTTTTTTAGTTTTTCAATTGCATTTTGACGGAATAAAGACAATGAGAAGGGGACATCATGGATACAAGAGGAATATTAGAACAAAAATTAGCCTATATTTTGCAGACAAACCCTTTTATGCAGCATCTGGGTATTCAATTTATAAAACTGGAGCCCGGAAATTTGGTAGGTACCTTTCAATATGATAAAAAATTATTGAATCCCTATGGTTCCATGCATGGTGGGGTGTTGTATTCCATAGCGGACATCATTACCGGTTTTGCAGCCTGTAGCTTTGGAACGATGGCATCTACAATAGACGGCTCCATGAACTATCTATCACCGGTGCAGGAAGAAGGTACCTATACCTGTGAAGCGATTATGGTGCGACAGGGAAAGCAGGTAAGTGTATACAAAGCAGAAATACGTGATGAAAAGAAGAAGCTATATGCAACCGGAACTTTTACTTTTTATATGCTAAAAGAAGATTTGCTGCATCACTAATAGGGATAAAAATAGATACAATACAGTATGTTCTGTAGATGTATGGCAGGCAGTTATTTTGTAGAAAGTAAATTTGAAACATGACAGAATTAGAACAGTATTACAACAAATTTAATGAAGAAAAAAGACTGGACTCCCGCCATGGACAGGTAGAGTTTCAGGTTACCTATCACTATATACAAAAAATGCTGGAAAGCATTCGTTCAGAAACCGGAAAAGAACCCTCAGAAATCAAAATCCTGGATATCGGAGCCGGTACCGGCAGATACAGTGTACCCCTTTCAGAGGAGAGCTATGATGTAACAGCCGTAGAGTTGGTAAAGTATAATCTGGGGATTTTAAAGAAAAAGGGTAGCAACGTAAAGGCAATGCAGGGAAATGCATTGCGGTTAAAGAAACTGGAATCAGAGCAGTTTGATGTAACTCTACTATTTGGCCCTATGTACCATCTTTTTACGGAAGAAGATAAGTGTAAGGCTCTTTCAGAAGCAAAACGGGTCACAAGATCTGGTGGGATTATTTTGGTGGCCTATGTGATGAATGAATACGGCGTATTGACCTATGCCTTTAAAGAACGACATATTTTAGAATGTATGGAGCAAAATCGTTTGACCAAGGACTTTCATAGTATGTCCGCACCGGAGGATTTGTATGATTATGTGCGTCTGGAGGATATTGACAGATATAGAACTGCCGTACAGTTAGAAAGAATCAAAATCCTGTCTCCCGATGGACCTGCAGATTATATGCGGCCATTCCTAAATCAGTTATCGGAAGAAGAATTCCAAATCTTTTTGCAGTACCAGTTGGCTACCTGTGAAAGACCGGATTTATTGGGGGCAGGGGCACACATCGTAGATATTTTGCGAAAAGCGTAAGAAAATAAATCCAATTTCTTGAGTTTGAAAAAGGAATACTATACAATATTGATGGATGTGTTTATGTTGAAAAAAGCAAATGCAAAACACATTAAAATGAAAATAATTAGGGAGAAAAACAGTATGATTCTTGCAATAGATATGGGAAATACCAATATTGTGATTGGTTGTATTGATGATGAAAAAACCTATTTTGTAGAGCGCCTTTCTACAGATAAGTCCAAAACGGCATTAGAGTATGCCATGGGCTTTAAAACCGTATTGGAGCTTTATAATATTGATATAGATAAAATTCAGGGAGCTATCATTTCTTCCGTAGTACCGCCGTCCTTAAATGCGGTGGCAGAAGCGGTAAGAAAAATTGTGGGGAAAGCGCCCTTGATTGTAGGCAGCGGTATCAAAACCGGCTTGAATATTAAAATGGACAACCCTAAAACCGTAGGTAGTGACATGATTGTGGATGCGGTGGCCGGAATTCAGGAATACGGGGCTCCACTCCTAATTATTGATATGGGAACTGCAACTACCATATCTGTAATTGACAAAGAAAAGAATTATATTGGAGGCATCATTGCTCCGGGGGTTCGTTTATCCATGGAAGCCCTTGCGTCCAATGCAGCACAGCTCTATCGTGTCAGCCTGGAAACACCCAAGCGAGTGATTGGGAAAAATACCATTGATTGTATGCAAAGCGGTCTGGTGCTTGGGGCTGCTTCTCAGATTGATGGCATGATTGAGCGAATGGAGGAAGAACTTGGCTATTCTGCAAAAGTGGTAGCAACCGGTGGTTTGGCTCACACAGTTATTCCGTTGTGTAAAAAAGACATTATAGTCGATGATGATTTATTATTAAAAGGGCTAAAAATTATTTACGACAAAAACCAGGAAGCATAAGAGAATCGGAACAGAGAGGAAGCATCAAGTTATGTTAAAAGGAAAAACCATTGTTTTGGGAGTGACAGGCTCCATTGCAGCCTATAAAATTGCAAATCTGGCTAGTATGCTGCAAAAATTACATGCAGATACGACTGTCCTTATGACAGAAAATGCCACCAATTTTATCAATCCCATTACCTTTGAGACATTAACCAATAATAAATGTTTGATTGATACCTTTGACCGGAATTTTCAATATAGTGTAGAGCATGTTGCCTTGGCAAAGAAGGCGGATGTGGTATTGATAGCCCCTGCTTCTGCCAATGTAATAGGAAAAATTGCAAACGGTATTGCAGATGATATGCTTACCACCACGGTGCTTGCCTGCAAATGTAAAAAAATCCTGGCTCCGGCTATGAATACTCAGATGTATGAAAATCCTATTTTACAGGACAATATTAAAAAATGCCAAAGCTATGGTATGGAGGTTATTACACCAGATAGTGGCTATTTGGCTTGTGGTGATATTGGCGCCGGGAAAATGCCTTCTGAAACGGTATTGCTGCAGTATATTTTACGGGAATGTGCCTGTGAAAAAGACATGGTAGGGAAAAAAGTATTGGTAACCGCAGGCCCTACTATGGAAAAAATTGATCCGGTTCGTTTTATCAGTAACCATTCCACCGGAAAAATGGGATATGCCCTTGCGAAACATTGCATGCTTCGTGGGGCAGAGGTTACTTTGGTTACCGGAAAAGTTGCAATCGAACCGCCTATGTTTGTAAAAGTTGTGAATATTACTTCTGCAAAGGAAATGTACGATGCTGTATTAGAACATTTCCCGGAGCAGGATATTATTATCAAGGCTGCAGCTGTGGCAGATTACAGACCTACCAATCCAGCGGAAGAAAAGGTGAAGAAAAAAGATGGCGACTTGTCCATCCAATTGGAAAGAACAGATGACATTTTGAAAGCATTGGGAGAACGCAAGACCAAACAATTCTTGTGTGGCTTCTCCATGGAAACAGAAAATATGTTGGAAAATTCTCAGGCCAAACTTGCCAAGAAAAATCTAGACATGATTGTAGCCAATAATTTAAAGGTGCAGGGAGCCGGCTTTGGTACAGATACCAATGTGGTTACCATTATTACCAGGGATGAAGTAAAGGAATTGGAAATTATGTCCAAGGACGATGTGGCAAAACATATCGTAGATGAGATTTTAGAAAGAATGACTATACAGTAATTGTTCAGAGCCAGACTCAAAAATACTTCGTATTTTTTCGTTGTGGTGTATCCGCCAAATGATTTAGAATAAGATATAATAATCCTGTCCATACTAACTTCTGAAACAAAATGTTTCCAAATATATGAGAAGAAGTTTTAGGAAGAAAGGATGGACAGCAAATGATTTTAAAAGAAAAAGAAAAAGCAGCCATTGAGGATTTGCGTACCCAGGAACAACAGTGTGAAGCAAAATATCACAAATATGGGGAACAGGCTAATGATCCTGTGTTAAAGGATTTATTTCAAACCTTGGAAATGAATGAACGTACCCATTACGATTCTTTGGGACAGGTTTTGAAAGGAAAGGTGCCCGCCTGTGATTGCAATGATCTTGCAGGAAAAGAATATGCTCCACAGGCAACCTATAAGCAAAACAGCAAGTGTCAGGAAAAAATGGATGACTGTTTCTTGGCTACAGACTGTATTGCCACAGAGAAGATGGTATCTTCTGAATATAACACAGATGTTTTTGTGTTTGATAACTCGGATATCCGAAAATTATTGGCAGATATCCAGGTAGAAGAACAGAACCATGCAGAAATGCTAAACAAATATAAAGTCGTAAATGGCATGAGATAAATAAGTGCTATTATTAGGTGGTTATCGGTTGGTAGCCACCTGGTTTACATAAAACAGAATTGACGCGGAGAGAAGACGATGATAAACCCTACAAAAGAAACCTACGAATTTGTACGATCTCTTTGTTATTATAGTGGAGAGCCGGAAGAATTTGTATCTGATTTTTGGAACAGATTAATAGCTAAAGAAGCGGTTTATGAGGAGTTTGAGGTCTATCGTCTGACCGGTAATTTCCCTTGTAAGGTAAATGTCAGTGGCATTACCGTTGTGGATATTATGATTTGGCAAATAGATCATTTTAAAGCTTTTATGGACCGTGGTCTTTATGATATGAAAGAAAACGGCGATAAGATGGTTCTGATGGCCTTTGATACCATGTTAAAAATGATGGATGAACCTGAAAAATATCTGGAAAAGTTTCAGGGCGAAACCGGCACAGACTATGTAGATAAGTTTTAACCAGAAAGACTTGAGAAATTATATCAGACTTTTTATGGAATGAAATAGTTGGAAAATATATTTTCAAACTTGAATGGTAACTCAATATGAATTTACTCAATTGTGATTTTTATATAAGTCTGGAGGGCAGAAATGGCAAAAACAAAAGAAGTAAAGACCAATGCGATGCGAAGCTTAGAGCGCATGAAGATTTCCTTTGAGCATCAGTCTTATGAATGTGAAGAATTTATCGATGGGATGCAAACCGCAGATAAACTGGGTCTACCCTATGAACAAGTATTTAAGACCCTTGTAACAATGGGACACAGTAAAAACTATTATGTGTTTGTGATTCCTATCGCAGAAGAACTGCATCTGAAAAATGCAGCCAGGTTGGTGGGAGAAAAGTCCTTAGAAATGATTCATGTAAAGGATATCAATCAGATTACCGGCTATGTGCGCGGAGGTTGCACTGCTATCGGCATGAAGAAGCAATATCCTACGGTGATTGCAAACCAGGCCAAGAACTTTGAACAGATTTATGTTAGTGGAGGCAAGATAGGTATGCAACTGAAACTGTCTCCGGAGGATTTATGTAAGGCGACGAATGCTGCCTTTGGGGATATAACAGTTTAGAGAAAAGTAAAATATTAAAACTACATTATATAAAAACATATGCAATCATATAATATATTAGTAAAGAGGAGTATATACCATGCAAGAAAAGACTATCATGGACTATGAAACGGTAGATATAGATCTTCAGACCAAGGAACTAGTAATAATAGACCAAACGAAACTTCCTTACAGTACAGAAATCATTCGTTTATCTACTGCAAAAGAAATATGGGATGCTATTTATCTGCTACAGGTTCGTGGAGCACCGGCCATTGGGGTGGCTGCAGCCTTTGGCATTTACATATTGGCAACCCAGATAGAAGAAGAGGAATTCGCTTTATTTTACGAAAAATTCACAGAGCAGAAGAAGTATTTGGACAGCTCCAGACCGACAGCAGTAAATCTGTCCTGGGCTTTAAACCGTATGGATCAGGTTTGTGTAGCCAATCAAGATAAGCCCCATAAGGAACTTTTAGAGATTCTGGAAAAAGAAGCTCTTGCTATCAAAGAAGAGGATACCTGGGTTTGCAAAATGATTGGGGAATATGGCTTGTCTTTAGTAAAGCCCGGAGACGGTATTTTGACCCATTGTAATGCAGGACAGCTTGCCACAAGCAAATATGGTACCGCTACAGCACCCATTTATCTGGGTCAGGAGCGAGGCTACAACTTCCATGTGTTCGCAGATGAGACAAGACCTTTATTGCAGGGTGCCAGATTAACCGCTTATGAGCTCCATTCTTCTGGTGTAGATGTTACATTAATCTGTGATAATATGTCTGCTATGGTAATGAAAAAGGGTTGGGTCCAGGCTGTATTTGTGGGCTGTGACAGAGTAGCAGCCAATGGTGACACCGCCAACAAAATCGGCACCAGTGTGGTAGCCGCTGTGGCAAAGCAGTACAATGTTCCTTTCTATGTATGTGCGCCCACTTCTACTATTGATATGAGTTTAGAACATGGGGATTTGATTCCCATTGAAGAAAGAAAACCGGAAGAAGTAACAGAAATGTGGTACAAAGAGCGAATGGCACCGGAAGGAGTGAAAGTATTTAATCCTGCTTTTGATGTAACAGATCATGCGTTGATTACCGGTATTGTTACAGAATACGGCGTGGCTAGAGCTCCTTTCAAAGAAGCTTTTGAAGAGATCTTTCGGAAAAAAGCAGAGAAATAGAACTGCATCTAAAAAAAGCGTAGTGGTCAAAAACCACTACGCTTCATTTTTTTACAGACAAATATTGATAATCTATTTTTTCAGTCCTACAAATTAGCTACTAAAAATCTTAGTACTCTTTTGCAGCCTCTTCTTTGTTCATAACGCGTAAACCGCCCTGAACCAAAGCAAGTAATTCATCTTCACCGGGATATACAGTGAAAGGAGCAATCCATTCACAAGCGTCCTTCAAAGCAGCAACTACTTTCTTGTCGTAAGCGATACCACCGGTTACAACCACCTGGTCTACTTTACCTTTTAATACAGTAGCCATAGCACCGATATCTTTGGATACCTGGAATACAAAAGCATCAAATGCAGCCTGGGCTTTTGCATCTCCTGCATCGATCATCTTTTCTACTTCACGCATATCATTGGTTCCAACATAAGCATTGAAACCACCGTTTCCTACGAATTTTTTGTAAACTTCTTTCTGTGTGTATTTACCGGAGAAGCACATTTCAATCAAACGACCGCTGGCAACACCACCGGCACGCTCGGGAGAGAAAGCACCGTCACCGTCTAATGCGTTAAATACATCTACAACCTGTCCATTTAAGTGAGCACCAACAGAAACGCCACCACCCATATGCACAACAACTAAATTCAAAGAATTATAGTCTTTGCCGGTTTCTTTTGCGTAACGTTTTGCAACTGCTTTCTGGTTCAATGCATGGAACACTGAAGTTCTGGGAAGCTCCGGCACACCGGAAAGTCTAGCCTGATCACACAGCTCATCAACAACAACAGGGTCAACGATGAAGGAAGGAACGCCAATAGAATCAGCGATTTCTTTTGCTAAAATACCACCTAAGTTACTAGCATGCTGTCCCTGTACACCAACCTTCAAATCTTCAATCAAAGCATCTGTACAAGCATAAGTACCACCTGGGATAGGTTTTAACATACCACCACGGCCAACTACCATGCCTAAGGAGTTGATATCGAAATCTTTTTCCTTTAACAGGTTGGTAATAATTTCTTTTCTAAAATCTTTTTGATCTACGATAGTATCGTACTGTGCGATTTCTTCTGTAGAATGTCTTAAGGTTTCTTCAAATAATAAGGTTTCGTCTTCGAACACACCGATTTTAGTAGAGGTAGAACCGGGATTGATAATTAAACTTTTAATAGACATAATAAATTCTCCTTTTGAAAATAGATTAATTTTTCATTGCTTCTGCAACAACAGCTGCCAGTGCAATGGAATTTACTTTGGTTTCGCAAGAATCAGAACGGCTGGTTAAAATAACAGGAGCAGTAGTACCGGTTAAGATACAACCATTTTTGAATTCTGCTGTATGAACGATACATTTGTAAACCAAGTTGCCGGCATGAATATCAGGGAATAATAAGATATCTGCATCCCCAACGATTTTTCTGCCTTCAGCACCCTTGTGAGCAGCTGCTTCTTTGTCGATAGCCAAGTCCAAAGAAAGAGGACCGTCTACGATACAACCGGTAATCTGACCTTCGTCGTTCATCTTGGTAAGTTCTCCTGCTTCTACAGTAGCAGGCATTTTAGGATTTACAATTTCTACTGCTGCAAGTGGAGCAACCTTAGGCATATCAATACCGCAAGCCTTTGCTACAGTTACAGTATTTTCGATAATGTGTACTTTATCTTCCAATGTAGGATAAGGAATAAAAGCAACGTCTGTTAAGAATAATAAATGATCTACAGTAGGTACTTCAAATACAGCCACATGGGAAAGTGGATTGCCGCTTCTTAAACCAACTTCTTTATCCAATACACTTTTTAAGAAGGATTTGGTATCCAAAACACCCTTCATATACATGTCAGCATCGCCGTCATGTACCAGCTTTACAGCCTTTAATGCTGCTGTGTAAGGATCTTCTTCATGGATAATCTGGAATCTGCTGACATCTACATTGATAGAAGCAGCTACTTCTTTAATTTTGGCTTCATCACCAACCAAAATGGCATCTGCGATGTTACGTTCTTTTGCTACAGAAACAGCCTCTAATACGTGCGCATCCTGTGCCACACCGACTGCTACTTTTTTCATGCCGCAGCTATTGACTTTGGCAATTAAATCGTCAAAACTTTTACTCATTTGTCCATACCTCATTTTGCTAAATTTTTGGGATTTGCCCAGTTAAAACAATGATAGCACTTAGATAGAAAAAAAACAAGTTCACAAAATCTTCAAAACCTTTACAAAATGTTAATGGTTTGGGGCTTTTGGTAAGGTTGAATAAGATGGAAAAAAGTGCTATAATTTCCTATTATTTGTGTCAAGTTTTCTTTTGGGAAATTGGCAGAATAAGGAGGAAAAATAGAATGGGTCTTTTTGACAAAATGTTTGGAACCCACAGTGAACGAGAATTAAAGCGTATTATGCCTATTGTAGAGCAGATTGAAGCACTTCGTCCTACCATGCAGGCGTTATCCGATGCAGAATTAAAAGGGAAAACCAAAGAATATAAAGACAGACTGGCAGCAGGGGAAACTTTGGATGATTTGTTGCCGGAAGCCTATGCCACTGTGCGAGAGGCTGCAAAGCGTGCCCTTAACATGGAGCATTATCAGGTACAGTTGATTGGTGGTATTATTTTACACCAGGGCCGTATCGCAGAGATGAAAACCGGTGAAGGTAAAACCTTAGTTTCTACTTTGCCTGCTTACCTGAATGCTTTGGCAGGACAGGGCGTGCATATTGTCACAGTAAACGATTACCTGGCAAAGCGTGATGCGGAGTGGATGGGTCAGGTACATGAATTCTTAGGCTTGAAGGTTGGTGTGGTTTTAAACAGCATGACCTCCGAAGAGCGTAAGGAGCAGTATAAATGCGATATTACCTATGTGACCAACAACGAATTGGGCTTCGACTATTTGCGTGATAACATGGTCATTTACAAAGAACAGCTGGTACTTCGTGGCTTACATTATGCCATCATCGATGAGGTGGACTCTGTATTGATTGATGAAGCCAGAACCCCTTTGATTATTTCCGGACAAAGCGGAAAATCTACCAAGCTGTATGAAGCTTGTGATATTTTGGCTCGTCAGTTAAAACGTGGTGCCGATATGGAGGACCTGTCCAAAATGGATGCCATCATGGGCATTGTGCAGGAAGAAACTGGCGACTTTATTGTGAATGAAAAGGATAAATTGGTAAATCTGACAGAAGAAGGTGTGAAGAAGGTAGAACAGTTCTTCCGTATTGAAAACCTGGCAGATCCGGAAAACCTGGAAATTCAGCACAATATTATTTTAGCCTTGCGTGCCCATAATTTGATGTTTAGGGACCAGGATTATGTGGTAAAAGATGACCAGGTTATGATTGTAGATTCCTTTACCGGTCGTATTATGCCGGGACGTCGTTATTCCGACGGTTTACATCAGGCCATTGAAGCCAAAGAGCATGTAAAGGTAAAACGAGAAAGCAAAACTTTAGCAACCATTACTTTCCAGAACTTCTTTAATAAATTTGAGAAGAAGGCCGGCATGACCGGTACTGCTTTGACAGAAGAAAAAGAATTCCGTGATATCTATGGCATGGATGTTGTAGAAATTCCTACCAACAGACCGGTTGCCAGAAAAGATTTACAGGATGCAGTATATAAAACCAGAAAAGAAAAGTTGTATGCGATTTGTAATGCAGTAGAAGAAGCCCATGAAAAGGGGCAGCCGGTTTTGGTTGGTACCATTACCATTGAAGCTTCTGAAGAATTAAGTAAGATGCTAAATAAACGTGGTATCCAGCATAAGGTATTGAATGCGAAGTTCCATGAAATGGAAGCGGAAATTGTAGCCGATGCAGGTATTCACGGGGCGGTTACCATTGCCACCAATATGGCCGGTCGTGGTACCGATATTAAACTGGACGAAGAATCCAGAGCCTTAGGTGGTTTGAAAATCATCGGTACAGAGCGTCACGAGTCCAGACGTATCGATAATCAGCTGCGTGGTCGAAGCGGTCGTCAGGGAGATCCGGGTGAATCTAAATTCTATATTTCCCTGGAAGACGATTTAATGCGTCTGTTTGGTTCAGAGCGTTTGATTACCATGTTTAATGCATTAGGTATTCCGGAGAATCAGGAAATTGAGCATAAGGCTTTAAGCAATGCCATTGAAACTGCCCAGAAGAAGATTGAAGGCAATAACTACGGTATTCGTAAGAATCTGTTAGAATACGATCAGGTAATGAACGAACAGCGTGAAATTATTTATGCAGAAAGACTTCGTGTATTAGACGGAGAAAGTATGCGTGATGTGATCTACAAGATGATTACAGATATTGTGGAAAATGCAGTAGATACGGTGATTGGAGACGACGGCGACAGCGACGAATGGAATTTCCAGGAATTGGATGCCTTGCTTCGGCCCATTATTCCATTGGCTCCTATTACCAAAGAGCGTATCAAGGAATTAAAGAAAAATGCCATGAAGCAGCAGCTGAAGGAAGAAGCTGTGAAGCTCTATGAAGCAAAAGAAGCAGAGTTCCCGGAACCGGAAGCAATCAGGGAGTTAGAGCGTGTTATTCTTTTGAAGGTAATTGATAGAAAATGGATGGCTCATATTGATGATATGGATCAGCTTCGTCAGGGTGTTGGTTTACAGGCCTATGGACAGAGAGATCCTTTGGTTGAATACAAGATGAGCGGCTATGACATGTTTGATGGCATGACTGCAGGTATCCAGGAAGATACCGTAAAACTGCTGTTACACATTCGTGTAGAACAGAAGGTAGAAAGAGAACAGGTAGCCAAAGTAACCGGAACCAATAAGGATGACAGTTTACAAAAAGGACCGGTAAAGAGAGCAGAAGCAAAGATTTATCCTAACTCTCCATGTCCTTGCGGCAGTGGTAAAAAGTATAAACAGTGCTGTGGCAGAAATGCATAGCCTGCAGGAAAATCCAGAACAGGAAGAGAATTAGAAATAGAAAGTAGGTGAAGTTAATTGGTAGAATTAGACCAGATGAAAACAGAACTACAGTCTTATAAAACTCCATTAGCGGAAGTGAGGGATTCACTTTGACTTAGATAGTAAGGCTAAGCGAGTGGAAGAATTGGAAATGGAAATGGAAGCTCCCGGCTTTTGGGATGACCCCACCCTTTCCAATCAGAAAATGAAGGAATTAAAGAACCTAAAGGACAGTACCCAGATTTGCCAGGATTTACTGCAGCAATATGAGGATATTGAAACCTTGATTGAAATGGGATATGAAGAAGAGGATACAGATTTAGTAGAAGAAATTCGTGGCGAACTGGATTCCTTTATTGAAACCCTGGAGAATATTCGTATTCAGACTCTTTTGTCCGGTGAATTTGATAAGGACAATGCTATTTTGAAATTAAATGCGGGTGCAGGAGGAACAGAGTCCTGTGACTGGGCGTCCATGCTCTATCGTATGTATACCAGATGGGCAGAGAAAAAAGGCTTTTCTATCGATGTGTTGGATTTTCTGGATGGAGATGAAGCCGGGATTAAATCCATCACCTTTCAGGTAAACGGTGAAAATGCGTACGGCTATTTGAAATCGGAAAAAGGGGTTCATCGCTTAGTGCGTATTTCGCCCTTTAATGCCCAAGGAAAACGCCAAACTTCCTTTGTATCCTTAGATGTTATGCCGGATATTGAAGAGGATTTGGAAGTAGAAATTGAGGAAAAGGATTTGCGTATCGATACCTACCGCAGTAGTGGCGCTGGTGGTCAGCATATCAATAAAACTTCTTCTGCTATTCGTATTACTCATTTGCCCACAGGCATTGTGGTGCAGTGCCAGAATGAGCGAAGCCAGCATATGAATAAGGACAAGGCGATGCAGATGTTAAAGGCTAAACTGTATCTGCTAAAACAGGAAGCCAATGCAGAAAAACTGTCCGATATTCGTGGGGAAGTGACAGAAATCGGCTGGGGAAATCAAATCCGTTCCTATGTATTCCAACCCTATACCATGGTAAAGGATCATCGAACCAATGTAGAATCCGGCAATGTGGATCTTGTCATGGATGGCGGTTTAGATACCTTTATTAATGGGTATTTGAAGTGGATAAATACAAAACCTACAGAGGGATAAGGATTATTTGAAAAAACTTTTTACTGAATATTGATAAAAAGGTGGACAAATCAAGATAAGTTCCCTATAATAAACCTACCTGCAAAAATAGAACAAAAAGAATAGACTGACACTGTTTCCTAAATTTAGGAGACAGTGTCTTTTTGCATATTTTTGGAGGAAATTATGAGATTCAAATATTTTATTTCAGCCTTACTATGCGCTTTCCTTTTCGTTTTCTTGCAGACCGTGGAGACACATGCAGAAGCAGCTACTGTTTCTGTACCTGTGTATCATGCTCATACGGGAAGCTCCGGTTCGGGAGGCGGATGCTATGGAGGCAGCAGGCAAAGAACGGAAACCATTGAAATCCCCTGTAATGGAACTTTAATTTATTTTCCGGACTATGACAGTTCACAATGCAGTGGCTGTGGGGCTGGTTATTCCGGGGATCAAAGTGGAAGAAAGTGCTATCATTCCACCACTTCAACCAGAACCTACACAGAGCATTATTTGACTTGTGGGAAAGGTGGTGTTCAGGTAGGAACAATTTACTTGGAAAAAAGCCCTACGGGTTGGACCACAGAGGTGATTCTTACCGGTTCTTACGAGACAGATGGTATGGCAGTTTCGGATACCCCTTTTCGATGGAATGGAGGAAGTCCGGTAGCAGAGCGGGAGTATTTGGTTACAGAGAATGGGACGGTCGGTTTACAGCTTGTAGCAGACGCCAATACTGATACCGGTAGTGCGATTGCTACAATGGATATTCGAAACATTGATCATACTATGCCACAAATTGATGGGTTTTCCCAATCTATCACAGAATGGACCAAAGAGGATATTACTTTAACCATCTTAAATCCCAGAGATTTACAGCCCGATGGAACAGAAGGCTGTGGTTTGGCAGATGCCCCGTTCTCCTTCGATGGAGGAGAAACTTTCCAAGCAGAACCGGAAGCGGTAATTACAGATAGCGGCAACATACACATTCAAGTCAAAGATGCTCTTGGTAATCTATTTCAAATCGAAAAGCAAGTCACTAACATCGATAAAAGTGGTCCTACTTTTACCAACATCCAATATAGTGAAGAAGTAAATGTAAGAGAAAATACCCTCTATTTTGAAGCCAAGGATTTACAACCAGACGGCAGTGATGGCTGTGGGATGGATCCTTTGCCTTATTCTACTGATGGAGGACTCACCTGGAGTGCAATAGCGAATCTTACAGTAACAAAAAATGGTACCTATGAGATTTGGACCAGAGATATATTAGGGAATATTGGAAAAACACAGGTGGTAATTTCGAATATTGATACGATTGGCCCAAAGGTAACACATGTTGTGGAACCAGCAGGCTGGACCAGAGGTCCTGTAAAAATCAAATTTATTGTAGAGGATTTGCAGGAAAATGGCCGTCCCGGCGTTGGCCTTCCGGGAGCCTTTATTTCCTATGATGCAGGAAAAAACTGGGTGGATCGTACAGAAGAGTGGCATGCAGAAAATCAAGTAATACGGGTCTGGTGTCGAGATTTGTATGATAATATTACTATTTATGATGGAGAAATTCGTTACATTGATGATATAACGCCCTGGATGGAAGTAATAGTAGAAAAGGATCAATTGGCAGTAGGAGAGACCGCTTATTTGCAGGTAAATGCCATAGATTATGAATCCGGATTACCGGAAACACCCTATTCCTTCGATGGAGGAAAAACCTGGGTAAGAGTCAATCGTTGGCAAATAGATGGACCGGGGACATATCTGGTAATGGTACGAGATAATGTGGATTTGGTGGAATACCGATATGTTACTATTTTACCCCTTACGAAGGTATCGATGGTACCGAAGGCGAAAAAAATGCCAAAGACAGAACCGGTGGAAAAAGCATTTTCCAATATACCTCTGAAACAGCCCAAAGTAGAAACACCGAAAGTGGAACTACCGGTGTTGGAAAAAAAGACACAACAGAATATTCAAGGCACAAAACCCACAGAAGAGGTGAAAAGGGTATGGAACTGGAGACTATTGGGGCTGTTGCTTCTTTGCCTATGCCTTTTACTCTTAGTCATTTTGTTTTTCCTTTGGATTTTCTTTTACAAGACAATTCGGGTATATGGCTATAAAGGGGAAGAGAAATATGGGTATTTGGGACGTAGATGGATTGGGAAAAAGGAGACGCTGTATTTGGTGAATATTTCCAAGTCTATGGTAGAAAAAACAGATACAACCCGCTTTAAACTGATTCCCTCCAAGGCTTTTGTAAAACGACATGGGGAAAACCAATTAGAAACCCGTTTTGCAAAAGAACAGGCAGTTACGGTGCAAATTGAGGAAGAGATGATTGTAGAAAACTACATTGCAACTTAAAGAAACACATAGTATACTTACAAGGTACATTTTGGAATAAAATGTACCTTTTTTAATGATAGTTTTTAACCGGAAGAAAAGAGGATATGCTATGTGGGAGCAGAATATTAGACAGGTGGTTCCTTATGTACCAGGGGAACAGCCGAAGGATGAAAATAAAATCAAACTAAATACCAACGAATTTCCCTATCCACCCAGTCCCAAGGTGTTGCAGGCCCTACAGGATGTTTCTTTAGACAGTTTGCGCCTGTACCCGGATCCGGCAGTAGTGGATTTACGGCAAGCCTTGGCAGATGCCTATCAGGTGGAGTTGGAGCAGGTGTTTGTGGGAGTGGGTTCCGATGATGTGATTGCCAATGCCTTTTTAACCTTTTTCCATTCTGAAAAACCGATTTTGTTCCCAGACATCACCTATTCCTTTTATGATGTATGGGCGGATTTATTCCGTATTCCATACAAAACAAAAGCTTTAGATGAAAATTTTCATATGCGAAAAGAGGATTACTACGAGGAAAATGGTGGTATTATTTTCCCCAATCCCAATGCACCTACAGGGATTGGAGAGGGCTTAGGGTTTATTGAGGATATTTTGCAGCATAATCCCAATTCTGTGGTAATTGTGGACGAAGCCTATGTAGATTTTGGTGGTTCTTCTGCCCTTCCGTTACTAGAAAAATATGAGAATCTTCTTGTGGTACAGACCTTTTCCAAATCTCGCGCTTTGGCAGGTATGCGTATTGGCTATGCCTTTGGAAATAAGAAGTTGATTGGTTACTTAAATGCAGTGAAGTTTTCCTTCAATTCCTATACCATGAATCGTACTTCCATTGCTGCGGGCGTTGCCTGTGTGCAGGATAACCGGTATTTTGAAGAAATGGTACAAAAGGTAATTACCACCAGAGAACGAACCAAGAAAGCACTGCAGGAATTGGGCTTTTCTTTCCCCGATTCTACCAGCAATTTTATTTTTGCAACCCATAAATCTGTTCCTGCAGAAGAGTTATTTGAGGCCTTAAAGCAGGCACATATTTATGTGCGTTATTTTAAGAAGCCAAGAATTGATAACTATTTAAGAATTACCATAGGTACAGATGCAGAAATGGATACCTTACTAGCATTTTTAGAAACCTATTTGAAAGGACGATAGTAGGATGGAAGCCTATTCCGATTTCGCCGAAGTATACGATATTTTTATGGATGAAACCCCCTATGCACAGTGGGCTCAGTTTCTTCAGACCTGTTTTGCAAAATATGGGGTAAACACTTCTGATTTGGTTCTGGATTTGGGCTGTGGTACAGGCACACTGACCAGACTTTTGGCTCAGGCAGGGTATGACATGATTGGAGTGGATGTTTCCCAGGATATGTTATCTATTGCTATGGAAAAGCAGGAGGAAGGGGATTTTACAATCCTTTATTTATTGCAGGATATGCGTGAATTTGAACTTTACGGTACCGTAAAGGCTGTGGTAAGTGTCTGTGATTCCATCAATTATCTGCTGGAAGAAGAGGATGTGCTACAAACCTTTCGCTTGGTCAATAATTACCTGGACCCGGGAGGGATTTTTGTCTTTGATTTTAATACAAACTACAAGTATGAGTATGTGATTGGAGACAGTTGTATTGCGGAAAATCGAGAAGACTGCAGTTTTATTTGGGAAAACTACTATGATCCCATGACACAGATTAACCAGTATGATGTAACGGTTTTTGTGCAGGAAGAGGAACCACTTTATCGAAAATTTACGGAAACCCACTATCAGAGAGGATATACGGTAACCCGGATGGAAGGGTTATTGCAAAAAGCAGGTCTGCAGGTTTTGGAATGCATCGATGCAGATACCCATGAGGCAGTAACAGAAACCAGTGAAAGAGTATATTTTATTGCACAAGAATGTAGTAAGCTTACAAAGTAAAAACGAGGATAGATAGATGAAAGATTATATAGTAAGAGCAACCGCAGCAAATGCCCAGGTTAGGACCTTTGCAATGACAGGCAGAGAACTGGTGGAATATGCCAGAAATGCCCATGGTACCAGCCCGGTGGTAACAGCAGCTTTAGGCAGGTTGCTTTGCGGCGGGGCCATGATGGGTGCCATGTTAAAGGGAGAAAAGGATATTTTGACATTGCAGTTATCCGGTAACGGGCCCTTACAGGGGGTTACGGTGACAGCAGATGCCTGTGGTCATGTGAAAGGCTATCCCAAGGTTGCGGATGTGCGTATTCCTGCCAATAGCAAAGGAAAATTGGATGTGTCCGGAGCCATTGGGAATGGATTTTTACGGGTCATTAAGGATATGGGGCTGAAGGAACCCTATTCCGGGCAGGTGCAGCTACAGACAGGAGAAATCGCGGAAGATTTAACCTATTACTTTGCTACCAGTGAACAGGTTCCTTCCAGTGTAGGTTTAGGAGTCTTGATGGATAAGGAAACGGCTACAGTAAAGCAGGCAGGCGGATTTTTGATTCAGCTCATGCCCTTTGCAGAGGATGCTGTCATCGATAAAATCGAGAAAAATCTTTCCCAGGTAGATTCGGTAACCAAGATGTTGGAGGATGGGAAAAATCCGGAACAAATTATTGAAACCTTATTAGAAGGTTTGGATCCGGAAATCGTAGAGACCAGAGAAGTGGAATTCTCCTGCAACTGCAGTAAATCCAGAGTGGAAAAAGCCTTGATTAGTATTGGAGAAAAGGAACTCAAGGATTTAATCGCGGAAGGGAAAGAAATTGAAATGAATTGCCATTTCTGTAATACAAACTATTACTTTAGTGTAGAGGAATTAAAAGAAATCTTGAAAAAGGCAAGACGCAGAAAATAAAAACGCAGAGACTGGAAGTGAAGTTCCGGTCTCTGTATTTTTTTATTGTGGCTTTGCCTGCTCTAAACAGTTGGCGATGGCATTTAAGAGTACCATAGAGGTATATTTGCTTTCTTCCGGATAGGTAATGTTATCCAAGGATTGGGTTTCTAAAATCTGGGTAGAAATAGAATCTAAGGCAGGCTCCATCAGGGGATACATGACAGAAACACTTTCTTCCAGATTTTCCAAAGAGATAGCCGTAATGGCAGATTGATCCACTACCACCTCTACATCTGCAAGATTTCCACTAAATTCTAAAGTGGTGGTGTATTTCCCTGGGATATACTGGCTACTACTTTCTGTTTCCATGACGGCTTTTTTGGATTTGGGAGAAAACATTAGAAATAGCAGCACAAGAAACAGAATACCTAACAGAATAAATATACCGGTGTAAATCACTTCCTTTAAATGCAACACAACAATTTTTGATTTGGAACGCATAGAATCCTCTTTTCTTTCTGGTTTTCCAAGTGGAAAGAAGGTACCTTTTTATATCAGTATGTAGGGGAAGAAAATAATATGACTACTCCTTATAAAAACAGAAAGAAAAGTTGACAAATAGGCAAAAAACAAGGTAAACTGATTCAGACAAAGGCGTCAGTACAGGGGGTATTGACGCTTTTTTTCAAAAAGAAAGAAAAGGCGAACTATTCGAAGGAGGTTACCCTATGAATCATTATACAAGAGAAGATATTATGCGCATTGTGGAAGAGGAGGATGTGGAATTTATCCGCTTACAATTTACGGATATTTATGGCAATTTGAAGAATGTTGCTATTACATCCAGCCAGTTAGGAAAGGCTTTGGATAATCAGTGCCGGTTTGATGTGTCTTCCATCGAAGGCTTTACCAGAAGGGAAGAATCTGATATGTATCTGTATCCGGATTTGGATACCTTTACCATATTCCCATGGAGACCACAGCAGGGAAAGGTTGCCAGATTTATCTGTGATGTATACAGACCGGACCATACTCCTTTTGAGGGAGATCCCAGAAATGTGTTGAAGAAAACCATTGCCAAGGCACAGGCTATGGGCTATGAGCTGAATGTGGGACCGGAATGCGAGTTCTTTTTATTTAATACTGATGAAAATGCAAAGCCTACCACTCAAACCCTGGAAAAAGCAGGCTATTTTGATTGTGGCCCTATCGATTTTGGAGAAAATGCCAGAAGAGATATGGTGTTAACCCTCGAGGACATGGATTTCGTAGTAGAAAGCTCTCATCACGAAGTGGCCCCTGCACAGCATGAAATTGATATTGAATACGGAGAGGCATTAAATACAGCAGACCGTATTATGACTTTAAAATTGGCAATTAAGACTATTGCCAGAAAGCATGGATTACATGCTACCTTTATGCCAAAGCCTAAATACGGTGTGAACGGTTCCGGTATGCATATTAATATGTCTATCAATAAAGAGGGGAAGAATATTTTTGAAGATACTGCGGATGAAAATGGGCTCAGCAAGGAAGCCTACTATTTTATTGGTGGCATTTTACACCATATTAAAGCCATAACAGCTGTTACCAATCCTCTAACCAACTCCTATAAGCGATTGGTGCCTGGATTTGAAGCACCGGTAGACATTACCTGGTCTACCAATTTAAGAACCTCTCTGATTCGCATTCCAACAGACAGAGGAGAGCATACCAGAGTAGAGCTTAGGAGTCCGGACCCTGCAGCCAATCCCTATTTGGCACTGGCTGTTTGTTTAAGTGCAGGCTTATGGGGCATTGAAAACAAAATAGAGCCACCAAAGAATTGTACCAAGAATATGCAGGAAATGAGCCATTCTGAAAAGGAAGCATTGGGCATAGAGCAATTACCGGGAACCTTGCGAGAAGCTGTTTTAGAGCTGCAAAAGGATGACTTTATGAAAGAGGTCCTGGGAGAATATTTGTATGAGGGATATGTGGATATCCGTCATAAGGAATGGCAGCAATATCGTACCCAGGTAACGGAATGGGAACTGGCGCAATATTTAGATAGATACTAAAGTTATATATAGATTTAATAAAAGAAAAATAGCGAAGGAGGTGAGACAGCGTGGTAAATATTCTGGTCGTTTTCCCGAAGTTGGAAAATGCCAAAAATATCAAAAACCTATTGGTTCGAAGTGGATATTCTGTTACAGCTGTCTGCACCACCGGTCATCAGGCTTTGGCTTATGCAGATGGCTTAACAAGTGGAATCATTGTAACGGCTTATAAATTACCGGATATGCTGTTTTCTGAAATAAAAGCAGATTTGCCTGACACCTTTTCCTTTGTGCTCCTGGCATCCAGAAATCATTTGATGGATGTGGGATCCGATGTCATTATGATGGAAATGCCGTTAAAAATAGAGGATTTTGTTTCCTGTATTGAGGATTTGTGTTATACCATAGAAAGGCAAAAGAAAAAGAAAAAAAGCCAGCCTACTCAAAGAGATTTGGTGGAAAAGGACCAGATAGTAGCTGCTAAACTGCTACTTATGGAGCATACCCATAGAACAGAGGAGGAAGCCTACCGATATCTCCAAAAGACCAGTATGGATAGTGGCACTAATATGGTAGAAACGGCACAAAAAATATTGGCTATGTATCAGAAGTAGGGTTTATAGTATCTTTCTTTAGAAACGAAATAGAGGTGAGTAGAAATGAAATTTACAAAAATGCATGGTTGTGGCAATGATTATGTATATATTAACGGATTTACAGAGCATATTCCGGCAGAAGAGAAGCCTGCACTAGTACGAAGAATCAGTGACAGACATTTTGGAATTGGTAGTGATGGTGCTATTTTTATTAACCCATCGGAAGATGCAGATTTTGAAATGGAGATGTATAACGGGGACGGCAGCCGTGCGGAAATGTGCGGCAATGGTATTCGTTGCGTTGGAAAATATGTGTATGATAAGGGGCTTACTGATAAAACCAGATTTTCTGTCATTAGTGGTGGTCAAATCAAGTATTTAGATTTAACCATTGAAAATGGAAAAGCCAAGTATATTCGAGTAAATATGGGAAGTCCTATTCTGGAAGCAGAAGCCATTCCGGTGAATTGGAATAAAGAAAAAGTAATCAATGAAACCTTAAGCGTTGAAAAGTTAAATAAAGATTATAAAATAACATGCGTATCAATGGGTAATCCTCATGCAGTTGTATTTCTGGATGAAGTGAAGGATCTTCCGTTAGAGCAAATGGGGCCTTATTTTGAAAACCATTCTGCTTTTCCCAAGCGCATCAATACAGAGTTTGTGAAGGTAATAGATAGCAAGCATGTGGAAATGCGTGTTTGGGAGCGAGGCAGTGGAGAAACCCTGGCTTGCGGTACGGGCTGTTGTGCTACCGCAGTTGCCTGTGTCTTAAATGGATTGACAGAGGAAGCCATTACAGTCAAGGTATTAGGCGGTGAATTGCAGATTGCCTGGGATAGAGAAGAAAATACGGTATGGATGACAGGTCCTGCAGAAACTGTATTTGAAGGGGAAATAGACATTTAATGTTATAAAGATTCGCTATTCTTATGCAGACCTTTTGAAGGCGTCAGCACTTAATGAGAGGCTTGCCTCGAATTTAGTACTGCTACGCCTGAAAAGAGCGCAAGCGTGTCTGCATTGGAATATGCGAATTCATAAAAAACACAAATGATAAAATAAAGAACAGAAAGGAACGTTTATGTACAAAATTAATGAAAATTATTTGAAATTACCAGGTAGTTACTTGTTTTCTACCATTGGAAAAAAAGTGCGCGCTTTTGAAGCGGCCAATCCGGACAAAAAAATCATTCGTCTTGGAATCGGAGATGTAACCCAACCTTTGGCACCTGCTATTATTGAAGCATTACACAGTGCTGTAGATGAAATGAGTCAGGCGGAGACCTTCCGTGGCTATGCACCGGATCTTGGATATGAATTTTTAAGAAATGTGATTGCGCAGAAGGATTATAAAGATAGAGGCTGTGCCATTGAGGCAGATGAAATTTTTGTTTCGGATGGTGCAAAATGCGATTCCGGTAATATTCAGGAAATTTTTTCTGTAGATAACAAAATTGCAGTATGTGATCCCGTATATCCCGTATATGTGGATACCAATGTTATGGCAGGCAGAACCGGAGAATATGATGAACTGACCCAAAACTTTAAGGATGTGATTTACATGCCATGTTTGGCAGAAAACGGATTTGCACCGGAATTGCCTACGGAAACACCGGATTTGATTTATCTTTGTTTCCCCAATAATCCTACCGGCGCTACCATTACCAAGGCACAGCTTCAGGAATGGGTAGATTATGCGAACCGCGTAGGTGCAGTGATTATTTATGATGCAGCCTATGAAGCCTATATTGTAGAGCCTGAGGTTCCACATAGTATTTACGAATGTGAAGGAGCAAGAACCTGTGCCATTGAATTACATTCTTTCTCTAAAAATGCCGGCTTTACAGGGGTTCGCTTGGGATACACTGTTGTACCAAAGGATTTGAAATGTGGGGATGTTACCTTACATAGTTTATGGGCCAGAAGACATGGTACCAAATACAATGGTGCACCATATATTATCCAGCGTGCCGGAGAGGCTGTGTATTCTGAAAAAGGACAGGCACAGTTAAAGGAACAGATTGCATATTATCAAAAAAATGCGTCTACCATTTTACAGGGCTTAAAAGAGGCTGGATATACTGTATCCGGTGGTGTGAATGCACCTTATATTTGGTTGAAAGCACCAAATGGCATGACAAGCTGGGAATTCTTTGATTATTTGTTAGAAAAAGCCAATGTGGTTGGTACACCGGGATCAGGCTTTGGCGCCAACGGAGAAACCTATTTCCGCCTAACAGCATTTGGTAGTTATGAAAATACAGTAGAGGCTATTGACAGGATTAAAGCGCTGTGATAGTATTCTTTTCAGTAAAAAGCGAAGAACAAGACTCTGATTGAGGGAAACAACAGGAAGATGGCATCACCGACTGAGAGTGCCATTGGCGGAAGACAATCGTGGGAACACTTGGGAGCTGGTTATTTGAAAGACAGTAGGATAACCCGAGTTGCATACGTTACATGCTTGGAAAGAGGAAAGACAAAGAGGTCTTTCAATACGGGTGGCACCGCGGGAATATTTCCCGTCCCGGAAACATAACTTTTGTTTCTGGCAGCCTAGCGACAAATATTGGACCAGAGAGAACAGAAAATGTTCCCTCTGGTTTTCTTATTTTATTCCTACTTTAGGAACTGCCAGTAGTCATGTGAATGGTTATTCCGGATGGAATCCGAATCCGGAATGACACAAAAAGGAGGGCATATGGAATTTTTAACAGGCGTAAAAGAAAAGGAAACGAAGACAATTGCACAGTTACAGGCATTGATTGGAAGTGAGGAAAGCATTAAAGTCAATGGTGCTGTTCATTCTGTACGAAATATGGGTACGGTGCATTTTGTTACCTTACGAAAAAGAGATGGTGTGTTACAGTGTGTATATGAAAGCACCAGTCATTTAGAGGAATGTGAACATTTACATGAAGGAGCTTGCCTGGAATTTACCGGAAAAGTAGTAGAAGCACCCAAAGCACCTCATGGCTTTGAAATACATGTGGAGGAAGTGACTTTACTTTCAAAACCAGCAGAACCTCTTCCTATTCCGGTAGGTAAATGGAAAATGAATACTACTTTGGAAACCAACCTAAATCTTCGTCCCATTTCTTTAAGAAATATTAGAGAACGAGCAAAATTCCGTATTCAGGAGGGTGTTGTAAGAGGCTTTAGAAGCTTTTTAACAAGCCAGGGCTTTACAGAAATCCATACCCCAAAGATTGGTGCCAAGGGAGCAGAAGGTGGGGCTAATATTTTCAAATTGGATTATTTCCACAGACCGGCTATTTTGGAGCAAAGCCCACAGTTTTATAAACAGATGATGGTGGGTGTATTTGATAGGGTATTTGAAACAGCTCCGGTTTTCCGTGCCGAAAAGCACAACACCAAAAGACATTTGAATGAATATACTTCTTTGGATTTTGAAATGGGCTATATTGACAGCTTTGAAGATATTATGGCAATGGAAACAGGTGTATTCCAGAGTATTATCAAATTGTTACAGGAGGAATATGGGGAAGAACTTCGTATCTTGGATGTAACTTTACCAAAAGCAGATAAAATCCCCACTGTTCGTTTCGATGAAGCCAAAGAATTGGTAGCAAAAAAATACAACAGACCTTTTAGAAACCCTTACGACTTGGAGACGGAAGAGGAACTTTTGATTGGACAGTATTTCAAAGAAGAATATGATGCAGATTTTGTATTTGTTACTCATTATCCCAGCAAAAAGAGACCTTTCTATGCCATGGATGACCCGGCAGATCCTACCTATACATTAAGCTTCGACTGTTTGCTTGGTGGACTGGAAATCACAACAGGAGGACAGCGTATCCACGAATATGATATGCTGTTAGAGAAAATAGAGCGTCGCGGCATGACCACAGAGGGAATGGAGCACTACCTGATGGCATTCAAACACGGTATGCCACCCCATGGAGGTTTGGGTATTGGTTTGGAACGTTTGACTATGAAGATTTTGGGAGAAGATAATGTCAGAGAGGCAACTCTGTTCCCAAGAGATTTGAGCAGATTAGAGCCCTAAAAATTGTAAAAAGATAAGATAAACAAAAAGGAGTAAGTATGGCACATTTAATTGATGATGAAACCATTGAATATGTAAGCATTTTAGCCAAACTGGATTTGTCAGAGGCACAAAAGGAGCAGGCAAAAAAGGATATGGGCAGAATGTTAGACTACATGGATAAACTGAATGAACTGGACACTACAGGCATTGAGCCTGCCAGTCATATTTTCCAGAGCGGAAATGTTTTCAGAGAAGATATTGTAACCGGTGGAGATGGCAGCAATGAAGCGTTGGCAAATGCACCACGCACCAAGGAAAACATGTATCAGGTACCGAAAACAATTGGGTAATCAGAATTCCCGTCCCGTTTGATATCATAAAAAAGGAGAAATTTATGGATATTTTACAAGCATCTGCCCTGGAACTGGGGGAGAAAATACAGCAAAAAGAAATCACTGCTGTGGAAGCCATGGAAGCAGTGTTTTCCCAAATAGAACAAGTGGATGAAACCATTCACAGTTATTTGTATCTGGATAAAGACCAGGCTATGGAACAGGCAAAAGAGGCTCAGGCACAAATTGAAAAAGGAGAATTGACAGGACCTTTGGCAGGGGTTCCTATTGCTATCAAAGATAATATTTGTACCAAAGATATTCCTACCACCTGCGCCTCTAAGATTTTACAGGGCTTTCGTCCTACTTTCGACGCTACCGCAATGGAACAGGTAAAAAAAGCAGGTATGCTTTTGGTTGGAAAAACCAATATGGATGAATTTGCCATGGGTTCTACCACAGAAACATCTGCCTTTGGGGTAACCAGAAATCCCCGGGGAACAGACCATGTACCGGGAGGCTCTTCCGGTGGTTCTGCAGCGGCAGTGGCAGCAAAGGAGTGTTTCCTGGCATTGGGTTCTGATACCGGTGGCTCCATTCGACAGCCTGCAGGCTATTGTGGTGTAGTGGGTATGAAACCTACTTACGGAACCGTATCCAGATATGGACTGATTGCCTATGGTTCTTCCTTGGATCAGATTGGTCCCATTACCAGGAATGTAAAGGATGCAGCCGCACTTTT
The DNA here is from genome assembly GCA_024403235.1 of Lachnospiraceae bacterium. GTDB lineage: Bacteria > Bacillota > Clostridia > Lachnospirales > Lachnospiraceae > JAKSSF01. The sequence continues at coordinate 1,118 of JAKSSF010000021.1, read as the reverse complement.
GACTGCCATTTCCAGTAAGGATTGGAAGGACAGTACTTCTGCAGACATTCCAAGCAGAGAGTTTTCTGCGTTGTTAGAGAAAGATATTCGGGGCATGAGGGTTGGATTACCTAGAGATTACTTCACAGAAGGTCTGGATTCGCAGGTAAAAGAAGGCATTTTGAAGGCTGCAAAAGCCCTGGAAGCAAGAGGTGCCATTGTAGAAGAGTTTGACTTAAGCCTGGTAGAATACGCCATTCCTGCTTACTATACCATTGCAGCAGCAGAAGCAAGCTCCAACTTAGAGCGTTTTGATGGTGTAAAATATGGGTATCGTGCAGCTGACTATGAGGGTTTACATCAAATGTATAAAAAGACCCGTTCTGAGGGCTTTGGAGAAGAAGTAAAACGAAGAATTATGTTAGGCTCCTTTGTACTTAGTTCCGGGTATTATGATGCCTACTATTTGAAAGCTCTTCGTGTAAAAGCCTTGATTGTAAAGGCATTCCAGAAGGCATTTGAAACCTATGATTGTATTTTAGGACCGGTAGCGCCTACGGTAGCACCGAAGCTAGGGGAAAGCTTACAGGATCCCTTAAAGATGTATTTAGGAGATATCTATACCATAGCCGTCAACTTAGCCGGTTTACCGGGGATTTGTTTACCATGTTCAGATGCGGACAATGGATTACCAATCGGCGCACAATTGATTGGAAAAGCTTTTGAAGACCAGAAACTGTTGCAAATTGCGTATGCATTGGAACAGGAGTTGCAATATACACCAAGCAGCCACGAGGTCGCAGAAAATGAGTAAACAGTACGAAACCGGCATAGGTTTGGCCAGCCATGTCGAACTTGACACCCCACCCAAACACTATTCTCTCTCCTCCACTGCATCCATATCATCCGGAAGCCTGTATGAACTATGATAAAAAATAGCATCATGAATCAATTTATAATAGCCCTCATCAATTCCAAACCGCTTAATGAGCATATCCTGTCCAAATAAAAGTTCACAGCCAAACTCAGCATGATTAATTGACTGGGAATCATTAAAGGTATCATATCTTTTGCATTGTTCAAAACGGCCTATATCATGTAGCATTCCCATACTCCATGCAAGACTAACCTCTGCCTCA
>JAKSSF010000020.1 GCA_024403235.1 Lachnospiraceae bacterium | reverse complement strand
AAATATGACCGGGGTATTTTTAATTTTCACTTACGGTAGAAAAATAAGCGCTTACGTTTATTCCACTTTTATCAGGTACTACCGGTTGATTGTTATCATATACAAATAGTGGCATCGAACACACATCTTTATCGTATACTACTGGATTAATATCTTCGTTTGGATTATGCTTTTTCTTTTTATTCTCTGATACTTGAGCCTCTGAGCAAGAGATTGTTTTCTCCATAATTAGTTTAATATACTGATCCAAAGGATCAAAAGTATCAACCGTTGCATCGGCTAAAATTTCCTTAAATGGTGTGGTTAAACCATTTGTTGAAAAGTTTGCCGAACCAACTAAAGCACTTCTTACTTCACCCTTATACTTCCAAATATAGCATTTTGAATGAACTGGAATAGTGGAGTAAAGAACATTTACTTTACTTAATTCTTCATTTGCAGCTACCAATGCACTATGAAGGCTTCTTTGAATTCCATCACAACCATACATACCATAAATCACAGTTGACTTTATTGGTAACTTTTCTAATTCTCTAACTGGAGATGGTCCTACATAACCTGAGATAACAACCAATTCATCACAAGTAAGAAGCTGATTTCTGTTATAAATAATCTGATCTAAGTTTCGATAAAATAGCATTTATTCACCATCTTTCTTAAATAATAATTCATAAACTGCTTCTGCCAGTTTCTTAGAAAAAATCGGTGGAACAGCATTACCAATCATTTTATACGCATCCGCCTGAGTCCCCACAAATTCATAGTCATCTGGAAACCCCTGTAGTCTTGCAGCCTCTCGAACTGTAAGTGTTCTCTGCTGAGTCGAATCAGGATGAATGTGCCTCAAACCATCTTTGTATAAATGCGCAGGAATAAGATTGCTTGGCTCATCCCATCTGATGACATGATATTTATGCACATTTGATTCTTTTCCTGTAACATCCGTATAAAGCTGCTTTAATGCCTCGATGGAAGTATACTCACATCTTCCAGACTCAATATCTTCTGTAAGTAATTTGAAGATTCCCACATCCCTATCACTCTGCCATCTTGCAATGTGATTAGGAACCTCTAGCTGTGGCAAACTGTGTCTTGTACGAGTTCCATTTATTTTTATATCTTCTGCAACAGGATACAATTTTGGCAAATCTCCTATTGCCTCTTGTACTGTCTTTTTCTTCTTTGTCTTATACTTCGGAAGATTTGTCTCATAAAACTGTTTAACAATTTCAGCAGCCTTTTCTCCAAAGTAATCTTTTTTCACTCCGAAAATAATTATTCTCTTTCGATTCTGTGGAACACCATATTCAGTAAAATCAATTATGGCCTCACTCAAATCGGGCAATAAACAATATCCTGCTTCATCAAAACTCTCTTGAATAATCTCAATGATATTTCTATCTCCCGGCTTGGCACTTAATATTCCCGGAACATTCTCAAAAATAAATGCTTTTGGCTGATATCTTTCTAATACTTTGATGTAGCTTTCAAAGAGATAATTTCTATAGTCATCTCTCATACCGTTTTCATCACGAACACGCCCCGCTATAGAATATGCCTGACATGGTGGACCACCTATGATAACATCAATGCCCTCTGCTGCATTTATCAATTTGTCTAAACCAACTGAACTCCCGTAATCAGGATCTTCGTTCCAACCTTCGAACAGTTCTTCTGCTCTTTGAATATCAAATCGCAACACTCGTTGGTCTGCATCTTTGTATTTCCATTTTTCCTTCAGTCTTTTTTCAAGATTTCTGCAAGGAGCCTTTTCCCATTCAACAGCTGCAATAGTGTCATAATGTCCTGACTGTTCAAAGCCGTCCATAAGTCCGCCGCAACCTGCAAATAAATCAATTGACTTAATTTTTTTATTCTTCATTGTTGTTATTCTCCTGAATAATCTCCAACAAAGCCTCTCCTAATGCTTGTCCTAAAAGTGGTGGAACTGCATTTCCAACTTGTCGGCTCTGTTGTGTTTTAGTTCCCGTAAAAATAAAATCATCTGGGAAAGATTGCATTCTTGCACTTTCTCTTACCGTAGGAACTCTGTTGTACACATAATGGAATAAATTTCTATGTCCTGTATCAACCGTTCTCGCCGGAGCATTTCCGTTCAATCTCGTCCACGCCATATGGAATTTTCTACTTTCTCCCCAACCCTCTGGCAAGTCTTTATAGTTTCCGCCTTCTGGCACAAGAGCAATTGTATCCTTGACCATCTGTGTATGATTTGTACCTAAATGGTTGTGAAGAACTGTGCAATCACCTCTCATCAATCTCTGATACTCTGTTAAAGGCTCTTGTAGATATTCTGCTTCTTCAGAACCCATATCGTGTTCCAATGATGGCAAGTCACTAACCGCATCACGACAAGTACGATAATTCTCTGGAGTGAATTTAACTTCTGGGAATTTAGGCTTTCCGATATCTTTTCTTACTCCCATAAAGATAAGTCGTTTTCTAATCTGGGGAACACCGTAATCAGCTGCACACAAAATTTTACACTCAATGTTATATCCTAGCTTTTTGAAACGGCGCAAAATCTCATCCTTAATCTGTCCTTCATATAATGTTGCCATTCCCGGGACATTCTCAATAATAAAAGCTTTAGGCTTGTACTGTTTTACAATTTCAATTACTGCTAAATATAGTTTATTTCTTTCATCATCAAAATTACGAGGTCCCGTCAAAGAGAACCCTTGGCAAGGTGGTCCCGCAATAACAACATCAATTTCTCTATCTCCTGCAATTCTCTTTATTTCATCAAATATCTCTTGTTTTGACAAATCTGCTTTCATCGCAACAGCACCATTGTGGTTCTTTGCAAATGTATTCAAAGCCGTCTGATCATTATCAACTCCTACAATAATATCAAACCCAGCATCCATAAAACCCTTTGAAAGTCCACCGCAACCCGCAAATAAATCTATAGCATTCATCGATTTAGTCTCCTTTAGTTTTCTTTTGTGAATTCACATATATCCGAAATATCACAATCTAGCTTATTGCATATCTTCATTAGGACTTCCATGCTTACTTGCTGATTTTTACTAAGCTTAGCCAAAGTATTTGTGCCAATACCTGTCAATGTTCTCAAATCACTTTTGTTAAGCATTCCTTTATCAATCATCAATTTCCATAGCTTGTTATAACTTACTTCCATTTCAAACCTCCGTCTCTATGGCAATAATGCACACATCATAATAACATTATAAATGGAGAAACAAAAATTATCAATGGAGAAATAAAATATTTCGCCCTCTATATATTCTTGTGTTTCACTAACCCGTTATCTATTATACTCATAAGGTATACCAAAATACGGACTTATACCTTTAACAATAGTGTATTCACAACCCTACCATTTTCAGACATTCGACAGGTTTCCACCGACAAGAAAAAGAAAGACCAAAAGCAGCACTCAAAAATACTACCTTTGGTCTTAAAACCCTTTATTTCAAGCCTTTTGACGGCTATCCCTATTTTACCTTTGACATCAACACGACCGTCTCAACGTGCCCACTCCCTTCCTAATATGCCCCTTCCACAAAAGCTCCTATGAAACGCATCATAATTCTTATTCCCTCCGGGCGGACAAAACACCGCAAATTCTATCGTATCAAATACCTTCGGGAATATTTCCAATGCCGTTTTATATGCCTTAGAAACTACTTTGGGATCGTTTTGAAACGCGCCACAACCAAAAGCGCCAAGCACTAGGGTATCTGCCTTCTTTGAAGCTGCAACTGTCAACATGTGAATGGCTCGTTTGACATGATAACCAAATAGTTCTGCATCATTCATATAGGTACCATTACCGACCGGTGCTGCGTGCATATTCGATTTGCTCCTTAAATCCGGAGCAGCTATGGTAATAACATCTACTTCAATCCAATCCTCCTGTGGCAATCTTTCCGGAAGATCCGTATCCGTTTTGCAGATTACCACTCCCTCTGTATAGATAAGTGTATCAGAGGCTTTTGGTGTATTTAGCTTTCTATGATAATCGTAGAAATCCTCCTTTAAGGTCTTTCTATATAATAGCGGGTACAATGTCGAACACCTACATAAACACTCTTCTTGTGCGGAGGCTCCGGATGTAACTCCACCACCCGGATGAAAAGCATTTGCGAAATTCATTACAGCAATCTTCCTGCCAGGTTTTCCTTTATGTAAATCCATTGCCGCCTGATAACTTCTTTTTCCACTAACCAAAATCTTTGTGTCCTTCATTGATGCACTATCAAATTCCGGATAATCATTCTCATAAAAGACTTGTGTTGCTTTCTTTGCTTTATCGACCGCAAGAGATAAAGCACTATTTGACTGTATCCACTTTTGGGTATCTTCAAATACTTCTATTCGTTCTACTCTTGTTGACATTATTATCTAACCTCATTTTCTCATCACACTTTTCACCCAAGCGATTTCCTGTTTATATCCCGCATCCTCATTTGGGGTTTCCAAAATAAAAGGTTTGTCCTGCAAAAGAGGATGAGTAATCACCGCTTCCAGGGTCCTGCTGCCAATATACCCTTGACCCAAGCATTCATGTCTGTCCTTGTGGGCACCAAAAGGATTTTTGCTGTCGTTCAAATGAATGGCCTTCAATTTTTCCAATCCAATAATTTGATCAAATTCTTTTAGTACATCATCCAGTTGTTTTTCGATATCATAGCCTCCATCCCATATATGGCAGGTGTCCAGGCATACGCCTATTTTTTCGGGTAGATCGATTTTTTCTATAATGGCTTTTAATTCTTCAAAGCGGCCTCCCACCTCGGTTCCTTTTCCCGCCATGGTTTCCAATAAAACCGTGGTTTGCATAGCAGGAAACATAGCGGTATTTAGGGCTGTCGCGATATAATCAATCGCTACTTCCACCCCTTGTCCTACGTGAGAACCGGGATGAAAATTATAATACTGTCCCGGCACATACTCCATTCTTTGCAAATCATCTGCCAACATATCAGAAGCAAAGGTTCGAATATTTTCTTTGTCGGAACACAGATTCATGGTATAGGGCGCATGGGCTACCAACGGTCCGAAATGATGTTTCTCTAATAAGGAAAGCAATCGGTCTGCATCCTCTTGTTGTATTTCTTTTGCTTTTCCGCCACGAGGGTTTCTAGTAAAAAATGCAAAGGTATTGGCGCCTAATTCCAAAGCGTGCTTTCCCATTTCTGCAAATCCACCGGTGGAGGAAAGGTGGTTTCCTATGTAAATCATTTTTTATTCATTCTCCTTAATACAACCGATCCATCCCCGGTCCTTCCGATAGTTTTTTCACATACTTTTCCGGATCTTTAATCATTTGGAACATATCATGGAAAGCGCCAAGCGCCAAAAACTCCTTATTGCAGCTTTCTTCATTTTTTCCAATGTCACGAATCAGATTGTAGCGGCTCATCTGGAACACATACAAATCCGTCATGGCATAGCCTCTGCACTGATACTCATCCAGGAAGCTGTGATGATCCACATAGTACATAAATTCCTTCATTAAATTGGTATCTTTGATTAACTCCGACCACAACATATCCAGCCAATCTTTTTCTCTGCCTGCATAGGCACCGATTTTCTCCAATGCCTCATATGCCAGTATTTGTCTTCCATCTAAAATAATGCCGCTCATAATATACTTACCTCGATATTTTGTCCCTCTGACCCCGTCCCGGGGGGCAATTACGCATCCCAACTCTGCACGATTTCAGCAAATCTGGGCAAAATTAGTTCACAATATCCATAACTTGATGTATCTATCAAACCTTTTTGACTAAGTCGCTTTCTATAAGTCGAGAATGAACTAGATGTATTTCCGGTTTCTTCTTGTATAGCCTTAGTTTTCATCTTGCCGTTTTTTGCCAACACACTAACTATTCTTCTGTCACCTTCAGATAACTCTGCCCATATCTTTTCGTAAACATATTCTTCCATGTAGGAATCAAATTCCGGGATAAGTTTTTCATATGGTACGTTATTCTTCCATTTCAGATAACCAAGCACCTGAAATGCATAAGGATAACCTTTTGTGAATACAGCCATTTGAGTTGCTTCTTTACGTTCTATATCAAATACCTTGAGATAACTGTTGATAATTGCATTGGTACCCAATGGCTTCATATCTATTCTCGGACAGCGATATAAGAAAGTCAGGGAATCTTCATCCTGAAGTGTCCTAATATTCTCAAACAATCCCGTCATCAATAAAAATATAGGATAATCTTTTCTCAGAAATATCTGAAATGCGCTGGCAAATATTTTTATGTTTTCGCTATTTGTTACCTCATCAATCGTAACAAGTACTTTAAGGTCATGTTTCTTTATATACTGAAACATTTTATCCAGTGTAACCTCTATATCCTGATTCTTTTCAACAGAAGCATTTACACCTATACCAAGTATTGACGCACCCAGCCCTATTTCCTTAATATTACCTTTGACACCTTTTGTCTCAGCAAGATTTGATGCCAACCCACTCAATAAATCACGATTAGGATTTAACGAAATAACTATCCAATCCTTTTGCTCATCCAATTCTTTTGATATTTGTGTCATTGTTACAGTTTTTCCAGAACCTCTCACGCCTGTAATAATGTACACCTGTGATGAAGGTGTGTCGCTTTGAAATTCCTCAAGAATCTCCTGTATCTGAACGGGTCTGTCAACAAAGCAATTAGGGGTTTTTCCAAATGTTAGGCTAAATGGATTATTCATATATGCCACCTTTTTAATAACCTTTAATAAATTTTGATTTGTTTAATAAGTTTTAATAACTTATAATCATTTTAATAATTTTTAATAAGTTTTGTCAATTACTTTATTATGCACATTTACTCTAATTGTTCTCTAATGCAGTTATATTTTTTCCCCATAGCAGATTTCCCCTCCCATTGACGAACTAGCCCAAAATTAGTATACTGAAGGGGACTTTTGGTGCGTTTCTTCCATATATAATATAGAAAAAACACAATCATAAGATCCGTTTTGAAAGGAGATACACAAATGAAAAAATTTGGTATTAAAGGAGTTGTTGCAACCGGTATTGGTACTGCTCTTTTCGTAGTATTGACACAGGTGCAAATTCCTTTGGTAATTGTACCTAACACAGCGCTTCAGGTTCGTGCCGCTTTACTTGCATTTATGTCAGCAGTTTACGGTCCCTGGGTAGGTTTAATCATGGGCTTCCTGGGACATGCATTAGGTGATGCTTTGTTCTATGGTAGTGTATGGTGGAGCTGGGTATTCCCGGATGCTGTATTTGGTTTAATTGTTGGTTTATTTGTGAAAAAATATGCCATTACCGAAGGCGGATTTGCAGTAAAACAAATCGTTACCTTTAATATCGTTCAGGTAGTTGCGAATGCTATTGCTTGGATATTGGTTGCACCTGTATTGGATATTGTAATCTATGCAGAGCCTGCAAACAAAGTATTTGCACAAGGCGCTTTGGCTTTCGTTGCAAATGTTATTATTATTGCCATCTTAGGTACACTGTTGGGTGTTGCTTATTCTAAGATTGGTGCCAGATCTTCTAGCTTGAAAAAAGAAAACTAAGAAAAAGAATCCCTCGTGTCCTGCGAGGGATTTTTTTGACTAAACCTTATTTTTACGGAGTTAAAAATGAATCCAATTATCGAATTTAAGGATTTTACTTTTAAATATAGAGCTCAAATGGAGCCTACTTTAAAAAATATTAATCTAAAAATATATCCCGGAGAAAAGATCCTGATTGTAGGACCTTCCGGCTCCGGAAAATCTACATTGTCCAATTGTATTAACGGACTAGTTCCTTTTTCCTATAAAGGAGACATTACAGGAGAACTGCGTATTAAGGATCAGGACCCTGCTGCCCTTGGTATTTTTGGCTTGTCCAAAATCGTTGGTACAGTATTGCAGGATACGGATGGTCAGTTTATTGGTCTTACGGTTGCAGAAGATATCGCCTTTGCTTTGGAAAATAATTTGATTCCCCAGGATGTGATGAAAGAGCGTGTCAGCCAGGTAGCAGAAACAGTAGAGATTACTTCTCTTTTGCAGCATGCCCCTTCCGAAATGTCCGGTGGACAAAAGCAACGCGTTTCTATGGCAGGGGTTATGGTAGGAGATGAAGAAATTCTTTTGTTCGACGAGCCCCTTGCCAATCTGGATCCTGCTACGGGAAAAAGAGCTATTGCATTGATTGACCAAATTAAAAAGCAAGAACAAAAAACCATTCTGATTATTGAACATCGTTTAGAGGATGCTCTGTATCGAGATATGGGTCGTATCATTCTGGTGGCAGACGGTCAGATTCAAGCTGATATGACCCCTGATGAACTGATGTGTACCAATATTTTGGAAACCCACGGCATCAGAGAGCCCTTATATGTAACCGCCTTAAAGCATGCTGGCTGTACCCTTCAGGCAAAAGATAAGCCCGGCAATATTGATACCCTGGATTTTACCCCTTACAAGGAAGCTGTACAAAATTGGTTTTCTAAGGTAGAAATTCCCACTCCTACCACTTCCCATAAAGAAGTATTAAAGGTAGAACATGTAGACTTTTCTTATATAGAGGGAAAACCTATTCTTTCCGATATAGACTTCTCTATCTATCAGGGAGAAATGGTTGCCATTGCGGGAAAAAATGGTGCCGGCAAAACCACTCTTTCCAATTTGATTTGTGGCTTTATCAAACCAACTGCCGGAAATATTTATCTAAATGGGGATGACATTGCGCCTCTTTCTATTAAGGAGCGTGGAGAAAGAATCGGTTTGGTTATGCAAAATCCCAACCAGATGATTTCCAAAACTATGATTTTTGAAGAAGTGGCTTTGGGGCTTACTGTTCGAGGCGTTTCTCAGGAAGAAATCGAAAGACGAGTAAATAATACCTTAAAAATCTGTGGCCTTTATCCTTTCCGTAATTGGCCAATCTCTGCCTTAAGCTTTGGTCAGAAAAAACGAGTTACCATTGCTTCTATATTAGTTATGGAGCCGGAAATTTTAATTTTGGACGAGCCTACTGCCGGACAGGATTATAAGCACTATACAGAAATCATGGAATTTTTGAAGCAGATACATGAAGAAAAAGGTATCACCATTATTATGATTACCCATGATATGCATTTGATGTTAGAATACACCAATCGCACCATTGTCATTGCAGATGGTCAAATGCTTTCCATCAATACGCCTGCTGCCATTTTGACAGACGAAGCCTTGACGGAAAAAGCCTATTTGAAAAAGACTTCTCTTTACGATATGGCTATTGGTTGTGACATTTCTGATCCGCCTGCTTTTGTAGACAGATTTATTTCTTACGAAAGGGGGCTTAGATAATGGGAACAAAACTTTTGACTTATGAAAAAAAGGATACCTGGATTGATGCTTTATGTGGTGTTACCAAGTTGGTATTTTTCCTATGCTGGTCCATTACCAGTATGATGACTTATGATACTCGCATTTTGGCACTTATGCTGGTATTAAGTTTAATCATTTTTAAGGTTTCCAAAACACGATGGGATCAGGTAGGTACTGTTTTTAAGTTTATCTTATTCTTCCTTTGTATCAATGTGATTGCGATTTTTCTGTTTTCACCCAACCAGGGAAGTATTATTTACGGCAGCAGTACTCCTATTTTTACCCTCACTTCCCGTTATGTGGTTACAATAGAGCAGTTGTTTTATGAACTGAATATTATTTTGAAATACTTTACCATTGTACCTTCTGTTTTTATATTTATCGTCACTACCAATCCTTCGGAATTTGCGGCGTCCTTAAATCGTATCGGTATCAGCTACAATATTGGCTACTCCATATCCCTGGCACTTCGATACATTCCGGATGTACAGGACGATTTCCGAAAAATCAAAAATGCCCAGATGGCTCGTGGTATTGAAATGTCCGACAAAGGTAAATTTATGGACAGAATCAAACATACTGCTGCCATTATCTTCCCTTTGGTTTTCACCAGTATGGGACGAATCGATACCATCAGTAATGCCATGGAGCTTAGAGGCTTTGGTAAACACAAAAAGCGTACCTGGTATATGGCAAGAAAATTACAAAGAAATGATTATATTGTTTTAATTGTATCTATTTTGTTTATGGTGGTTGCTTTAGGAATTACCTACGCGGATGGAAGTAGATTTTATAATCCGTTTTTGTAAGAGTTGACAAAATATACATATGGTGTTAAATTAAGTACTCGAAGAGGCAAAGGCGCTACATTTTGTAGTGCCTTTTTTATTTCCTATAAAATTAATAGTTAAAAACGGTGCAATGGTGCATACCCTGCACCGTTTTTTTATGTTGGGAAATAAGTCGCAAATTCAAAGGAGGAGAATATTATGACACAAGAAATTCTGGACATGATGAACGGAGAAATCTTTGGCGTTTGGTTTCTCATTGGTGCTGCTTTGGTATTTTGGATGCAGGCCGGATTTGCAATGGTAGAAACAGGTTTTACCAGAGCAAAAAACGCTGGTAACATTTTGATGAAAAATCTCATGGATTTTTGTATCGGAACAGTTGTCTTTATTTTGATTGGCTTTAGCCTTTTGTTGGGAGAAGATGTAGCCGGAATTATCGGCAGACCGGGCTTTGACATTTTTTCCAACTATGCAAACTTCGACTGGTCTGGCTTCGTTTTTAATATGGTATTCTGTGCTACCACAGCGACTATCGTATCCGGTGCTATGGCTGAACGAACCAAATTTTTATCCTACTGTATTTATTCCGGTATAATATCGGCTGTTATTTATCCTATTGAGGCTCACTGGATTTGGGGCGGTGGTTTCTTGGCACAAATGGGCTTTCATGATTATGCCGGTTCTACTGCTATCCATATGGTAGGTGGTATTTCTGCTTTAATCGGTGCCTATATTTTAGGTCCCCGTATTGGTAAATTTTCCAAAGACAAAAATGGTAAGGTTGTAAAAGTCAATGCCTTCCCCGGACATAACCTTCCTCTTGGTTGTTTGGGTTGTTTCATTCTTTGGTTTGGCTGGTATGGATTTAACGGTGCTGCTGCCACCAATGTTGCAGAACTTGGCACGATTTTCTTAACCACCACTGTTGCGCCTGCGATTGCTACCGTTACTTGTATGGTATTTACTTGGATTAAATACGGAAAGCCTGATGTTTCTATGTGCCTCAACGCTTCCCTTGCAGGTCTGGTTGCCATTACTGCACCTTGTGATGTAACAGACTGTTTCGGTGCTGCCATCATCGGTTTAGTATCCGGTTTATTGGTTTGCTTTGGCGTTTGGTTTTTGGATTACAAGCTGCATATTGATGACCCCGTTGGTGCAGTTGCGGTACATATGCTAAATGGTATTTGGGGTACATTGGCCGTTGGTTTATTTGCTACCAGCTCATCCCCTGCTTTTGAAAATGCAGGTATTCAGGAAGGCTTATTTTACGGCGGTGGATTTACGCAGTTAGGTTTGCAATTTGTAGGATTTTTCAGCGTTGCAGCCTGGACAGCAGTAACCATTACTTTAACCTTCCTATTCATCAAAGCAACCTTTGGTCTTCGTGCTTCTGCAGAAGAAGAAATCATAGGTTTGGATAAAACAGAACACGGTCTTGCTACTTCTTATTCCGGATTCTCTATTGTAGATGTGGCAATGACAATGGATGTCAATGAAAACACAGACTTGGGTGTTGCAGAATACGAAAGCGCTCCACAGTATATGAAAGATGCTTCTGTTCCGGCTACTCCGGTTCCTTCTGTAGAACCTTCTACCGGCATGTATAAGGTTGTTATTCTTGCAAAATTAGAGAGATTCGATCGATTGAAAAAAGCCATGAACGATTTAGGTGTAACCGGCATCACTGTTACCCAGGTTATGGGTTGTGGTATTCAAAAGGGTTCCGGTGACAGATATCGTGGTGTAGAAATGGATGCTACTTTACTTCCTAAGGTTAAGCTGGAAGTGGTTGTTTCTAAGATTCCTGTAAAGGATGTAGTAGAGGCTGCTAAAAAAGCGCTTTACACCGGACACATCGGTGATGGTAAAATCTTTGTCTACAATGTTTCCAAGGTTGTTAAAGTTCGTACCGGTGAAGAAGATTTTGCAGCACTGCAGGATGTGGAATAATTCTATAAAAAAATTATGAGAGGCTTTTTAGCCTCTCATTTTTTGAATATCCATCTCTATTGCTATGAAGTGTGCGAAGCATAAAAATACACTTTCCATCAAAGCCTCCATGCATTCCTTGGTTTACTCTTTGTCACTATAACTATATATTTCTTCTCCGAACAGTTCCTCTGCATCAACTAAATTTAGTAAGTCCTCGTGGTGAGGTCCTCTTTCAGTGATCACCCTAGCAATTCTTCCGTCTGAAAGAATAAAATCCATGAATAATATATCTTCACTACCCCGATAGGATCTAAATTCAGTACCCGCAGGAATAAGAGCATCCTCTTCAAGAATATCTCCGTTTTCATCTATAATATCAGAATGAAAATCAATGAGGGATGTATAGACTTGACGGGGATCATTTTGATCAAAGAAATAATACTCTGTCTCTGGCTCAATGCCGTTTTTATCTAAATGATAATATCTGTACCCATCAAAGGTTCCAAAATTTGCAGTGGGATTATATAGCTTTAGTCTAAAAGGATCTTGTGTAACGCTTTCGTATAATTCCTCTCCAAAAAAACTTCCCCCTAAACACATAAAATGTTCGCCAAGATAAACAAGCTTGCTTCCGTCCCCTATATAGAAAATATCTGCCCATGCATAGTTATCTTTATCCTTCTTTAAGTAGTCATCCAGCCGTCGTTCCATATACACATAGTATTCATCAGGTTTCAATTTTATTAAAAAAGGAACAACATTGTCATATCCCCCTTCGACTTTGACCTGCGACCCATTACAGGATAATGTGTATCCGTTATATCTAAAGATTTCCTCATCCTGATATAGGTCTTCGTAAAAGTCTACATATATTTCTTTATCCCCGTCAAAAAAATGAGTAGCCATTTCCCCGGTAAAGGGCAACATAAATCTCTCTTCCTGTGTGATATATTCGGGTTTAATATTCCCCTCAAGATCACTAAAAATAATATCTACGAAATAGGCATCATCTTCTAGTACATTATTCAGATAAAAATACAGTCTGTCATAGGAAATAGTAAAAGGTAAATCCTCTAATTCCATATTCCCCATATAACTTCCCGCATAACCTTGGCTATCATCAATCTGATCCATCAGAATTTTTGCAAGTTCTTCTCTTAATATGTCTTTTATAGGTTCGGGATCACGAATTACATCATAAATGGAAAGACTCTCTCCGGTTTTGGGGTCAAAATTAGTTCCATAATACTGAGTCTTAACTATCTCATTTGGAATAAAGGTGTAGTCAGTAGTCCGGGCTGAAAAAATCTTGCTGTCTGCACGCATAATAAGAGCTGCTGTCTCACTATTATATTCAATAGGGTGTAGTTCTGCCTGGGTAAACTTATCGTAGTCATCATTCGTAAAGCTTGAAAATCCTCTGTTGAAAACTTCTTCTACTGCCCGCTCATAAAGATATGCCTTGTAATCCTGTAATACCTTTTCCCATTTTCTGGAATACTCTGTAAGGGCATCCTGTAGCTTTGGATATTTTTTTGCATCTTCATGCCCCAGTGTAATCTTTGGATAACTTGTAGTTACAACAGCTGTAAAATACGCAATTTCCTCAGGACAGCTTTTCTCATAATTGCTTTTTATATATACATCCAATAGAGAAGCCTCATCTCCTGCACTTTCATCGCACACATCCACCGCCCTATCAGATTCTAAAATGGTTGTTTCTTCGACTTTTTCTTCTCCTGCAGTATTTATCTCGGAAAGACCCGAAGTCTTGCCACATCCACTTACACATAATATAAGGACACATAAAATTACAAAAATAGATATCTTTTTCATACCAATATTTCCTTCTCAGCAAAAACATCATATCTCAATTCTTTCTGCCGATTACAATCAGCTTATCATTTGGCTTTAATGTAATCTCTTCCGAGAGAGCTGGATTGATGAAAGTCTCACTATGTCCTGACTCATTTGATATATACCCGAGCAGTATACATCCCTTATGTATAAGAATACGACGAAACCAAGCTACAGTACGGGAAATGCCGATACAGTTCTCAGCAAAGTCCGCATCCCTTAAAAGGAACTCGCTTCCGTCGTTAGACAATAGCTCGTTGAAAGTATCTTGAAGCTTGGGATTCAGGGCTACCTGGGCCAGCACCATGTCGGACATATCTGTGGAAATAACAAAGTCAACAAGATCATCCCCCAAAATCAGGCTTCTGCTATCTTCTCGTCGCATTTCAGATGTGATAGTAAAAGAAGATCCTTTTTTGCTTCTGATTTCTCTCAGTTTGAATATCGTCAGCATATTCCTCGTATCGGAGATTTCCTCATCAAGATGATAATTATTAAGTACTATGACATGATCCACACCTTCAGTCAGTTTCAAAAGCAGCTCAGGTTCTTCAAACAAATCCTCTTCATATACAATGATATTGGTATTTGGGCGCAGCTTCCTGCACATATCTTCATATCCCTTCTCACTGGATTTAACGAGAAAGATATCTGTGACATTAGATGGCAGTTCCTGCATGATGATGCGCAGCTTGCGATTGGATCCGATTATCAGAACCTTCTTGTCCTGCTCCTTATATTCAGGAACATTTACCTTGATATCATCATGATGGCCTATGTAATCCTTTTCCGCTATCTGAAAGGCTCCCTTTGATTTCTCCAGTAGGATAACCTTATCCCCTTCCAGAAGCTCCATATTGCGATCAGGATTCAAAATAGTTGCATCGTCCCGGTATATGCCAAGTGGCACCCCCTCTTTCATAGTATAGAGGATATCCTTAAATGAACTTCCGGATTTCACATCTGTATCTTCTATGTATATCTCGCTTCCTTCAAAGCTGAATATTTCACTAAAAGCCGCCGGAAGTCCTGGCTGGGTGCAGGAGTGTGCGATAATCCTCGCCAGCATGTCATCTGTATGCAGTAGGGTAATGCCATATTGTCTGCATATGTGAGTCGGAATGATATAGTCTGAAAGCTCCACCGCTCCTACTGCTCTCGCCCGTTCGCCCTCTACACCATCTAGAACGGAGGCTACAGCCATCAATGTCCTGACTGTCTGCTTGTCTTCAATCGGATTGACAATAACGAGGGAGGCTGTCTCTATAGAGCAGCATTCCAAGGCTACCGGATCTGTAATATTGATATTCCTGCAAATAATTCGCATATTGGATGGAATATCCAAATTATCCTTTATGGCCGACTCCATCTCTTCCCGCTCCATGCTTTCTGCCACTACTATGCAGGCTTTATCATTACCAAAATATTTCACAAGCTGGTCCAGAAGAATATATTCTCCCAGCTTAAAACCCAGTATTACTATGTGGCCATTCTCTAGCACAAGGGAATTGCCCCGGCGCATCTCAGTCACCTTGTCCTCCACCGCACTGCTTATGATGCCGATGAGGATGCTGGTAACGAGCACACCTACTATGGCGCTTATTGCCACCAGCACTACATAGGCGGCATCGCCGTCCCCGGATGAAGGCATCCATGCATTGATAGTTGTAGACAGGACATCCCAGAAAGTATAACCCAGGCTTCCTTCCCCTAATCCTCCGAGAAAGATAATCAAGGATATAATCAGTGTCAGTCCCAAAACCGCTATGGCCAGGGCCGCAAGCATGGCACCCGTCCCCTTTGACATAATATTGTCAAACCAATATCTAAAATGTTCTTTGAAACCTCTTTTTTTCATCCCTTTTTCCCTCGTATCATCATTGATTTATTCATTCATTATTGCCTATAAAAACCAGCTTCCTATATTCTTCTTTCCAGGCGTGCCTGCATTAGAAGGAATGTCCGCCACCTCCACCGGATTTTCCTCCTCCACCTCCTCCAGATCTTCCTCCTCCAGAACTTGACCTAGGAGGGTTATATACCCTTGAAAGAGGTCCTGGTATTACGCTTAAGCCGGTAATACTACCATTAAAAACAATAGCTTCTTTGGCAGTATTTTTATGATTTTTCTTCTTTTTAACATTAAGTATTATAAAGTTTAGAAGAATCCCGCAGGATATTGAAAGGAGTAGATTATTAATATGCTTCATAGGTTGGGCAATGCTCTTTCCCTCAAGAAGAGAAAACATCTGACCATAAGCATTGGCTGCACACTCATAATATTCTCCATCCACTGCATATCTGTATACATTATCCGTTATGGTATAGGCATAGGAAGTTGTTACTGTATCATAAATATCTCCGTCAGAATATATGTAGATCTGACGATTAGTCATATCTATTTCAAAAATAACACCACTTTCACCCCTGTCGCAGACATATCTAAGGACTTCCTCTGCCCATTGGTCTGTATACAGTTCATCCTGATAGTCGGAAGAAAATACCACATTCCCGAAGGCAGTAATGGGTATCATATCATTGATAAGCAGCTCTTCCTCCTCATCCGTTAAAAGGTCTGCATCATCCCACACAACAGCAATGTATCCCGTTTCCGGATCTATATACTGCCAGAAGTCATCTGCATAGATAAGTCCGGTTCCTTTCTCCTGGGCAAGAGTGGTAATACCCGGAATCAAGAGGGAAATTGTCAAAAATGCAACAAAACCGAAGTAGACCATTTTATTTTTCATGATATGCTTCCCTCCTCCCCATTAAAGAAATGCGGTAGGGGATGAGTCACCCGCCTGTTGTACCGTTTTACAACAAGTCCGATGGAGATAAGCATCCCTATCATAGCGATTATCGCTGCCGCATAATAATACCAATCAAACACTGGATCGTAAAAAACAAATACGACAGTTATAAGAATCGCTATTATTCCCCACAGAGTATCTCTTATAAGTATTGCTCTTGCGGGCTTATCGAATTTTTTGTATTTAATCGAAATAACAATCAACGCCACTATAAGAGCTACAACCCGAAAGCCACCCACAGTAAGCAAGGCAAACATAATAGTCCCCAAAAGTCCTATTAATATTATTCCGGGAATATACAATATCCATAGAATTATTTTCAGCAGCTTACTAAGTAGCGCACTCTTCTTTTTTGTCTTTTTTTCTTTTTTTGTATTTTCGGCGTCTGTGGCATTCTTTATTTCCGTTTTCATTTTTAAGCTACTACCAGACACTCTGTGATCCCTGTCCCATTCGCCTCCTGCAATGACCGTGTACATAATAAGTACTACCGCGGTCATAACAGAGACTATTCCAAGCATTGTGGTGGGACGAAAAGTCGCAAAAAATTCCAAGCCTAAAAATATCGGCACCGACAGAATGACAGAGAATAGAAAGAATTTTACCAAGTCCACAGGGGTTTCTGTGAAGATTGAGCCTGTCTGTCCGTTTACAACAGAATATGCCACTCTGTCTTTGTTTTTAAATGTCATAAACCAAACCGGAAACATGGAAAGCCTGGATGAAACTTTTGCATTCATTTCTTTGCGCTCTATATCCCTACTAATGGTTATTTCTTCCACTCTATGAAATTTCATACCCTCTTCCCCAAAAGCTAGAGAATTCTTTAGATTGTCAGTAAGTCTACTAAAACACCGTTCTTTGGCCTCTTCATAGTAAACCTCGGCTTTCATATCTGCTATATCAGCATATGCCCCATGCATATAGGAAGGATTGTAATCCACCAGCTTTTCAGGTTCATAATCTCCTATACACTCAGAAATATGATCATCTAACGCCTTTGAGGCATCAAAAAGGCAGTTAGAAAATTTTCCGTCAGCATGAAATTTTATATCGTAGCTTCTTTTACAGGAATAATTTCCATCTCGCCAGGCTTCATCTGCGCCTATCTTGTTATCTCCGGGATGCTCCACCTCCATATTCCAAAATGGAATAAACATGGGATGAAATTCTATTATCCCCTTACCGTCTTTAAGCTCCTTCGGAACATAAAGCGTACCCTTTATTCTATCTCTGTATATTTCTTCACATTTTTCACGGGTGATTTCAAAGGGTGCAATATAATCCGGGCGTCTTATCTTTTCTATTCTGCTGTTAAAGGTCACAAAGCTTCCACAATACTGGCAATACTCCACAGCAGACACATCCTCCCCCGTTACCTGGGCACCACAGCTGGGACAGGAAAAAACAGTGACCTCTTCCTTTGGGTTTTCCACATTTTCGTATGCAGAATTATAATAGGCGGCTTCCTTAACGGACATTGCTTTTTCCACTGCACCGGCTGTCTCATTAAGCTCTTTGGGGTAAAAAACGCTCTCACAGTATTCGCATTTAACCTTTTGTGATCCTATGTCAAAATGTATCTTTCCCCCGCAAGCGGGGCAGTTAGCATATTTCAAACTTATCTCTTCCTCTTTTCACTTTTTATAATATGTACCGATATGCTCGGCATAAAAATATTTTAGCCATAAAGCTTTTCCTTGTCCCCGTATAAATCTACAGTCATTCACTATTAAAACCTATAGTGCTAAAAAATAGTATTTCTGATAGAATATCCTCATGAAGACACAGAAAAAAATCCTGATTTTAATACTGCTGGTTGTAATTATAAGAGGCTTACAATTTTCTCTTAAGTATTTGAGGGGTCTCATTCCTAAAGATACCATCCATTATTTAACCACTATATTTCCCTTACTTTTGTATGCGACAGTTACCTATCTTTTAGTATTTTGGATATATTCGCTGTTAAGGATTAGTTATTTAAAAATTCGTAAAATTCTAACCATCGAAATGATCCTTTTGCATTTATGGCTTGGCATGCGCATACTACGCTTTTCCCCCTTTCTTTTCGATGATTCTTTGCTTGGTATATACCTTTGGTATGGCTATTATATTGGGTTGATTTTGATCCCTGCATTAAATCTAATTTGTGCTCTTCTTTTAGGGACACATGAAAAACAAAGCATCCGTCGGTTTAGCGTACCTTTACTTACCGCAGGTATTTTTCTTGTCGCAATGGTTCTTACAAATAATTTCCATCAATTGGTTTTTAAATTTCACTTAGGATTTCTTTCTTCTTCACTCGCAAATTATATTCACATGCCGCTGTACTATATAATTATGGCATATGTATTTATTTGCGAGCTCACCTTCCTTTTCATTGTAGAAATAAAAGCGTTGTCAGCCGGAAAGCGATCTTATCTTCCTTTTGGAATTCTAGGTATTGCTGTACTTTATGTTATATTCTACTCAAGATTTGATTCGTTTTTTTTGTTTAAGATCGTAGATTTGACTCTAGCCTCTATATTCTTCCATATCCTTTTATGGGAAAGTATTTTCGCAACCGGACTTATCCCCACAAACAGGGAGTATGTAAAAATGTTTTCCATGTCCACAATTTATGCGAAAATCGTTGACAAAAACGGTAACATGATTTATCAATCGACAGCCACTTTTCCAAAAAATCTCAAAGGATTTTCCGAAAAAAGAGCTGAAATCTCCGGAGGATATGTTGAGTATTATTATGACAACAGAGAGCTTTATTCCCTTTTGGAAAAACTGCAAAACATAAAAACAGAACTCTCCGAGTCAGTAAACATTTTAGATGAAGAAGTAAAAATAAAAAAGAAAAGGGAAAAGTTGCTCTTGCAAGATGAGCTTTACAACACGATAAACAAGAATAATTCCTTCGCAAATAATAGAATATATTCTCTTCTTAAAATTGCAGAGGAAGGAGATTTTGCAGAAAAAGAAAAGGCACTCCTTAAAATCCTTATTTGGGGTTCTTATATCAAACGCTATACCAATCTTTTTTTTATCAAAGAAAATAAAAAAGGTCCGACACTGGCAGACCTTAACATATCCTTTGATGAAGTTCTTTCCTATTTAGAATTAAACGGTATAGACGCATCCTTCGATGTTGTTGATAAAGATGTGTGGGACTTGGCTTCCCCCGAAACCTTGCTTAAAGTTTTTTATGATTTCTTCAATCGGTTATATTCCAATGAGGATATTATTGCCATATCACTTCTCCTTACAAAAAAGGATGATAAACCTATATACCGCATTCATTTTGAGGAGGCAACATCATGAATCTTATAATTTTTTTCCTCCTTCTTATTTTGATTACAATTATAGTAGCTATAATCGTAAGAATGAAAGAGCTCCCCGATCCTGTCAGGCTATCGGTACGAGAATCTCTAGATAAGATTCCCGAAGGAATCCTCTTTGCCACAAAAGACGGAGACATAATCCTAAATAACGGAGCCATGGAAAAAATATGGCACGATCTTACAGGGCAGCCTTTTCTTCCTAACGCAAAAATGATGTGGACCGCCCTTTGTTTAAAAAGCATTCCGGGATATCGTAGTTCTTCTCGTGAAATTTTCCTTTTGTTTACACTATCAGGTGATCGAT
The DNA here is from genome assembly GCA_024403235.1 of Lachnospiraceae bacterium. Classification (GTDB taxonomy): domain Bacteria; phylum Bacillota; class Clostridia; order Lachnospirales; family Lachnospiraceae; genus JAKSSF01. The sequence continues at coordinate 19,878 of JAKSSF010000020.1, read as the reverse complement.
TCTTTCGGTTTTCAATGGATAATCTCGTCTCGTCAGACAACGAAGAATATATTCAGATTCTTGCGGTAGATGTATCCGAGCTTGTTCAAACAAAAACACAAATAGAAAATGACACTTTAGAATTAGAATCCCAGAAGCAAAGGCTTTCTAATGTGTTAAATGGAATCGTTGAAATCGCAAAGGAAGAAGAAATCCTTAACCAGAAAATTTTAGTTCATGAAAAGTTAGGCAGTGCTTTATTACAAACCAAGGTTGCAGTTTCTTCCCATAACGAAGGGGAAATCGATGCCTCACTTAGTCTTTGGGAAAGCATCATAAACGGACTTACCGTAAGCTTAAAAGAAGCAGATCAGGTAAAAAACAGATCCAGAGGTACAAATCTTCTGTCTGAGTTGATGGAAGTTTCAACCATGCTTAATGTGAACTTTAAAATAGAAGGAAACCTTCCCCAAAATAAGGAGGTTTCCTATACCATAAGCCTTCTTGCAAATGAGGCCATTACCAATGCCGTAAGGCACGGAAAGGCCACAGAAGTTACTATGAAAATATATGATAAGGACGGAATAAAGGTGGTTACCTCCAATAACGGCAAGCCTGCAAATAGTGAAATTAGAGAAGGCGGCGGGCTTTCCTCCATCAGAGAACGCATTGAAAAAACAGGAGGCACACTTGAGATTTACTCAAAAGACAGGGTCAGCTATGTAGCTTTTTGGCAGGATTTTTAATCCTCGGAAAAATGCTTCAAGCTTTCCTTGTTTTCTGAAAGGGAATCCAGAAAATATTTACTCTCTTTTGAATTTGAAAAATATACTCCTCTTCCGGTTTCAATACTATTTGCATCGCAAGATAAATAGGTAGCTATCTTATGTACAAAGCTTTCCATTTCGTAAATCCCGGCATTTTCTCTTAATACCAGCACCGCATTTTTTTCATATCTTATAATGATTGTTCCGGGATTATGATCGTTCTTTATTACATTTATTATTTTATAAATTAAAGATTCCTTCTTTTCATCCTTTACTTCAAAGCTTATTCCCCCGTATGCGACCATCCGGCTTATTCTGCTTGTTTTGTTAAAAAAGTAGGAAAGATAAGCACCGTTATACACTCCTGGAATCTCATCCTCATACTTAGACATTGTAAGAGTATTTTGATAGGCAATCAGCATAGAGAGCACAAAGGATATGTTTGAGAGCCGAAACTGGGGCACAAAAAGCTGGGCAGCCCCACCAATTAAAAAAGGAATAATATAGAGAACAACGGGAAACGGCAGATAGTCCTTCCTGTTTACATTATCCTTTACAATAATTGTGGCAGTATAAATGCAGAAGAAAAATGCTACTATAAAGCCTGCATTACCCATCGGGCCTCGACTGTAGTTATTATTTTTATCTATTGAAAAAACAAGATTGGTAAAAGGATTTGAAACAAGCAGCAATCCCATAATCCCAAGGGTGAAAGCAGATCCGATTTTTATAATTTTTTCAAAATCAAAGGGGTGATTAATTTTTAATCTTATAAACCATATAAACAGTATACTGGCTAAAACTGTCTCAAGATATGTAAAAGATTTGGCTATACTGTTTATTATTCGGGAAGCAAAAAACATTTTTCCGTTCACAAGGACATAAATCATATCGCATGCACATCCTAAAACAGAAATGATAATTAAAACTCTTAACAGTCTTATGATTTCTTTTTTGCTACGAAGAATTTTTGATGATAAAAGTACGGGTAAAAAAATAAGAATCCCGCAAAGATTTACACTTATTGCTACTATCTTATCAATACCATCCATAAAGTATTCCTTCTAAATGTTAGTCAAAATCTTCCGCCCAGAGATTTGGGACGATGAGTCTTTTACTGGTAACCGCTGCAACAAGACCGGTCTTTGTGCGCATACCGGTCTTGTTTAGCATATTTCTCACATGATAATTAATTGTCGTAACCTCTATATTAAGCTTTTCTTTTATTTGCTCATAGGTACGCTCATTAACGATTTCGCGTAAAATCTCAAGTTCCCTATCCGAGAATTCAGTAGAGAGGATTTCACCGATTTTTACAGTGGGAGTAGCATCCGGCCAAATCTGCTCCCCATCAAGGGTTTTCTTTATCACATCAGATAGTTCTGCTTCTCCCTCATCTTTATACCAGAAGCTTTCTACACCAGCTTCCTTTGCCCGGTCAAGGAAGGATACCTCTGCCATAGATGTTACAACAATAATCTTTATCCAGGAAAAATCCTTTTTTATTTTAGCCGCCGCCTCAATCCCGTTTTCACCATTTTCCGTATAGACATCCATGATTACCATATCAATCTGCCCCGAAAGGCAAACGGTATAGGCCATCTTGGCATTGCTTATGGATTTTTTAACAAAAAGTCCCTCTACTGACTCCACCGCATTTATCAGCGTATCTCTGGCACCCATTTGATCGTCGACTATTAATACATTTGCCATATATTTCTCCTTAATATGTCTTTTCCCCTCCATATCCGAAGGTAAAATTTCCGGCCTGTTATGCCCATTTATCTTCAGATTTCGGTATACGGATATCAGCCAGACATGGGGGAACTCCAATTAAAAACCATTGTCCGCTAGATGGTTTTTTACGAAGCTTTATGGGTCTGGGACTGTCAGCGCCAGAGCTTTTTACATACATGGTTGCCCAATTTTCTTCAGTAAACGAGTGGGCGGTTTGATATACTGTGATTGTATATGGTGTATTTGGTGTATAACTATTATCAACTGTTGCTCCTTCAAAAAACGAAAAGGTCTTATAATATTTTCCGGTCAATCGATCCTTTATCTGGCTCTTTTCCAAATTGCTGGTAGGTTCCGGTCCTTTCAATACATCAAGCATTGCAATGGTTTCCTCCGGATCCTTTTCATAATTACAAAGCACTGCGATGGTAAGAGCTGCTGTTTTAAAAGCACTATCTAAAGTCGCTTCGGGAAGAGCATTAAGCTCAGTTACAGATGAGGGTAGAGACTGGAAAACAAATTTTTCCTTTTTTGAGTCAGCCTTTTTAATTACTTCCTTTACGGCTCCGTCCACTGCACCCTGTACCTGTTTTTTTATTTCCCGTGTCACGCCGGATTTAAGTGTTCCTACAACATTATCAAAAAGCCCCATAACTATTTCTCCTTTTCTTATTTACATTCAAGTGATTTCAATCACTCTGACAAATTATCATTTTCTATATATACAGAATCCCCTGTAAGGAAGGTCGTATACTCATTATCTTTTATGGTACAGCCCTTAAAATAAACTCCATAAGAGTAATCTGCATCAATGAGTGCTCCATAATTACTACTATAGTTATTGGTAATCTCACATCTATTAAAATAGATATAGCCGCACCCATTTAAATCTATAATGGAATACTCTTTACTGTCACGGATTTTTGAATCATTAAACTCCCAATCATTACATTCATCAAGATCTATTCCTCCATAGGTACACTCATATATATCTGTTTCATCTACTTTCACATTATAGGTATTGACAGCTTCTATTCCATATGTCCCACTGCCATATAAATTACACTGATTGATATTTATGTAACCACATGAACCAAACTTCACCACAGATCCTGAACAATATCCGGGTTCAACTTCATGTCCGATGGTAAGATTCTTAAGCTTGATATTAGCACAGTCTGAAAACTCCAAGGGCACTGCATATGAATCTTCTGTACAGATAAGTACCGAAGCACCTTCTTCCCCTTCAATGAAAATATTATTCACGTCGCTTATAAAAACAGACTCTCCGTGTATGGCCAAATAATCCCTATCGATAGTTACCATGTTTTCGTTGAGTATGTTTATAGATTTTAAATCTTTATTTTTTGAAATAAGCTCTGATACATTATAGGTTCCGGCTTTTAATACAATATGTTTCCCGCTTCCAATAGCCTTATAAAACTCTGTAATATTACTTACCGTTACTTTCTCCTTATATCTGAAGTCATATTCCAGCTGTTCAGTCTCCTCATAATCCTTTCTCACATACAATTCGTAATAATCGTATTTTTCATGTACAGTTTCTCCTGAATCTTCATCTTCATATTCATAAGCTGTTCTTATCCGCAATGTAAGTGTATCTTTTCTGTTTGAGGCAACGCTGTATTCTATATTATACTCCTCATCAGACTTGTTTTTTGTATTCATTATGTAATACCAATCAGAACTTTCAAAACCGGTAGAAAACTCACCGCTTTCTTGAGAAAGAGTCATGCCATAATATTTCGTATCCGAATATTCTGAGGAATAAAAATAATCAGCCTTATACTTCCCATCTTCTAAATAAATGTCGATACTTCCAGATTCATATGAATCTTCGGCAATATTCAAATACTCCTCTCCAAATGTGGCAAAAAGACTGTACTCTCCCAGCAGCTCATCTAATCGGGCATCTGCTACTTTGGCCTTATCCTCTGAATTCCCTTTTTGGCCTGTACTTACTTCAATAGTATCATTTGCATCGTCTCCTCTGGAAGCGTTGTCCGCTCCACACCCTAATAATATCATAGTTAGAACCATAATAATAAATACAACCAATTTATTTGTATATCTCATACTCTTTTCCTCCGACCATTTATCTCATTGTATGTAATTACAACCATAGTATAATAATTTACTTCAAAAAACACACTATATAAAACTATAGTCTTTGCATACTAAATATAAAAATTTCTTACTCATTTCTGGTAGTGGCAACAAGCTTTGCGATACATAAAAAACGGTTATGTACCTAAGTTATAGGTATATAACCGTTTCAATAAATTAATCCGCTTTTTTCCATTCCACAAGGATATATTTTATCAAGGTCTATCTTTTCTCTGATCACACTCTCATAAAATCTGTAACCACCGGAGAATTTCTATATTTGCTTCTAATTTTTGAGTAAAAAATGATTGATATTCTGAACAAATACACATATACTACTATTAAGAGAAGGAATACTCTTCTTCATTTTGATGAATCCTGTGACGGTTCTGACAGGATGGTAATATAAAAATTGACCGAACAATGAGTCCTGTGACGGTTCTGGCAGGACGGTAATATAAAAATTGACCGAATGATGAGGTGAGGGATAAATTATTTTGTGTAAACCCTTAAGATTGATGAAGTACATCATGATTGGGTTATTAAAATATCATACTTCTATGTGTGCATTGATTTTTACAGAGAAGAAGCAGGCTGTCAATAGGCAGCCTGTTTCGTTATTTTATAGCCTTTGAATTTTTCTAGGTCTGCTGGAGAAATCCGATCTTCAAATATATAATAAGCTGACCAAATGTCTGTCCCCCAGTTCCAACTTGTGCCTGTCCATTTTTATGATATCAACCATTGCCAAATATATGCTTTTAAACAGTGCATCATCTGTTGGTAATACTGATTTTGCTTTTGTAACTTTTCGTAAGGGGAAATTGAAATTTTCTATTGAGTTGGTTGTATATATGATTTTTCGTATCTCAGATGAATACTTGAAGTATTTTGAAAGCTGTGGCCATTTATTTCGCCATGATACAACTGATGCTGCGTATTTCTTTCTCTAAATATCTTCAAGATTATCAAGGACTTCCAATGCCTCCTCTTCAGTTGGGGCTTGATAAATTGCTTTTACTTCTTTTATTCCGGTTAACTTCACACTTATCGCAACACAAACAACCTGTTTAACGGTTCTGTTATTTTCTCGGACATGGAAATGTACTGCATCCATAAATACTACAGCATACTTTTCGCTCTAGGGGTCTGTTTTGCCACTCTTTAGCTATTGGCAGTATTTTGTCCGTCATATTTCTCAGCATAGGTATCTACACCATATATATCATGCAGATGAGATGAAACGTCTCTAGTTGTCATATCTTTTACATACATGGACAAAACCTGATCCTCAATATTTGAAATATCTGTTTGATTCTTTTTAACAACCTAAGGGTCAAATTCACCTTTTCTGTCTCGTGGGATGTCTAAATCAATTTCGCCTAATGAAGATACATCCGTTTTCTTGCTGTAGCCTTTGCGGCTGTCATCTGTATCTTTGTTTTGATAATCATACTAAGAGTACCGTAGCTTCTAATTCGTTTCTGCTCCAAGCATTCTTTGAATAGTGTCACTGAGAAGGTATTTGAGTATGTGTTTTGAATATCTTGGGTATTTTAAGGCTGTTAATGATTAAGCAAGCTGTTAATAAGAGACTTTTTCTGGTGATTGTTTTCTTTGTCTTGTCATAAAAATATCCTTCTAGATTAATATTTATTATAACATCAATCTAGAAGGATATGAAAATATTAATTATTTTCTTTACACAAAGTTTTCTACAGTTTTGTGTTAAACAAATAACGGTCTTCACCATCAAAGTAGACAGCTACATGTTTAGTGTAAATTGATTCTGAACCTATCGCTTCTACAAAAAAACTTGCATGGTACCGTTTACATATTTCATAGATAGACATCATACCAATTCCGCTACCTCCATCAGCAGCATGAGTAGTAATACGTTGTATACCCCAGTTGTTCTTTACTTCTTCCGGAAATGGTTCACCGGTATCACTGATAAAGATACATGGGGATTTAATATCTTTCTTAACGATTTCTAAATGAACACAACGATTTTGACTATTTTCCCCAGCAGCAATAATTGCATTTTCAAGAAGATCTGCTAATAAAGTCGTGGCATCTTCTTGAGAAATAATTTTTGGAATCAGTTCATTGATTGTTTCATCAAAGTCAATTTCTAAGGATACATCCTTTTCTTTCGCCTTTTGCTGCATGTAGGTAAGCATGGCATCAATGATAAGAATACCAGTAGATATCTGTTTGCTATCACTATGTTCATAATTACTAATAATACCAGATCTTTCCGCAGAAACAGCTTCTAAGTGCATTAGTAGATTTTCTGTTAATCGAATCCGCTGGTGTAGATTTTCGTTATATACAACAGTATATAAAGTCTCTTTTACTGCCAATTCCATGGCAGGAATCAACTTGTTATCCTTGTGAATAATTTTAGAAAAAGTTTTGTTTTCTTCTTTTAATAAAGTAATTTCAGCTTCTTTTGATAAAATAATAGATTCCAGTTCTAATCGTTCCCTTTGATGCAATTGCTCCATATATTCCCTAACCATACGGTTTTTCCACCAAAACCATAAATTGATACCACAAATAAAAAATACAGAAAAAAGAACCACAACAATATACTGAGATTCTGATTTTTCACCTAAAAAAGATGCCATTATCAAAATTGCTGTACTGAGATATACCCCTAAATCACCGTATCTAGAGTTTGTAAGAAACGGAAAGCCATAACGCAGTCGTTTGATGCGAAACAGTAAAATAATAAAAGTCATTTGAAAGACACCAACGATCACGATAGAAAGTAAATTAGCCTCATCTGGATGATAACCAATAATACCATATATTATACCCAAAAAAATTAACCCCAAAAGATAGAATATATAACTAATGCCATAGCCGATTATGGTTGTGATAATAGCAACATCTGTCTCGAGGTTATAAACAATTTTTGTAACGATAATAGATATGGTGACCATGATAATCGTGTTGACTGGATGTATCATCTGGCGAAGAGGCACCATTAGTTCCGCAGATATTACACATATACAGCTTAGAAGAAGGATTTCTCTCCAAGAACATTTTTTATTTAAAATTTTGGGGTATATATACGTGCTACCCCCGATAATAAAAAGTTGTTTAAAAAAGGTTGTCAATATAGTTACCGTCCACAAAAAGCAATGAAAACCAGCAAAGAAGCTTCTACCAAAAAGAAATTTAATTTTCGAAAAATTTTCTTTAGCCTTATAAAAAAACGAAAGGAGAATGACTCATGAGCTGGTTTTGGAAATGGTTGCAGGATTTCTTTTAAGGTATATTTAATATCTCAAGGTCAGCTATTGCTTAGGCATAGCTGACCTATTCTAATATTCATTTTTAAGTTTGTTGGCATAATAATAAATAAATTCCGCGATAGTAGGCACACCTTTATCAGAATTAATTTTTGCGGTGTAATATTTCAATAAATCATCGATTGGAGTTGTATGCCATGCCTTGGATATGGCATTTTGCATGGCTCGTTCCACACTTGACTCTGTTTTCCCATATTTTTGTCCAATAACATTGCAAAGATTTGTTGTGGGAGACATAACAACAATTTGAACAGCTTCGATTAAATAAGCGTACCCCTTTACTTTAGGACTGATTCCAACATAATCCAATTCTATGCTAATTCTACGAGCAAGACGTTTCCTTCTCTGAATGGGGCTTTCCTCTATTTTTTTTGACCCCGAAAAATTAACGCTAGTATTCTGGATAACATTTTTTAATGTTCGAAGGAAATCAACAGCCGATTTAGCAGAATATCCCTCTTGATGCTTTGAGAAAATATAGTCTGCACCAGATTGGCGAGCCGCTTCATAGGTAATGGTACTAGAATTGTTTGTAGTAACCAAAACATAGGGCATTCGGGGAGGCATATTTTGCTGTAATGCCTGTAATAGCGCTATACCACTACCGCTACCGGAATGCAATTCCAAATCTAAAATAATTGCATCCGGCAGGCTGTTGCGAATAATTGTCTCTGCTTTTGCCGAATTGTTGGTAATATCAAACAGCATTATATCATCCAATTCATCTATGTAACGGATTATTTCCTGACAAGTATAGGCATCGTCTTCAACTAAAACAACTGATAAGGGATTTGACATAATGTACTACCTCTCTGTTTATATACTTGAATTTTGAAATTCACATTACATTTACATTACTTTTATATTATAGCTAATATCCAACGAAAAGCAACATTTTCCAACAAAAAATGCCTATAGAAAAGTAATATATAAAGAATATCAAAACTATTATATTAGAGTTGTAAGGAATTATTCTATAGTTCGCTTATCCGATCGGCGAAAACGAATGTGTATGATGGATAAATATGAAGATTACGGTATCATTTTGGCTTATTTAGGCTAAAAAATACATACCATTAAAATGAAGGAGGCTGAGAAAAATGAACGATAGAGTATAAAAGAAATACTGATGATTATTTAAAACTTCTGATAAAGACAGAAAATGACAATTTGACTATATAAAGAAAGGATTTATTTACGCTATATCTTAGCTATCCTTTTGTTTTTATTATAGTCTCGAGTTTTAAAGAGCCAATATTCCAATGTTCTACTTGTCTTGAAAGTTGAAAAAGATAGCAAAACGCGATTTAATGGAATTAAATGAAATAATCTAGTTTCTCTGCTATACTCTCTATAATAATTGGTTTTTATTGGCAGGTTTATCAAATGGATAATTTAGTTATCCAAATTAAATTTGACAAGGGATAAAGATTTATGGGAAACAAAATAAAAGATGTAACCATTGTAAGTTTATCAAGAGGTATTTTGGGAGAATCTTTTATAGAACACGAACTTAAAATAGGTGTAAAAAGATTGCAGGAATTTGGCCTTACCGTTCATTTTTCAACACATGCATTAAAAGGCTTGGATTATCTTGAAAAACATCCAGAAAGTAGAGCAAATGATTTAATAGAAGCTTTTAATAGTGACACGGATATGATTTTATGTGCGGTTGGTGGAGTAGATACTTACCGCTTATTACCATATTTATTTGAAAATGACAAACTAAAAAAGTGTGTAAAAGAAAAAGTGTTCCTTGGTTTTTCAGATGCTACGATGAATCATTTGATGTTGCACAAAGTGGGAATCAATACTTTTTATGGACAAGCATTTTTGCCCGATGTATGTGAGTTAAGCAATGATATGCTTAAATATTCAAAAGTATATTTTCAAGAATTAATCAAAACAGGAACTATTTCTCAAATTCAACCAAGCGATGTCTGGTATGATTCCAGAAATGATTTTTCTCCAGAAGCTATTGGAACCGATATGCCTAAACATAAAAACGATGGGTTTCTACTTCTTCAAGGTAGAGATCATTTTGAGGGCGAAATTCTAGGCGGCTGTATTGATACCATATATGACATTTTCAACAATGATAGACATGGTGATTCAGTAGAGTTATGCGCTAAATATGGTCTTTTTCCTACCTTAGAAGAATGGAAAGACAAAATATTACTTTTGGAATCAAGCGAGAGTAAAGCCATCCCGGAGAAATACTGTAAAATGATTACTGCATTAAAAGATTTTGGAATATTTGATGTTGTATCCGGTGTGCTAATTGGAAAACCTGATAATGAGATATTTTTTGAAGAATACAAACTTATTTTGAAGAAAGTAGTAAACGACGAAAATGTTCCTATAGTGGTAAATATCAATGTTGGACACGCAACGCCTCGTTGCATCGTTCCCTTTGGTGTATATGCTACCGTTGATGTTCCTAAACAGATTATTACTTTTGACATAGAATAATATAAAGAATATTTTCAGATAAACATTTCGAGTATAGTAACTGAGCACCAAAGTTAAATGTCAAAATATGGTGGTTTTTTTAATAAGGATTCTTTTCTTCATTGAGATGAATCCTGTGACTGTTCCGACAGGACGGTAATATAAAAATTGACCGAATGATGAAGTAATTTATGAGAGGCTTTTTAGCCTCTCATTTTTTATCAATGATTCAAAGACCAAATCAACTCCGGCGAGAAATCTCTTATGTCTTCAATAATCCTATAAGCAGGCGACAAATCCTGATCACCGCTATCCGGATTGTGAAATCCGATGCAAATCATATTAGCTCTGGTAGCTGCCAAAACACCATTTGTAGAATCCTCAATGACTATACATTCTTCTGGTTTTCTTCCAAGTTTCTTAGCAGTGTCCAAATAAATATCCGGCTCCGGTTTAGAATGGGCTACATTTTCTGCACTATTAATGACTTCAAAATACTCTTCTACACCTATGTTTTTCATTGCCATTTTGATAAACTCCGGTGGAGACGAAGACGCGATTGCCATCTGAAAACCAGCTTCGTGAATTTTATCTAACATTTCCTTAGCGTGCTCTACCAAAGGGTAGCCTTCTCTCTCTACGATTTCCCTTTTGATTTGAAAAGCATCTTCGATAAGGGTGGAATCGTTTCTAAAATCTCTCCCATAATTTTCCCAAATCAAATTCATCAAATCTCCAAGGTAGCACCAATGCATCCCTTGTACTTATCATATTGAATTTCCAGATCTCTTCTGCCAAATGCCTCCTGCCACATACGATAATGTAATGGCTCTGTATTTACTAACACCCCGTCCATATCGAATAAGACCGCTTTAATACTCATCACTTTTCCTCCATACATAAATGACCCTCTGACCCCGTCCCAATGTCATTTAATTAAGAATTCTTAATTAGGCCCCTTAGTTCAAATTTAAAAATTTATTATCTAAATCAGAGGTGTAGTGCCTCTGATTTTTTTGCGTTTTTTGAAAAAAACGCTTGACAAGTATTCAAAAAAATGTTGCGGCCGCCTTGAATATATACACCTTCAAGGGGGTCTACGCTATGAAAAAATCTACTCCATATGTATGGAAAAATGCCCTTCTGGATTCCATTGACTCCATTGCCCAGAATAAAGCAACATATTTCGAGAATCCTGAAACAGCCTTTTCCAGAACGCAAAAAATATCTCTTCGCGATACAATTCTTTTCCCAATGGTTGCATCTAACGAATCAACATCGGTTGAATTATTGGATTATTTTCCAATGAAAGATTTACCCTCTCAGGCAGCCATGTCCTATCGTCGTAATCAACTGAAACTTTCTGCTTATCAGGCAGTATTTCAAGACTTTACTCGCAAACTCCCACAGGAAAAAAACTATTGTGGAATGCGTGTCATTGCTTGCGATGGAACTCGTCTCAACACTCCTTATAATCCTCAAGACACTGATAGCTATGTTAATTGTATCGAGGGCAGAAAGGGATTCAACCAATATCATCTCACCACCTGCTACGACGTTTTAAATGAAGTTTTCACAGATGCTGTTATTCAGGGATATTATTCTATGAATGAAAAACTAGCCCTTTGTACTATGATGGATCGTTATAACTCAGACAACCCAATATTATTTGTTGCGGACAGAGGTTTTTCTTCTTATAACGTAATTGCACATGCGTTTTATAACAAACAGTTCTTTCTCCTTCGTCTTCCGTTTCCCATGGCAAAAAACATATTTTGCGATACACAAAATATATCCGATAACGATATAATGGATATCGAAGACACTTTTTATGTAGGACGAGTACGTAACAAAATCAGTAAAACTCTTAAAAACTATCATTTTAGAGCCAAAAATAAACCCTATGATTATATTCCAATCGGCAGTAAAGAGATAGATAGTTTTTCTGTTCGTCTGGTAAAATTCCCATTACCTAGTGGAGAGACCGAATATCTACTTACAAATCTTCCTAAAGATACATTTTCCATAGCGGATTTACAAGAACTTTATAGGTTAAGATGGAATGTAGAAACTTCATATCGCTATCTTAAGTACGCTTCCGGCATGATATATATGCATTCTTTAAAGCAAAAGTTTCTCTTTCAGGAAATATTTGCAAAACTCACTTTATACAACTTCTGTACGGCAGTAAATCAGTGCATAAATCTGAAAACTACAGCTAACCTGGCACACAAATATGTCATTGAGAAGGCATATCTTGTTAAGTCTTGTATCAGATTTTTGAAAGGACAATTAAAGTATATCATCCAACTGGTGAAAAAAAGAAAAGTACCAATACGTGCCGGCCGAAAGTTCGAAAGAAACATTCGGCGTGGGCACGCTGATACCCTACAATACCGATAAAAAACAACTTCATACCACTGTTAGTAGACCGCCCACTGCGACGGTCTGTTTGCCTTTTTCAAATCTAAAAGATATGACCGTAAACCCGAGAACTGTTTCGATACAGAGTGTATTTTTATCTAACTATATGATATCATACTTTTATTAATTTTGTTAATTAAATGACATTGACCCCGTCCCTCTGGGCCATTTGGTCATTTCATTCCTTTTCTCCATTTAACAACAGCTGTTACGATAATAATCGCATATCCAACATAACTATAAAAATCCGGTAATTCACCAAAAAACAACAATCCCCACATAGCTGCAAAAATAACCTGGGTATAATCAAAAACAGAAATCTCTTTTGCAGGGGCATAGGTGTAAGCCGCGGTAATACAGAACTGTCCTCCCGTAGCTGCCAAACCACAGCAAATCAATAACAGCAGTTGTTTTATTGTCAATGGCTGAAATTGTACTGCCATCATTGGTCCCAGTACCAAAGTGGAAAAGCAAGAGAAAAAGCAAACGATAACCGGAGATCGTTCTCCAATTTTTCCCAATCCTCTTACAAAGGTATAGGCAGTACCTGCCATAAATCCCGAAGCCAACCCAATAAAGGCAGGCATAGAAGCCAAACCGACGGTAGGTTTTACAACAAACACTGCTCCCACAAAAGCGGCTATCACACAACCCCACTCAAACCTTGTGGGGATTTCTTTTAATATAAAGACTGACATGATTATGGCAAAAAAAGGTGACATTTTATTGAGTATATTTGCATCCGACAACACCAAATGATCTATAGCCCAAAAATTTGCAATCACGCCTGCCAATCCAATACTGGAGCGCAAGAATAAAAATAAATAGGATTCTTTTTTTATCTTAAATTTTTCTTCACTTCTGCCCAATATTACCAAAGCCACAATGGCGGCTATGGCATTTCTGAAAAACGCTTTTTCTATCGTAGGCACATCCCCCGCCAATCGTATGAACAATGTCATAAGCGAAAAGCAAAGTGCTGCTGCCACGATATATAAAATTCCAATTCCTTTTTTCTGTTTCATCTTGTTTCCTCGTATCTATAGTGACATGCTCTTTGGCACAATATCATCTATCTAATATTTGATCATTTCTTTATAAAAATCTATCGCATTGGCAATATCCTTTTCATCCGGATGTCCCTTACTGGTTCCTCCCACAAGCTTAAAAGGTCCAAAGGTATTATAGCCATGACAAGAAAACTTTCCTGCAACCGTTGGATTCTTCGTAGCTATGGCATCCATAAAGGATTGTGAAAAATCTTTATTCATGGCACTGGTAGAAATCAGAAAAATCTTCTTGTTATCCGGAAGATTTTTAGTTGCAAATTCTATAATGGCTTTGTGCAAATTAAATCCATACACGCCGGAAGCAAATCCTATCAAATCATACTCTGTTAAATCTTTTTCTTTTACAGAAGTTGCATCCACAATATCCACATCAAATTCTTTTGCGATAGCATCTACAATTTTTTTCGTATTACCATGGTGAACAGATGCTGTTACGATGATACATTTCATAATTCAAATCTCCCCGCTTTGGAACATATTTCAATATTTTCTTCCTTGACTATTATGTCATTTTAATGTTTATTCTGCAACACTCTTCATAGAATGGCCTAGGGGGACGGGGTTACAGGTTCATATGGTCCTGTAACCCCGTCCCCCTAGGCCAAACCAAAACTATTTAGATAATTATCTAAATACCTATTGACAGAAACATAAAGAAAATGTACCATCTATTTAGATAAACATCTAAATACTATATATACCACCATTTCCAACTAAAATACAGACAATACCATTGTCAAACCGGAAAAGCACAGCTCTATTCTTAGACTTTGCTACTTTTTATGGTCTTGAATATACACATGGACGCAATTCCAAGGCAAAAAATAACCGCCCTGCCTAACAAATTAGTCCCCTGTTCTTTCCATTCCACAAGGATATATTTTATCAGGTATCATCTTTTCTTTAATCACACTCTCATAAAATCTGTAACCACCGGCGAAATTATAACAGTCAAAACCATTTTCCGAAAGAATTCTGCATGCTATATAGCTTCTAAGACCGCTTTGACACATTACATATACAGGCTTTTGCTTATCAATTTCTGAAAGCCTGTCCCTCAATTCATCCACAGGTATATTGATATAGCCCTCTGCAGATCCTCGAACATATTCGGCTTGTGTTCTCGTATCAAGAAGTGTTACACTCCCATCTCTTGGAAGATTCCAGGCATTACTCCAGTAGTATTGCTTTACAAGTCCCTTACTGATGTTTTCTATCATAAATCCAGCCATATTTACAGGATCTTTTGCAGCAGAATAGGGCGGCGCATAAGCCAGATCTAGATTCTTTAGTTTATCCGCTCTTATCCCGGCATGTATGGCGGTTGCTATTACATCAATTCTTTTATCCACGCCCTCAGAACCTACTATCTGGGCACCCAAAAGCTGTAAGGTATTTTTTTCAAATACAACCTTTATTGTCATGGCCTTGGCACCGGGATAATACCCGGCATGGGATATGGGTGATAAAACTACACTTTCACAATCTATTCCAGCAGCCCTTGCAACGGTTTCCGTAAGACCGGTGGATGCTGCGGTCATATCAAAAAGCTTTATTATGGATGAGCCTAAAGAACCACTATAGGTGCTTTCAATCCCACAAATATTATCTGCTGCGATTCTACCCTGCTTATTTGCCGGGCCTGCCAGAGCTATTAGAGCATCCTCCCCCGTAATAAAATGCTTAATATGAACTGCATCTCCAACGGCATAGATATCCGGATCCGATGTTTGCATATGCTCATCCACATAGATACTTCCGTGGATTCCGGTTCTTAATCCAGCACTCTGGGCGAGAGATGAATCCGGTACCACACCTACAGCCATGATGACCATATCTGATGCAATTCCGGGCTGGTCTTTAAGTAGCGTCACAATTTTTCCATCCTTGTTCTCAAATCCAGTAGCGCTGGTATTAAGTTTAATATCTATTCCTGCTTGCCTTAAGCGATTGTGTACAAAGCTAGCCATATCATAATCCAACGTGACCATAAGCTGATTTAGCAGCTGAACTATTGTAACATCTATTCCCATTTCCTTGAGATTTTCGGCTAATTCTAATCCTATAAATCCACCCCCTATAACTACGGCTGAGTTCGGAATTCTTTCCTTAACATAATCATGGATTCTAAAAGTATCCTCCACTGTACGAAGAGTAAAAATCCTGTCATCGTCAATTCCTGAAAAAGGTGGTTTAATAGGCTTTGCTCCTGGAGAAAGAATCAATTTATCATAATGCTCCTCCCATTCCCTTCTTGTCAGCAAATCCTTTACTTTTACGTTTCTTTTCTCTCTGTTTATAGAAAGAACCTCTGTATGAACATTAATTTTTATCCTAAATCTTCTCCAGAAGCTTTCCGGAGTCTGAAGGGCAAGTTCGTTTTTATCCTCTATTACTCCTCCAATATAATAGGGCAGTCCGCAATTTGCATAGGATACATATCCAGTCTTTTCAAATACTACTATCTCAGCATTTTCATTAAGCCTTCTTAATCTTGCTGCCGCTGAAGCTCCACCGGCGACTCCACCTACAATAACAACTTTCATCTCCATACCCCCTAAATCATGTTGACAATCTGTTCCTTGGGGCGATACCCAACAGCAGTATTGGTAACCTTTCCATCCTTCATAACCACTAACATCGGAATACTAGCTATATGAAAAGAACTTGCTAGATCCATCTCATTGTCAACATTCACCTTACATACTTTGATTTCAGGATGCTCCTCTGCAATTTCTGCAATTACTGGCCCCAACATTTTGCATGGTCCACACCATGGTGCCCAAAAATCAACAAGAACCGGCTTATCTGAATGAAGCACCTCTTTTTCGAAATTTTGACCTGTTACATTAATCTCTGACATATTTGATATCCTCCAATCCATTTGATATGATTAGAGTGTATAACAAGAATACATTACATTCTGTAACCAAGTCACATAACGAAATATTTATATTTTTTTTAATGCATCAATATTTATGAGTTTAATTTTTCCTCTTTTTAATTCTACAAGGTTATCAGAATTAAACTGTTTCAACATTCTTGCAACCACTTCTCTTGCTGAATTCACCTCAGAAGCAATCTCCTCTTGCGTCATTTCTATTTCTTTGCTACCAGATTTTTCGTAGTAGGAAAGCAGAAAACTAGCAAGCCTTTGATCAAATCCCTTAAAAATTACTTGCTCCATCACCCACACAACTGATGAAAATCTTTCAGCAAGAAGCTCATACATATAGGCTTTTACATAAATATTCCTATCAGCAAGCCATGCTAAAGTTGCAGAAGGAATCACCCAAAGAGTCGTTTCTTTTTCTGCCATAACAACTGTTTCAAAAGTAAGCTGTGCTATTACACAGGAAGCCGATATTACACAGACCTCTTTTTCCTTTACATGAAATAGTGTAATTTGTCTTCCATCTTCGGAAATAATTGAAGCTCTTACATCTCCACATTCAACAATAATCATTCCAATGCAAAAATCCAAATTAGAAGATATTAGCTCTTTTTTTGAAAATGTCTTGTTAGACAAGCTGATTTCAATTCGGTTTACTTCTTCCTTACTAAGTTTCTCCCAAAAAGGAAGATACTTTTTAACATATTCTATTTTACCCATTGCTTTAATTGGTTTTCCATCCATGTTCTGTCTCCTACCTTTCCAGGATATTTTCAAACAATACAACAGCCTTTTTTTACATGGATAATAATCCCAGAACATATACAATCAAAATGCATACAGGAAGTATGTAGTAAAAAATCGGTCGCATCCAATTTTTCAATTTTAAGCCTTTTCCCGAATTTGCTTCCTTCATAAAATTTTCCCATCCCCAGCCGATTTTGCCATTCATACAGAAAATACTGATTGCCAGGGCTCCAAGGGGCAGCAGATTTGTAGATACAATAAAATCCCAAAAATCCAAAAATACAGATTCCGGCCCAAAGGGATGAAATGGAATCACAGTGAATCCCAAAGCTGTGGTAAGTGATATGAAAAGCACTCCTATCCCGCAAATCACGCTTCCCTTCACCCGCGATAATCCAAGCAGCTCTCGTACACAGGCCAATATATTTTCACAAACTGCCAGCTCTGTTGAAAATGCAGCAAATACCATAAATAAGAAAAATGCACTTCCCCAGATTCTGCCTCCTGCCATATTTCGAAATACTTCTGTCATAGTATCAAAAAGTAAAGCCGGTCCTGCTGTAACTTCCAGGTCAAAGGAGGCACAGGAGGGAAAAATAATCAGTCCTGCCACAATGGCTACAAAGGAATCCAATACAATTACATTTACGCTTTCTCCCAACAAGGATCTTTCCTTATCTATATAGCTTCCAAATATTGCCATAGAACCAATTCCAACAGACAAGGTAAAGAAGGCTTGATTCATGGCCGCTGCGATAACACTGGGCGTAATCGCTGAAAAGTCCGGTACCAGGTAAAACTTGTAGCCTTCTATTGCACCCGGAAGAGTTGCATTTTTCACAGCTAATACTATCATTAATACCAAAAGAGCCGATAGCATATATTTTGTCACCTTTTCCAAACCGCTTTGCAGATTAAAGGTAAGTATGAAAAATCCCACCATAACAGCGATTGCCATATAAGACACATTAATAACCGGATTGGATACCATCTGCGTATATCCCAGCTGATCTATATTTCCTGTGATAAAAGAAACCAGATAATAAATCATCCAGCCTGTAACCGTTGTATAAAAAGCCATTAAGCAAATATTGCCCACCAATGCCAAATATCCATGCAAGCGCCAAGCCTTTTTCTCCGGCGTAAGCTTATGATAAATGCGTACAGGGGATGCTTGGGCTGCTCGACCTATTGCAAATTCCATAGTCATTACCGGCAATCCCAGCACCAACAGGCAAATTGCATACATCACTACGAATGCACCCCCACCATTTTGTCCTGCCATCCAGGGAAATTTCCATACATTTCCGCATCCAATTGCACAGCCTGCACTTAGCATAATAAAGCCAAGTCGAGTTCCAATCTTTTCTCTTGTCATATAGTTTCCCACCTCATAGTTTTTTCTATTATCTATCCTACTAAAAAACTCTCTAAAGTAAATGACATGTATCTACTTTAGAGAGCCATTTTGTTTTTCTGATTGTACTGAAATCTATTTTACCGGAATTTTGGTATCCATCTTTAGGATGTGATGAATCAGCCATTCGCTTAAGAAATCAGCTATATCATGTAAATATTCTGTCTGATTATTATCGATTGCGGATTCATCTGTGGCATCCACTTCACCTAATTTTGCCACAAATGCATCATGGGCCAGCTTCTGTGCAGGAAGTCCTGCATAAGAAATACTTTCCATATAGCTTTCTTCATCTGCAAAGTGCTTAATGGTATACTCCTTTAACTCCCCTAAAATATGCATAATAGGATCATATTTATCAAACATGTATTCATCATCAATAATTTCATATACACGACCGATAATTTCAAATAATTTTGTATGCTCTGTATCTACGATTTCAATACCGGTAAGAAATTCCTTCGTCATTACAAAGGATTTTTCCCGATTCTCTACTTTTCCAATCAAGGTGTCTGTAGATAAAATATGGCTGTATAACCATTTGGCCATAAATCCAAAAATTTCTTTCAGGCTTTCTGCTGAATGCTCTCCCTTTGCAGTAAACTCATTGACCTTATCCCGAAAGCCTTGGTGTGCACGAATCTGCAAAAATAGCTCTGCATCATTATGCTCCCTCATATAATTCTCTTCGTGTTCAAAATGAAAGATTGCATATTCTGACAGCTTTTTTAATACATTTTCTGCCAGCTTTTTACTATCTTCTGTTCCGGCTGCCAAATCCTTCATGCCTTCATTGATATAAGCAAAAAACTGTTGATGTTCTTTGTCAATCATTGCGATTCCCGTTTCGCAGTCCTTTGTAAACTGATATTCCATCCCTGTTCTCCTTCGTATAGTATCTTTTAGATACCTTATTTTATATAAAACTTTATAGTTTCCTTTG
>JAKSSF010000002.1 GCA_024403235.1 Lachnospiraceae bacterium | reverse complement strand
TAGAATGACCATATGCTTTCGCTTGTTCTTCCATCTTTTCGATAGAAATCACAATATCGCCAAGCAATAATTCTCCTGTATCTGGATCAAAATAATCTGCTTCTGTGTTTTCATCTTCCAAAACAGAAAAATCAGACGGATTTTCAAAAAATACACCAGGAAAAGATAATACATCTGTTTCTTTATCAATTTGTCGATTCTCACGATTCAATTCGCGAATACCTGCATTATCCGTTAATAATAGATTGACACAGACTTCATAATCGCACTTTTCTGTATCCAGAACTTGAATGGCAACTTTCTGAAATAATGACTCCCAAGGAAAAGAAAGGGTTAAAGCGGTTTCATTTTCAGCGTAAAAAGTCATAATATAATCGCTCCTCTTTATAGATTCGTTCCATCATATTCAATTCTTTAATAGAAATATCACAGGATTCTAATCTTATACTATTTCGAATAGAAGCGAAAATTGCCTCTATCTCTCCATCATAATTTACCGAAGACGAAATACGAATTGCCTGTGTAATTTTACTGATTACCATATCTGATAACAGCACAACACAGGATTCCTTAGAAAGGAACTTTCCCTCCATACATTGGTGCATAATTATTTTCAAATCAGAAGGGAACTGATACTGCTCTTCAATTGGAAGCATTCCAGCAGAATTGTTTTTTTCATTTTCTCTTGCCAATCTAAAATAATAAGCACTGCCTTTTGCTGCCTGTAAATTTAATTCTAGCTTTCTTGCAATACGGTCTGTTAAGTAAGCTGTATGAATAGCGTGAAAATACAAATCAATATTTTGATTCTTCATTTCTACCAATAATGGAAATTCCGGATCAATAATATCCAAATATTTATCCTGCAACTTATACATTTGAGAATTACTGAAAAGTTTCAATACCAAAAACATAACAACAAGATTCAAAAAGAAACTAATTATTGGCATCATCAGTAGTTCGAAATTTAAATTCTGATTCTCAAATATCACAAAATATGCCAATTCCAACATGAACATACTTAAAACAGAAAAAAGCAAAGGCATTCCTATTCTAAAATTAATGTCCAAGCCGTAGAATAATGCAATTCCTACCAATCCCCCTATAAAATATACTAAAAATACAGAGATAGTACCGGCCGGAGAAAACAGACAAGTAATGGTAAGGAAAATACCTCCGGCAGTGACACCAATAACACTATTACTATACATTGCCAAAGATACAAATATTGCTAAAAACAGCCAACTATCTCTTGGTAAAAACACAAAAACGATAGAAGATATCAAGCCAATACAATATAACAAAATAAATTGAAAATATCGTTTTTCATTATTATAATCCAGGGAATCTATGACACAACTATGAAACCATAATTGTATTACAATAAAATCTCCTAAAAGAATGGTAATCACATTACGAATAGTTTCTGTCCAGGATTGCACATAATAATAGGACATAATTCCTACTGCCAAAGATGTAAAAATAACTGTAAAACAGGATACTAAAAGATTACTGCGATTTCTTTTTGTCTCTTCTTCTATCTGCACTGTTGTATTTATATTGTTCTTTTGCTCTTTCTTTAGACTCATACTCCTCATACGCCTTTACAATTTTTTGTACTAAAGGATGTCTCACTACATCTTGACTTGTAAGATTACAAAATGCAATATCATCAATTTTGCCAAGCACTTTACTAGCTATCTCTAAACCGGATTTGGAATCAAAAGGCAAATCCTTTTGAGAACTATCTCCAGTCACTACAACCTTGGAACCAAATCCAATTCTGGTTAAAAACATCTTCATTTGAGCCGGAGTTGTATTTTGTGCCTCGTCTAAAATAATAAATGCATTATCTAAAGTTCTTCCGCGCATATAAGCTAAAGGAGCTACTTCTATTAACCCCTTCTCCATATTTCGCAAAAAACTTTCAGCCCCCATAATTTGATATAAGGCATCATATAATGGTCTCAAATATGGATCTACTTTACTCTGTAAATCTCCCGGTAAAAAGCCTAATTTCTCTCCCGCTTCTATCGCCGGTCTGGTCAAAATAATACGTTCTACTTCATTACTCTTAAATGCGGTAATAGCCATTGCCATAGCTAAATAGGTTTTTCCAGTGCCTGCAGGTCCCATGCCAAATACAATCATATGGTCCCGAATGGCGTCTGCATAGGCCTTTTGACCCAAGGTTTTCGGCTTAATCGGTTTTCCACTTACTGTATGACAAATCAAATCTTCATCTATTTCCAATAAGGCATTTTGTTTTTCTTCCATCGCCATAGCAATTGCATACTCCACATTTTGTTCTTGAATAGAATTTCCTCTTTTAGACAATTCTGTTAATTCCTTTAACACGGCAACAGCCATTTGAATATTTGTGCTTGTCCCAATGATTTTTACCTCATCGCCTCTATTCACTATAGAAACCTGAAAAGCTCTTTCCAGCTTCTTAAGATAATAATCCAATTGTCCAAATATATTCTGACTGTGCTCTGCAGGAATTTGTATTTGTAATTCTTCCATAAGTACCTTTATTTTTCATTAAAACGGGATTTATTCTAGCGGAACTTGAATTAAATTATTATCTAATACAGTAATTTTTCCATACATCCCCATTGTATTAACAGTCTTTTTTATTGTAACATTTTTTTCAATTATTTGTACCCCTTTTTCTTTTAGTGCTTCAGTATTTTTTTGAAATTCGTTTTCTATTATGTTTTTCATTTCTTCATCTGAATATAATCGCTCTATAGGCATATATTCTCTGATTTTACATTTCCATACAGATAATGGAATATGTAAATATTGTCCCATAAAAAACTCGTTTTGTTCTTCTAATATATCACAAAAAGCATATGGATTCCTTTTTTCAAATAACGATATTTTTTTATCTCCTATTCTCACTTTATAAAAACTCTTTGTATGACCTGTATATTCTTTTTGTATATAATTATTCTTAATATCGAAAGAATATGGCATATCATATTGCAAAATTACTTCCCCTTCCGGCTCCACAATTTCATAAGAAATACATTCATTGGTTGCAGAATCAAAAATAGGTATTTTACCTTCTATTAAAATTTGATTTGCTGCAATATCCTGTCCTGCTTTTACTAAAGGAATACCTTTTCTTGTTAAAATAGAAATCAATTTTCCATCATGACCTGCAGCCAATCCTACAGGATGTTCTTCGTCCAGTACGGTATTTTCTTTTGCATTAGATAAGATATTTTCTTTTTCTTTTAATGCAATCTGTAAGGTAGTGCCTTCTATATTTATAGATACCCACTGCACTGTGGAAAATACATTTAAAAAGTCCAATTCTAACTGTCTTGTATCAATTTTATCTGCTCTACAACCTATATTGATTTTTTCTTTTTTTAAAAATTCAACAATCATATTAGTAGAAGTACTAAAATTACCTATAATTTCTATTTTCCATAAGAAAAAAGAGAAAATATAACATGCCATCAAAACATATATCGGAAAATAAAGAAATAATTTACGCTTTTTCCATTTATACGACCAAGTTTTTATACCTTGTTTTCCTATAATTTCGTATTGAATTCCTGTTTTAGGAATCCATTTTTTAGCAATATTCCAATCTTTATCCGAAAGTTCAAAATAAATACTTCCTTCTTTTTCTATCAGATTACGTAATATGATTTGATTTTTTACACAAATATTTATAAATCGTTTACAACCATTTCCTTTGATTTTTATTTGAAGTTGATTATTCCATACATTCCATATATTCATACAGTATCCTTTTTTAGTTTAAATTATTTCTTTTACTTGAATACCTTACAAGTATTCAATGCTTTTAATTATTCCAACAATCTCCATTATTTCTTTAGAATATTGATGTATTACCAATTTTTTTCCTAAAATGTTAATCTTTCCTTTTTTCCCAAGAATAAGGATTCTATTCTCATCACACTCTAAAATCCCTCGAAAATTTTCAATCCACAATTCTCGGATTCCTATAGAAGTAATTACACTATCACTCAAGGTAACATCTTTCGGAAGTTCCATTTTATTAAAAAGATTCTCTACTTTTTTCCCTAGATTTAATAACTCTGCCCCCATAAACTATCCTTATTCCTAAAGTTTGACATGACTATTTAATTTTATGTTTGGAATTCTTTGAAAAGAACAATAGAAAAAAAGAACCCTACTTGTGGTAAGGTTCTTTTTTTAAGATTCGATATCCTCTATATATTTGTTCCGTTAAAATAACTCTCATCAACTGATGTGGAAAAGTCATATCCGAAAAGCTGACTTGCATTTGGCTCCGCTGTAATACAGAGGAATGAAGTCCTAAAGAGCCACCAATGATAAAAGCAACACAGCCGCCACTCTTTTGCTCACATTCTTCTATCATTTTAGAAAATTGAATAGAATCTAATTTCTTTCCTTGAATAGCAAGCGCAATCACATAGGTACTATCCTTTAGTTGCTTTAAGATGCGTTCCCCTTCCGTTTCCAGGATTTTTTCCAAAACAGCCTCACTGGCTTTTTCCGGGGTAGGTTCATCTGACACTTCTAATATTTCCAGCTTACAATATCGACTGAGTCTTTTTGTATATTCTGCAATAGCATCTCTGTAAAACTTTTCTTTAATTTTTCCAACACAAACAATTTGAATTTTCATAAAACTATTTGCTTAAATACTCATGAATGCCTTTGGCACCTGCTTTACCAGCTCCCATAGCTAATATAACAGTTGCAGCACCGGTTACAGCATCCCCACCTGCATAAACACCTTCTTTTGTGGTTTTACCAAATTCTTCATCCGCTACAATACATTTCCACTTATTTACTTCCAGACCTTCTGTGGTGGAACTAATCAAAGGATTAGGGCTTGTACCAAGAGACATGATAACTGTATCTACATCCATAACATATTCAGAATCGGGAATTTCTACAGGGCGTCTTCTGCCGGATGCGTCAGGCTCACCTAATTCCATTTTAATCACTTTCATACCGGAAACCCATCCGTTTTCATCTTTTAGGATTTCAGTAGGATTGGTTAATAAATCAAAGATAATACCTTCTTCTTTTGCATGATGTACTTCTTCTACTCTGGCAGGAAGTTCTTCTTCACTACGACGATATACAATATGTACTTCTGCACCAAGTCTTAATGCCGTTCTGGCTGCATCCATTGCTACATTACCACCGCCGATAACAGCTACTTTTTTACCGTGCATAATAGGAGTCGGGGAAGAAGCATCAAAGGCTTTCATTAAATTGCTTCTGGTTAAATATTCGTTAGCAGAGAATACACCATTTGCACTTTCGCCTGGAATTCCCATAAACTTAGGAAGTCCTGCTCCGGATCCAATAAATACAGCACTAAATCCTTCTTCTTCCATCAATTCGTCAATGGTAATAGATTTACCAACGATAACATTGGTTTCAATTTTAACCCCTAAAGATTTTACATTTTCAATTTCTTTTGCCACTACATCCTGTTTTGGAAGACGAAATTCCGGAATACCATATACCAGTACACCACCTGCTTCATGTAAGGCTTCAAAAATAGTAACATCATAGCCCATCTTAGCCAAGTCACCAGCACAGGTAAGACCTGCTGGGCCGGAACCAATCACTGCAACCTTCTTGCCTAATTTTTCTTTGGCACCTTCTGGTTTAACACCGGCTTCTCTGGCATAATCTGCTACAAAACGCTCCAACTTACCAATAGAAACTGGTTCTCCTTTAATACCACGAATACATTTGCCTTCACACTGGCTTTCTTGTGGACATACACGGCCACAAACAGCAGGTAAAGCAGAGGATTCACTGATTACCTGATAAGCTTCTTCAATTTGTCCCTCTTTTACTTTCTCAATAAAACCGGGAATATTGATAGAAACAGGACACCCTTTGATACATTGTGCATTCTTACAATTAATACAACGAGTAGCCTCTTCCATAGCTTCTTCTTTATTATATCCAAGACAAACCTCTTCGAAATTTGTTGCTCTTACTTTTGCATCCTGCTCTCTAACAGGTACTTTCTTTAAAACGTCCATTTTTTTCTCCTATCCTTAAGCTACTCTAATTAATTACAGTTTCCGCATCCACCGTGATGCGTGTCGCCTTCTTTTGTCTTCATTTTCTATCTGCCTTCCTCTGTTTTATATAACTGCTGTCTCTTCATTGCTTCGTCAAAATCTACTGCATGGCCATCAAATTCCGGGCCGTCTACACATGCAAATTTCACCTGACCACCTACGGTAACACGACAAGCACCACACATACCTGTTCCGTCCACCATAATAGGGTTCAAGCTAACTATTGTTGGAATGTTTAATTCTTTTGTTAATTTACAAACAAACTTCATCATAATCATTGGACCAATTGCAATACATACATCATACTGTTTGCCCTCATCAACAAGACTCTGAATAGTTGTAGTAACCATTCCGCTTCTGCCGTAAGAACCATCATCTGTAGTAACATATAAATTTCCTGCTACAGCTTCCATTTCTTTCTCTAAAATCAGTAAATCTTTTGTTTTAGAGCCTACAATAACATCTGCATCCACGCCATGTTCCTTTAACCATTTTACCTGTGGATAAACAGGAGCAGTTCCAACACCACCGGCTACAAATAAAATTTTCTTTTGTTTCAGTTCATCAATAGGTGTTTCAACCAATTCAGAAGCACAACCTAAAGGTCCTACAAAGTCATGGAAAGCATCCCCTGCTTTTAAGTCTGCCATCTTTAAAGTAGAACCACCTACAATCTGAAATACAATGGTAATGGTGCCTTTATCGCGATTATAATCGCAAATGGTTAAAGGAATTCTTTCTCCATCTGCATCCATACGAACAATGACAAATTGACCCGGTTCACATTTTTTTGCAACTCTTGGCGCCTCTACCTCCATGAAATAGATATTGGTTGTTAATTCTTCCGCCCTAACAATCTTGTACATATTTTCCTCCATTCGTAAGCCTTTGGCTTTCATTTTTATTCTAAAGCTTGAATTTCACAGGTTCCATCCTCTTTAGGATAAGCCTTATATTTTTCTCCTGTCAATACATCTACAGCATAATAAGCCCCTGTTTTTTCGCGCAATAAATTCTCTGCATAATACTCCATAAAAATATAATAATTATTCTCTCCAATTGCAACAGGATAAGAATATTGATATCTAAATACCCCATATCGATTCGCCAGTGCTCCATTTTTATCCAAGAGATGACCTACTTCTATCAGCCGCTGTATCAAATTTACCCTGGCTTCTTCTTCGTTCAATCCAGTCTTTAAGTTCAACATATATTCCCTTGAAACAACCTCAGAAGAAATACCTTCTTGGGAAATCGCAGCAAATTTATAATAACTTTCTCCTAAGGGAATAGAAATAGGACCGGTATATAAAATACTCTCCAAGCTTGGTGCACTACCATCTAATGTATAATAGATTGGATTTTCACCATCCCCTTCGACTGTTAACAAGGTAGGCGTATTAAATTCTCCATTTTCCGGTGTAATAATGGGCGTTGCCGGAATTGGAATATCCATCACATAATTTGCTTCCGCAATTTCACTTTTTATTCCATATTCATTTATAAAGACTGCTCTAATGGTATGAGTCCCTTTGCCTAAATCTAATGGAGCAGTGTATAAAAAAGAATCCTCTGTTGGCACACTACCATCCATTGTGTAATAGATATTACCACTGGTATTACCGGAAAGTTTTAAACTAATTTTGGTATCATAATTTCCTTCCGGCGTATCAAAGATAGGTTTCATGGCCATATAAGATTGGAACAAATTTACGATACTATCTTCTTTACATGCTAATAATAAATCATTAATGGAAGCATAGTCCTGCTCTTTGTCTAATATTCCAATTAATCTTTGATACAATTTATCACTGTCCGGAATTCTGGCAATTGCTTTATACAAATGATCTTTTGCTTCCTGCGTATTCTCTAATTCCTGATAAACTTCAGCCGTTAAAAGATACCATTTAGGTTGGTGTTTTTCTCTTTTTTCCAATCGAAAAAGAATATCCAAAGCCTTTTCATATTGACCCATTTCAATATTAGATGTAACTCGCTTTTCCAAAGAAGAAACAGAATTCAAGGTATTCCACCCTATTAGAAAAATCACAATTACTAAAGCAATAATTCCAAAAGTCAAATTTCGATTAGTAGTACCTTTAATAGAAGATGTTCCTTTTAATTCATCCTTAGAAGTATTGGAATCTTCTAGTGATTCCAATACTTTGGACATATTCTCTAATATGCTATTTTCAACTTCCGGATCAAAATCAGGGACGATTTGCTGCTCTGCACCACATGCTTCACAATACAATTTCCCTTCTTCAATCTCTTGTCCGCATTTCTGACAAATCATGAAGAGAACATTCCTTTCTTAGGATTTTACACTAAAATAATCCAGTAATATTACCATCTGCATTGACATCAATATTATACGCTGCAGGTTGTTTTGGTAATCCAGGCATAGTCATTACAGCACCTGTAAGCACAACCAAAAAACCTGCACCAGCACTTACATAAACATCTTTTACATGAATTTTAAATCCACTTGGTCTTCCCAATAAAGTCGCATCATCAGAGAAAGAATACTGGGTTTTTGCCATACAAACAGGAAATGATCCAAATCCTAATTCTTCCAATTTCTTTAACTGTTTCACACAAGCAGGTGCAAATTCCACACCATCAGCACCATATATTTGTTTTGCAACAGTTTCAATTTTTTCTTTTAAAGGCATTTCATTTGGATAAAGAACCTGGAACTTACTTTCTTTTTCTTCCATTGTTTTTAACACTTTTTCAGCAAGCTCTACACCGCCTTCGCCACCTTTTTCCCAAACCTTAGCCAAAGCAAATTCACAATTTCTGTCTTCGCAGAATTTTTGGATAAAAGCAAGCTCTGCTTCAGTATCCGTAAGGAATGAATTTAAGGTTACTACTACCGGAACACCGAATTTATGTAAGTTTTCAATGTGTTTTTCTAAATTTACAATACCTTTTTCTAAGGCTTCCAGATTCTCTGTATTTAATTCTGTTTTTGGAACTCCACCATTGTATTTTAATGCACGAACAGTCGCTACCAATACCACTGCATCAGGCTGTAAACCTGCCATACGGCATTTAATATCAAAGAATTTTTCTGCTCCAAGATCTGCGCCAAAACCTGCTTCTGTTACAACATAATCCGCCATCTTTAATGCAGTTTTTGTGGCACGAATACTGTTGCAACCATGAGCAATATTTGCAAATGGTCCACCGTGAACTAAAACAGGTGTATGCTCTAAAGTCTGAATTAGGTTAGGTTTCAATGCATCTTTTAGTAATGCAGCCATAGCACCTACTGCCTGCAATTCTCCGGCAGTAACAGGTTCTCCGGCATAATTGTAAGCAACTACAATACGAGAAAGGCGTCTTTTTAAGTCTTCCATATCATCTGCCAAGCATAAAATAGCCATAATTTCAGATGCAACAGTAATCACAAAATGATCTTCTCTTACAGTACCGTCTGCCTTAGCACCAAGACCAATAACCACATTACGAAGCACACGATCATTCATATCCAAACAACGTTTCCAAACAATATTTCTGGGATCAATGCCTAATGCATTGCCCTGTTGAATATGGTTATCTAAAAGTGCCGCCAAAAGATTGTTTGCAGAAGTAATGGCATGGAAATCACCGGTAAAATGTAAGTTCAAATCTTCCATAGGAACTACCTGTGAATACCCACCACCGGCAGCACCACCTTTGATACCAAAGCAAGGCCCTAAAGAAGGCTCACGAAGGGCTACTACGGCCTTTTTACCAATATGGTTAAGAGCCTGTCCTAATCCAACAGAAACAGTGGTTTTTCCTTCTCCTGCAGGAGTAGGATTAATAGCAGTAACCAAAATCAATTTACCATTTTCATTGTTTTGAATCTTCTGCATATATTCATCGGATATTTTGGCTTTATATTTCCCATATAATTCCAATTCATCCATAGTCATATCTAACTTTGCAGCCACATTCACAATAGGCTCCAAAACAGCTTCCTGTGCAATTTCAATATCTGTTTTCACTTCTACTTCCTCCCTTATTTTTAATAAAATTCATCTATGTAATTTTCAAATTGTTCCATACTCATCAGTACTTTTCGTGGTTTCGTGCCTTCTTCTTCCCCTACCACGCCGGCATCTGCCAACTGATCCATAATTCTGGCTGCACGATTGAAACCAATCTTAAAGACACTTTGTAACCTACCAATAGAAGCTTTATCCTTATCAATAATAAACTTTCCAGCTTCTATAAAGTATTCATCCTTTTCATTGCCGCCATCACTACCAGCACCACTACCACCGGAAGCCCCTGCTTTTTGAATGGATTCCAATACCGCTTCATCATACACATTTCCAATAGCCTGATTCTTTAAGAAATCAACAATATCAGAAACTTCCTCATCGGAAACAAAGGATCCTTGTACACGAGCCGGTTTGGGATATCCCTGGGGG
Organism: Lachnospiraceae bacterium; assembly: GCA_024403235.1. Lineage (GTDB taxonomy): Bacteria > Bacillota > Clostridia > Lachnospirales > Lachnospiraceae > JAKSSF01. The sequence goes on along the minus strand of JAKSSF010000002.1, from coordinate 96,959 downwards.
TAAAATAACATATCTCCTTTACCAAGCAGTTTTTCCGCACCATTCATATCCAATATGGTTCGTGAATCAACACCGGAACTTACTGCAAAAGCCACTCTACTAGGCATATTAGCTTTAATTAAGCCAGTAATAACATCTACGCTAGGTCTTTGGGTTGCTATAATCAAATGAATCCCGGCAGCACGAGCTAACTGCGCCAAGCGGCAAATGGATTCCTCTACTTCTCCCGGTGCTACCATCATTAAGTCTGCTAACTCATCAACAATAATAACAATTTGTGGTAGTTTTTGAGATTCTTCGGCTTCCCCTCTTGCGATACGATTTTCAATTTCCTTATTATATCCCTTCAGATCTCTTACCCCAAAATCTGCAAATTTTTGATAACGGTCTGTCATTTCCGCAACACCCCAGTGCAGTGCTGCCGCTGCTTTTTTAGGATCAGTTACAACAGGAATCATTAAGTGTGGAATGCCATTATAAACACTTAATTCTACCACCTTAGGATCCACCATAATCAGTTTTACTTCATCCGGTTTCGCTTTATATAAAATACTCATAATCAAAGTATTAATACAGACAGATTTACCGGAACCGGTAGACCCAGCAATTAACATATGGGGCATTTTAGCGATATCTGTAACCACAACCTTGCCACTAATATCTTTTCCTACTGCGAAAGCAAGTTTAGAAGGAAATTCCTGAAATTCTTTACTTTCAATTAATTCTCTTAAACCTACTGCTGAATTTTCTTTATTAGGGACCTCAATGCCTACCGCAGCTTTTCCTGGAATAGGCGCTTCTATACGAATATCTGTAGCAGCCAAATTCAGTTTTATATCATCTGCCAAAGATACGATTTTACTAACCTTTACCCCAACCTCCGGCTGCATTTCATATCGAGTAACAGCGGGACCCTTGCTTATATCGGTAATGGTAACATTCACACCAAAAGTCTTTAAGGTTTGCTGCAAACGCATTGCGGTTTCCTGTAATTGTCTGCCAGAGTCCCCTCCTTTATTGCCAGTCATTTTCTTCAAATACGAAATCGGTGGAAAATGATAGGGCCTGGGTTTTGCAGGTCTTGTAGACACTTGTTTTGGTGTGTTTTCTACTTTTCTAGGCTGCTGTAGCTTTTGCGGAATCTGTTGCTGAATCTCCTCTTCCGGATATAATTCTTCTTTATATTCCTCCTCTGCGGAAATCAATGTATCAGAAACAAAACTATTTTCCTGAAATACACTTTCATTTTGAATCGGATTTAAAGTAATTTCACTCATAGAATTTGGAAACGCTTTGGTAGGCGTGGAAGCAATTTTTTCTTCCCAACCAGGTTTCGATAAAAACATATCTTGTCTTGCATTATCTACAAACTCTTCTTTTTCTTCCATCATAGAAACCGGTTCTATCACTCGTTCTTCTACATAAGGAGTAGTATTTTCTATATCCTGTAAAGTAATTTCGTGGATATTTTCTTTTCTCATAGGCTCTGGCTCACGAATGGTAGTATCTAACATTACGCCGGAAACCTTTTTATCCATACGAAGAATTTTTTCATCCTCTTCTTGTTGTAAAAGACGATTTTTTTCTTCTTTAGATTGTCTTTCTTGTTCTAACCGTTCTGCCTTTCTTTGTTCTTTTTCCTGTCTTCTGGTTCTAGCTTGTTCACGACGATAGGCAGCATCATCCTTTGCTGTACGATATACTTTATTACTCCCTTGCTTAACGCCATTCACAAAAGACTTTTCTGTAATAATCACAATGCAAATAATAAATAGTACTAGCAAAAATAAAAATGAGCCAATTTTACCAATGTAACGGAAAAAGAAATACGCCAAAGACCCACCAAAGATACCACCTGCAGTTTTTTGAGTCGCACTTATTTGATATATGGATTTAATAGAATAAGCTGTCATTTGAGACAATTTACCGGTAAAGAGATGTAATAAGGCACTAAAAAATAGAACTGCAAATGATGCGCTAACTACCTTAACTTTTACTTTTAAATTATCAGGATTAGATATCATAAATGCAATAGAAACAAAAATAGCAACAGGTGCAATATATGCAAATAATCCAAAAACACCAAACATAAAGGTGCTAACAGCATTACCAAAGACACCAATCACACCGAAATTGCATAAAAATAGCAAAACCATGCATACCAAAAGAACGAGCAAAGTAATTTCATTACTAATTGCCTTTTCTTTTTCAGAACGAATACGCGGTGCAGCATTTTTCCTCGTTGCAGTTTTATTGGTTCTATTATATGTTCTTTTTCTTGTACCGGAATTTGAGCCCTTTGTATTAGCCATGTAAAACATTCACTTCCTAAAACTTCAAAATCTATGTACAGATTTACATCCCATATTCTATAGAAAATCATAAAAACCCATACTGTTTTACTATACCATATTTCAATTCATTTCAAAAGTATTTTGCAAAAAAAAGATACCATTTCGAACACTGAAATGATATCTTTTAATTCTGCCATTATAATCTTTTAACCTTTGATTTTTCTATCATTTTATTTAATTTTTTTAATGCATCTTTTATTCCGCCTACTTCGTTGATAATACCACATTCTACAGCCTGTTTTCCAACTAAAATAGTGCCAATATCTTTAGTCATCATTCCTGTATCTGACAATAGTTCTTCAAATTTTTTCTTGTTTATACCACAATGACTACATACAAAATTTGTAATTCTATCTTGAATTTGTTGGAAATAATCATAGGTAATTTGAGAACCAATAACCATACCATTCATTCTTACTGGATGAACAACCATAGTTCCACTTGGTACAATAAAAGAATATTTACTGCTAACCGCAATAGGAACACCAATAGAATGACTTCCACCTAATACTAAGGAAACAGTTGGTTTACTTAATGATGCAATCATTTCGGCAATTGCAAGCCCCGCTTCCACATCGCCACCCATAGTATTTAACAATATTAGAATGCCATCTACATCAGCAGCGTCCTCTATAGAAGCAAGTTTAGGCAAGACATGTTCATATTTAGTTGTTTTTGTATTACTACTCAGTATATCATGACCTTCTATTTCACCAATGATGGTTATGAGATGGATTCTATATTCTTTGCCATTGTCTTCAAGAAGGAGTTGCCCTGTTTCTTTAATTTGTTCATCTCTTTCTTTGTTTCCTTGATAATCTTTTTCATTTTTCTCTTCTTCATATTTTTTTCCCTCTTTTCTTACTTTTTGCATATTGTTTTCCTTTTTAATTTTTTAATATAAAGTATTGTCGATACAAAAAAGAACAGGCAATTTGCCTGTTCTTATTGTTTACCAATATGTTTATTTTATACGGGAAAATATTATTTTAAAAATCATTTAACTGCCTAAAAATCTTAGAAATCATCAAATGTTTTCATTGGTCTGGATTTTCTGATCCTGTCACTGATATTTACTCTTTGCTTCGGTTTAGCTATGATAGTTTCTGTATTATAAACATCAGATACTGTCGGTTCAATTTCAACAGTTTTCTCAACTATCTGACTTTCATTTAGAGTAGTCATTGGCATCACTTCCACTTTCGATGGTGTCACTTCAAAACTCAAATGCTCCACATTTGGCTGAGGTAAATCCATAGTTTCCGCAATTCCCTCTGGGACATCATCAATGGTCAATACCTGAACTTCTTCAGCATCCTCCATACCAAAGTCTTCGAAGTCTACATCCATTTCTTCCCCTACACTAATAGATTCAGGAGCATTTACAGATTCTTCCTCTACCAATGAATCAGAATCAAATTCTTCAAAAGAAGCACTCTCCTCATAATCATAGTCTCCAATATCTTCTGAAAACTCAAATTCTTCCAAAGATTCTCGTGAAGTAGATTTTTCAGAACTATTAGAAACACTTCCGTTATCGGAGAAATTATCTTCTTCATATCCAAAATCTTCTCCGATATCCTCAAAATAATCATAATCTATTTCTTCAGAAATATCCTCTTCTGAAGGTGTTTCTTCTACTTGCTTAGGTGGTTCAGGTTGCTTTGGTTTCTTGTCAGGAATTGTGTCCCCAAAAAGGCTTTCATCAATATCATCAATATCAATAATTGGATCTTCTTCTTCCGATTTCAATTCTTCTATAAAATCAGCAGAAAAGACTTCTATTTCGTTATCATCTTTTGGATTTAAATCAAATACCAATGCTTCTGAAGAAAAATCTAAATCTCTTTCTTCCTCTTCCTCAAAATTCTCGGATTCTACAACGGATTGAGTCGTTTCAACTTTTTCAACAGTAGCATTATCTGATTCTTCTAGATTTTCTTTCTCTTCCGGGTCCTCAACATAATATGGTTCTTGGAACTCTAAGAAATCAGCAAAGTCAGGAAGCTCATTGGCTTTAAGTGGCTTATTTAATGAACCAATTTTATTCTCTGTCTCTATAGGTACAACAGGAATCTCCCCATTCATCGTTTGAACAGAATCCTCTGATTCAATAACAGATTCTTCTTTGGGAAGATCCATAGACACTGGTTCTACTTCCGGCAAATCCATAGATAATGGCTCTACTTCCGGCAAATCCATAGATAATGGCTCTACTTCCGGCAAATCCATAATAGATAATGGCTCTACTTCCGGTAAATCTATAGATATTGATTCTACTTTTGGTTGTTCTAATGTAAATAAATCAACCGGGGACTCTAATGATAAAGTTTCTTCCTTTGGACTGTTATTCGTAACAGGTTCTTCCTGAAGTAAATTAACTGCAAAAGGATCTTGTTCCAAGAAATCAATAGAAAATGGAACTTCTCTAGGAGTTTCTATTTTGGAAATTGTAGGTTCCTTAGGCAAATCTAAGGGATCCATTTCTAAAATTTGAGAAATATCCGGCGTTTTCTCTTCGCCTAAAGGAATATCTAAAGGTACATGATTCGTTTCTACCTTTGTATTCGGAACAGGCGCAAAAAGAAGATTATCTAAATCATCATATTCTGTAGATACAATAACAGCTTCTTTTTTCTTATCTGTTGTGAAATCTTCAAATATTTCTGTATTATCAGGTTGTTCAAACGGAATGCCTTGTTTTAAAGCCTTTCGTTCTTCTCTTTCTCGCAAAACCTGTTGTTTACGCTCTTCTAAGGCAGCTTCCCGTTCCATAGCTTCTTGCTGTCTACGAAGTCGTTTTTCTTCTTTTGATTCTTTTCCGGATTTATCTTTTTGTATTCTATCTGCTAAAGCAGCTTTCTTTTCTTCTAAGGCAGCTTTCTTTTGTAATGCTGCTTCTTCTCTTGCCTGTTTTTTTGCTTCTTTTGCTAAAAGTTTTTCTTCTTTTTTACTGCTACCAGTATCGTCTTTTTCTTTCTTTACTTTCTTTTCTCTAACAGGTTTTTCCTTTTTTTCTTTGACAGGTTTAGAAATAACCGGAATATCACTTTCTTCTCCGTCCTGTTCTACAAAAAGAAGCTGTAAACCAATACCTGCTATCGCCCAAATATACCCTACTATGTATAAATAAGTGGAACCTTCTGAGAATGGAATGCCTAGTAAGAAACACGCAACCATACAAATCCAAGGTAAAATTAAAACAGTACCTTTATCCTGACGAGATTTCAAAAATTGAAATACATACAATAAAGATAATGCTAATCCTAATATGGACACTCCGTCATTTCCTACTACAGCCAGTTGAGCCGAAACAGAGACGAAAGTAGCTGGTAATGGAACCCAACCAGGAAAAGCATCGACAATGGTATCAACTGCGGGAACATTGGCTGCAATCAGACACCCAAATGCAAAAACAATACCAACAAAGAATGGCACTAATGCTGATAGCGCAATGCCTACTTTTTCTCCATTATCTTTTACCTGCAAGAATAAATATATGCCTGTAAATGCAACAATCAAAAAGATTCCATCTGCATAAACACCAATTCCGGAAAGCATACCAACTAAAATAGCAACTGATAAAATTCCTTTAGCATCAGGATTTCTACTGGATTCATTTAAACCAACAATCCACCAAATCAAAAGTGTAACTAATGCGAAAAGTAAAGCAGTTGGATCAGCCCGATGTAAACTTCCCTGTGAAGCAGTAGAAAGCCCTATGCCAAATACCAAAAACCAAACAGGAATATTTCCAAAGAGCTTTCGTCCTCCCAAATAGGTAAATAATAATCCTAAAGCAGTAAATGCCATATTGACAACAAATACTAACTCAGTTTTATTACCAAGTAACACAAACACCCCATGTAAAATAATATGATACCATCCTGTAGCACTGGTAATAGCGGCATTAAAGGTTCCAGACGCACCAACCCATGCAGGATCTATATTGGCAATATCGGTAACCTGAAAGCTTTGCGTATATCCAATCAGCCAGAACGCAATCATAGCTACATCTAATAAAACAAGAAACACAAAAAATCCACCAAACTGCATGACTAGTGAATCTGCAACATCTGATTTTATTTTATGATTTTTTGTTAGTCTGCCAAATAGAAAGCTTAACAAAAATACAATTCCCACTACAACTACAAATACAGGAATTACTGCAATGGCAGGATCCAATGGAACAAATTCAGGATTTGCTTCCAACATACTTCCTAAGGAGAAAAATAATCCGCCTAAAACAAGAACAAGGAGCAGAATCCATGATATAAACCCTACTAAGCTTTTCTTCTCACCCATTTCATCTTCTCCTTTCTAACTTGCAAAATAACTATAATAATTAACTGAAATTTTTAAAAACAATATCTTTTTAAATAGAACATCCTTTTCCCGGGAATATTGAAATTACATATGTTTCCTTTATTTGGAAGCTTTTTCAATCGCCTGACTCAAGTCTGCAATAATATCCTCTACATTTTCGATACCAACGGAAAGACGAATCAATTCCGGCGCAACTCCGGCTTCTAATAACTGCTGGTCATTCATCTGACGATGGGTGTGACTTGCAGGATGTAATACACAGGTTCTGGCGTCTGCTACGTGAGTAACAATAGCTGCCAGTTCCAAATAATCCATCATCTTGCTGGCACCTTCTCTACCACCCTTTAAGCCAAAGGAAATAACACCACAGCTTCCTTTTGGTAAATACTTCTGTCCTAATTCATAATATTTATTGCTCTTTAATCCCGGATAATTTACCCAAGCAACATTTTCATTCTGCTCTAAGAACTCTGCTACTTTTTGAGCATTATAGCAATGTCTTTCCATACGAAGAGGTAATGTTTCCAGTCCTACATTTAACAAGAATGCATTCTGAGGTGCCTGAATAGAACCAAGATCACGCATCAACTGTACAGTAGCTTTTGTAAGGTATGCTGCTCTTCCAAATTTCTCTGCATACACAATGCCATGATAAGACTCATCCGGTGTGGTTAACCCGGGGAATTTCTCCTTGTGTGCCATCCAGTCAAAATTACCGGAATCTACAATACATCCTCCCACACACATTGCATGTCCATCCATATATTTGGTTGTAGAATGGGTAACAATATCTGCACCAAATGCAATTGGATTACAATTAATAGGGGTTGCAAAAGTATTATCGATAATTAACGGCACACCTGCATCATGAGCCAATGTAGCGAATTTTTCAATATCCAATACCACCAAAGCAGGATTGGCAATGGTTTCCCCTAATACGCATTTTGTATTTGGTTTTACATAGGTTTTTAAAGTTTCTAATGGAAGATCCGGATCAACTACAGAACATTCGATTCCCATCTTCTTCATGGTTACCGTAAGCAAATTAAAGGTTCCACCATAAACTGTTGAGGACATAATCACATGGTCCCCTGCCTCTGCAACATTAAATACAGCATAATAGTTTGCAGCCTGACCGGAAGAGGTCAACATAGCGGCTACCCCGCCTTCTAATTCACAAATCTTCTGTGCCACATAATCATTGGTTGGATTTTGTAATCTGGTATAGAAATATCCGCTTTCCTCTAAATCAAATAATCTTCCCATCTGTTCGCTGGTTTCGTATTTGAAAGTCGTGCTTTGGTAGATTGGAAGCACTCTGGGTTCTCCGTTTTTTGGCTGCCATCCTGACTGAACACAGATGGTTTCTTTAGCATAATTCTTACTCATACTGTACTCTTCTTTCTTTTCTCTTCCTGTTTTTCAATCTATAAGTCGATTTTATTCATCCCAATTGGTATAAACTGCCTGAACATCATCGTCCTCATCCAATAAATCCAAGGTTCTCTGTAAATTCTTAATAGCAGTTTCATCTGTCAATTCTACATAATTCTGAGGAATCATGGTTACTTCCGCACTAGCCATCGCAATGCCTGCTTCCTCTAATGCTTTTTTTACTTCTTCAAAAGCATCCGGTGCAGTTAAAATTTCATAACTATCCTCTTCCTCATTGAAATCATCTGCGCCTGCATCTAAAGCGGTCATCATCAAATCATCCGCATCCATATCGCATTCTTCTTTATCTACAATAATCTGGCCTTTTTCATCAAACATGAAAGATACACAGCCGGGAGTACCGATGTTTCCCTGTCCCTTTGTAAAAGCACTTCTTACATTGGCTGCAGTTCTATTCTTATTATCTGTTAAAGTATTTACAATAATGGCAATACCATTTGGGCCATAGCCTTCATAAGTAATGTATTCATAATTTACATTTCCGGAATCGCCGGCAGCCTTCTTAATACCTCTTTCAATCGTATCATTAGGCATATTGTTGGATTTTGCTTTTGCAATAACCTGTGCCAGTTTAAAGTTATTATTAGGGTCTGGTCCACCTTCCTTAACAGCTACTGCGATTTCTCTACCTAAAATTGTAAAGATTTTACCCTTAGCTGCATCATTTTTTTCTTTTTTGTGTTTAATGTTGGCAAACTTTGAATGTCCTGACATTTGTCTATCTCCTCCTAGTTTTCTTTCGTTACCAAAACACGGCGAATGATTTTATTTTCCACCGAAAGTATTTTAAATTTATAATTACCCACAGAAACCTCAAACATATCCTCTTCACTGGGAATATGTCCTAATTTCGCGGTTAAATATCCATTTAAGGTTTCAAAATCTTCTTCATCAAAGGTAATGGAAAAACGTTCCTCCAATTCCTCTAATGGTGTAAGACCATCAATTTCATATTGGTCTTCACTGGTTTCCTCTATGTAGTCCTCTTCTTCATCATATTCATCAAAAATATTTCCAACCAGTTCTTCCAAAATATCTTCCATGGAAGTCAAACCAACAGTCTGTCCATATTCATCCACCACAATCATTAACTGTTGTCTGGATTTTTGCATAGCACGAAACAGATCATCAATCTTCCTGGTTTCCGGAATAAATATGGCCTCTCTAAGGACTTCCGGCAAATCTTTTAAAGGCAAATCCTCATTTACAACACCTTTATGTTGTAATTTAATAGCATCCTTTAAGAATAAAATCCCTAAAATTTTATCCAGATTTTCTTCATATACAGGGAATCTGGAAAACTGCTCTTCTAACATAAAAGAAATACTGTCTTTCAAAGACATATCACAGGAAATAGCCACAATATTACTACGATTTGTCATAATATCGTGGGCCTCCTTGTCGTTAAAAGCAAATATATTATGGATTAGTTCTACTTCGTTTTCTTCGATAAGGCCCTGTTCATGCCCCTCATTTAACATAGAAATAATCTCTGCTTCCGCAGCATTTGCTTCTTTTCTCGCAAAAATATCTCGAAAAGTTTTCACTATGTAGTTCTTAAACTCCTTAATTCATAAATAAACAAACTATATCTTTATAAATATATCATTTTGCATAAGTACAGTCAATGCAATTCCAAACTAATCTTCAAGGCTCTGTTGACCTGTTGCATAATGGTTTCATCTAAATGACAAATCTTATCTTTTAATCTGGCCTTATCAATTGTTCTGACCTGTTCCAGTAAAATAACAGAATCCTTTACCAAGTCATATTGTCCGGAACTAACCTGAATATGGGTTGGTAATTTTTGTTTATTTAACTTAGATGTAATGGCTGCACAGATCACTGTGGGACTATATTTATTGCCAATATCATTTTGTATAATTAAAACCGGTCGAATACCGCCTTGTTCAGAGCCTACCACCGGTCGTAAGTCTGCGTAAAACACATCTCCTCGTTTCACTTACTTTTCCTTTCTTACTGCATTTATTGTCTCATTTCTCTCAAGTATTGCCTAAGAAAAAGAAAAGTATTCCAATCCTATTCTCTTTTTTCCAGGATTATAAAATCGTTAATTGAGTGTCCTCAAAATAATCCTTGGTATAGACTTCTTTTTGCGCTTTTACATATACTCGTGGAATTCGTTTCCCCAAGTCACAAGCCAACTCATAATTAAAGCGGCCTGACAAATCTCCCAATTCTTCCATCGTAATAGAATGTTCTCCGTCTGAACCGATTAAAGTAACCACATCTCCCTCTTTTGCTTCCGGAATATGGGTCACATCAACCATAAACTGATCCATACAAACTCTGCCTAAAATAGGTGCCTTTTTACCTGCAATTAAAACATACCCTTTATTGGAAAGCCCTCTGGGATAACCGTCTCCATAGCCTACCGGAATGGTAGCTACTCTCTTTTCATCCTCTAAAATATAGGTACCTCCATAACTAACCTCACGACCTTTTTCCAATGTCTTAATATAAACAATGTGACTATGCAGCGATAACGCCGGAAAAAGCGGTACATTATCCCGGTTCATTTCTTCAGAAGGCCATAAGCCATATAAGGTGATGCCTGCACGCATGATAGTCAAGGAGGTTTCGGGCATTTCCAAAATAGCAGCACTATTGCCGCAGTGATAGATTGGGAAAGTATATCCCAACTGGGAAGAAACTGCTTCTCTAATCCAATCATAGCGTTCCTTTTGTTTATATGCCTTAGATTTATCGATGCAATCTGCACTGGCCAAATGGGTAAATAATCCCTCTAATTCTATATGCTCATATTGTAATGCTTTTTGAATAAATTCCACACCACTTTGATCCGGGCGAATGCCAATACGGCTCATACCGGTATCTACCTTCACATGAGCTTTTGCCGCTTTTCCCATCTTTTCAGCCGCTTGTTCTAATGCTTCTAATTGGTCCTCTCGAAACAAAGCCATACGAACATCATTTGCAATTAAATCTTCGTAGGCATAGGGGAATACATAGCCTAAAATTAAAATGGGTTTTTGTATACCTGCTTTTCGTAAAATCAAAGCTTCCTCTGCTGTTGCTGTGGCATACCCAAATACATAGTCTTTTTCTTCCAGCATTTTCCCAATGGGAATAGCCCCATGGCCATAGCCATCTGTTTTAATTACCGCCATAAGCTTTGTTTCCGGACGAATATGGGCTTTCATACTATCCATATTTTTCTCAATGGCGTCTAAATCAACAGTTGCCCAGACTCTGTCATAGTATTTTTTCATTTCTTCTCCTTATCTAGTCCACAAACTCTAGTCTATTTTTATTCGTAATCATTATCGAAAAACTTCTGTAAGACTTTCTGCTATTCTATCTGCAGTCAATGCATAGGTTGTATATGTTTTTGCCCCATAATCTCCCGCCAAGCCATGTACATAAACGCCCAAAGCAGCAGCCTCCAACAAAGCCATACGCTGTCCTAAAAACGCTGCTATAATGCCGGTTAAGACATCTCCGGAGCCGGCCGTTGCCATACCATCATTTCCGGAAAGATTCCAATAACCCATCCCATTTTCTGCAACAGTCAGGGTCTTACTATCTTTTGCAACCACAACAGTATGTAGCACCTTTGCCAAAGCGAAAGCCTCTTCGTAAAAACAATCCATCAAAGGCTCATTTATTACTTCTTTGTCCTTCCTCTGTTCCAAAGCATTCCATAGCCGTTTGCGCTCCATTGGATGAGGTGTAAGCACTAACTGTCGATGGGTTGCCGAATCGGATTGCAAACTTTGTAAGATTGTAAAGTTATCAATTTCTGCACACAAATTCAAACCATCTGCATCTAACACCAAAGGTTTCTTGCTTTTTGTGATGACAAATTCCCATATTTTTTGTGCCATATCATCCATTCCAAGTCCCGGACCCAGCACAATACAATCACACCAATTTATACAATCCAGCAATGTTTCTTCTATGGTATCCATAGAGGAATAACAGCCTAACATAGCCTCCGGTAACAATTTCCCTATCAATTCTCTTTGTGCTTCATGGGTAAAAATTTTCACCATACCGCAGCCACTAAGAAGTGCTGCCTTTGCACTAAAATAAGGGGCACCGCCTATATCTTTGCTACCACCTACCACTAATACCTTACCAAAAGTCCCTTTATGTCCATTGGGATTTCTATACGGTAAAAGTTCATTTGCAGTCCCCATAAAGGCTTGTATCAGTGGTTTTTTATCTGCAAAAGAAGCTTCTCCAATGACAATAGGACACAACTCCACTTCTCCTACATAGGATATACCGGGGTAACGATACAATCCCCATTTCTGAAATCCAAAGGTGATGGTCAAATCTGCCTGAAATGCTGTACCTAGTACCTTGCCTAGGGTGCTGTCTATTCCAGATGGAATATCCAATGCAATTTTGTACCCTTCCATAGCGTTGGCTCTTTCAATTAGTTCTGCAATATTTCCCTCAAGATTTCGATTTAAACCAACCCCAAACACTGCATCTACAATACTATCGTATGAATTATCCCAAGGTGCTGACACCGGAAAACAATCATAATTTTGCAAAATCTGCCAATTTACTTTTGCACTTTCACTAAGCTTCTCCGGCATTTGGGTATTGGTTGCATTCACAAAAGTATAACTAACCTCATAGCCCTGCTCTCGTAACAGGCGTACCACAGCCAGTCCATCACCACCGTTATTACCACATCCTACCAAGATTAAAATTTTGGCAGGTGCAGAAATACGCCTGACAATACACTGACAAGCGGCCATCGCAGCCTGCTCCATCAAAACAAGTCCCGGCACGCCAAAATGCTTCTGGGTATAAAGGTCTGCCCGTTGCATTTCCTCTCCGGTCACTAAATAAGTCGTTCCCATTATCCTTTATTTCCTCCTATGGGATTATCCAAAGGATTATATTTCATATCAAAAATTTCAATCACATCGGCGCCAAAAATATCATGCATATAAGAATACAATTCGTGGTTCTTTATTTCCATTTCCTGCTTTCTCACAATATTCTTTTTTAATTCAATTCGAATTTGGGTAATCCAATCTGCAATTTGCTGTATATCATCGGTATTTTGCTGCAACACATCATAGCAAATTTCCATAGTACGAACCATCAAGTCATAATTTGCCACATTGATTTCCTGGGGGAGCTCCAACAATTCATCCTGGTAACCTTCCAGCTTTTCATTACATTCATTAATCAACCGTCTGTTCTCTTCGATTTGCTTTTGGCTACCTGCATCCTCCTGCTCCATCAGGCCTACAATTTCATCCATCAGCTTCTTTTTAATTTTTTTAATATCTTTGCTTTCCGTATTTAATTTTCCCTGCCTGCGAAGCAAAGTATTCAGTTTTTCCTCTAATTCTTTTAAGGTGGCATCGGGTTCAATGTTTTTAAATAAATGATGCCATTTATGATCTAAAGTAAGGACGGGAAACTTTTTCCCTACCAGCGCTTTTTTATATAATTCTTCCTTTTCACTAGCCATAAGATACCCCTTCCTTCTATTCTCCATTATGTCTATTTAATAGCGTTTTTTGAAAAATTAATCGATAACAATTTGTAAAAATGTCCTTATTTTTCCTAACCAAACTTCCACAAATATTCATAATAATTATATTGAAGCGAGAAAAAGATGTCAATTGACATACCTGCTCTGACAAGGTAATCTTAGAAAGGTTAGATATAATTTTTTTGAATAAAAATAAAGGCATTTTAGAGGTTTCATATGATATTATCTGTATCCGGTATTTCCAAAACATTTGTGGATAAAACAGTTTTAGAAAATATATCTTTTCATTTAGAAGACTACGACAAAGTTGCATTGATTGGCATCAACGGTGCCGGTAAAACTACTCTTTTGCGAATCATTATGGGAGAATATAGTGCAGACCAAGGTTTGGTTACTCTGGCGAAAGGAAAAACCGTTGGATATCTGTCTCAAAATCCAACTATAGAAGGAAATTGTTCTATCTACGAAGGATTAATGCAGGTAAAATCTGATTTAATTGCAAAAGAAAACAAACTAAGAGAATTAGAAAATAGCTTACAACACTACTCTGGTCAGGATTTAGAAGAAAAAATGAATCTATATGCCACTCTCTCCCAGGAATTTGAACGAGACGGCGGCTATCTTTATAAAAGTGAAGTAAACGGAGTATTAAAAGGATTAGGCTTTATAGAAGAAGAATTTTCCAAACCAATGCATACTCTGTCCGGTGGACAAAAAACTCGTATAGCTTTAGGGCAACTGCTTTTAACCAAACCGGATTTGATTATACTGGATGAGCCTACTAACCACTTGGATATGCATTCTATAGCCTGGTTGGAAAACTATTTATTAAACTATAAGGGTGCTGTATTGGTTGTAAGCCATGACCGATATTTTTTAGATAAAATTGCAGGAAAGGTTATTGAAATAGATCAGGGAAAAGCCACTGTATTTACCGGAAATTACACCGACTATTCTAAGAAAAAAGAAATTTTACGTGTTTCTAAATTAAATGCTTACCTGAATCAGCAAAAAGAAATCAAACACCAGGAAGAAGTCATTGAAAAGCTTCGTTCCTTTAATCGGGAAAAATCCATAAAACGAGCAGAAAGCCGGGAAAAAGTACTCCAAAAAATGGATGTTCTTGACAAGCCCATGGAAGTAAACAGTGAAATGAAACTCCAACTAACACCTCGCTTCATCAGTGGTAACGATGTACTATCCATTCAAGGGCTATCCAAATCCTTTCCAAATCAAATTCTATTTGAAAATGTAGATATAGATATAAAAAGAGGCGAACATGTTGCTATTATTGGAGACAATGGTACCGGTAAAACCACCCTATTAAAAATCATCAACGGTTTAGTAGATGGAGACGAGGGAACTATAAAACTGGGTACCAATGTTACCCTTGGTTATTATGACCAGGAACATCAGGTTTTACATACAGAAAAGACCCTATTTGAAGAGATTTCAGACCAATACCCTACCCTTACCAATACGGAAATCAGAAACACCTTAGCTGCTTTCCTATTTACAGGAGAAGATGTATTTAAGAAAATATCTACCTTGAGTGGCGGAGAACAAGGTCGTTTGGCACTTGCTAAACTCATGTTATCCGAATCTAACTTTTTGATTTTGGATGAACCTACCAACCACTTAGATATTGATTCCAGAGAAATCTTAGAAGGTGCGGTTAATCATTATGAAGGCACACTTCTCTATGTAAGCCATGATCGTTATTTTATCAATAAAACTGCTAGTCGTATCTTAGATTTAAGAGACCAATGCTTTACCAATTATTTAGGTAATTACGATTATTATTTAGAAAAGCATGGGGAAGAAGAAATTGCCAGCTTAACCTTAACGAAAGAGGCTTCTGTTTCTAATATCGTAAAGACAGAGTCTGAAAGTAAATTAGACTGGAAACAGCAAAAGGAAGAAGCCGCTGCTTTACGAAAAAAGGAAGCAGAGCTAAAAAAGGTAGAAACTTCCATTGAAAAAAAAGAAACCAGATTATCAGAAATAGAGGCTGAAATGTGTGATAGCGCCAATGCTACCAATGTTGGCAAACTACAAGCCCTACAAAAAGAAAAAGAGACTTTGGAAGCAGAATTAGAAACACTTATGGAACAATGGGAAGTATTATCTGAATAATCCTTTATCTGAAGCACTATTCCAATGATCCTGACTACATATAATCACATTATTAAAAAGGCTTTATAGCATTATCACAAATGCTACAAAGCCCTTTTTTAATCTTCTTTTTTAAATTATTCTATTTCTCTTACGCTTCTAATCTGGAACGAATAGCCTGAATAAACTGTTCCGAATTTAATACCTTCACATTTTCCAAACTGGTTATGAGAGCCAAATCCTTTGTCATCTCTCCTGCTTCGATAGTATCAATAGTGGCTTTTTCCAAACGATCTGCGAAAGCCATTAACGAATCATTACCATCCAATTCACCGCGTTTTCTGAGTGCTCCGGTCCAAGCAAAAATGGTTGCAACAGAGTTGGTTGAGGTTTCTTCTCCCTTTAAATGTTTATAATAATGCCGCTGAACAGTACCGTGTGCAGCTTCATATTCATATACACCAGTGGGACTAACTAATACAGAAGTCATCATCGCTAAGGAACCAAACGCAGAGGAAACCATATCACTCATAACATCTCCATCGTAGTTCTTACAAGCCCAAATAAAGCCGCCTTTTGCTTTCATAACTCTGGCTACTGCGTCATCGATTAATGTATAGAAATACTCAATGCCTAATGCTTCAAATTTTTCTTTATATTCTTTATCATAGATTTCCTGGAAAATATCCTTAAAGGTATGGTCATATTTTTTAGAAATCGTATCCTTGGTTGCAAACCAAATATCCTGTTTCGTATCCACAGCATAATTTAAGCATGCTCTTGCAAAACTGCTGATAGAATCTACTGTATTGTGCATGCCTTGGATGATACCCGCACCCTTAAAGTTATGAATTAACTCTCTGGTTTCTGTTCCATCTTCTGCCGTAAATACAAGTTCTGCTTTTCCAGCTCCGGGAATTTTTATTTCCGCATTTTTATATACATCCCCATAGGCATGTCTTGCTAAAGTAATAGGTTTTACCCAGTTTTTTACACAAGGTTCAATACCCTTTACAATAATAGGGGTACGAAAAACAGTTCCATCAAGCATAGCACGAATGGTACCATTTGGACTTTTCCACATTTCTTTCAAATTGTACTCTGTCATTCTGGCTGCATTTGGAGTAATAGTTGCACACTTAACCGCAACACCATATTTTTTTGTTGCTTCTGCAGAATCTACCGTTACCTGATCGTTTGTTTCATTTCTGTGCTCTAATCCCAAGTCATAATACTCTGTCTTCAAATCAATAAAGGGAAGTAATAATTCCTCTTTGATCATTTTCCAGAGAATTCTAGTCATTTCATCGCCGTCCATCTCCACCAAGGGAGTTGTCATTTTAATTTTTTCCATGGGAAATCTCCTTTTCTTTTATTGATACGCTTCATATAAACCATTCTTTACCATATTATCATAGGCATTTAAGATATGTCTATTTGCAAATCTTTCGGCCTTCTCCGGATCATGTTCTTTAATTGCTTCCAGAATATCTTTATGCTCATGATTGGAGTCATGACTTCTTTTGTCCTTAGCAAGAGTTTTCTTACGAACACGAAGGACATATTCATGATAATCCCGAAGCTGGTGCTCTAACATTTTACTATTGCAGGCCTCATACAAAATTTCATGAAAACGATTGTCCAATTCTGCCAACTGTTCCGTATGTCCTTTGTCCGCATGAAATTCAGACAAATACACATTTTCTTCTAATTCTTCTATTTGTTCTTTGGTAATGTGCTCTGTGGCCCACTTTGCACAAAGCCCTTCTAATAAAGAGCGCATCTGATAAATATCCTGCACATCCTTTACAGTAATACCGGTGACATAAGCCCCTTTATTCGGAACAATTTGAATCAAACCTTCCAACTCTAATTGACGAAAGGCTTCTCTGACCGGAGTACGACTTACGCCCAGTTCATTTCCTATCGTTATCTCACGAAGTTCTTCATTCTCTTTGTATTTACCACTTAAGATATCATCTCGTATCTTATGATACACTCTTCCGCGGAGAGAATACTTGTCAGTAACTTCATTTTTTACATCATATTCGTTCATCTATCTATTCCTTACCAACCCTATTGCAATGAAATGCCTAAATTCTTGCAGCATTCCTCAATCACTTTTACCAATTCTCCGTCCGTTAAAACAGTCACACGACCGTTAGCGTATTCTTCATCTACCCATACCTTAACTGCCCGTACTAAGTCTGAATTTTTATCCACCTGTTTCTCACCCTGTAAATGATAGTAGGTGTTCATCCAATGGGCAATTCCTGCTAAGCCGGAAGTATTAGAAACGGCACACAGTACGGGTCTATTTAAGAATTTCTCGGTATCAAAAATATTATAAATTTCTTCGTTTTTCAATAAACCATCTGCATGAATACCAGCTCTGGTAACATTAAAGTTTTTCCCTACAAAAGGGGTTCTTGGTGGAATTTCATATCCAATTTCTTTCTGATAATACTCTGCCAATTCTGTAATCACAGTAGTATCCATACCATTTAAAGTACCTTTTAACTGGGCATATTCAAATACCATTGCCTCTAATGGAGTATTACCGGTTCTCTCACCGATACCAAACAATGATGTATTAATTCCTGCACAACCATATAACCAGGCTGTTGTGGAATTGGAAACGGCTTTATAGAAATCATTATGACCATGCCATTCAATCAATTCCTCCGGAACACCTGCATGAGTATGCAATGCATAAATAATCCCCTGTACACTTCTTGGAATAACTGCACCAGGGTAGTTTACGCCATATCCCATGGTATCGCAGGCTCTGATTTTAATCGGAATCTTATACTGCTCCATTAAGTCCATTAATTCGTGGCAGAAAGGAACCACATACCCATAAATATCTGCTCTGGTGATATCCTCCAAATGACATCTTGGGCTTATACCCTCTTCCAAGCATTCTTTGATTACACTGATATAGTGCTCCATAGCCTGTTTTCTTGTCATTTTTAATTTTAAGAAAATATGATAATCTGAACAGCTAACCAAAATTCCTGTTTCTTTCATACCAATTTCCTTGACCAATTTAAAGTCCTCTTTGCTGGCACGAATCCAACTGGTAATTTCCGGGAACTGATAGCCTCTTTCCATACATTTATATACAGCGTCACGATCTTTCTTACTATATAAGAAAAACTCTGATGCACGAATCATACCGTTAGGACCACCTAATCTATGTAAATAATCATAAATCGTGACAATCTGTTCCGTTGTATAAGGTGCTCTGGACTGCTGTCCATCGCGGAAAGTAGTATCTGTAATCCATATTTCCTTTGGCATATTATGAGGTACGATACGATCATTGAAAGGAATCTTTGGGATTTCTGAATAGGGAAACATATTGCGGAATACATTAGGCTTTGGAACATCATCCAAAACATACATATGCTCCTCTATCTGCAATAAATTATTTTTTTCATTCATAGACACCGGTCTATTCAAAAAAGTATCTGTTTCGTACATGGCGTATCTCCTTAGCTTTCATATATCCATTCATTTTCATATAAAAATAACACCTCGTATAATTGTATACAATCATACGAGGTGTGTCAATAACTTTTCCTATAAGTATTTATACCATTTTTCTTTTCGGTCCACGATACACAAATAGTCCTAATGCAACAGCCAGTAATCCTATACAAATAAACCATTTCGGATGAATACTATTATCTCCGGTATTAGGTGAATAATCTTTTCTACCACTTACTGCAGTATAATTCACATCCCCATTTTGAATAATAGTACCTTCTGTTTCTTCTCCATAGGCATAAATGGCAAAGGTAGATAAGTGACTGGTAGAAAATTGCACCCGATTACTATCTCCGGTTAACAAATTACATGCCACTTCTTCCAACTGCCCATCTTCATCCGTACATATCACATGCAATTTATTCCCTTCAATAGAAGAATCCAGAGGAATGGTAATGGTCAAAGGTGCATTTCCAAATTTCTTAATGGAAACCGTTTCTGTAGGATCATATAGTAAAATAGACAACACCTGCATAGGAGGTACTGTATCGCCATAAATCCGTCGATATGCCTCTTGCATAGCAACTGGATTTCCATCACTAACCTTTAAGTGATATCCATAAGCCCCATTGCATTCTGCAGTAATATCAGAAGCAGAAAGATTTGTAGCATCACTTTCCACCACAATTCTCTCTTCGCCGTTGGTTGTTGGCATTCCAAACCCTAGCATCGTCTTATCTAATACGGAATTTGTCAAAATCTGTTGCGTAGATTCTACTTTCCAAGATTGATCCATACATGGAACTCGCAAGTATTCATTTTCCATACGAGCGGTACTGTCCGTACTAGTAATATAGGGAAGTTTATTTCCTTCAAAAGTAATCTGCTTCTCTGCAGGTCCATCAGGGGTATAAAAAGCGCCAATACCCATATCTTCTACAGAAGCAGGAATTACCACGTTAGATAATTTAGTATTCATAAAGGCTCTATCCTGAATCTGTTCTAAGGAATTAGGGAAAGAAATGCGTTCTAAATTAGCGCAGTTCATAAACGCCTCTTCTCCAATAATTTCTATATCTGCGGGTAAAACTACTTCTAAGATTTCCAATCGGTCTCTGAAACATCCGGGGGCAATATAAGAAACATTTTCCGGAATCTGAACTACTTCATGATTTCCTTTATAGCCAATCAAAACACCCTTACCAACGATTAAAAATTCTGATGTCCCCTCTTCATTTAACCAATTTCTATACCATGGGGTATACGCAAAAGCATTTCCTTCAATAACCTTTACAGAGGAAGGGATATCCACTTCTACTAAATTATCACAATGATAAAAGGCCGCATAATCAATCTTCTCTACCCCATTGGGAATAGAAATAGACTGTAGTCCGCTTCTTGCAAAAGCAAAATCTCCAATTTCTTTTATCGGTTCATTAAAATTATAAAAACCTAATTCCTGCTGTCCATAATAAGCAAGGGCACTGATTTTTCCATTCAGAACAGTTAATTTCGGAAGATTTCCACCTTTTTCACCATACTCTCGTGATGGATTAGAAGAAACAATAGTTGTATTAGAAGAATAATCTGTTTGCATATCCGGCTCTATTACGGTACTTGTACTTCCTACAACCGGAAGCTTATCTGTCATCATAATCACCGCATTACGCCCTACTACAATGGATTTTCCATATACGCCTTCTTCTTTCTCTGCAATTGGATCTGAGGTGGGAATATAATCCACATTACTAGGGTCATGCAATGCCTGACCAACATTGGTATTTATAGCGGCAGAAGGAACATCCAGTACTTGCCCATTGCTACCTACCACATGCACAGTATTACCTGTTTCTTCTTGTACAGCGGGCTTTTCTGAAACTGCATGAGATTGTTTCCAGGTTTCGTAATACTTATAAGCATAAGACCCCGGATCTGCCTGAATCACCAGATAAGGACAGCCATCAAAGGCAGTATCATGAATAAAGGTGACAGATGGTGGAATAGATACGTATTGTAAATTGGTACAATTTTCAAATGCCTTCGCATCAAGACTCTTTACGGAATAAGGAATTGTAAGCCCCTCTAATCCAATACAGTTGGAAAACATATACCCGGAAATCTGTGCCAAATTGGAACTTAAGTTCACAGAAGTCAAAGCTTTATTTCCCCAAAATCCATACTCATCTGCTCGGGTTACAGTATCCGGCATTGTATAAGTATTTCCGGTTGCTCCTCCGGCATAAAAATATAGTCTTGTTTTGTCTTTATCATATAAAGCGCTTTGATCAAAAATAAACCGACTATTATTGGGGATAGATACTGTTTTTAAGGAAGTACAACCTGCAAATGCAGCTGAATCCAATACTTTCAAACCACTTCCGATGGTAAAAGCAGTCAAAGCACTATCGCCGGAAAAAGCTGCAGTTCCAATACTCTCTACGGAATCAGACATGGATATTCTGGACAAGGAACTACAGTTTTCAAAAGCTCCATACCCAATGATTTTAACATCTTTTCCAATGGAAACAGAAGAAATGGCAGTGGAACCCCTAAACGCCTCTTCTCCTATCTTCTTTACACCAGCAGGAACAGACACAGAACTGGCTGTGCCTAAATATTTCACAAGTGTATTGCCATCCATTTGAAATTCATTTGTGTTTGTCCCTGCAGCATTGGTCTCATATCCCGGCATTTGAGATACCAGTAACGCGGTAAGCACTAATAAAACGCCAATTACTTTCCTAATTTTTCCTGCCATATATTACTTCTCCAAAATTGGATATTAAATTTTGCGCCAAGCTCTCAAACAGAAAGCTTGGCACAAATATTACACTGTAATTGCTCTGGTTCTTTTGTCCTTCTTTAAGAAAAGGATTAAGGAAATACAGAATAACCCGATGGATAAGAACCATTTCGGATGAATACCATCTCCTGTCTTAGGGGTCGCATCCAATCCTGTTGCTTCCGTTAAGTTCGCTGTATCCACATAAATGGTATAAGGTGAAAAATGTGTCGCTGTAAAGCTAATACTTGGTACACCTTCAATAGTAGTAAACTTAGGATTTAACTTATCCAGCGTACCATCCACAACACCTGCGATACGATTGTTTCCTGCATATTCTTTCAACGCGTCCGGAATAGGCATTGTAATATTCACAGACAGGCCTTCAAAATTAGTAATTTTCGTATTGCCTGTTGCATCATACAAACTAATATCCATGGCAAAATACTTAATACGAGACATATCCGGATATTCTTTATTTAAAGCCTTCTGTACCTCATCTGCTGCTAACTGACTTTCTGAAATCTTTACAATAAAGTTATCAGAAGAACCATTT
The DNA here is from genome assembly GCA_024403235.1 of Lachnospiraceae bacterium. Lineage (GTDB taxonomy): Bacteria > Bacillota > Clostridia > Lachnospirales > Lachnospiraceae > JAKSSF01. Next base: position 74,370 of record JAKSSF010000002.1, on the reverse strand, counting down.
ACATAGGCAGATGCGGTTCCTGTATTGGAAATACCGGGCTTTGTAATATTCACAGTGGTACCATTTTTACTCTTTGGTTTGGTAGATGTAGAATTACCACTAGCTGAAGAACCATTTTTATAAGTGGCAGTAATTTCTGCATTGCTTCCGGGCATTGTTATTGTTGTAGTAGATTTTGTAGGCTCTGCGATGGTTAATCCGGAAGTGGTTGTAGTCCATTTATCAAAGACTTTTCCAGCCGGAGGATCGATTGCAGAAATAGTTACCTGTGTACCACTTGCATAACTTCCTGTACCGGAACCAAAATTAACCTTCAACAAATATTGTCCTGTATAATTGGCAACTACCGTTGCATCTTTTGCAGGCATTACAATAGTAGTACTCATTGCGGTAGAATTATCAAAGATAATACCATCATCAGAGCTCCAATTTGCGAACATAGTGCCACCTGCAGGTGCATTCGCTAAAATAGTAATGCTGGTTCCTGCTGCGTATTGTCCACCGCCGCTACCGCCACTTACAGTTAAGGTATATAATCCGCCTTCGCCTCCGTTACCATTACCATTTCCACCGTTTCCATTAGGATTATTCGGGTTATTGGGATCATTCGGGTCATCACTGCCTGCATTCTGGTCATATTCATACATGGCAATAATATCTAAGTTCTGCGTAATATTCTTATAACTCTTATTCCATCCGGTAAACTTATAATGATCTCTGGTAGGTTCTTCTTCCGGTGGTTCTGCATTTTTACCCTGTTCAATATACTGCACATCAGTCAAAGGTGTTACACCATCAAAATCAAAGAACTGTACCTTAAAGGTTTCATCTAAAGCAACTACTTCCACACCATATCTCTTTGCCTGATTATACACAGCAGAATCCTTGTAAGATACTACTGTTGGATCAACTGTATCATCAAAGGCATTGGAAGCCATACTTACTTCACGACCATAAATGGTAACAGACATACCATCCTGATCTCCGGAAAATGCTTTTTCTCCAATGGTACGAACTGTAGGCGGTAAGATTACCTGGGATAATCTGGGATCCTTTTCAAAACATTGATCCGGAATATCTGTCAATATAGTGTTATCTGTAAAATCAATACGTTTTAAGTTTGGAATATCACTAAATGCTCCCTTTTCAACCTCAGAAACATTCGCTAAATCCGGGTCATTTTCTGTATTCACAGAAACATCCCCTGCATTTCCTCTTGCCCCAAGACACTCTACTACAGTTTTTGTGCCATCAGGATTATTCCTATATAAAATCTTATTATTACATACAAAATCCGGACTAGAGGAACCGATACTTGCTAAATTATAGCACCCAAGGAATGGCAGTTTCCCTACATCCTCCATTTCACTACCTAAATCTACCGTTTCTAAGTTTTCACAACTATAGAATGCACCAGACCCGCTAGTAGGATCTAAAGAATGATTTGGCAAATATTTCACAGTACGCATAGCTACAGAACGAATTCTATCATTGCCTTTCGGATTCGTTTCATTTGGATTAATTTTGTTAGGGTCACCAGATTCCCCTAATGGATATTCTATATTGTTACCATTAAATAAACCGTAATACTTATAATCATCTTTTCTATCAGAATCTAAATTACTTTCAGATAAATAGGTAGAAATATTATAACCATTTGTCTTCGGTTCAACGCCTGGCTCCTGCCGTGAAGAGTCATTCATATAGCCTTGTACATCAATGGATTCGATACCTGCCGGAATAGAAATATTCATAGTGGCTTTTACAGCAGCTTCTTCCATTGGCGTAAGTTCCTGATTCGTTTCATACTTTTGTTGCAGGTACTCAGGTAAATCTTCGTAATGGGAATAATCTACCATCGTCGGATAATTGTTTTGGTTATCCTGAATTACAGTTAAATATGGTGTGTTTTTCAGATAATCTTTCAATAAAATAGTCTCTGAAGAATCACCATCCGCCTGAGTATAGGCAGCAGGATTTAAGATACCATTTAAGGCCGTACTTGCCGGTGTTTTGTAGCACACACGAATACCCATGGAAGAATCTACATAATTCATATCTTCCATAGCCCATGCAAAAGGTCCATACACAGGATCTACAATCCCTTTGAAAGTCAAACGGTTTCCTTTTGTACTAAAAGCGTTGGATCCTAAATTTTCAATAGGAAAACTTGCAGCACCACCTACTGGTTCACGGAAAGTAACTTCATCTAACTTTCTACAATTTTCAAAAGCACTGTTTCCAATTTTTGTAACACCTGAACCAATAAACAATTGTTCCAGGTCTGTACAGCCCTTAAAAGCACTGTTTCCGATGGTTGTAACAGAATCACCTAAAATAACTGTTTCCAAATTGGTACAGTCTTCAAATACCCCATCTCCAATTTCTTCTATCGAGTTATCCTTAATCTCTAACTCTCTTAAATCATCCTTTACTGCGGGCGAAAAGCAATCATCTCCCAAACGAACTACTTTATAAGGTCCAACCATATCAGGCACTTGTAATTTACCATTACCACCTGTAACCCCTGGAGCGAAATCACAAGTTTTCAAAATTGCAGTATTGTTTGAAGGATCAATCTGTAAAGTAAGCAAATAATCATTACTCTTAACTTCATAAAAAGGCTCTCCACCTATAGAATACAAATAAGGAATAGTATTACCATTATAATTCCTACAATTCCAGGTGTCTTCTCTTTCATATGCTTTTTGATGAAGTGAATTCTCTGCTGGCCCTTCCACAACAAATTGATCATTTACAACATCTTTAAAAATGTTTTCATCTTCATAGCGAACCAAGCCACACTGACTTGGGAATACTACTCGTCCAAGCCCGGTACAACCAATGAAAATAGAACTAGGCATAGTTGCGCTTTCAGTATCACCAAACTGCGCAGGCATAGTCACTTTCAAGAGAGACTGTCTACCTGAGAAAAGCTTTTCACCCAATTCCAATACACCACTTTCTGAAAAATCAACATTCTGAATTCTATCAGAGCCGGGAATAGAAGTCGCAAAAGCACCTTCTTCTATGCTTGTAATGGATGTTCCACCAATTACAAGATTTCCCAGCGAACAGTTATAGAATGCACCTTCTCCAATAGAGCCACCACCACTTGTACGAATGTTAGATAAATCCACATTACTCAATCTTGTACAAGCAGCAAAAGAACCTGCTCCAATTCTACCAACTGCATATGGAAATACTATAGTCTCTAAAGATGTACACCCATAAAAAGCTTCTGTACCAATTTGAGTAGTTGTTCCTAAATTTACATTCTGCAATTGTGTACATCCACTAAATGCTCTGTTACCAACACTTTGTACACCAGCCAAATTTACATCAATAAGGAAAGAACCTTTGAAAGCCTCATCCCCAACAAATTTTATTTCATTCGGTAATGTCATATATCGAACATTGGTTACTGTATTAAAGGCATTATCACCGATAGCTATAATAGATGATGTACTTTTAACAAGAAAGCCATTTGAATCATTAATCATGTTGTTAGGTGGAGTTCCCCCTTGTGCAACATAAATATACTTATCTTCACTGGTATTATTATTTGAGTCGGATCTACGATCCGCAACATATGTCAACTTATAATTTCTACCTTTTAATGAATTATCACTATAGCAGTAAAATTTAAGTTTCATATCATCCGTCATATGTACTGATGGAATCAATTTTAATTCCGGTGCTATTGGTTTTGTGCCTACAACAACACTAACATCTCCGTTGTCATATCTTTCTTTTCGTGACTGCCATGCAGATAATTCTCTTTCATATGTAGTATAATTAGATAAATATGTGTTGTAGTATCCCGGAAAATACTCTTGGAAAAAGGCTACACTTTCCTGATTATCTCTTTCCAGAGTATATTCTTGTGTTCCTGCTTTTGCAGAATTGGAATAAAAATCTTCATACTGTTCGACTGTGACAGTATAATATTCTTTGTTAATTCTATCTGTTAATTCAATCGTTTCCGTTGCATATAAATCATTATATTTAGTAATTACACCATATGTGCCCTGATTGACACCTGAAGCATTTTGAAAATTTCTCTCTACATAGTCAAACTGGTCATATAACATATAAGCCTCAGAATTCGTGCTACGACTACGAATGATCAAAGCTTGCAGAACATCATCATTAGGTTCTTGTTTTAATGATACCCTTCCGGTAAATAAAGTTTCATTTCCAACATCCCCTTCACTATACACATAGGGTGTTCTATCTCCTGTGCTATAAAGACTAATATCATTTGTCAATCCATTTACATCATCCACCGCCGCTGCATCCGGGAAAGGAATGGCCGCTACAATAATGGCAGATATCATAAACATCGCACCTAAAGTACGTCTCACGCTTCTCCGTAATCTATAATTTTTTCTCTTTTTCTTTGAAGTCTTTTTCATCCTTCAAACCTCCTGCTTGTTAAAACCAACGCAATTCTTACTGTATTTTCTTCGCCACTACAACAAATCTACCATCCGCTTCTGCACTATCGCAGGTGGAAAGGGTTAAAAGTTTATCTCCATATACAGCTGTTACACCTGTATCATATAAAGCCAATTGGCTCATTTCCTGCATGTTGGAATCAAATTCCTCCGGGGTAGCTGCATCGATAAATTGATAATATTTGAAAACAATCTCATCCTCATTATAAATATGAGATCGAAACACATACATCACCTGATATAAACCTTCTTGATATATGGTATCAAATTGAATATATTTATGATCCTCATAATAAGACCTATTACTGTAGGCATTCAAATTACCAAACATTTTCCCTGATTTCATATGATGTCCATAGATAATCAAGTTGGTGTTTGGTCGTAACGGGTTACAAGCCATATCTAGGAATATGGAACCATTTTTGTCATATTCCTGATTATAGTTGTGATCCAGATAATATTCGTTGTTTTGTGTTTGCATCACTGGGTAATCAATATTTGTATCGTCAATTTTTACCCATCCGATTAGACTTTTATTTTTATTATATAAAGTTTTGTATTTTTCCAGTATCTCATCCGACACCTGTTCTTCTGTTGTCAGATGCACTACAGGTTCTTTACTAGCAGAAACAGCACTATCTTTTTCCCGAATAGCTGCAAGTTTTTCGTACTCCATATCATTCTTTTGGTAAAAGAAAAAATATGCAATGACATAGCCTAAACAAAGAAAAGCCACAATGCTACAAAAGCCTACAAATCGTTTTCTCTTTTTCTCCCTTGTTTTTAATTCTAACAAAATCTGCTGCTGCATTGCTTTGTCATAATCTTCCAGTTTTTTGGGAGTATTCACTTCCTCTTTTGGATGTTTCACAGAAGTTTTTTTGACTTTGGTTCCTTTTGTTGACTTTACAGGATGTTTTTCCATTTCTCGAATTTTCTCATCCACTTCATCCGTAAAATCCTCACCCACCAAGGTTTCAAAAGGATAAGCTCTATGCTCTAAATCGTCTAAAAGCTCTTTCCACTTTTCAATAGGAGCATCTTCATATTTTTTTAATATGGTCTCTATTTTCTTCTGGTCTCGCAGTGCTGCCTCATAATCCTTTCGCATACGAAAAGAGCGGCCTCTGACGAAAAAGCCATTTGAATCCATCTGTTAACTCCAAATACACATAAATATACAGATACATTTTACTATATATAGAAATTTTTGCAAGAAAGAAAATAAAACGGCAATTCACAAAATTACCATTTCGCAAATCACCGTTTCTATACGTTCCTAAAAAAATATTATTCTTCTATTGTTCTGATACTTTAAACTCATAATCATAACTATAAGTTCTTACATACAGAACATTATCTTTATAGTAAAAATAATCCGGACTCTTCTTCACATTTACCTTAGACATCACTTCTCCTGAATATTTGTTTACAAGACATAGATAATGGTCTTCCGCCGAGAAGCCATAGCCGGTAATCAATGTATCTCCTAAAAGTACAAAATTATCGGAATTAGACACTAGTGGCTCACTCTTCCACTTCACAAAGCCATCTTCCATATCAATTGCCATAATATAGGCATTGCTTGGGCAAGAGGATGCATAGGTGCTATGATAAAGATTCACATATAAAGTATTTCCTTCAATTAATGCATAGCGAATACTTCTATCTACGAAATCATCTCCTTCATACCCTATTGCATAAATAAAATCATGAAAATCATAGGTACGAACCAAATCCCCACTTGCCTTATCATAAATAGAAAGCATCGTCTTTCTGCCGTAGTATTCTTCTCCTCCTAAACGATATACATATTTCTCATCACTATAATTATCTTGGCTCCAACTGATGCCTAACATTTGAAACCATTTATCCTCATCTATAATGCCGTTTTCCGTACAACTTGTTTCCTGCAAGGAAAGCTTCTTTACAGGAGTTAATGCTTCCTCTTCATATCCATAGTTCAGAAAATATTCCTCTGATGGATTATATATTACCCTGTAAAAGTCATAATATTCATTCGTAAAGGCTTTCTCTAATGGTAGATAATTAGGCTTAGCATAATGCTGTAAAGCGTTGTCTAATTCCCAAGTAAAAGTCATCTTTGCCGTTTCACTATCTATGATATAGTTGTCTACCACATACAATCCCAAATAGTTTTTTATCGGAAAATCTTCGGAATTACTGTTCGTTGGATAAAAATAAAATCCCGAACTGTAATAATCTGTATCATCCATTACCAAATGCCCTGATATGAAAGCCGGTGCTTTGTATTTATCTGTATAGTTTATATTGATTTCAAATTCACCGTTTTCCCGGATGGATACATAAAAGGCTTCTATTCCATCTTCCAAAGATTCTTTTGGAAGAATCCACTGTCCGGGAATCCATCTCATAAGAGTTTCTTTCCCGTGAATTACTTTCGTGTATTTTCCAATTCCAAGGGATAACAAGGGGCTCCAATCCACTTCATCCCCACCACGGATCTGATCTGTAACACCTAAAGCATTTTCATGTTCTATAATCTTTTGTTTTGCTTCTTCCGGTATATAGTAGTTAATGCCATTTTGTTTATAAATCTTTGCGATTTCCGAATCAGGATCTACATAATTTTCTTCTTCGTCATAAAAAGTATAGAAGAAACCTTTGTAATATTCTTCATCCTCTCCCTCTTCGTGATATTCGTATTCTTTAAAATTATATATAGCACAAGTCACATAATTGTCATCGAGGGCATAAATATCCTCCGGATAGCCCGCAGGTGCTTCATGTTCAGGGAAATAGTAAGACGAAATATAAGGTCCGGAATATGCCATCTCATCATTTTCAGAATATAAGAATATTTCCTCCCCATCCTTGTTGACAAAACGATAATCACAGTAGTAAGTAGTAGCACCACCGCTTCCGCCGTATGTAATATAGCCAAATTCATTGATGCCAACGAAGGATCTGTAAAACCCATACTGTGAACTTACCAAATACACGTTTCCATCTATGTATTTCAACACAGAATACATATTTGCGTCATCCATCTCTAGGGAAAATGTATGATGTAGCGCCAGTTCCGGAACAGAATCTGCCCCGCAATCAATAAAGGCATACTCTCCGTCAGCCAATGCACAATCCCCAAAATCCTCTTCAAAATATTCCGATAATGCCTCTATCATCTCCTCATAAGAATATTCTTTTCCGTCTTCCAGACCTTCAATATTCTTACTTTTAACAATCATGTTCTGATTGCCTTTTAAGAAATCCAGATAAGCTTCTTTCATTTGATCTGTGGAAACTGAAGTTTGATTTACTCCACTCTCTTCTTTTGTATCAGAATTGGTCTGACCCTCTACGCTACTGGCAGTCCCATCATTCCCGGACTTCGCTCCACCACATGCTATAAGAGATATGGATGTAACTATCATCATCATTCCAACTAAAAACTTTTGCTTCATATTGTCCTCCGTTTCAATCGCTCTTCTATTGTTTCATTTGCTTTTTATTGCTTCTTTTTCTTTAACATGCTATATACCAAACCATATGCTTTTAGAGCAATATTTCTACCATCTTTCAGGGATTGTATTTTATTTCCATACAGAAATTGTTCCAATACTGCAAAATACGCTTTACAATCAATTCCCTCTTCATACAGATACGCACAGATTTCTTCCGGTGTCATACTTCCTGTCTGCAAATTCCGTCTCTTTGTGATGATACCTTGCATTCTTTGGTAAGATTTTATCATAACTCGCTCTTCATTTCCAAAATATAAGCTCATTCGAAATATGATTTCAAATAAAAATGGATATACTACCTGGAATACAAGGGTTCCAAATACAACCAAGAAAATACATACACCAATGGCTCCTAATAAACCAAAGTCCATTTGAAATTTACGCAGACGATACCAAATGTCAGTTGGCACAGCCGCCCGGTTTGACACTGTTGGTTCAAACACAATCCAACCTGTATTGGGAATGAACACCTCAGGAAATGCGTGGGCAGAACTCTCCTTTATTAGGTAATAATTTCGATTTCCGGATGGTTCCGGCAAGAATCCTTCTGTATACCTGGCAATCAGTCCTACACTTCTGGCTAAAAGTACATAGGCTGTAGCATAGTCGGAACAGGTGCCTCTATGACTTTCTGTCAAAAAATACTGTATAGAAGTATCCTTTGGACGATAATAAATATCATAAACAAAGTTTCCTTTTCTAAAATACTGTTCCAAGGCTTGGGCTTTTTCTAGTTCGCTTTCACAGCCTGCGGTAATTTCTTTGCCTAAGGATACAATCTCTGACGGAATTTCGTCCGTATTATCTGCAACCATACTGCGATATACTTCCGCTTCTTTTTGCTGCTCTAAAAAAGAATCCACAGAAATATTCTCTTGCCCCTTTTGACGATATAAGGTTTGTAAATCCTGTAGAAATGCTAAGGATTTTTCGTAAGACATAAAGGGCAGTCCTGTGTTCTGCCATTCCTCTGCCACGCCCATATTAGAGTAAAAGCCTAACACATATCTGGCATCTGAATCATGACTGCCATTGGTTCGATAAAAATTCCCATTGGCAGAAATCGTATATTCATTTCCCATTTCCGATAAAGTAGTGGCTCTGGAACTGGACAAATAATAACCCGCAGAAAAGTTTTGGGCCTGCAAGGTCCAGGAATTCATAGACTCCAAAAGACCTGATACATCCATTACCTTTTCTAAACCATAGTTGTTTTTGAAATTAGAATCCCATAGAATTCCTTGTTTTACAGAAAACTGTAAGGCAGTAACAGAAAGGGAAGTTTGTTTGTTTTCCCAGTCTGTTTTTTCAATATTTGTATTAGACAAAGCAGGTTCATAATTCCAATACCGATTCTCAAAATCATAATAATCAAAGTTCTGTCTTTTCAGATAGGTATATCCATTACCATAGGCTGTATACAAACGACGATTACTTTCAATAGCAAAGCCTTCCGCATTGCCTGAATGGGGATTCAGATCTTCATAATCCCCCTGTAACTCAGAAGTGGTATCTCCCTGTAAAAACAAATCTTCAAATTTAGAGTAATATTTGGCATCCTTTTCCTTGGGAATCAAAGCCACAAACAAAAGAATACCTGCACTAAATAGCAATGCACTTTTATAATAAGACTTTTTACCAATCCAACTATTTCCGCTCTTTTGCTCTATGCCATGGGAATAATGCACCAAGAGATTCCCTAAAGTAAGAAAAATCACATAATAATTATCAATCTCTGCCATAACCTTCATGTAAAGCACACAAGGCAGCAGGCTACATAAAGTCAATAAAGAGATACGATATTGCACATTAGCAAAGTAATAAATAATAATGCAAAAGAAAATGGACACAGAAAGTAATAAGGTCGTCAAATAGTATAGATTAAAGTCAACTTCATCTCCACCGGTCAACATCCATTCCCAATACAAAACATTGCACTGATCATAACCAAGGTTTGCAAACAATCGAAGAAACCGCATGGCTCCAATCAAAAACAAAGTAATGCCGATCCCACCGATTCGACGATGATGATTGACAAAATGACAAATGACAAACATTACACCATTGGCAAGTACGATAATAGGTGTTGAAAGTGAAAATAAAGGATATCCAAAAATAGAGAATACCGCCGATGTCATAATCACACTAAGAACATAAGATAAAAATAGGGTTAAGGTCATACCACTTTCCCCCTTTCTATCTCACTCACATCCACCACCGAAATAGGTTCTGCAGAGGCGCTTTCCAATTGCTCTATCTGTTTCCTTTGCAACATAGTCATATTGGGGAATAAGAATACCTTATGACCATCCGCCTGCTGTATCAATTCTTCTGATACAGACCATTCTGATGGCTTTACTTCTCTCAATATAGCAAATGCCAATTCTCGGGATAAAGAAACCAAATCCTCTTCCTTTAAAATCAAAAGCTTTTTCCAACCATCTTCTTTTTCTAAATAAAACTCTACTGCATACTCCCGTTTTAAAAAGGCAAATACAATACCCATTGATAATTCCAATGCATTTTGGCATAGTAAAGCCTTTTTTTCTAGAGAAGAAGCAAAGGGAAACAATTCACTGCTTTCTAATTCCCAAGCACTAAACCCTGTTGTGCAAAAGAAGGACATAGTACTGACGGTTAGTTTATCATCCAATCTGACAAATAATTGATCCTTTTTCGCCGATAGTTTACTATGAATTCTTTTCAACGGATCTCCCGGTACATACTCTCTATATTCATACCCTGGAGTACCGCCAAACACTCTGCTGGCTTCCTCAATAGGTTCCTCCTGATCTCCCTGTAAAAAAGTATGCTCCAATAGTGGTGATAACACAGGATGATTGTCTGTCATCTCTAGGATAGAGGGCAAAACTCCTACCAATGCTTTATTTGAATGTAATATCGAAATTTGTTTTTTGGTAATACCAAAGAAATCCTGAACCCATAAGCTTTCTATTCCAGCATATGAACCACCGGAATATTCACAGCTATAAGGAATTTGAATGTTTCTTTCTTCTTTGGAAAAAAGGGAAATCCAAAAAGTTTTCCTTTCTGTTTTTAAATGACCGTTTTCTACCAGTTGCAACTGTATTCCCGGTATGGGAAGAAAACTCTTATTTTTCAAATGAATGGTCAAAAGAAATCTATCCCCTTTTCCACAAAGTGCTTCCGTGGGAGTAACTTCTATGTCTAAATCTTTTCCCAAAAAATGTAGAGAAAGAACAGAAAAAGCAGGTGCCAAAAGAATGGCAAGCAAATAAAACCACCCTACTCTGCCACTGCAAAATAGCGCGAATATCAGAATAATCCCACAGGCAGAAAGAAAACTAATGCCGGTTCTGATTTTCTGCAATTTTTCATTTGGTCCTTTCTTTCTTTTTTCTTTCATACACTTTCCTATTTACAACTTATACAACCGGAACTTCTACCTGTTCCAACAGATTCAGAATACAATTTTCCTGACTACCCCATTTTCCTTTTCCCTGGGGGGATAAAATCATACGATGGGCCCATACGGATGCTGCTAAATATTTAATATCATCGGGCAATACATACTCTCTTTCTTGTAAGAACGCATAAGCTTTTGCGGCTTGGAACATGGCCAGAGTACCTCTGGGACTAATCCCTAAACGAATCCCCTCTGTTTCTCTGGATAGTCTGACAATATCCACAATATAATCTTCCACCTTTTGGGCTATAAATATTTCCCGTGCCTGATTCTTTAATGCTTCAATTTCTTCCAAAGAAATCACTTCTGATAAATTCTTAGGTTGCGCCTCTTGACCACGCTTCAGCATTTGTAATTCTTCTTCTTTGGTAGGATACCCCATGGTTAATCGCATTAAAAAGCGATCCATCTGGGCTTCCGGTAAATGAAAGGTACCAAAAGTCTCTACCGGATTTTGCGTCGCCAATACCATAAAAGGCTTAGGTAATTCAAAGGTATTTCCGTCTAAACTAACCTGGTTTTCTTCCATAATTTCCAACAATGCGGACTGAGATTTTGGCGAACAACGATTGATTTCATCTGCCAAAAGGAAGTTACAAAAAGCAGCTCCTTTACGAAATTCAAAATGCTTTGTAGTTGGATTAATCAATGTAAACCCGGTAATATCTCCCGGCATAACATCCGGCGTCATCTGAATTCTGTTAAATTTTCCACTACAGGATTTTGCTATGGACGCCACTAACTGGGTTTTCCCAACTCCCGGAACATCTTCCAAAAGTACATGTCCCTCTGCCAGTAATGCTGCTACAATTAGCTCTGCAACATTTCGTTTTCCTATAATTACCTGTTCCACATTATCTAACAAAAGATGTATTCTATTTTGTGACATATCTCTTCCTCTTTCTTTTTTCGTTAACACATATCCCATTATATAAAACAATTTTCAATTTATCCAATAAAAATTTGGTAAACAAAGACAAGTCACCCTCATAGAATAAAGCATAACAACATTTGGAGGCTTCCTATGAGTGATTTAACAGCTCCAGGCTGCGGCTGCGGTCGTGGTGACAATTGTAGTCCATGCAACAATAACATGATGATGATTCTTTTACTGTTCCTTTGCGGCGGATGCGGCAATAAAGGTATGTTTGGTGGTTGTGGCTGCTCAGACAAAAACAACTGCGATTGGATTATCTGGCTTCTCTTACTTACAAACTGCTGTGGATGTTAATACAGCAAGAAAGGTGGCACTGTAGTGCCACCTAACATACATCACTTTCAATATAATAATAATATTATTTAGACTATGCATTGTTTTGCAAAAAAACTCAAAAGAAAGCAGGGAGAAAATGGAAAAGTTATCGAAGGAATCCATACAGGATTTTGATACATGCTATATCACCAATCACGGACAAATATTAAAAATCTTATTCCCCCTATTACCCTGCAAACACCAAAATACCATTGCCTGTTATATCAAATTACAGGAATGTTTCGCAGTATTAAAAAAGCCTGATTTTACTAAATCAGCTGCTTCCTTTGATTCTAAAAACTGGATGGATTTAGATTTTCACGCCTTAAAACAGGAACTAACTCCTTATTGCAGTACGAAAGAAATGGAAGTATTTCAAAAATTAGAAAATCTAATACAAATGTATCAAACCTATCAAAATATGCAGCAGTATATGCCCTTATTTCAAGAATTACAAAATGGATCCGGAGACCTTTCAGATATGCTGCAATCCATTTTAACCCCGGAACAAATGTCTATGTTTGAGAATTTTATGAATACCTAATCATATCTTTTATAATATATCAAATACCAGTATAGAAAGGAGTTCCTATGAGCCTAAACTCAGAAATCGCTTGGATGAAAGATCCAGACCTTACCCAAATCCCGGAATATAAACTATTATTTTTACAGAATATGTTTTTTGAAAGCAAAAATTACCATGGAAAAGAATTAGTCCCCTTTTTCTTATCCTTAGCTGCCAAAAGTAAAAATCAAAATATTTCTTTTTCCGAAGCAGAAATAGAAACTATTGTCAACACCATGAAAAAATATGCTTCTGCTGAAGATATTGTAAAAATGAACCAGGTAATGAAGATGCTAAAAAACAGGCAGCCTTACTAAGTTTCAAATATAAAATATAATCTATAGGTATTAAACAGCAAAAAGAGCAGGTATCAATCTGAGTCCTGCTCCATAATATGCTTTAAACTTTAAATATTTACTTAATGGTTTTCCAAATAAACGGATTGACAAATACATATTTTTAATATAACATTTCATTAAGAAATGAGTTTTACAACCGTACAGTTTTACTCAAGCGGCTCACTCGTTTCTTTTTTTATTCTCAAAATATCATACAAATAGAGTTTATTATCCTGTGCATGTCTAATAACTATTCTACCTTTAAAGATATTATATCCTACTAATTCACCAAAATCATTATATTTAGGAATAGCAAATCTCGTATCATAACGATACCATCCAAATTTGGCTTTTATATTATGTTTGTCTTTGTGATTATCTGAAAATGTCTTATTTGTGGCAATTTGAATTAATTCCTTTATTGCAATGGATGCATTTGCTTTTGCATATTCATTAGGGCCTCTTAAAACCTTTGTGTCCTTTGAATGAGCATATTCATCCGGAAAATCACTTCCAATGTAAATCATTTCATTTGTATCAATAATTTCTGTGCATGAACCAATATATTCTTTCAAATATCCTTCAACAATATTCCAGTCAACACATTTGCTTCTTTTAAATCTAATGTCATTTATTACAACAACTTTTTGACCTTCTGCATCTGAAATGATGGAAACATTACCTGTTGGTAAGTTTATATCTCTTTTCAAAACCCATTGTTCGAGATATCTTAATAATCTCCTTTTTCCATCAATAGGTAATGAATCTATAGTTTCAATTAAAATTTGATCATTAATTACATAATCAGCCACCAAAACCTCATTATGCTTATCTTCTTCATCACAAAGTAAATCCACAAGCGACATATTAAGAGCCTTACAAATAACAACTAATTTATCTGCTTGCGGATTAATCTTTTTCTTCCGCCAGTCACTAATCGTACTAGTTGGAATACCAGTTCTCCGTGACAATTCAATTTGGCTCATATGCAATTCTTGAAGTCTATCAAAAATTTTTTCATATAAATTCATAAAACTACTACCTTCATATATTCCGATTTTTCGGATATTATATCATATAGCTAAAACTTAAACAAGATTGCACAGGGCTTTCTTGAAATACTATCTGCCATAATAGCAGATATATTTTCCTGGAGAATCTCATTCAATTGTCAAGGTACGGGAAAGGAATAATATTTCCCTTCATATGTTTCCTTGACAACTTTTGAAAATTTATCGGTAAAATATTAAAGGTGACTCTATTCAGAGCCACCTCATTTTAATCACATCAGAATTTAATCTTATTTTTACAACACAGTTTTATTCATCATCTTCATCTAAAACAACATTCTCATCCATTGCAATATCCAAAAGTTCTTCCGGTTCAACATCTATTACACCATTTTTAATATTCTCAAATAATTCTTTTTCTTCGTTCGTTTCAATGTGGTCCGGATTACTTAACATGGTATCTTTAAGCGCATCTTTCAATCGATAACAACATGGCTTAAAAGTAGCATATGTTAAGCCTCCTCCAATTACACCACCAACAATGGGTATAGACTTTTTAAAAAATCCTGCAAAAACTTCTTTTGTCATTTTTTGACCAAACCATTTTGCAACTGACTTCACAATTGGATAAATTGTTCCTTTTGTCAATGCCGCATTCAACAGTTTCTTTTCGACACCTGATGCTAAAGCTCTAGCCATAGCCTTAATTGCATTATTTGCATTGGCCACGCCATACATAATTCCAAGGCATACAGTAAGATAATTAATCGTCTCTGTATCAAGTTTCAAAGTTTCTTCTGATGTATTAATCTCCGGGAATCCATATAGATATAACATTTTCTGGGCGCATCTAAGCATATATCCATAGTACTGAGCTATATCAGCCGGTATTGTTGCCGCCATTGCAACACCACCTGGCATACCTAAAACAACTGAAATGCCTGATACTGCGTTTCTTTCAAACTTTATAACTTCTTCAGCAATTTTATCTATATCTTCTTTCTTAATTCCTGCCTGGGCGGGATTTGTTTCTATTGCTTTATCAATAACTTCCTTAGGATAGTTTTTGAATAACTCTTTTTCTAAAAAATCTGTCCTATTGATTTTCACACCTGGAACTTACATAGCCATCAGAATTATATCCACACTGTCTATCTGACCATTCCCATCCTGATCAAGTGCATTAAGAGCAGCCTTTTGTGCCGCGGTCAAGGTATCTTTTGTTTTTACAACAGCAGTTCCACCGCCTTTAATAACACCGTCAACTACCTTCTTAGCCTTTTTCTTAATATCTACTGTTTCTTTTTCAATGCTCTCATTTTCTTCAACACTATCGTACATTTCAGACATATTAATTCATTTCCCCCTCCCAACAACTTTATCCTAGGAATTCATCAAAAGAACAATCTAATTTCTCTGGTTCACTAGTACCTATCGTTTGAAATAATTCGCCTTTATAGTTCTGCCAAATGATTATCCTGTCTAAATTCATTTCTTCAAGTACATATAAATCTTCCGGAACAAATACATTATTATCTCTTGCGTTTTTTGTTACATCAACAACATTTAATCTTTGTGATTTGATTATTCCGGTAAATTCATGTCCATTGGCACAAGCCGCACCAAACATTGCCAAATACTCTTTATAATCTTCTGAAAAAGTAAGCCCTAACTCTCTTTCCGCTTCTTTTATTTGTTCTTCAGAAGCCCCCTCCATACAAACAAAATCTTCTTTTGACTTAAGTGTTTTTATCATCTAATTGCCCCACTTTCTAATAGATTTGCCATGGTTTTCCAGAATTGACTTCGTTGTGTTGCAAAAGCTGTTCTATCTATTTCTGAGATTTGCTTAAATCCGTGTAAAAATGCATTATCATGTTCATTACGAGTAAGTATTGCAAGTGTAGCATCTGAAGTCTGACCGATATGATGTAATTCATAAGAATTCCCCACAGAATCCAAAGGTGATAACCCATTCTTCATTCTCATTAGATTTGTTCTACCATATTCATCAACTAAATTAAGATCTATATCCTTTCTTACAAGAGCAGGTTTTCCATTTACAATCACAGATTTTAATCCAACTTCTTGAAATACTTTAACTTCTTCCATTGAATGAAATTCTTGAATTGTTTTAATTGGATATCCCGTCTGCATCTGCATAGCAGCTGCTTCCTGCATGGTAAGATTAAGTTCTGCACCTTTTAATGCTTTCATCGCTTTTGCGTATTTAACGGTTTCTGAAGCACCACCTGTAATGACACCGGTAATGGCTCCCCATTTGAAACTTTCGCTAGCAGCTAAAGAACCTGCTTTAAAAGCTTCACTCATATCACCGGTTTCAAAACCCTTTACCGTACCAGCAACCACACCACTAAGTGTTCCTGATGATAATGCCATAACCGTACCAGTTTTAGCAGATGCAGCAAAAATTAAGCTAACGGCTGGTGCGCCAGCTCCCGCAGTAACAGCTGAAACCGTAACACATACAAGAATTACACCTGTACCAATTGCTACATTTTTAATGATTTGATCATAAGTATCATCATAATCTTCGAAAGGACTTACTATTGTCTCACCATTATCTCCTAAGGTAAAAACATATTTTGAATCACCATACACCTCTTCAATATCTTCCAAAGAATATCCAAAGAAAATATTAGATTTTGAGTTATATGAAACTTCTTCCAAATACTCTTTCGATACATATACAGCACTTACATTTTCAACATAATAATCGCTACTGTCCATCTGTTTAATAATTTCAGCATACAAATTATCTTCTACATATTGTAGAAGTTCTTCATCATCCAAACCATTAAAAGAAACCTCATACTCGTATTCAGAAGGATCCCCTTGCTCTTCTATCGGAATCTCAGTCGCTAATTCAGATAATCCTTCATCCAAATCTATTTCCTCAGATGAATAGGCTTCATCTTGAGTTTCTTCCTGATTATAGTTTTCTGTTTCCAATGTATTCACTGGTTCAACAGTGGTCTGCGAACACCCACAAATAGTAAGAGTACATGCCAGCAATAATGCAATCGTTCTTTTCATCATTTTATTATTTATCTCCAGTATCTTCTTCAACATCAACCGTTACAGAAATTGTTTTACTGGCTTTATTTTTTGCTAACATAAAGCCTACAACCAGGATGAATGTTATCGCTAAACATATAGGTACAATCGGTAATTTTGTATTGTTTATTGTAGCTTCATTTTCAACAACTTCTTGAGCCTCAGGTTTCGCATCAATTTTTTCATCTAAGACTAAATCCTTTTCGTCAGATAAAAACTCTTCCTTAGATTCAACCGTATCTTCCTGTATTTCCTGAATTGTATTTGCATTTTCATTATCTACTATATTATCCTCTAAAATAGATTCCTGAACTACAGGAGCCATTAATGACCCATCTTCCGAAATGGTATACCCTTGACTGATTAAATCATCCAACCCCGAAATGTCCATTCCTGACTTAGACAATGCATAATAATAAGGATTGCTTCCTACATAAAATGTCTTTGTTGTATGTTCATTTGTATACTGATTCGTTACACTCACAACATAAATACCTTCATCTGAATATTTATCCCCGTCTTTAGCTGGGCGATTAAATCTCACATCCATAGTGTGGCCAGTAGAATTCTCAACAAGGACACTTCTTTCCACATCTATATTTAGATATCTGGATTTTGCCATATCAATCATAAAACCATTCTCTGTAACAGCTTTATCCCGAAGCTCTGCTCCTGTTCCCAAATCAAAAGGGAAGAACATTGTATTACCATTTCTTATTGAAAACTTGAAAGCAATTCTATAATCATACTCTTTTCCGAGCACTTTGGTATCTTTAATAGTATAATTCAGTGCCACTTCATAATCGCCTTCTTCAAATAATACCGCCTGTGTATCCGCACCTGTTGTTGCATTTGCAGCAAGAAAATCTGTATATATTATTGGATTATGCTTAACACCTTCAAAATCTGTGAATCTAATAATCAAAGCCCCATGCTTAAAATTGGTTTTAGGAATTTCAAAAGCTTAATCATATCCATTCTTATCTTCTTCTATTACATATTTCCCACTGCCATCAAGATTTTCTATATCCTTAGAAAGTTTAAACCACAGAGTGACTTTATCACCGGCATTTTTCAAAAACATGCTATTCCCATCATTACCTACCACTTCTCTTGTATAGCCATTTATTGAAAATGTCCCCAGATTCCATCCATAATGCGGATCACTGTTACCTATAGTAACTCTCTCAGAAAAACCGGTATCTTTTTTCATTTCTTCTCTCTCACCAAGTTCTTTTCTTGGTGTGGAACTATGATTACTCATTGATTTTTCGCTACTGTTGACCGCATAAAACATATATACATTCGCACATTTTCTATACGACTTATTATCCACATTTATAAATAATTTCTTTGATTTTCCATTTACTATTTCCTGTTCATAGCAAACAATGACCTTATAAAAGCATCCATTTACAAGTTGTATATCCTTTGTAATATAAATTGGTTCATCAAAAATTGAAGTATTAGAGAAAATATCGGTCCTGATGCTATCTGTAACCCATTTTTCTCCATCCAACGATGTCTGAATAATCATCGCTCCACTTTTAATTTTTTCGTCAATCGACATGCCATCAATCTGCTTAGCATTATCCTCAATTACATGCCATTTTGATTCATCTGTACCGAGAAAATCTTTATTCACTGTATAAGACACAGAAACTTGACCTTCCTTAACATCAACCTGTACAACACCGTCTTTGCGTCCTATTGTCTTATAATTACCGGCCAACTTCAGAGTCCCGGCAATAGAAGTCTCATTTATAGTAACTTCCGCAATCTCATATTTACTATTTTTGTCAAATTCGTATGTAACCGCTTCTATTTGCTCTATTTTTTCTGCAGCATAAATGTCCACATCGGTTAACACAGTAGAAACAAGTACTACTGATAAAATCACCATTACAAATCTTGCAATTGAAATTTTCTTCATTTTGAACCTCATCTCAATATGTATACTTAATTTTGTGCAAAGGATATATACAACTTATATAAATAAAAAACGGTACAGAATTTCTGTACCGCCAAAAAAAAAATATATATCACGCATGGCACAACAATATCCACTTATTAAGTATACAAATAAGCAACCATATTTTCAAGCCGCACCGTTTCAAATTACTATTGAACCAATCTTTTTATTCTTTTATCAGCTACTAAAAATCCAATGCCGGAAAAAATCCCCGCTTTCCTTAATATCCAAATGTATGGGCTTGATTTAAATATACCTCAATTCGATCATAATCTTTCTCATATGTAAAGTTTTCAAAGGTTTTGCTACTATATAAATCTACTTTCTCAGTTGTACTCTGACCAGCATCTAAATCATAGACATCCTCCGGATACATAATTGTCACTACATCTTCTCCCTTGAAAAGAACAACATCATATTCGATTTCATCAATTTTCACATCGGAATTGTTAGTAATCTGAACTATAACGCACCCATCACCCGGATTTGATGCTATTTCCACATTCTCCGAATGATTTATATAGCCACGGTTCACACCAAGTTCAATATTATATTCAATCTGGGAATCAGCAAACTCTACAGAAGGAATAGCCATCTTGGATACAACTGTATACCCCGGGAGAATCATGTCATGGCCGTCTTCATCCTGATCAATAACCATTTTGTTGGAATCAAGGTAATTTATCTTAACATCTAACTCATCAATAATTGTTTTACTATTGTTTGTTATAAAAACAGCAATTTGTCCATCTTGGGTAGGCTTTGCAGTAATATCCAACTGTTTTGCTACCTCTTCAACTGTCTCACCGGCAGAATCCCCCTCACTTGCGGTTGCTTCATTAGCTGTTTCTCCATTTGATCCAGACTTCTGAGTTGATACCTTAACAGATTCGTCCTTTGCTAAAATAACCTTAGTAGTAACTCCCATCATAGATACATCATAGCTAATTTCACCATTATCATAATTAATTGTTTTTGTATCATCCCCGGACGCAAGAAGATCATATTCTGTTACATCATGATAATTCTGTGATTCCCAACTGTATTCGCCATCTGTTGTAGGTGCTTCAAAAGTTCCACTCCAATATAAAGCAGTAACCTGATCATTTTCGGTATACCAATAAATTGTAATGGTATCTTCATCAATAGCAGCTATCTGATATGCATCCTCGCTATTGGAATTAGTCTGTTTATAGGTTCCTTTTAAATCCGGAATGGTCGGTTCTGCCTCATTCACATTAGTACTCCCACCACATCCGGCAAGCAACAATAACAACATGCTGCTGATTAATAAAAGCATATAAGCTTTTTTCATCTTACAATTCTCCTAATAATCCTTATTATTAATTATAATATTCTATAATTTTTTAATGATGGAACAACCGAATGCCGGTAAATGCCATAGCCATATTGTACTTGTTACAGCATTCAATAACGGCATCATCACGAACAGAGCCACCGGGCTGTGCGATATAGGCTACACCGCTCTTCTTTGCTCTTTCAATATTGTCGCTGAATGGGAAGAAGGCATCTGAACCAAGGGCTACCCCTTGTAATTGGTCTAACCAGGCACGCTTTTCTTCTGCAGTAAATACCTCCGGTTTCTCGGAGAAGACTCTCTGCCAAGCTCCCTCTGCCAAAACATCCATATATTCATCGCCAATGTAATTGTCAATGGCATTGTCTCGATCTGCTCTTCCAATTTTCTCTAAGAACGGAAGATTCATAACCTTTGGGTTCTGACGAAGCCACCAGTTATCAGCCTTAGAGCCTGCTAATCTGGTACAGTGTACACGAGACTGTTGTCCTGCACCAATACCGATTGCCTGTCCGTCCTTGACAAAGCAAACAGAATTAGACTGGGTATATTTTAAGGTAATCAGAGAAATCATCAAGTCAATTTTAGCAGCCTCAGACAGTTCTTTATTCTCTGTTACCACATTACTTAACAACTTTGTGTTGATTGGCAATTCGTTTCTGCCCTGTTCAAAGGTAATACCAAATACTTCCTTATGCTCGATTGGCGCAGGTACATAATTAGGATCTATTTCAATTATGTTATAATTCCCTTTTTTCTTTTCTTTCAAAAGTTCCAATGCTTCCGGTTCGTATCCCGGTGCGATTACACCATCAGAAACCTCTCTTTTGATAATCTTTGCAGTAGAAACATCACAAACATCGGATAAAGCAATGAAATCCCCAAAGGAAGACATACGATCTGCACCTCTGGCTCTTGCGTAAGCACAAGCCAACGGAGACAATTCTCCCAAATCATCTACCCAATAAATTTTTGCCAAAGTATCTGTTAATGGTAAGCCAACTGCAGCACCTGCAGGACTTACATGCTTAAAGCTTGTTGCTGCCGGAAGACCTGTAGCCTGTTTCAATTCTTTCACAAGCTGCCACCCGTTAAAGGCATCTAAAAAGTTAATATATCCCGGTTTACCACACAAAACCTTGATGGGAAGTTCGCCTTCTCCATTCATTAAAATCTTTGCCGGTTTTTGATTGGGATTACATCCATATTTCAGTTCTAATTCTTTCATTGCCTGTCTCCTACTCGTTTTTATTTACAATTCTGGTTTCCGTTTCACCGGTAGCAATATCGATAAAGCGAACAAATAATGAAACTTTATTTTCTTCATTTAAGTTTGTCCAAAGTATATTGGTAAAAGTATCAATATCACCATCTATCTCTACCCATTTAGGTTCTCCTTCAAAGCTTGGTAAGGGATTACCATCCTGCATATAGGTATGAATAAAATGACCTTCCCCTGCTACAGGATTTTCATAAGCAAAAGTATAACGATTGCAAGCTGCAGGATTACCATTATTGCTTTTCAAAATAGACATTGCATAATTGTAGGTTCCATTTTCTATTTTCATGATACCGGAAATACGCGGGGTAAAGTTTGGTCCATCGGGTTCAAATTCACGAACTCGTAAGGACTGTTCAAAAGTTTTTCCCTCTGCCATGCCGTCATAAATAGTATCTGTTTGGTCTCCGTTTGTGACAATGGTTTTATTATTAAGTACACGAACAGGTGCATAAATAATCAAAGACGGATCTGTCAATTTACTGGGATCAAAGGCCTGGGTACGAATGCCAGCTCCCTCTTCCACAAAAACACGATTACGGCTATTTACACTTCTACCCATAATAAAATAAGCAGTAATGGCTTTTGTACCATCCTTTGATTTTCCAATTACAATTCCTCTACCGGGATAAGAATTAGAAGATAATTCTTTTGCTAAGTTCTTCAGTTCCATGAATGTATCCTTTCCTTTCTGTCAAAATACGGTGGGAAGTCCCCACCGTAAATGAATATTTATTAAGGTTTTACAACGATATTGATGATTCTACCGGGTACATAGATTTCTTTTACAATAGTGCCCTGTAATTTATCTCCTAACGCTTCCTTACCGGCTGCAATAGCAGTATCTTTATCAACATCTTTCGAAAGCTTCACAACTGTTTTGGTTTTACCATTCATCTGTACTGCAATTTCTACAGTAGATTCTACAGTCTTTGCTTCATCATACAATGGCCAAATGGTCTGGTATACTCTACCGCCATACTGGCAAATCTCCCACAATTCTTCTGTAATATGAGGCGCAACAGGATTTAACAAGGTCAAAAGTGTTTTGAACTCACCCTTTGTTACCGCATTTTTCTTATAGAAGTCATTGATTAAGGACATCATTGCTGCAATAGCAGTGTTATATTTTAAGTTTTCAAAATCATTACTTACTTTTTTAATCGTCTGGTGCATCTTGGTTTCCATATCAGCAGAATAGCCTTCGACATCCACTAAAAGATCCTGCAATTTCCATACACGATCCAAGAAACGACGACAACCTTTTACACCATCCTCTGACCAGGAAGCACTTAAATCGAAAGCACCAATGAACATTTCATAGGTTCTTAAGGTATCTGCACCAAAATCTCTTACGATGTCATCGGGATTGACTACATTGCCTCTGGATTTAGACATTTTCTCACCGTTAGAGCCTAAGATCATACCGTGAGAGGTTCTCTTCTGGTAAGGTTCCGGACAAGGAACTACCTTCTCATCATATAAGAACTTATGCCAGAATCTGGAATATAGCAAATGCAAGGTTGTATGTTCCATACCACCGTTATACCAATCTACAGGCATCCAATATTCCAAAGCTTCCTTGCTTGCAAGCGCTTCACTGTTATTGGGATCTGTATATCTTAAGAAATACCAGGAAGAACCGGCCCACTGAGGCATGGTATCCGTTTCTCTCTGTGCAGGTCCACCACAGCAAGGGCAAGTAGTGTTGACCCAATCAGTCATAGCAGCCAAAGGAGATTCTCCGTTGTCTGTAGGCATATAACTATCTACCTCAGGTAATTCCAAAGGTAACAAACTCTCATCTATAGGCACAAATCCACATTTTTTACATTTTACAATGGGAATAGGCTCGCCCCAGTAACGCTGTCTGGAGAATACCCAGTCTCTTAATTTGAAATTGGTCTTTGCATTACCAATGCCTTTTTCTACTAAGAATTCAGTAATCTTTGCTTTCGCATCTGCAACAGAAAGTCCATCTAAGAAATCGGAATTTACCAAAGTTCCGGTAGCCACATCTGTGTAAACAGCTTCGTTTACATCTACTTCAGAACCTGCAACTACTTCAATAATCGGAAGTCCGAACTTCTTTGCAAATTCCCAGTCTCTTTCGTCATGAGCAGGTACCGCCATAATAGCACCTGTACCATAGGTCATAAGTACATAATCAGAAATCCAGATTGGAATTTCTTTTCCGTTCACAGGATTAATGGCAGTTAAACCGTCAATGGCAACACCGGTTTTATCCTTTGCCAATTCAGTACGCTCAAAATCAGATTTTTTACTAGCCATCTCACGATAAGCTACGATTTCATCAAAGTTTTTGATTTCAGACTGATATTTATCAATCATTGGATGTTCCGGAGAAACAACCATATAAGTAACACCAAATAAAGTATCTGGTCTGGTGGTATAAATACGAAGTTTTTCTTCTTTTCCTTTAATGGAAAAATCTACTTCTGCACCCTGGCTCTTACCAATCCAGTTTTTCTGTGAAACCTTAACACGTTCTACATAGTCTACGCCGTCTAAGCCTTGGATCAATTTATCTGCATATTCGGTAATTTTTAACATCCACTGGCTCTTTACTCTACGAACAACCTCTGAACCGCAACGCTCACAAACACCGTTTACTACTTCCTCGTTTGCTAAACCAACCTTACAAGAAGTACACCAGTTGATAGGCATTTCTGATTTATATGCCAGACCTGCCTTAAATAATTTCAAGAAAATCCACTGAGTCCATTTGTAATAATTTGGATCTGTAGTATTTACTTCTCTATCCCAGTCAAAAGAATACCCCAAGGAATGTAACTGATTTTTGAAACGCTGTACATTGTTTTTGGTTACAATCTTTGGATGGATATGGTTTTTAATCGCATAGTTTTCTGTTGGAAGACCGAATGCATCCCATCCCATAGGATATAATACATTGTAACCCTGCATTCTTCTCTTTCTAGCAACAATATCCAATGCTGTATATGGTCTTGGATGACCCACATGAAGTCCCTGTCCTGAAGGGTATGGGAATTCTACCAATGCATAATATTTGGGTTTTGAGTAATCATCAGAAGTAGCAAATGCTTTTTCATTATCCCAAACAGCCTGCCATTTCTGTTCCACCTCGTGGTGGTTATAAACTTCTGCCATTTTTCATACCTGTCTTTCTTTGTTTTCTCTTTTTTGTTTTATATGAAATACATGATATCCCATGTTTACATAGTCACAAAATATTCTAAACGAATTCTCCTGTTTCTGTCAAGAAATGCTTGCTATTCCTAAATCTTTCCTAAAACTTTTTCTTAGGGAATTCTTCTATTCTTTTTCAAAGGATTTTCTTTGCTCTTTTAATGCTTTTTCCTCTGCTTTTAACTCTGCCCAGGTTTTATGAACGGTTTCCTTTTCATAGTTTTCCCTGTCAAAAACATGTGGATGTCTATGCACCATTTTAAAAGAAATAGCATCAATCACATCCGCAAGTTCAAAACTACCTTCTTCTTTTCCAATTTGGCTATGTAAAAGAATATGAAATAAAACATCTCCCAGTTCTTCCACAAGGGGATCTATATCCTGCCGTTCTTCCCATATCTGAATTGCTTCTGTTGCTTCTTTAGCTTCTTCCAGTAAACTACCTTTCAAAGAACTATGAGTTTGCTTCTTATCCCAAGGGCAGCCATTTTCCCCACGGAGACTTTCTACAATATCCATTAATTTGCTGAATTTTTCTAAAGTTTCTTCTTTATTTATTTTATTGTTTTTCATAATTGCCTCATATTACTGCAAGCAAAATATTGCTTGATTATTTTCTTTTCATAAAACAATCCCCGCATTTGTCATACGGGGATTGTACCATACATTATGCTTTATTCTTCTACATTGCCTTCTGCAACTGCTTCTGCTCTTGCAGCCACTTCTTTTTCCTGAATGTCTGAAGGAGCCTGCTCATATCTAACAAATTCATAAGCATATTCTCCACGACCACCGGTCATAGAACGAAGATCTGTACAGTAGCCATACAGACTGGAAGTAGGAATTTCTGCTTCAATAATCTGTTTGCCACCGGCTACAGGTGTCATACCAAGAACACGACCACGACGCTTATTCAAATCACCCATTACATCACCGGTATAACTATCCGGAACAGTAACCTTTAAGGAAGAAATGGGCTCCAATAAAATTGGAGAAGCATCCATTACACCCTTCTTAAATGCTTGAATAGTAGCCATCTTAAATGCCATTTCAGAAGAATCTACGGGATGATAAGAACCATCGTACAATACAGCCTTAATACCAACTACAGGATAAGCAGCCAAAGGCCCTTTCACCACAGATTCCTGCAAACCTTTTTCTACTGCAGGGAAGTAGTTCTTAGGAACTGCACCACCAACAACGATCTGCTCGAATACATAAGGATTTTCTACATCGCCAGAAGGTTCGAAGGTCATCTTTACATGACCATACTGACCATGTCCACCGGACTGTTTCTTATATTTGTATTCCACATCAGATTTTTTCTTAATGGTCTCTTTATAAGCAACCTTAGGTTTAGAAAGTTCGATTTCAACTTTGTATTCATTCAGCAATCTGCTGGCAATCACATCCAAATGCATATCGCCGATACCATATAATAAGGTCTGTCTGTTTTCACCATCATTTACAACCTTTAAGGTGGTATCTTCGTGAGTAATCTTCTGTAATGCCTGTGCAATCTTATCAATATCACCCTTATTTACAGGTTTATATCTCTTGTATGTATAAGGAACAGAAATCTCTGTCTTACCATACTGGATAGTATTTGTCTTCGTAGATAGAGTATTTCCGGTTCTGGCAGCAGTTAATTTTGCTAAAGCTCCGATATCACCAGCATGTAATTCTTTTACTTCAATCGGTTTGTTTCCCTGTAATACATAAATTTTACCGATTTTTTCTTCAATGTCCTTATCAGCGTTATATAATAAATCATCTGTCTTTAATACACCGGAATTCACTTTAATTAAAGAATATTTTCCAATAAACGGATCCACGATGGTTTTCCAAATATAAGCAGATTTAGCCTTGGAGAAATCATAGTTTGCTTCAAAAATTTCATTATTCTTTAAGGAAATACCTGCAAGTTTTCTGTGATCCGGACTTGGGAAATATTTTACAATGTCATCTAATAAGGTATACATACCCTGGCAAAGAATGCTACTACCCATTGTCATAGGTACAATAGAGCACTCCATAATGTTGGTACGAAGAGCGGAACGAATTTCTGCATCTGAGAATTCTTCACCACCGAAATAGCGTTCCATAAATTCTTCACTGGTTTCAGCAACTGCTTCCATTAAAGACTCTCTATAAGACTCTAAATTTGGTTTGCTGTAATCAGGCACGTCACATTCTACAACTTCTTTGCCTTCCCAACGATTACCGGTTTCAGTAATAACATTTACATAGCCTACAAATTTTTCATTTTCACGAATTGGTAAATGGAAAGGTGCCATTTTCTTTCCATATAAAGTAGTCATATCTTCCACTACCTGACGGAAGGAAGCATTATCTACATCCATATCAGATACGAAAATCATTCTTGGAAGATTAAATCTTTCACATAATTCCCATGCTTTCTGCGTACCTACTTCTACACCGGATTTACCGGAAACTACAATAATCGCTGCGTCTGCTGTAGCAGCTGCTTCTTCTACTTCACCAACAAAATCGAAGAAACCGGGTGTATCTAAAATATTAATCTTACAGCCTTCCCATTCTAACGGAATAACGGAGGTAGAGATAGAAATCTTTCTCTTCTGCTCTTCTTTTCCATAATCACTAATGGTATTTCCGTCTGAAACCTTTCCCATACGAGAAGTCAAACCTGCTAAATAGCCAAATGCTTCTGCCAAAGAAGTCTTTCCTGCTCCACCATGACCCAATAAAACTACATTACGAATCTTGTCTGTTGTATAAATGTTCATACAATACCTCCGATAAATTAGATTGTTTGAAAAAAATTTACAAAATAGTCAGATATTTGGAAGAATTGACTAATTTATAATTCATTTTTCCAAAACCGTGGTTATATTTTACTAAATTATATATACAATTT
Organism: Lachnospiraceae bacterium; assembly: GCA_024403235.1. GTDB lineage: Bacteria > Bacillota > Clostridia > Lachnospirales > Lachnospiraceae > JAKSSF01. Next base: position 46,056 of record JAKSSF010000002.1, on the reverse strand, counting down.
CAAGTATAATTCATCATTTTACACAACATTTTTATAATACACTTTAACGCTTTAGTGTGTTTACTTTCTATTTTTCTAATGTTATAGTAGTTTTGTATGTATTAAAAACTTCTAATCCATTGTTATTTATCTCAAATGACAATAGATTACTTATTAAATAAACAGGGAGAAAAAATATGTCTAGTGCAGCCTTTTTAGGCTTAGGATTAATTGGTGGTTCTTTAGCGAAAGCCCTGCGACTCCAATATCCCCAAATGAAAATCAAGGTCTATGACCCAAATACGGATACCTTACAGTCCGCTTTGGACTTGGGCGTTGCCAGTCAGGTATATTCCACCCTTTCTTCAGAAGTCTGTGATTGCGATTATTTGTTTTTGTGCGCTCCCGTAGAATATAACATCGCTAATTTAAAGTCTATTTTGCCCTATTTAAGGGAAGATACCATTCTTTCCGATGTGGGTAGCGTAAAGGCGCCTATTCATAAGGATATCGAAGCATTACATTTGGAAAGCCAGTTTATTGGGGGACATCCTATGGCCGGCAGTGAACGATTCGGATTCTTAAATTCCAGTGCCGCTCTTTTGGAAAATGCCTACTATATTCTGACTCCCGGTTCCAAAGTGTCACAGGATAAGATAGATTGTTTCCAGAAATTGATTCGCGATATCGGAGCCATTCCTTATTTACTAAATTATGACAAGCATGATATGGCTACTGCTGCAATCAGTCATTTGCCTCATGTATTAGCTGCTTCCTTGGTCAATGTAGTAAAGGCAAGCGAAGATGAAGCTGGAACCTTATGTACTTTAGCAGCCGGTGGTTTTAAGGATATTACCAGAATTGCTTCCTCTTCTCCGGAAATGTGGGAACAAATTTGTATAGAAAATAAAGAAAATTTATTAAAACTTCTGGATCAGACAAAAGAAATATTAGAACAATTTAAGTCCTATGTAACTGTTGAAAATGGAGATGATATTTATAAATTTTTTGATTCTGCCAGAACCTATCGAAATACTTTTTCCGATTTATCCGGCGGTCCTATTCTAAAGCAATACACCTGTACCATTAATATTGCAGATAAAACCGGAGCACTTGCAGATGTAGTAACCTTACTTGCAAATCATAAGGTAAATATTAAAAATATCGGTATCGTCCATAACAGAGAATTGCAGGAAGGTGCTCTGAAAATGGAATTTTATAGCCAAAAAGACTTTACACTGGCAAAAGAATTGCTTATAAAGCAACAATACGCTATTTACGAATAAGAAATTGAGGAATTGATGTATGACAAAACCATTACAAGGTGAAATCAATATTCCGGGTGATAAATCCATCTCCCACAGAGCAGTCATGATTGGTGCTATCTCTGAAGGAACCACAGAGGTTACCAACTTTTTACAAGGTGCAGATTGCCTCTCTACCATCTCCTGCTTTCAAAAAATGGGAATTGAAATCGAAAATACGCCTGAAAAAATCACCATACACGGAAAAGGCTTGCATGGTCTAAAAGCCCCCACAGAAATATTAGATTGTGGAAACAGTGGGACTACTACTCGGTTAATTTCCGGTATTTTAAGTGGACAAGCTTTTTCATCTACTTTAACAGGAGATGCTTCTATTCAAAAGCGCCCCATGCTTCGTATTATGAAGCCACTTCGCGAAATGGGTGCCAATATTCGAAGTATCAAAGATAATAACTGTGCTCCTTTGGAAATTAATGGCTCTATATTACAGGGTATTTCGTATCAATCTCCTATCGCATCTGCGCAAGTAAAATCCGCTATTCTTTTAGCCGGATTATATGCTAACGGAACTACCTCAGTAACAGAGCCTTATGTAAGCCGCAATCATTCTGAAATCATGTTGTCTCACTTTGGAGCAAAGCTGGAAATCAAGGATACCACAGTGACCATACATCCCAATCCTGTTTTAACAGGACAAAAGGTGGAGGTTCCGGGAGATATTTCTTCTGCCGCATATTTTATTGCTGCAGGGCTTTTGGTTCCCGGATCCAAGCTTCTATTAAAAAATGTGGGAATCAATCCTACCAGAGATGGTATTCTTCGTATTGCCAAAGAAATGGGCGGTAACATTGAAATATTAAATGAAAGAACTGCTTGTGGCGAACCGGTTGCCGATTTGGTGGTTTCTAACTCTACTTTACATGGCATTACCATAGGTGGTGAAATCATTCCAACCTTAATCGATGAAATTCCTATCATTGCCATTATGGCTGCTTTTGCGGAAGGCACTACTATTATTAAAGATGCGGCAGAATTAAAGGTAAAAGAAAGTGATCGTATTGCAGTTATGGTGGACAATTTAACAGCCATGGGATGTGATATTGAAGGTACTGATGACGGTATGATTATCCACGGTGGCAAACCACTACATGGCGCTACCATAGAAACCAAAAAGGATCACCGCATTGCTATGAGTTTTGCCATTGCAGACTTAATGACGGAAGGAACTACCACACTGCTTGACAAAGATTGTGTGGATATTAGTTTTCCCACCTTCTACCAGACTTTGGAAGATTTACAAAAATAAAAAAATAAGGGAATGATACTAGTTTGTATCGTTCCCTTTCTTACTTTATACCACTACTTCTTCTTCAAAAATAGTAAAGCCATTTTTTCCATTTTCTTTTGTTTCATATAATGCGTAGTCTGCCATCTCCGTAACAGCAGTTCCATAATTACATTTTGAAAAAGCAACGCCGATTGAAACAGAAATTTTGGGTACTCCCGACCCTTCTGGCGGATTGCTAATGGATTCTAAAATATGATTCAATTTTCGTTCCAAAACCTCTTTATTTTCAAAAGCAATGTTATTCAAAATAGCTGCGAACTCATCTCCTCCTATACGGAATACAAAGTCTTCCGTGCGGAAAGTGGTATTTAGCACATTGGCCACATGTTGTAATGCCAAATCCCCTATCTCATGGCCATACACATCATTGACATTTTTAAAGTCATCCACATCCACTATCATAAGCGCCAATGGGTTACCACAATCTGTTAAAGATTCTCTAATATCATCATAAGCCTTTCGATTTAACAAACCCGTTAAACTGTCATGCTCTGTTTGATGCTTTAATTCATCCCTATTCTTATGATTAAATTCCAAAACTTTATTATAAGTTCTTTCCAAAACTTTTAATTCATAGGATCCCTTAATATCTAAAGGCTTATCTGATTCAACTTTTTTAGTAATAGAATTTAACGGACGAATTACCAGGCGAATATACACAATTAAGTTAAATACGACACAAGACATAAAGGATAAAGTAGCAATCAAAAGCGCAATCAATCCTCGATTCAATTTCGCTGCAGCCTCTGACTGTTTTTCCTGGGTAAATCTGGTAAACGCCTTCGTTGCTTGTTCGATTCTTGTTCCTATTAAATTCTTTACGGTTGTATAATTTGCATCATATAGCAAATAATAAGCTCGATTTCGAAGGGTTGTTTCATCTAAACTCAATTCTTCTGCGGAGATTTCATACTTCTGAAAAGTTTCAGGAAATTGATCTATTGCAATATTTTCCTGTATACAAATCAATTTCATGGAATGTACTTCCACCTCTTCCAGTTGTTGGGACATTTGATAAGCCTGCATCATAACACGATACTCATCGTTATTTGTCCTCATCATCTCTTTCCAATGTGCAAGCGCTTTTTCTCGTCTTTGGGTTTCATACAACTCGTTATAATAATTATGTATTTTTTCCGGTCGACAGGAAATCAAAAATTGCCTAGCCTGATCGGTCAAATAATCGGACGCATTTTTAAAATCCAACACATCCTGTTCAATGGCAATGTATTCATCAGAAATATGAATGATATTTGCATTACATCGATACACATAAATAAGCAGACCAATAGCCCATAAAAACAGAATGATTTCTATGGTTGTTAAAACAATATTTGTTGTTTTTAAACGAACTCCCTTTAGTTCTGTGGAAGGAATGCCATTCAAATTCTTTTCCATGGTTACTAGTCCAATTTCTTTTGTTGCACACAAAAAACAGATACCATTAGCATCTGTTTTTTAGTAAATATCAATCTTTTTCTTTCATCTGTTCTATAGTCTGATAGGTGCTGATACGATTCAAGTCCATATCTGTCATACCAATAAAGAACCCACCGTAACTATAGCCTTTTTCTGTAATTTCAATACGAACCATCTGGAAATATACATGGATCACTTCTTTTGTCCAAATCGTCAAATCAGCCTCATAAATGGTGCCAATATCCAATTTTTCATCACAGGTAAATCCAATCCCTGTTCTTGATAAATCAACAACTGTGGCCGGCACAACACTTTCGTTACCGTCTACTACTTTCTTTAGACTCATAGTAACCCTTAAATCTGTGCGTAGGCTTTTTCTTCTCTCATCCATTTTTACTTACCCCTTTATACATAAACTTCTAATAAGAAAGAACCTTAGATAGGATAATTTTATCCTAAAACCCAAAGTTTGTAAACCAATATTTCCTTTAAGAAAAAGGCTTAATGAACATAGCATCGCCAAAGGAAAAGAAACGATATTTTTCCTGAATTGCTTCTTCATAGGCATGTAATACCTGTTCTCTTCCGGCTAATGCAGAAACTAACATTACCAAGGTGGATTCCGGCAAATGGAAATTGGTAATTAAACCATCTAATACTTTGAATTTATAGCCTGGGTAAATAAAGATTTCTGTATTACCATGACAAGGTTCTATATGTCCATTCTCAGAGGCAGCAGATTCAATGGTACGACAACTTGTAGTGCCCACACAAATTACTCGTTTTCCATTTTCCTTTGCCTGGTTAATGGCAGAAGCCGCTTCTTCATCGATTTCATAATATTCTGAATGCATATGGTGTTCTAAGATATTGTCTACCTTCACCGGTCGAAAAGTTCCAAGCCCTACATGTAAGGTAACATAGGCAATGTTAACTCCCTTTTCCTCCAATGCCTGCAATAATTCTTTGGTAAAATGCAACCCTGCGGTAGGTGCAGCAGCACTGCCCTCATACTTTGCATACACGGTCTGATATCTATTCTTGTCCTGCAGTTTATGGGTAATATAAGGAGGTAATGGCATTTCTCCCAGTCTATCCAGAATTTCTTCCCAGATACCTTCATACCGGAACCGGATCAACCGATTCCCTTCTTCCAGTACTTCCATGACTTCTGCTTCCAGTAATCCATCGCCAAAGCTTAATTTTGCTCCCGGTCTGCATTTCTTACCAGGCTTCACTAAGGTTTCCCAAAGGTCCTTTTCTTTGCGTTTCAAAAGAAGCACTTCTATTGCAGCACCGGTATCTGCTTTCACCCCTAATAGTCTGGCTGGAATTACTTTTGTATTATTTAATACCAAGCAATCACCGGGTTGAAAATACTCTAAAATATCTCGAAAAATCTGATGTTTGATTTCTCCGGTTTCTCTATCTAAAACAAGTAGCCTGGAGGAGGATCGATCCTCTAGCGGGTCCTGAGCAATCAATTCCTCCGGCAGGTCAAAATAAAAGTCTTTTTTATCCATGATTTACAGACATGCTTTTTCCAAAAAAGCAACATATCCTCTCTTGGTTTCGTATAAATCTGCTTTACTAATTGCTTCCCATGGCGCATGCATATTTAATACAGCAATGCCACAGTCAATTACATTCATGCCGTATAAAGCCAAAATATAAGCAATAGTACCGCCACCACCAAGATCTACTTTTCCAAGTTCTGCAGTCTGATACTGAATATCCTGTTCTTCCAAAATATTTCGAATATGTGCAATGTATTCTGCATTGGCATCATTAGAACCACTCTTTCCTCTTGCACCGGTAAATTTATTAAATACCATTCCTCGTCCAAGAAATGCAGCATTCTTTTTCTCAAATGCAGATGCATAGGAAGGATCAAAGCCTGCAGATACATCAGAAGAAAGCATATCAGAATTTGCCAGAGCACGACGAAGCTTCATATCAGAATATCCATCTTCTGTTAAACTCATCACTTCTGCAACCATATTTTCAAAGAATTTTGACTGCATACCGGTAGCACCCACACTGCCGATTTCCTCTTTATCTACCAAAATACAGCAACCTGTTCGTTTCAAATCCTTTGCTTCTAACAATGCCATCAAAGAAGGATATGCGCATACTCTGTCATCATGTCCATAGCCTAAAATCATGGATCTGTCAAAGCCTGCTTCTCTTGCTTTTCCGGCAGGAACTACTTCCAATTCTGCAGACAAGAAATCTTCTTCTTCCATATCGTACTGCTGTTTCAAGATATTCAGGATATTTTTCTTCACTAATTCTTTGCCTTCTTTATCCTTATCTCCTAAGAAAGGCATATTCCCAATTACAATATCTAAAGCCTCTCCTTCGATTACTTTGGCAGCTTTCTTTTCTAACTGTTCTTGAGACAAGTGAATCAAAAGATCAGAAACAAAGAATACAGGATCATCTTCATCCTCACCAATGTTAATTTCTATAGTAGTACCATCTTTTTTCGCAACCACACCATGGATTGCCAAAGGTAAAGTTACCCATTGATATTTCTTCACGCCACCATAATAATGGGTATCTAAGTAAGCAATGTCGCTATCCTCATACAGCGGATTCTGTTTTACATCCATACGGGGAGAATCGATGTGAGCACCTAAAATGTTCAAGCCCTTCTCCATAGGCTCTGTTCCAAGTTGGAACAGTACAATACTTTTATTCATCCAAACCGCATAAACCTTATCCCCAGGCTTTAAATTTTTTCCATCCTTCATGGCCTGTGCCAGTTCTACATAGCCTTCTTCTTCCACCAAATTCACAATATAATTCACACATTCTCTTTCGGTTTTTCCCTGGCTTAAAAATTCCATATAACCTTTCGCAAATTTATCTGTCTCTTTCAATTGTTTTTTGGAATATGTTTTCCATACATTTTTTCGTTCCATGTTATCTCTCCTTCAAAATTGTACACTGTTTTGAGTGTTTATATATAATCCTAAACTACTGTAATCTTAGGAAAAATTTGCCATTTTGTCAATGTACCCTTAGTTCTCCTGCTGTTCCTTTTTCCCTAATAAATAAAGGAATGATTTATAAAAATACCGATTTAAATTAGCCCCAATCAAAAAGATATACATACAGGCATATAGCCAAATCATCAATATTAAAATTGTCCCCATCGTTCCATAGGCACTAAAACTATGGAAAAATGTCACATATAAAGAGAAGCCCCAGGAAAAAATCATCCACCCAAGGGCGGAAAACATAGCTCCCGGCAACTGTAATTTGAAATATAGCTTTTTATTAGGTATCAAGGTATAAAATATACCAAAAGTAATTGTTAATATAAAAAACACCCAAAAATATCGAAAAAATAAAAAGGTTTCGATAATTACCTTTATCATAGGCAATAATTTTACTAAGGTTCCAAAAATACCGTTCTGAAATACGATAAAAACTAATGTAATTACGGTTACAACCAGAATGACTAACATGTACACAATAGCTTCTAATCTTACCCAAAAGAAATTTCTTCGCTCCACCACACCATTGACCACATTCAGTCCTCTTACCAGCTCCTGCATGCCTTTTCCGGCGGACCAAAGTGTGGTCAGTAAAGCCAGAGATAACAAACCACCGGAATTGGCATAAACATCATGAATCACTGTAATCAGCAACGGATCAAACTGGTCCGGTGCCAAATTGGTTGCTGCTTCCATCAATACCCCTTCTGTCAAAGGTGTATAAGGAATTAAAGCACATAAAAGCATCAAAATAGGCACTGCAGAGATCATCAAAAAGAACGCTGCAGATGCGGCAAACGCACTTATGTGGTCTTGATTTTGTTTTTCTGTAAAGTCTTTAACAATCCACGTAAATTTTTTCAAGTCAATCATTCCTCGATAGTACTATTTTTATAAAAAAATTGCAGGATTTGATGGCTGTCAAAGCCACTATTAGCCATGTTTTTAGCACCATTTTGACTTAACCCAACACCATGGCCAAATCCACCTCCAATGATAGAAATACGACTAATTTGATCGTTTTTTGTATCTGTATCTATAACAAAGAAAGCACTAGGTAAAATATTAGGACAGGCATATTTTTTCCCGTTTTGTAATAGTACAGAAGTTTTTCCATCTGTCAAAATATAACGAATGTTTAATTCTTTCAGCACTAAAACTTCGCAACTATCGGTTGTTATAATCATTTCTCTGGCAATGCCACCTTCGCCACGGGAAGTAATTTGTATATCCTTTATCTGATGTATTTCCGGTAACGGTGTATCTACAAACTGATCAGTGTCCTTCTGTCTCCATAAAATACTGGCAGGATCCTTCTCTTTTCTAATTCCAATATTTTCAATCCATTTCTCCGGCATGCTACTTTCATAGCTCCAACGATACCAGCTCTCTTCTTTTTCATAGTCTCCTTCCCAAGTGTTGGTAATCCACTCTCGGAAAGTATCTTCATTTTTCAAATCCTTTCCGGTAAATGAATGTTCTTTTGAAGAAAGGGCACTTGCCTGCAAATAAGGAATCTGAGACTCCCCTTCTCTTAACCACACACTGTCATCTGCTCCAAAGCCACAAGAAGTGGAATAATAATAGGTTTTTGCCAATTCTCCATCTACAAATAACAATTGACCCTTGGTCTCTTTTACAGCAGTTGTAGCACTACCCTGTTCTGCAATATTGTTATATACCTGAAAACCGGTACTGTCGTCTACATGAGCCCCGTAGGAAGCCAGACCTGCGGTTTTCATCCTTTCATAGGCATAGGTTCTGGCACAAATAGCCTGTGCTTTTAGCGCCTCCTCCGGATAAGAAGCTGGCATTTCAGAAGGTACTACGCCATACAAATACTCTTCCAGCAATACTTCATTTATCACTAAAATGCCATCCTGTGTTTTTTGCAGTTCCAATTCTCCACGGTAGGAGGGGCTTCCAATAGATCTATCAATACTTTTTATAGTGATACGACCCGTTAAAGCAGTTGGTTTCATATAAATACGACTATTCCCGTCAAAGTAAGAACTCTCTAAAGTAATCTCCTTATTCTCTTTTGCCGGAATGACTTCCTCTTGATCTCCGTAGGACAGTATACAATCCACATTTCCATTGACAATCACGTTTTCATGATAGTACCCGGAAGAATCCTGGTTTTTTAACAAGACACGAATATTTTCCATTTTTTCATCACGGGTCAATAAACATGCCTGTATTTCTCCTTCTTCAATGACATAGTCAGAAAAGCTATAGCCCACACCTAATTTGGAAAACGGAATAGTCTTAAGAGTACCATATAAGCAATAGCACTGCACAGAATCACTCATAGGGAAAGTACCCATATCCTGCAGTTCTAACTCTTCCGCATTGACACGAAGTAATTTTCCGTGAAGTTTTTCTTCTTTGTATTTGACCTTTTGTATCCCACTTTTTGTTATCAGGATATCACAAATCTGCTCAATACTGGCATCTTCCTGATTTAATAATTTAGTTTCCGTATCTGCTTGTAAAAGGGATGCATCTTCTTTAATGGGCAACTTTATTCTATAACTTTTATAGAAAATACTACCTTGATTCACCTCTTTTTGAATAAAAAAGGCATTTTTTACCCATTCACTGCTTTCATAGGTATCTCGTATACCCCAAATTTTAGTATCATACACCAGATAACGGTTCACACCAATAGAAAGAGCCTCCTCTACATTTTCCAGTTTGTTTTCAAATAGTCCATTTGTAGAAAACCAAAATCCCGGTTCTAATGATATCCCTTCTGCGTCTTGAACACTATCCCCGTTTCCTAAAAGTAAAACATCTTGAAAATATTCTTCCTCTTGGGGAAATCTTTTGGAAAGAATCTGTTCCAATACCAAGTACCAATCTTCTTTTAAAACACAATCTTCTTCTCTATATTTTTCAGTATCTATCTGAGCCCAATCTATGGAAGAAAAACTATTCTTAAGAGAATCATACAAAGACCTCCACTCTCCATAGGAAACAAATTCCTGTTCATCCGTTTCTTCCAAATATTCCAACGAAAAAGGCAAACCTTCCTTTTCAAAAAGTGTTTCTAACAAAGATAAATTTACATTTGCTTCCTTTTTTGAAATATACTCTCCCTTAGGTGCGATGTGTGCAAAGCGAAGATACCCTATCACTGCAATTCCAAAAAGAATACAGATTGTCAGAAAACAAATACATGCCTTTATAAAAAAAGATTTCTTTTGGTTCTTAGAGAAACTCATATACTACATCCTATTTCTGAAATCTAAACAAACAAAAGCAGCCGTTGAAGGCTGCCTTTTCTCTTTTGTAAAATACCCAAAGTGCCGTTTCCTGTATTTTGACTCCTAGCAGACAGCTAGGTGGGTAACCGCAACCACAACTTTTGCCGTCCCTTCAAGAGGGCTTGACAGCCATTGGGCAATGTAGGATTCCCGTTTAAAGTAAATGTAGGTTCAAAATAACAGGAGGTTTCGAACACCCCAGGACTACTTCTAGTATATCCAATCGGTTCTCAAAATACAACTACTTTTGCAACAAAAAACAGGAAGCCCAAATTGGACTTCCTGTCATTGTAATCATATGAAAAATTATAACTGAGGACCAGCTGCAACAAGTGCTTTACCAGCATCGTTTGTTGTATATTTTTCAAAGTTTTTAATAAATCTTCCGGCAAGATCTTTTGCTTTTGTTTCCCATTCAGAAGCATCTGCATAAGTATCTCTAGGATCCAAGATTGCAGGATCAACACCAGGAAGCTCTGTAGGAACTTCGAAGTCGAACATAGGAATCTTCTTGGTAGGAGCTGTCTTGATATCGCCATTTAAGATAGCATCGATGATACCACGAGTATCTTTGATGGTGATACGTTTACCAGTACCATTCCAACCTGTGTTAACAAGGTAAGCTTTTGCACCATTAGCTTCCATCTTCTTAACAAGTTCTTCACCGTATTTTGTAGGATGAAGCTCTAAGAATGCCTGACCGAAGCAAGCTGAGAAGGTAGGTGTAGGCTCTGTAATACCTCTTTCTGTACCAGCTAATTTAGCTGTGAAACCTGAAAGGAAGTAGTACTGTGTCTGTTCAGGAGTCAAGATAGATACCGGAGGAAGTACTCCGAAAGCATCTGCTGATAAGAAGATTACATTATCAGCTGCAGGGCCTGCTGAAACACCATTTACTTCTGCTGCAATATTATTGATATGAGAAATAGGATAAGATACACGAGTATTTTCTGTTACACTCTTGTCATCAAAGTCAATCTTACCATCTTTATCAACAGTAACATTTTCTAATAATGCATCTCTCTTGATAGCATTGAAGATATCTGGCTCAGATTCTTTATCCAAACCGATTACCTTTGCATAGCAACCACCTTCGAAGTTGAATACGCCGTTGTCATCCCAACCGTGTTCGTCATCACCGATAAGACGTCTCTTAGGATCTGTAGAAAGAGTTGTTTTACCTGTTCCGGAAAGACCGAAGAAAATAGCTGTATGCTTGCCATCCATATCAGCATTTGCTGAACAGTGCATAGAAGCGATACCTTTCAAAGGTAAATAGTAGTTCATCATAGAGAACATACCTTTTTTCATTTCTCCGCCGTACCATGTATTGATGATAACCTGTTCACGGCTTGTGATGTTGAATGCTACACAAGTTTCAGAGTTAAGACCTAATTCTTTGTAGTTTTCAACTTTTGCTTTAGAAGCATTGTAAACAACGAAGTCAGGTTCGAAGTCTTTTAATTCATCTTCTGTAGGAACGATGAACATGTTTTTAACGAAATGAGCCTGCCAAGCAACTTCTACGATGAAACGTACATTCATTCTTGTGTCTGCATTTGCACCACAGAATGCATCTACTACGAATAATCTCTTGTTAGAAAGTTCTTTCTTAGCGATGTCTTTTACAACTGCCCATGTATCTTCTGTCATAGGATGGTTGTCGTTTTTGTAATCATCTGATGTCCACCAAACAGTGTCTTTAGAGTTAGCATCCATAACAATGTATTTATCTTTAGGAGAACGTCCAGTATAAATACCTGTCATAACGTTAACAGTATCAAGTTCTGTGTTTGTGCCTACTTCATATCCTTCTAAACCAGCTTTGGTTTCTTCTTCGAATAATAATTCATAAGAAGGATTGTAGACGATTTCTGTGGTACCAGAGATACCATACTTTGTTAAATCGATGTTTTTCATCTTTTTACTCCTTTACTTTATATAATAATTTTTTTACAACTACTTATATTTTGCAAAAGAACCGCAAAATCATTTCACATTATGGCAGAAAAAAGGGGAAAAGTCAATTCTTTTCCCCCTTGAAATCCTTGATTTAATACTCTTTTTATAATATTGGAGCCGTTGCCTCCTGTAACCAGTCCTTTTCTTCTCTTGAAAGATAGGGACTAATTTTATCATACACCTGTTTATGATACTCATTCAGTTGTTCTCTACCTATTTCTCCCAAAAGTTCGGGTATAATCAATTCCCTGTCAATAGGTACATAGGTTAAAGTATCAAAGCCTAAGAATTGTCCGTCTCCATTCTTCTCCAGAGTTTTTACTACCATAACATTCTCTGTTCGGATACCATGACTACCTTCGATATACACCCCAGGTTCATTGGTCACTACCATACCAGGTTCTAATACTGCTTCTTTCATTTCCGGCAAAAATTTCCATCGAATATTCTGTGGACCCTCATGCACATTTAAGTCATAACCCACACCATGGCCGGTACCACATTTATAATCAATGCCTCTCTCCCACAAAGGCTGTCTTGCTAAAATATCCACATTGCGACCTGTACAGCCATATAAGAATTTTGCATGGGTGAGGGCTAACATTCCCTTGGCAACTAAAGTAAAATGTTCTTTGATTGTAGTATCTACAGGCCCAAGGGCAAAGGTTCTCGTAACATCTGTAGTGCCACCCGGATACTGTCCGCCGGAATCCACTAAAAGCATACCTTCTCTTTCTAACCTCTTGGCATTATCAGCAGTTGCTTCATAATGCATCATAGCGGCATTTTCCTTGAAACCGGAAATGGTAGGAAATGATAAATCCTGAAACTCCGGCAAGGCTCTTCTATAGTCATCCAACAACATTGCTGCAGTATATTCATTCATAGACGGAATATCTGCTTTTGTTTTCATATAACAGATAAACTTGGTAAGAGCTGCACTGTCTTCCAGATAAACCTGCTCCATATGCTGTAATTCTACTGGATTCTTAACTCCTTTTAATAAAACAATGGGAGAAGAAGCCACCTTTACGGAATGGCTTTTTTCTAAAATTCTATAAAATGTAAAACTACAAGAATATTGATCTACCAATACATTCTTTGGAATCACTTCGGATTCCAGGAATGTCATAATATCCTCATAGGGTTTGATATGAATATGATAGTTGTCTAATCTTTCTTTTGCTACAGGCGTCATGGCACTATCCTGTACAAAGAAATAGGCTTCCACTTCAGTCACAACCACATAAGAAAGGGCTACAGGATTGCATTCCACATCACTCCCACGAAGATTTAACAGCCACATATTATCATCCAGCTTGCTGCTGACAAAACTTTGGCAGTTTTCCTTTTTCATCTCTGCCCTTACCTGCTCCAGCTTTTCTGCTAGTGAAGCGCCATAAATTTCTTCTGGGAAACAAACTAACGGCTCACAGGGCATAGACGGACGGTTTTCCCACAAAGCATCTGCCAAATCCTGCTGGTCCGCTAAGGTAATACCTTCACCCAATTTTTTCTGCAAATCTTTACCAAACTGTAAACTAATGGTTCTGCCATCAAAACCAATTACGTCCCCATCTTTACAATGGCATTTCAAAAACTCGTTGACAGTGGGGACACCTTCTTCACCCATACGGTAAAGTGCAATCTCACTACCCTGCAACTCTTTTTCTGCTTGAATAAAATATCGACCATCCGTCCACAAGCCTGCAAAGTCTTGTCCAACCAACAAGTTACCATTAGAACCAGTAAATCCGGATAAAAATTCTCGTTCTTTGAAAAAATCGTTTACATATTCTGAGCCATGATAATCTGCCGTAGTTACATAATAATAAGTTACGCCTGCTTCTTTCATCAACTCTCTTAATTTATTCAAAATCTCAACTCTTTTGTCCATGCTCTCATCCTGCTTATTTTAATATTTAGTTTATTCTATAGGCTATTTTTTCTGTATGTTATCTTTTGTACCATTTGATTTAATTTTCAATGGTTCCTCCACTCTTGGCTCCGCATTATGAGCCTCCAGTTTTTGCTCCTCTGTCAATTCAGAATAATGCTGGAAACCATTTTTCCCTTTATTCTTCCGTACATACAAAGCCTGATCCGCTCTCTCAAATAACGCTTCAAAGCTATTAACCCCTCTGGTACCAGCAATACCAATGGAAGTAGTTACATTTTTAGCATACTCGATTTGGGAGAAAGTCTCTTTTGCATAAGAAATAATACGCTTTGCTATATTTTCAGATTCAAAATCATCTGCACCATTCAAAAATAGCAAAAACTCATCGCCACCGGTACGACAAGCAATGTCCACATCTCTGGAACATATAGTTAAAATAGCCGCAAAGGTTCGTAAAACATCATCCCCATTCAGATGACCATACTGGTCATTTACCTCCTTAAAATTATCCAAATCAAAAAGCAATAATTCCCCATTGATTTTATGCTCAATCGCTTCATTAATCGTAGCCTCTGCATATCGTCTGTTCCATAAGCCGGTAAGATTATCCGTTACAGAAAGCTTACTGTTTTCTTTTGTTTGATTAAGTAAGATATCCTGTTCTTGTTTTAACTGGAAGGTACGATTTCGTAATAAGAAAAAGCCAATAATAATGCTAATAATAGCAAAAGCACAAGTACGATAAGTGATATCTTTTAAGATTTCTATATTTCTCAAATTCTGTTTTTCCAGGGAAATATTATACAAATTCAAAGATTCTTCAATCACAACAGAACACTCTCTAAAATTCTGCACCGGCGTAAACACAAATTCTTCATATACAGAAGTAATTACATCACGATTATTTGCCAGCATATTGTCAGATAAATAATCGATTTTATCATACCAATCCTTGTACGCCGTCACTAAGGAAGCTTTTTCTTCCTGCAGCAAACCTTGTTGCTCTAACAACGCCATTAAATCCGAATATGTCTGTTTGCTATCCTCCAAAACTGCATGCATTTGGGTAAGCGCATTCTCAGCAGTGATTTTATTTGCCCGATAATTCACTGCAATATTTTCAGATGTATAGCCACAATTTTGCAGTTTATTTAAAGTCTGGGCAACAGGAATTCTAGCCATAATATCTGTATTTAAGGCAGCCTGACGATTCATAAAGAAAATAATCGTCAAAATGGAAGCCAACTGAATCAAGCCCAATATGGAAAATATAATCTGTATGTGTTTTAAATATTTCTTCGTCATAAAAATACTCGTTCCCCTTAAGTATTGTTAAAACAGGTACTCCTTCTGGACTTTTTTCATCCAAAGCATATACACCAGAATCAATGCAAAATAGCCAAGGCAAAGAATCGCATTTAGCACTTCCAAGCCCCCCACATAATCATTGTATAAGCCTACACCACCACAAACTATAGCCATAAGACCAAACAGTAGGGTTACCCAAAACACTTTATCAATATAGGCCTTAATATCTGCTCCCTCTCGAACTCTCTTGTTGCCGGAAAAATAAAAATTATCCGGAATATAGCATTTCCATTTCATCAAAAGGGTTTGTATTACCAAATATAACCCATAAAAGGTTACAATATAATCCACGAACTTCAATGGCTTATCTCCTTAAACCTGTAAGAATTTTTTAATTTCTGCTACCATATCTTCTTTTTCGCATACAGTTTTGTGTCGAACCGGAGCATTACGAATTTCTTCTATGGCATTTGGAATTGACACATTACCAACCTTAGACAATTCGTCAATCAATTCAAAATCAGACATTGCATCATATTTTGTATCAATTGCATTCATAACGCTTCTTGCAAATTTGAAAGGACTTGCAGTAGATGCAATTACAGTAGGCGTTGTATCCTTTGTATTCTCTAAGTATTTGCCAAAAGCGGCTGCGGCAACACCGGTATGAGTATCAATTACATAGCCTGTCTTATCATAAAGATCCTTGATTTTTGTAGCGGTTTCTGTTTCGGAAGCAAACCCACCCACAAAGTCTTTCAGTTTGTCCTTCATCTCAGGGGTGATTTCATATTTTCCTGCAGATTTTAACTGTTCCATATAGGCTTGGTTAGATGCTGCATCATTGCCTGCCAACCAATAAATCAGTCGTTCCAAATTGCTGGAAATCAGAATATCCATAGAAGGAGAACTGGTTAAAATGAATTCTCTGTTTTTGTCATAGCAGCCATCCTGGAAGAAATCGTATAATACCTTATTTTCATTGGATGCACAAATTAACTTACCAATAGGCAGTCCCATGTTCTTTGCATAAAAGGCTGCCAAAATATTGCCAAAATTTCCTGTAGGAACTACTACATTTATGGTGTCATTTTCTGCAATTTTGCCTTCCTTCAAAAGGGTTGCATAAGCATATACATAATATACAACCTGAGGAATCAAACGGCCGATATTAATAGAATTTGCAGAAGAAAACTGGAACCCTTTCTCCTCTAAATAAGCTGCCAATTCTTTATCTGCAAAAATATTTTTTACACCGGTCTGAGCATCGTCAAAATTGCCATGTATACCGATAACGCAGGTATTCTCCCCTTTTTGGGTTACCATCTGGCGTTCCTGTACAGGGCTAACACCATTCTTCGGGTAAAATACCACGATTCTGGTACCCTCTACATCTGCAAAACCAGCCAAAGCTGCTTTTCCTGTATCCCCTGAAGTAGCGGTTAAGATAACGATTTCATTCTTCGTACCGTTCTTTTTTGCCGATGTGGTCATTAAATGTGGCAAGATAGATAATGCCATGTCCTTAAAGGCAATGGTGGCACCGTGGAACAGTTCTAAATAATAAGCACCGTCTGCTTCTACCAAAGGAGCGATTTCTTCTGTATCAAATTTTGTATCATAGGCTCTGTTAATACAGTTCTCCAACTCTTCCTTGGTAAAATCAGTAAAATATAATTTCATAATTTCATATGCCAACTGCTTATAATCCATAGCGGCATATTCTTTCAAACTTTTATCAAAGGCAGGAATGGTATCCGGCACAAATAAACCTCCATCCTGTGCCAACCCTTTTAAAATAGCTAAGGATGCAGGTACATTCTGTTCTCCGCCTCTTGTACTTTTGTAAGTAATGCTCATCATTTTATCCTTTCTATCTGTAAATTTTTTCTTTCTTACATTCAGTCTTTATCACGATAAATTATAACATAATCCTTTTCATTCTTCAATCAAATCCCCTATACTTAACCATAAAAAGCATGGCCTCCATAGGAAAACAAAGGGGTTAAATTTTCCTCAAACCATCTGGCTTTTTCCTTACTGATTTTCTTTCCAATAAAATACAATGCACCTCCGGAGCGGTCTCCTTCTTCTAACGCTTCTTTTACCGCGTTTTCTGTGTCCTCACTAACCTTGATAGAATAAAATCTACCATCCTTTACCGGGGAAAACTGAGTAGTGCCATGATCCTGTTGTAAAATCACTTCTGATACGGTATCTGGAAAACCCTTATCTTTCACTCTGTTCATAACTACATTTACCACTAGTTTTTTCCCGGTTTTATCTTCTCCACCCGCTTCTGCTTCCACAATTCGAAGGAGATTACCATAATCTTCTTCGCTCATCAAAGTTGAATCCCTCTTTTTCTCTAAGCTTTCCACAGACATCACAGGCCGTTTGGATGCTTGTCTTTTGGATATTCCTAAAAAGTTCATAGGTAGACTTTCTTCTCGTTTCTCTAAAAAGGCACACTCTGATGCGCCTAAATCTGCACTAATCAATAATCCACAGGCGTAAGTCAGAATTAAAATAAACTGCATACCTGCCAAAAGAATAATTGCTTTTTTATACATCTTCTACACTCCTATCATCAGGTCTAGGACTTGACCCTGTACTATAAGTGTATTCAGGATGTATATTTTTTATTTCTAAAATCGGGAAAAAATGGTAAACTGAAACATAAGATTTGTCCGTAAAACGACTATCCCGGAAAGGATTTTTGATATGCAAAATTCTGCCTTGCCAGGCGTTTATGAAACTACAAAAAAAGATGGAAGTATTTATTATCGTGCCTCTTTCACCTATGAGGGAAAGCATATTAGCTTGGGCAGTTTCTCCCAAAAAGAACAGGCTCATCAGGCCTATTTAGACGCCAAAGAATTGATGCAAAATACTGCTATCACTCTAGATACTGTTACTCTGGCAGAAAAGAATGCATTTACTTTGTCTTTAGAAAAACAGATCTGTTTGTTAAATCTAAGAGACAACCATATCTATTTTTCCACCCCAATGTATGTACGAAATAAGTACTTCTATTACTTTCTTCCATCCGGAGATCGACTGACCTTTGACATGGATGATTTATTCTTTTATGCCAGCCATAAAATTATGCAAAGAAAAGGCCATCTTTTTGTAGCTGATTATGGGATGCAGTTAAATATTGTCAATCGCTATGGGATTAAAAATTATGGAGTACTAGGCAGAGATTATCGTTTCCGAAATGGAGATCCGTTTGACTTTCGCTATGAAAATATTGAAATATTAAATGCCTATCACGGCGTTACTCCTCTTTTATCCAAAGGGAAAGGCAAATATAAAGCACAGATTCACCTAAAGGGAAATTTTGTGATTGGCACATATGATACCAGTTTAGAAGCAGCCATTGCCTATAATAAAGCCATTGATATAGTTCGTAAAAATGGCATAACAAAAAATTTTACCCAAAATGAAACAGAAGGCATTGCGCCTTCTGTCTATGCTAAATTATATTCTGAAATTAGGATTCCTGAAAAGATCCAAAACTATCGTGCAGAATAGTCAATAAAACTGATGTTTAAATCTACCATTCCATTTATCCCATCCACTTCTCCCTGTCTGGAATATTGCCACATAGAGAAACGATAGGGGTAATCCGGAATATCTTTTTCTTCTGCCAGCCAAATATCATAGTCATCAAATTTGGACAGGTCTATTCTCTTTAACAACCATTCTTTATTTCCATACAACATGCCCGTATAGCCTGATGCTTCTATTTTTTGTAAGAAGGTTAAAGCAATCTGGGTTCTTTCCTCTCTGGAAAGAGTTTCTACGCGGGAAGTATCATTATCAATGAATTCCATATCAAAAGCAACCGGATAGGAAATTTTATGCTCTAACAATTTTCCTAATACAAAATCCGCTTCCTCTGTGGCCTCCTGCACTGTAATGGCTTGCGAGAAAAAGTAAACTCCAACAGGCATTTCTGCTTCTTCAGCATCCTTTAAGAAGGTATCAAAACTTTCATCGGGCTGTAGTACACCGGTTTCATAGCCTCTGGCACCGGTACGAAGCATGCAAAAATCCACTCCTGCATTTTTCAAGGTATAAAAATCTACATTCTTTTGGTATTTGGACAAATCCACGCCTAGAAAAGAGACCTGTTTTCCATCCGCATAATATCGAAGCAGATTATTTTTGCTTACCAAATTGGTGTAATCATAGGTATTTTTCTCCCATTTTGGATTGATTAACACCCATTCACTTTTTCCATTTTTATCTACTATTTCTGTATGCTTGCCATCGGTAGAAGGATCCTCCTTCTTTTCCTCTTCCTCATCCTCTTCTTCTGCTTTGTCTTTCTCTTTTTCTTTATCCTTCACCACTGCCTCTTTGTCCTCTTCCTCTTTGGGATACATATCCCAAAAATCCAAGTCAGAAGACACCAAACCGGTTCCTGCATAAGGAGACATTTCCTCTTCCACAGGCTCCTCTGCAGTTTGTGATGCAGAATTGATTGGAGTAGGTGTGGTGGAATGCTTTTTGTCACGATTGACAAACAAAACCACCATTAAAATCATCAATACAAAAACAGAAACAGCCAATGCCATATAGAGGACAGGAAAGCCTCCGGGGCTATCATCATACTCATCCTGCCACATACGCACACCTCATAAAAACTCTTAGATAATGGCTTTCTTCGGACATTTTTCTACACAGATTCCACAACTTACACATTTGCTCTGATCAATTTCAGCTAAGAAATCTTCTACTGTAATAGCTTCAGAAGGGCAATTTTTCTTGCAAAGCTGGCATCCAATACAGCCTGTCTGACAAGCCTTCATCACAACAGGTCCTTTGTCCTTTGAACTACATGCCACAATATGCTTTGCACTATAAGGTACTAAGGTAATTAAGTTTCTGGGACAAGCCTCAATACATTTCCCACAAGCTTTACATGCATCCTTATCTACTATCGCTACACCGTCAACTACATGGATTGCATCAAAAGGACAAGCCTTCACACAATTTCCAAATCCGGTACAACCATAGGTACAGGTCTTTGGTCCACTAGCGGGAGTAAAGGCTGCAAAAGTACAATCTTCTACACCACTATAATCATAATCTGTTGTAGTTTTATCACAGGTCCCTTTACAACGCACAAAAGCCACCTGCTTTTCACCCGCTTCGGCTTCTACACCCATAATACCTGCAATCACATTTCCAACCGGTTCTCCACCTACAGGACAAGCATTCACGGCAGCCTCTCCTTTGGCAATGGCAGCAGCAAGTCCGGAACAGCCGGCAAAACCACATCCACCACAGTTATTTCCCGGTAAAGCAGCCAAAACAGCCTCTTCCTTAGGGTCTGTTTCTACATGGAACTGAATCGCTGCAATTCCTAAAAATACACCGATAAATAAACCAACAGCAGCAACCACTACTGTTGCTGTAATAATACCACTCATTTTTTTCTCCTTTTTCCTATAAACTCTAGTCTATTTAGAGTTTGTTTCGCCTTATAACAATCCGGAAAAACCGCAGAATGCAATGGCCATTAGACCTGCTGTAATCAATACAATAGGCATTCCTTTGAAAGGCTCCGGTATATCGTTAAATTCCATTTTTTCACGAAGACCGGCTAAAATAATAATGGCAATGGCAAAACCAACTGCTGTTGCAAAACCATTTACGACACCTGTCAAAATATTGTAGTCATATTTCACATTGTTCAAAGCAACACCAAGCACTGCACAGTTTGTGGTAATCAAAGGCAGATACACACCCAGTGCTTCATACAAGCCAACTACAAACTTTTTTAAGAACATTTCAACAAATTGTACCAAGGCTGCAATCACCAAAATAAAAACAATGGTCTGCAAATAGGTAATATCAAAAGGTACTAAAATAAAGCGATAAATCAAGCCTGCCACGAAGCTGGCTAAAGTAATAACGAAAATTACGGCGCCACCCATTCCGGCAGCGGTTTCTACTTTTTTTGAAACCCCAAGGAAAGGACACAAGCCCAAGAACTGGCTCAATACAACATTACTAACCAGGGCAGATCCAATGGCAATTAAAATCAAATCCTTCAATGCTCCCATTATTCTTCTCCCCCTTCTTTCTTTTCTACGCTACGGCTTCCACAACCGATTTCACCACAACCGCTACAATTGCCGTTGCAGCCGGATTGAATCTTAGACATATCTTTGCCTTTCTTCTCTCCTCTGATTTTTACTACATTCTGAATGGCTGTTAAACAAGCCAGTACAAAGAATGCACCGGGTGCCAATACAAAAATACTAACCGGTACATAGCCTGCAGGCATTACATGTACCCCAAATACTTCTCCTGCACCAAGTAACTCTCTCACTGCACCAATCATAGTTAAGGCAACAGAGAAACCAAGTCCCATCCCCAAACCATCAAACAAAGAAGGAATCACAGGATTCTTAGAAGCATAGCATTCTGCTCGTCCTAAAATAATACAGTTTACAACAATCAACGGAATATAAATCCCCAATGCATCATACAGGAATGGTATAAATCCCTGTAACAATAACTGCACCATAGTTACAAAGGAAGCGATGATAACGATAAAGGCAGGAATACGAACCTTATCCGGAATCACTTTTCGCAACATAGAAATCAACACATTACTTAATACCAATACAGCGGTAGTGGTTAAGCCCATACCCAAACCATTGATGGCAGAAGTAGTAACTGCCAAAGTAGGACACATACCAAGCATCAATACAAAGGTGGGATTTTCTTTAATCAGACCATTTAAGAGTCTTTCTCTTGCTTCTTTCATTTTGCACTACCTCCTAACTGACTAAAGTACCATAAGCCTGTATTTACGCCAGATGTTACCGCATTTGTGGTAATGGTTGCACCACTGATAGCATCAATCTGATTGTCTGATGTGGCACCACTCTTGGTATACTGGAACTGTGATACTGTTTTACCGGCAAACTGAGGCTTTAATACCTCTTCTGCTTTCATACCAAGACCAGGAGTTTCTGAGATAGACAATAAGGAAATCCCATTTAAGGTTCCTTCTAAGGTAACACCCATAGCAAAGGTAATATCTCCGCCATAGCCTTCATGAGTAGTCACTTCTAATACATACCCTAACAATTCTCCACTATTGTCCAATGCTTTATTTACTGTATTTACTTCTGCATCCGCATCTAAGCCGGAATCATCATAATTTATTGCCAAAAGTTCTATTTCTTCAAAGGAAGATGCCTCTCCAAATACTTCCTGACAAGCCTGATTCTTTGCTTTGATTTCCTGCTCTGCAATTGGTGCTTTTGTAATGTCATATACCACACCCAAGATTAAACCTGCTACCAAAGTGATTGCAAAAAGGATGGCAGCATCTTTTATCATATTTTTCATTGTACCGCGCTCCTTTCTCTATGCACTTTTCTCCATCCCTTTTCCAAAGGATTTGGGATAGGTAATTTTTTCAATCAATGGTACTAAAAGGTTACCAATAATAATGGCGTAACTAACACCTTCCGCACTGGCACCAAAAATACGGAAAATACCGGTCAAAATTCCAAGTAAAATACCGAATACATACTGTCCGTTTCTGGTAATAGGACGGGTCACATAATCAGTAGCCATGAAGAAGGCCCCTAACATCAAACCGCCTCCTGCTAAATGTGCAGAAAGGAAGGATGCATCAAATCCCTTACCTCCAAATAACCCTACAAAAATGACAAAGGAGGCAATATAGGTACCAGGGATTCTCAAATCAATAATGCCTGTAAGAATCAAGAAACATGCACCAATCACGATAGCCACCATAGAAGTTTCACCGATAGTACCGGCACATTTTCCGATTACCATGTTATACACATTTACCGTTTCACCAGCCTTTAATGCAGCAAGAGGTGTTGCACCGGTAAAACCATCCACCTCAAAGTTTGTCATCAAAGAAGTAAAACTAATTAACAAGAAACATCTGGCTCCAAGGGCAGGATTCATAAAATTCTGTCCAATACCGCCAAATAACATTTTTACAACTAAAATCGCGAAAACACCACCAATCACACACATCCACAAGGGGGCTGTTGGAGGTAAATTCAACGCCAATAAAAGACCCGTTACAACGGCTGATAAATCTCCTACTGTAACTCTCTTTTTCAAGGCTTTTTCATAGATATATTCTGTCAAAACACAGCTACCGATTGTGACAATCAAAATAGGTACTGTTCTTTGCCAGCCAAAATTGTAAATTCCAAATCCCGTTGCCGGAAGTAACGAAATAATCACTGCTAACATAATGGAAGTGGTGGTTACTTTTGAACGAACATGAGGATTGCTGGATACTTTTTTTAATGCGCTCATTTTCTCTCCCTCCTACTTCTTTCTCTTCGCTAACATAATCTTACGCATAGATTTGATAGACTGTGTCAAAGGTTTCTTTGCAGGACATACATAGCTGCAACAACCACATTCGATACATTCTAATCCATCTCTTTTTACAAATTCTTCTTCTCTGTGATGGTCCGCCAAATCTGCCAAAATACCAGGCATAATTCTACTTGGGCAGGCCTCACTACAACGACCGCAGTTAATACACGCAGAAGGTTCCAATTTAGAAACCTCATCCTTCTCAAAGCACAAAATTGATGAACTTGTTTTGGTGGTTGGAATCTTTAATTCAAATAAACTAAATCCCATCATCGGACCACCGGAAATCACTTTTTCCGGATCCGTTGTAAAACCACCAGCCGCATCAATCAATTCCTCGTAATTAGTACCGATTGGCACTCTAAAATTCTGCGGCTCTTTGATAGCATCTCCGGTAACGGTTACGATTCTTTCAATTAAGGGCTTATTATGTACCACTGCCTGATAAATCGCTGTCATAGAGTCCATATTATTCACAACACAACCCACATCTGCGGGAAGCATTTTAGAATTTAATCTTCTCTTGGTGGTAGCATAGATTAACTGTCGTTCACCACCCTGTGGGTATTTGGTTCTTAATGTCTTTACCAAAATCCTAGGTTCATTGGCAGTCAGTTTTTTCATTAGTTCCACACAATCCATCTTATTATCTTCAATACCGATGATAGCAGTTGCATTAGGGAACAATTTTAACTGTACCTTTAAGCCGCCGATTAACTCTTCCGGTGCCTCTAACATTCTACGATAATCGGAAGTCAAATAAGGCTCACACTCTGCGCAGTTTGCAATTACATAGTCAATCTTATTTGGATCCTTGGGAGACAGTTTTACATGGGTTGGGAAACCTGCACCACCCATACCTACAACGCCCGCTTCTTTAATGGCGTCAATAATCTCCTCTCTGGTAAGCTCGTCCACATTTCTGGTAACTTCTTCCGTTTCCACTGCTTCAAACTTTCCATCATTATCCAAAACAATACTCATGACCATATCACCGGTAGCCACTCGTCTTGGTTCAATTGCTTTTACCGTTCCGGAGGCACTGGCGTAGATTGGTGCCGATACAAAACCGCCTGCTTCTGCGATTTTCTGTCCTCTTAAGACCTGATCTCCTTTTGCTACAATGGCTTTTGCAGGAGCCCCAATATGCTGTGATAAGGGGTATACCATTTCTCCCGTTGGCCAAAATTCTTTGATTGGTTTGTTTTTGGAAAGTTCCTTTCCATCATGGGGATGTACCCCACCCACAAAGGTAAATTTTGCCATAGCTTTCCCTTCCTTTATTTCTTGGATTTAAACTTATGTATTTTAACCCATACTATCTTTCTAGTTTACTATTTTTTTCAAAAAAATACTACTTAATTTTTTTAACTTATGATAAGATTATTGGTATGAAAAAGATGAAATATATTTATAACCAACCCATACCTAAATATCTCTTTGGAGATGAAGAAACTATCGCTTCTTCTCTTTTTGTAGACATTGAAACTACAGGACTTTCTCCTAAGAATTCCAGCATTTATTTAATTGGAGCAGCCCATTATACCAATGGCCAGTTGGAAATCCTGCAATGGTTTGCAGAAACACCTGAAGAAGAAAAAGATATCTTGATTCGTTTTAGTGATTTCATAAAAGACTACAAGACTTTGATTCACTTTAATGGGAATCAATTTGATATACCTTTTTTACAGAATCGTATGCTACTCCATGAAATGGACGATTCTTTTGTGGAAAAAGAAGGTATTGATCTCTATAAACGGGTTCTTCCCCGTAAAAATTTCTTAAAATTACCTAATTGCAGGCAAAAAACCATTGAACAATTTCTAGGTATCCAAAGAAAAGATACCTGTAGTGGTGGAGATTTGATTCCTATTTATCAGCAGTATTGCATCCATCCAAGTCAAGAACATTTGGATATGCTTTTACTGCATAATAAGGAAGATGTCCTATATCTTACTCAAATTCTTCCCATTCTCGCTTATAACGACTTGTTCCAGGAAGCGCCTACTGTCATTAAAGTACAGGAACGCACCTATGAAAACATGATAGGCGAAGAAGCCTTGGAGGTATTTCTAACCTTAAAATTACCGGTAGATTTACCTACTCCTATTAGTGTAAACGCCAAAGACTTTTATTTTACGGCTCAGGGAAATAACGGACTACTCAGAGTACCTGTGGTACAGGAAGAATTAAAGTACTTCTATTCTAATTATAAAGAATACTACTATTTGCCGGAAGAAGATGTTGCAATTCACAAAGGCTTAGCCACCTTTGTAGATAAGGAATACAGAGTCCAAGCAAAAGCCAGCACCTGCTATACCAGAAAGCAATCCTCTTATATCCCACAGTGGGAGCCATGTATTTCTCCGGTGTTTAAGAAAGAATATAACTCTTCTGCCTTATATTTTGAATGGACAGATGAAATAAAGGAAAACAAGAAACAATTGAATCATTATGCGGCACATATACTTTCCATATTGGCAACAACAGAATAATTTCCATAAGAAAACCCTGCAGAATATTCTGCAGGGTCTTTTTTTATACATACTAATTTGCTTTCTCATAGAAGAAGGAACTTAATCTCTTATAACCAATTTCCTTATATCCAATAATCTGTTCTGTGCTTCCAATAAATAAAATTCCACCTGGCTGTAAAGATTTGTAGAACTTACGATATACAGAATCCTTTGCATCCTCTGTAAAGTAAATCAAAACATTTCTACATACAATCAAATGACATCCTGTAGGATAAGAATCCTTTAACAGATTGTTTTCCTTAAATTCTACACGATTCTTGATTTCATCAGCAATCTTGTAGGAAGCACCCACCTTGGTAAAATATTTTTTCTTAAATTCATCCGGTACTGCAGCAATACTCTTTTCTGCATATAAACCAACCTTTGCAGTAGCCATAACCTGTTTATCGATATCTGTAGCATAAATCTTAATCTGATTCAATGGTAAATGCTTTGACAAGGCCATAACCAAAGAATATGGCTCATCACCTGTAGAACAAGCGGCACTCCAAATCTTCAAATTCTTGCCATACTTATCAATCAAGGAAGGAATAATGTCTTTGTCCATAAGCTTCCACTGATCCGGATTACGATAAAACTCTGAAACATTGATAGTCAGATAATTTACAAAAGCTTCAAATACTTCTGTATTATCCTTCAAGGCTTTTACAAAATTCTCGTATCCATCAATACGGTATCTACTAATCAAAGTGTCAATTCTGCGCTTCATCTGCGCTTCTTTATATGCATTTAAATCAATTTGTGTTAAGGCATATACTTCTTTTTTGAAGTATTCATAATCGTATGCCATGACAGCCCCCTTTAAATAACAATTATTTTAACTTATATTACTTGAAATTTCTAAAAATGCCATGCAGTCTGCATGGCATTTTATATATAATTTTATTCCTGATCTTCTGCAATTGCAGCTTCAATATCAACAGCTACTACATCAGCATCTTCCTCTGCTTCTTCTTTCACTTCTTCAGGAGCAAGTGTTGCTTTAATACTTAAACTAATCTTCTTGTCAGCCGCATTAAAATCAACAACCTTAGCAGTAACTTCATCACCAACCTTTAATACATCTGAAGGTTTTTCAATATGGTCTTTAGAGATCTGAGATACATGAAGTAAAGCGTCAACACCGGTTTCTAATTCTACGAATGCACCGAAATCTGCCATTCTTGCTACCTTACCGGTTACTACATTGCCTACTGCATATTTTGTTTCTGCATCTTTCCAAGGATTGGCATCATCAAATTTCAAAGACAATGCAATCTTGCTTCCGGAAATATCTTTGATTAAAGTAGAAACTGTTTCGCCTACTTTGAACACTTTCTTAGGATTCTCAACGCGTCCCCAAGACATCTCAGAGATATGAAGCAAACCGTCTGCTCCACCTAAATCGATGAATGCGCCGAAATCTGTAACATTCTTAACAACACCTTCTACGATATCGCCAACAGCAATCTTTTCAAATAATGCTTTCTGTAATTCTGCTTTCTTAGCAGCTACTAAAACTTTACGGTTACCAATATATCTTCTCTTCTTAGGATTATATTCCGTAATCACGAATTCAATATCCTGTCCTGCATATTTGCTTAAATCTTTTTCGTAAGTATCAGATACAAGGCTTGCTGGGATAAAGATTCTAACTTCATCAACTACTACAGATAAACCACCGTCTAAAACCTGAGCAACTTTTGCTGTCAATACTTCTTCGTTATTGAAAGCTTCTTCAATTCTCTTATTGCCTTTTTCAGCAGCCAATCTCTTATAACTTAATACAACCTGTCCATCACCGTCGTTAACCTTTAAGATTTTAACTTCCATAGTGTCACCAGGTTTTACAAGAGTGGTAAGGTCAACATTTGCTTCGTTGGTATATTCACTTCTGGTTAAAATACCGTCTGACTTATAACCGATGTTTAAGATGATTTCATCGGGCTTTACATCGATAACGGTTCCGTCTACTACCTCTCCTGTATGGATTGTCTTAAATGATTGTTCTAACATTTGTTCAAAAGTTAATTCTGACATAATTTTGAACCTCCTCAATAATATTATTTGGGGTGGAAGCCCCGGCTGTAATACCCACCAGTCGAATAGCTTTAGGAAACTCTAAATGCAAGTCATCTAGTGTCTGTAAAAAAAAGGTCTCTTTACACTCCTCTTTGCAAATCTCGTATAGCTTTCTAGTATTGGAGCTGTGAGAGCCACCTATTACAATCATCACGTCTGCTTCTGCAGCAAGTTTCTTTGCCTCTGTTTGACGCTCTTCTGTAGCGTTACAGATAGTATTCACAACACTAACATTGTACGCTTTTTTAGAAATAATTTCAACTACTTCTTGAAATTTATTGTAGTTAAATGTCGTTTGGGAAACGATACAAATATTTTTTTCTCCGGAATAAGAAAATTTCTCTGCTTCTTCTACACTTTCGATCACAATTGCAGGGGTAACACACCACCCTTTAATGCCTTCCACTTCAGGATGTTTATCATTACCTACAATTAAAATCTGCTTTCCTGCCTGGCTTTCCTTTTCCACAATGGTATGAATTCTTTTTACAAAAGGACAAGTAGCGTCCACGCATTCCAAGCCTCTTTCTTCTAAATTAGAATAAATAGACTTAGGAACGCCATGGGAACGAATAATCACAATACCGTCCTGCAAAGCCTTTAATTCTTCTAAGGAATGGATTACTTCCACCCCTTGATTTTGTAAAGACTTTACTACTTCCTCATTGTGGATTAAAGGACCAAAGGTAAAGATTGGTTTTCCCTGATTTTTTTCAATTTGTTCCTGCACCGTGTCCATTGCTTTCTTGACCCCAAAGCAAAAGCCGGCACTTTTGGCTTTTCTTACTTCCATAATTCTACGATTATGCTTCTCCGTTTTTCTTTTTTGCAATCATCTCGGAAATAGTTTCTACTACTTCTTCAATTGACATATAAGAAGAATCTACGACCACTGCATCCTCTGCCTGTTTTAAAGGATTTAATTCACGATGCATATCTCTATAGTCTCTCTCAATAATATCTTCTTCAATTTTACCAATGTCACAGGCAATGCCTTTGGCAGTCAATTCTTCAAATCTTCTGGTAGCTCTTACAAAAGAATCTGCAGTTAAATAGACCTTGATATCTGCGTTTGGTAACACACAAGTACCAATATCTCTGCCATCCATAATCACATCTGCCTCGGCAGCCATATTTTGCTGTAAGGAAACTAGTTTCTTACGAACATCCGCATTGACAGAACTTTTGGAGGCCATATTTCCCACTTCTTCTGTACGAATCAGTCCGGTAACATCTTCTCCGTTTAACCAAACTACCATTTCTCCATTTTCATAGGTTAAGGAAATCTCTGCTCTCTGACTTTCTAGAGAAATTCCCATGCTATTGTAGGCACCTACACCACTGCGAATCAAAAACAAGGCCATTGCACGATACATGGCGCCTGTATCGATATAAATCAAATTCATTCTTTTTTCTTTTTTTTTTGCGAAGATACTGTTTCCGACACCAGCAGGACCATCTAAGGCAACTGACAATCGCCTACTCTCTCTCCTTTTCGTTACTCAATCTTCTATCATATGTGCCCCGGCTGCATAGCCTGTTGACCATGCAAGTTGTAAATTAAAGCCACCGGTTAAGGCATCTATATCTAACACTTCTCCTGCAAAATACAATCCGGAAATCACCTTGGATTCCATAGTCGTTGGATTGACTTGTTTCACTTGCACCCCACCTTGGGTAATAATGGCTTCTGCAAATCCTCTACTGTCTGAAACATGGATTGTCCAGTTTTTCAGGAGAGAAAGCATTCTTTTTCTTTCTTCCTTTGTTACCTCGTTGATCTTTTTTTCTGGGGCAATCCCACTGGCAGATACCATATAAGCAGCCAATCTGGACGGCAATAAACTATCAAAAGCATGTTTAAACTGCTTGTTTGCATTTTCCTCAAACTCTCGCAGTAATCTTTTATCCAACTGCTCCTCGGAAAGAGCCGGCTTTAAATCAATACTCAGTTCCTTTTCTTCCCCATAGCAATGTTTTGCATAATAACTACTATAACTCAAAATCAAAGGACCACTAATGCCATAATGGGTAAACAGCATCTCTCCAAAGCCTTCATAGTATTTCTTTTTTACCAAATGCCCTTTCACCCGAACATTTTTTAAAGATAACCCTTGTAATCCGGAAAAATCTTCTATAGTCTCCATTCCCGTAAGGGCAGGTTTACATTTCATAACGGTATGTCCGTAACGCTTGGCCAGATTGTGTCCTGTCCCGGTGGAACCGGTTGTGGGATAAGACAAACCGCCGGTGGCAAGGAGTACCTTGTCTGCCAAAAGTTTATCGCCCTTTTGGGTTATAACACCAACTATTTTATTTTCTTCAATACAGAGGTCTTTTACTTCTGTATGAAGTTTTATGGTAACACCTGCTTTTTGCAACCCTCGTTGTAAGGCTGCGGTAATATCGGAGGCATGGTCTGAAACAGGAAACACACGATTTCCTCGTTCTATTTTCAAATGACAACCGTTTTTTTCCAACCAGTCCATCATTTGTTTATTATCCAATTGGGAAAGGCTGCTAAATAAAAACTTGTTGCCATTTAAGATGTTTTCTTCAAACTCATCCATCTCACAGGCATTGGTTACATTACAACGGCCTTTTCCTGTAATATATATCTTTTTCCCTAATTTTTCATTCTTTTCCAGCAAAAGAACCTGCGCCCCTTTACCGGCTGCAGTAAGAGCCGCCATCATACCTGCCGCTCCACCACCAACT
The DNA here is from genome assembly GCA_024403235.1 of Lachnospiraceae bacterium. Taxonomy (GTDB): domain Bacteria; phylum Bacillota; class Clostridia; order Lachnospirales; family Lachnospiraceae; genus JAKSSF01. The sequence goes on along the minus strand of JAKSSF010000002.1, from coordinate 14,882 downwards.
ACAATGATTTGCATAGTTAGGAATCCTTTTTCTTATGCTCCTCTATCAACGAATAATCTAACACAGGAGCCTGATCAATAAAATTAATCTCATCATTTAAGTATACCTGATAATTGTTCCAAGTATTTTCCAACATAGACAGATTATCTCTGACTTCTGCAGGTCTTTTCAAACATAAGGCAACCACAAGCGCGTTGATCATGCTAAGGGGGGCCACTAAAGAATCTACAATGGAAACCATATCGGATCTGGCGCATAAATTGCAGGAACTGTACAGATTCATAGGAGAATGAATGGAATCTGTAATGGCGATTACCTTTGCACTTCGATCACTGGCAAATTCCATGGCCTTTAAGGTACGCATAGAATAGCGTGGAAAACTAATCCCAATAAAAACATCATTTTCATCAATGCGAATCATCTGTTCAAAGATTTCACTGGTGCTGGTAGTACGAAGCTGTATGACATTCTTACGAATCATATTCAGATAAAAGCAAAGAAAATCTGCTAAGGGTTCGCAGCTGCGCATTCCCAATATATACACATGCTCTGCTTCTACAATAGAATCTACTGCCATTTCAAAAGCTAAAGGATCAATACTTTCGATGGAATCTCGTATTTTCTCAATATCTCCTTCCATCACACCGGTAAGAATCTCTGACTGGGAACTTCTCCCATATTTGGCACCAATCTTAGAAACAGAGTTTAATTTAGCCTTTACCCAGGAAGCCAAGGCTTTCTGAAATTCCGGATATCCATCATATCCTAATCCTGACGCAAAGCGCACTACTGTAGATTCACTAATTCCCAAAACAGCGCCAATCTTTGCAGCCGTCATAAACACTGCCTGATCATACTGTTCCCGAATATAATTGGCAATGGCTTTATGGCTTTTGCTCATCGAATTATATTTTTCATCAATTAAATGAATCACATCTTTTTCCATGCTGTTTTCCACTCAAATATCTCTATCTTATTTAGGCAAGACCACGAAATGCTTTATAGGATTCTTTTAACAATTTTCTGGTATCGTCCATGTTCAAATCGTAATCTCCGGTTAAGGACATAGTAGCTGCACCGTGAATCAAAATCCACATTTTCATAAAAAGTTCGCCTGGGTTACGGCACCCTTCATTTTGTGCTACAGCAAATTCTTTGCCTACAGCACCACCTGTACCGTTTAAGATTTCATACAAACTTTTTCCGTATCGTTTTTCAGAAAGGAATAAAGTACGGAATACATGCTTTTCTTCTACTGCAAACTGAATATAGGCAAGTCCAAGATTGACAAAAGGTGTCATCTCAGTATGGGGAAACTTCTGATAGAAGGCTTCAAAATATTCCATAGATAATTGGAATAGTTCTTCACCGATATCCTCCATTCCGGTATACACACGGAAAATAGGTTGTGTAGAACACCCAACCTTGGCTGCTAATTTTCTAGCGGTAACATTCTCCATTCCTTCTTCTCGAAGCATAGAAAAAGCGGTTGTTTTTAACATTTCATGGGTTACACTTTCTTTTCTTGCCATTTTTTTCTCCTTACCTTTGCGAAAAAACAAATACAAAAATACCCCAACCACTAAATATTGTGTGTTATTTAATGTCAGGGTACAAAATACTGTATGTTATACAACATCTGTATTTAAAACCAACAGTTACTTATGTTTTTACTGATTTCATAATAACTGTTTTTTTATTTTTTGTCAAAGATTTTTATTGCATTTTTGCACATTTTACGCTTCTTCGATATGTTCTCGTCCTTGTGCAATGATGGTTCGAACATGTCCATCGGCCAGAGAATAAATAATGGATTTTCCCTCTCTTCTATTTTTCACTAATTTACTCTGCTTCAAGATACGCAGTTGATGAGAGATTGCAGACTGACTCATATTTAAGCAAGCAGCAATATCACATACACAGGCTTCCGATTCAAAAAGGACATATAGAATTCTGATTCTGGTAGAATCTCCAAACACCTTGAATAACTCCGCCAGATCATACAATTCATCCTCTGATGGCATGGTCTCTGTTACAATTTTACAAAGATCCTCGTGTACCTCTACGGTATCACAGCATTCTATTCCATGACGATCTATCATTTGCTTCTCCTTTCATTACATAACAACTTACAATTTCTTCACAAACAAGGCCCGAATAGCATTTAAGACAGCTAATACCATAACACCCACATCCGCAAATATTGCAAGCCACATATTGGCGATACCAACTGCACCTAACAGCAAACACAAGAGTTTCACGCCAATGGCAAAATAGATATTCTGATATACAATTCGTAAACACTTCTGGGCAATCTTGATGGCTTTTGCTATCTTTAACGGATTATCATCCATTAAAACAATATCTGCTGCTTCAATGGCTGCATCTGATCCCATGGCTCCCATGGCAATACCAATATCCGCACGGGATAATACAGGTGCATCGTTGATACCATCTCCTACAAATATCAACTTCTCCTGCTTTTGACATTTTGCCAGAAGTTCTTCCACCAAGGATACTTTATCATCCGGCATCAGCTCACTGTGTACTTCATCTATGTGTAAAGCAGAAGCCACTGCATCTGCTACCGGCTTAGCATCCCCGGTTAACATGACCGTCTTTTTCATGCCTGCAGCCTTTAATGCTTGGATTGCTTTTGAAGCAGTCTCTTTGATGCGGTCTGAAATGACGATATGTCCCACATATTCTCCTGCAACAGCCACATACACATAGGTTCCCACCTGGTCGCAGGGCTCTATCGCCAGATGCATTCGACGCATCAATTTCTTATTCCCTACTGCCACACCTATGCCATCTACCAAAGCTGTAACACCTTCTCCACTGATTTCTTCTACAGAAGAAACTCGATTTTTATCCACTGCTTTGCCATAGGCTTTTTGCAGACTCTTGCTAATAGGATGGGTCGAATATTGTTCTGCTAAGGCCGCATATTCGATTAATTTCTCTTCTTCTATGGTAACCGGATGTATATGACTTACTTCAAATACACCCTCAGTCATAGTTCCAGTCTTATCAAATACTACATACTTTGCCTGAGATAGGGTTTCCAAGTAATTAGAACCTTTTACCAAAATACCTTCCTTGCTGGCACCACCAATGCCGGCAAAAAATCCCAAGGGAATACTTACCACTAAAGCACATGGACAACTAATAACCAAAAAGGTTAAGGCTCTGTAAATCCAGGTAGCAAAAGTATATCCATTCCCTAACACTGCTCCTTCCACAAGAGGTGGAAGGACTGCCAATGCCAAAGCACTGTAACATACCGCCGGGGTATAATATTTAGCAAATTTGGAAATAAAATTCTCTGATTTGGATTTTCTGGATCCGGCGTTTTCTACCAGGTCTAAAATCTTAGAAACGGTAGATTCCCCGAATTCCTTAGTAGTCTGAATTTTAATGAGCCCAGACATATTGATACAACCACTGATGATTTCATCCCCAATATTGACCTCTCGTGGCAGGCTTTCACCCGTCAACGCACTGGTATTTAAGGTACTAGTTCCCTCTACCAAAATGCCATCGATAGGTACCTTTTCACCCGGTAATACCACGATAACTGTTCCTGGTTCTACCTCGTCCGGATCCACTTGATTCAATTCACCATTTTCTTCTATGTTGGCATAATCAGGACGAATATCCATCAATTCACTGATATTCTTTCGGCTTTTCCCTACTGCATAGCTTTGGAATAATTCTCCGATTTGATAAAACAGCATTACCGCTACCCCTTCACGGTACTCGCCTAATGCAAATGCACCTATGGTAGCAACGGACATTAAGAAATTCTCATCAAATACCTGTTTATTCCAAATCCCCTTCCAGGCTTTTTTCAAAATGTCATATCCTACAATGAAATAAGGCACTAGAAAAAGCAATCCCAGCGCCCCATTTAATGGTAGAAATGAGAAAATCACAGTCAATACTAAAGCGATGACAATTCTAGTCAACATCTTTTTCTGCTTCTTTGTCATATTTCTCTATCCCTTCTATTTTTACTAAAAGAAGATTTCGCAATCGTCTTCTACTTTCTTACAATTCTTCAAAACAGTTTCCATAACTGATTTGGGATCTGCACCCTCTTCAAATTCTACATTCATTTTTAATGTCATAAAATTTACTGTAGCAGCCTTTACACCTGCTGTTTTATTTGCTGCTTCTTCCATTTTGTTGGCACAGTTTGCACAGTCCACTTCAATTTTGTAAGTCTTTTTCATCTTGTCATCTCCATTTCTTATCTGGTTTATTATTTCGCTTCGTATTAACATATGAATAATTGTTCATATGTTTTCTCTTATTATATCCCTTTATGGAGATTTGTCAACAGGTTTCTTCCTATCGTATCCTTTACTTTAACACTTTCCGTATTTGCTTGTCCGAAGCAATCGGATAAATATCATGCATATGATTCACTATTTTCTGCCAGGATTCTTTCGGATTCACCTTGTACTCTGCGGTCACCAAATCTCTTCCCCATAAATGTTCCGGCGCACAATATACCGCAACATTCCAGCCATACTCCTGTCCCTGTTTATTCCTTCGTTTTCTAAAATCGAAGTTGCAAAGATACAGCTGCATCATTAGGTTTGTGATAGCACCATCAAAACCTTTTTCTCCCTCTTTTCCAAATCCTGCCATTACCTTTAATTGATTGGAAAGTATTTCGGAATCCACTTTATCGTCCATAAAATTAGTCATAATCTTTTTATGCTTCAATGGCGCCTTCCCATCCTCATAAAGGGCATCAAAGTCATACCCGTCTCTTCGATAATTGGCAAATACAGGCAGCCATTCCAAGGAAATAAATCCTGCTTTCTTGTCAAAAAATTTACCATAAGCCACCTTCCCGCTTCTGGCAATTATTTCACGCCACATCCAGGGATCCACCTTGGGGTCTTCACACCACCAATACTCCGGCACAGTACGCTCCTCTAGAGAAAAGCCTGGAATCTCATTCTTAAAAAGGGGTAAAAATCCGACTTTATTTATATATTCAATTGCTTCTTCTACCGTATGAATGCATTCCGGGTCATCCCAATCCACACCATACATTACCCAGGTACCACTTTCGTTTGCCATCGTAACACCTTATCCTCAAATTAATACTCATCCGTATACCTACCACAATGTGGACAGCGGTCTATATTATACAACTTTAGTTCCAATAATTTCCCACAGTGAGGGCATCGTACCTTTAAAATCATCCACACAAAGGAACTAATGACAAAGACAAGACCTACTGCAATCACAAAAGAATTAGTTCTATTTACTCCATCGGGAGCCGTCCCTGCATGAAATCCTTTGTAAAAAATTGTAAAACCGATAAATAGGATAATGTATCCTATCCATCTATTAGTTTTTGGATTTCTCACTTCTTATTTCTATCCCTTCCAAACCTCAGGCTACCATTCTAATTCATGGGAGTTCCAACCTCAATCAGATTCCCATCCGAATCGTAAAATCTGACTACCTTTTGTCCCCAAGTATGCTCCATTAGCCGATTAACATACTCTATTTCAAAATCCGATTCTTCCAGTTTCTTTACAAAACCTTCTAGGTCAGGTTCCTCAAAATATAGTTCTGTCATATTATTCTTTGGAATTAGATCTTTATCCAAGAATTGTTTCCAAATCTTTGCATCCTGCAGGACCAAGCCCTCAGACATAATTACATTGCCATCCTGGTTCAGAATCACCTGCAAGCCAAATATGTCTTTATAAAACCTGATTGCTCTATCCATATCATTTACAGCAATCAGAACATTTCGTAATCTCATTTTATCACCTGTCAATTCCTATCATGCAATATTCTTTTCAAATTGCTCTATAGATTCTGCTCTAGTGGCAATTTGAAGCCATTTGATTAAAACAGAAAAGCTTCCTTTTACCAATCAGAATCCCAGTCTGTGGAGTCATAGTCCCAATCGTAGTCATCATCCCAATCGTAATCACTGTCGTCCCAGTCATCCGTATCCCAATCATATGTATCCCAATCGTCATCAACATAGTGAGGAGAAGAGAAAAACTCGTCGTAGTCCTGACCGTCATCATACTCTGTTTGATAGTCACTATAGTCGCCGATAATCTCCGGCTTATATGTACGATACCACCCGTCTGTTTCCCATACATACCAGTCATTATAATCGCTATAATAAGTACTTCCATCTATTTTGTAATAGCCATTTTGGCCAAATAAAACCGAAAACACTCCACTAAGAAATCCGGGAAGAATAATAATCGCAAATATAATAAGGACAATCCATCTGGTAGGATTTCTCTTCTTTTTCGAAGAATTATATGATTTGGAGTAGTTATACTGCGAGTTGCCGGGCATGTTAATTTGCTTATCTTTTTGCGTAAGAATTTCTTCTTTGATTTTCATATAAAGCTCATTAACAGCATAGGCCTCGTCAGTACCCTTGTATCTTACGACTATTTCTCCGTTCGCCTTATTTTTATAAACAATAAATTCCCCGTTCTTTTGATATATACCAAAGGCTTTAGGCTCTTCTATGTTCTTACCTATAAAGAAGCGTGTTATTTCCTCGGGTGGAAGCTTCTTGTCCGTATACCAAGCTGCCAGTTCCTCTATGGTTTTTGGAACTTTGATTCCAGTCGCTCGTCTATATTCATTTGGGGCACCACATTGCGGACAAACAGAAAGACTATCTTCATATGCGACGCCACAGTATTCACATTTTCTTTGCATATTCTATAAAGAATCCTTTCCTTGAACCATTTACTATTATTTTTATATAACCTGTAATTTTGATTATACTATAACAAAGGACCTTTTATAGAACAAGATTTCTCTTGCCCATAGATTTCAAATAAAAAAGGAAGTCAGACGCATCCAACTGATGAATTGCAATCCGAGATTCCCGTTTGAGCGAGAAAGCCCACTGTTTTAGTGTGTGTCAAAGAAAAAGAGCCATGCGTTTTTCACAGCACGACTCTCTTCGACTTACCAATTTAACAATATTCTGAAACTGCAATCTCCACATTTTTTCCAGAAAATGCAATGCCATATTTTAGAATATCTCGAACACCATCCTCTTTCATTTCGGCATCATATTTTTTCTCATCAATTTGTTCTAATGCTTCATTTGCAAGTTCTGAAAGCACATCTTCACTCAAATTCTTTTTCCATTTTAACTCCATAATAATTCCAGGATATGTTCTTTTTCTTGGAATTAAACCAATATCATATCTACCATCTCCGGACTCTCTGTTTGACTTAATCTTATATTGATTATCCATCAAAGCAATCAAGCCAAGAACCAATCCATGATAGAAGCCCTCTGTTCCGGCATCATAGAAACTAATGGCTTTATCTATATATTCAGCAATAGCTTTCTGCAGCTTCTTATAATCATTTGCGTAAAGACTTTCCGCTATCTTATTGGCAGTTGTACTTGTAATAACTCCAATCTGCAGCAAATGCGACAATATTTCACTCTTATACACAGCCGCAATTTCTCTATTTGGAATAGAAACTTCACACAAATAAGAACCGTCCGCCTGCAATTCTTTCTTTGGCGTCTTCAAATAACCGGCGACTAACAATAAACTGTAGATGTTAGCAGGATTTTCGGAAAGCGATCTGTATACAACATTCTGGTCAATCTTTGCCACTACCTTTTCCCCTTGCAACAAAGAATGCAATCTTTCCACGATATCATCTGTGGCCACTTTTAACACATCCTCTAATATTTCATTTTTCCCTGTGTTTACCCAATAAGCCTGTGGAACACACCCCTTTGAAATATAATTGATTACAGACCAAGGATTATAAATTTCTTTACTACCAAACAAATACCCATCATACCAATCCTTCAGTTCATTTTCCTTATTAGATACGCCATAATAATCAAGCATCTGTGTTACTTCTTCTTTAGTAAATCCAAAATAATTATCATATGCTTCATCCATCACAGAATTTACGGTTAGATTATTTAATCCGCAAAATATGCTTTCTTGAGCAATTCGAAGAATGCCTGTCAAAAATCCATAGGATATATACCTATTATCTTTGAATGCTCCGGAAAAGAAATTTCTCATAAATCCAATTATTTCATCATAGAAATCTTTGGAATAACCTTCCTGAATAGGTGTATCATATTCATCAATAATAATGATTGGCGCTTTATTATAATGAACCGCTAACATTTTAGATAACTTTTCAAGAGATGCTGCAAGCTCAACTTCGTTTTCGGAGGATTCAAGAATCTTTGAAAAATAATCTTTTTCATATTTCGAAAGTTTATCGCTTTGCAAAAGTACTTGGTGTCTTCCATATTCTTCTTGGAGAAGACTTCTAATTTTATCTATTGTTGCCTCCCAGGTATCAAACTTTACATCCTTAAATGTAAGAAATACAACCGGATAAATTCCTTGGTGCGAACGATATTTCTTGCCGCATTTCCAAATATCCTTATCTCTAAAGTATTTAGAAGTATCTTCCTCTGATATTTCAAAAAATACTCTGAGCATATCCATATTTAATGTTTTTCCAAATCTTCTTGGTCTTGTAAACAACGAAACCAACGGCTTTTGGTCAAGGAATTCTTTAACAAGCAAGGTTTTATCTACATAGTAATACTCTGACTGTGCTCGTACATAATCAGAAATACCTATAGGCAGTGATTTCAATTCTGTAGATTTTTTAATATATTTTCCAGATGAAATCCTTCCATCAGCGGGTTTCTCCGCATCATCAGGAATTTGCCAACTCTTTCCAACCTTTATAGCTCCTGGAATTTTTCCTGTTTTACAAAAAGTTGTAATCGTACGTTCTGCAACATTCCAAATGGATGCCATTTCCTTACAAGTTTTCATAGCTCCTCCAATTTCAGCGTCTTCTTTCCGCTAATTATAATTGTTTTTCAGCCAATTATCAATCTCTTTTGATATTTTGCGGAAAGATATTCAATTATAATTGATATTTTTCTTATTCTGTAAATATTCCAGCAATTGCGAAGAATACTTATTAAAATAACAATGAATTATTTTTTATTCTTTTCTTTATATAAAGTTTTTATCTCCTGTAATTGCTTATCATTTTCAGCTATATGCTTTTTCAAAGTTTTATCGTTTGACTTATCGTGTAAATGTCAAATATATGCATTTAAATAGGATAAAAATACTATAAATTGAATAGGCGTTTGACATTCTGAAAACAGATAGCATCTGCATATTCTTTATCAAAACGATTGTATATTTCCTTTACACCGCTTAGAATTTGAGGCGGTCTATGGGTCGTTCTGTGGCTGTCCGAGCCAATTATGTCAACCATTTTTTCATCCAATAGCTGATTCGCTAGTTTCTTAATGGACTCTTTTTTCTCATTTACAATACTGTAAGCATTGATTTGTAAGATACATCCCATCTCTTTTATGGCCTTTCAGGTTCCTTCACTAGCTTTTTCACAAAGGTCTTCTATCCATTTTCTCTTAGGAATTTCGCATAGCCATTCTTCCGGAATCGTCTCATAGCCATAATATAGTCCTGCAAGACCACCTGCAATTGCAGCAACAGTATCTGTATCATCGCCCAAATTCACTGCTTTTAACATACAGTCTTTGTAGGAATTGGTGTTGATAAGGCACCAAATAGCTGCTTCAAAGGTATCAATTACATAGCCTGTGGTTTTAATAGTTTCTTCCGGTTCATTTTGGAAACTAGATAAATCCTTTATTCTTCCTAGATAGGCAAGTTCTGTCAGATTTTTGATATCGCTTTTATAGTAATTCCAGCCCTTAAAGATGCCATATTGTAAAACTTCTAACAGGGAAGGTTTGGTCGGTGGGTATCCATAATCTCCTTCCGGTAAAGAATCCCAATGCTCTTTTCTTTCCTCATATTTAACATTATTATCAATAATGCTTTTTACCAGAAAATAGTACATACCGCAGCAAATCTTGCTTCGTAAGTGGTTGTGGGTTAATCCAGCAATAGTATGAATTTTGCCAATTGCATCTTTTGTTACGACTAACTGCTTATCAAAATAATGAAGACATACCGGTAAAATCCGCATTAGAGCACCATTTCCGTTGGCATGTTCTCCTGTAGCACCACATTTAGTAATATCTGGAAATTTCACGAAATCATAAATCGCATTGCTGCAGGTATTTCCTTCATCAAATGCTTCCCCGTAAGGCGTGTACTCTCCTTTTAGCTCCCACTTTACAAACTGCAGCATAATATCTCCCGGATCCGCCTCTCCTTTGTCTAAAATACTGGAAAGGGTTGCAAGAGCCATAGAGCTATCATCTGACCAGGTTCCTTTTGGCATATTATAAACACCGCCGGATTCCATTCCGGTAACGGGACCTTCTTTTCTGTTTCGTATCTCCTTTCGTCCCATAAACTGCACCGGAACACCTAATGCATCTCCTACAACTAAGCCCATCATTCCATCTAACCAAATATTCTTATTCATACAATAAATTCCCCCTTTATTATGATGAATTCAGTATATCAGATCTATAAAAAAACAAAGTCGCCACAGAGGCGACCTTGAATGCAAAATGTTCTTTTTACAATTCATACAATGTTTTTCTCAAATTGCTCTATAGACTCTGCTCTAGTGGCAATTTGTAGCCATTTGATTAAAACAGAAAAACTGGTTTGGTTATTGATAGTCGCCTGTAGGTTTTCGCTTATTTTGCCTAATAAAGATAATGTATTGGTGATAGCAGTTCGCATTTCCTGAGCACCTTCCATTTTTCCTTCTTCTAATTTTTGCTCTATTAAATCATCAATCGCTTTACACATTTTTACTTCTCCTTCTACAATTTCTATTTTTAACACTTTTCCAAAACTTGTATATGCGGATATCAGGTTATAGGCATCCTCCGGCATACGGTCATAATATTCCGGATTATTCTGCACTACTTCCTGGAATTTCTTTGCATCCTTCGATACTCGTATTAAATCAAATACATACTGCAAATCTGTTTTTAATTTGTTAATATCTTCTTCGGTCAGCTTATGAATGTCTATGAGTTGCACTTCATAATCCTGCAAAGCTTTTCTCAGTTTTTCCGGGAGCCCATCTATATCCAACATATCCGAAAGTTTTGTCGGACCGTCCCAATCATCCTCTCCGGCATAAAGAAGATATGTAATCGTTGGAATAAGTTTATCCGTTCTTTTGAACTTATACAAGTACTCTCTGTCATCTAAAGCTTGGGGATTATTCCTGTTAAATGCTTTTATCACCTTTACCTGATCATCATACGTCTTGTAGGTGTATCCCATTTCCCTCACCGGATAGGAATAATCCATGTTTTCCTGATTTTCAACTCCAATGATTACACTCTGAAATCCAAGAGATATATCACCGCATAAATCTCTGCTGGTTCCGTCAGTATTTGCAGTATCACAAAATGTAATATCCGCTGCTGACACAATTTGTTCTCCATCAAAGCCAAAGGCATTGATGAAGTCGGCATACCTGAAGGGGTCCTTCAGATAGTCCTTCCATTTGATGTCTTTTTCCACCATTTTCTCCTTTTCCGCAGGAGTATCCTGACTCCTGCTTATTCGATTGTATTGGGTAATTTAAGCAAGATTTCAAGATATACTAAGATAATAGAAACCCTTACGGGCTAGTCTTAATAGAAATGGTTGAAATATTTTGCTTGGTATTATGATAAACTTTAGACTTGTTTTTGTCAATAATAAATACGTCAAGTAGAACTGATGGTTGTACTGAGGACAAACAACTCACTTCGCCAAATTGCTTTCTCCAGTCCTATAACCATAAGCAGTTATGCAGTAGGGTATCCTAGTTCCATCCCTTCCAAACCTCAGGCTGATATCCCAGAGTAGACTGTTTTCCATTTCGCACAACTGGCGTCTTTATTACAGAAGGATTTTCCAAAATCTTCTCTAGTTTGTCTTCCTCGGCAATATACCTAATCAGTGCAAGAGTATTCTGGTCTTTACCATCCCAGTTAATCATGTTTTCCATACCACCATTAGCCTGGGCAACTGATGTAAACTCCCCTTTACTCATTCCCTTTTCTTTCATATCAATAAACTGATACTTTATGCCTCGTTCCTTGAAAAAACGCTCTACCTTTTTCGTATCATTGCACTTCTTCGTACCAAATATCTGTATATTCATGTCATCACCTACTCATCCGCAAATCTTTGAATTATCTTCCACGAATTACTTTCTTCAACTCTTCTCTCAGATATTCATATCTAAGCCGCTTCTCTTCTTTTCCAAAATGAATCTCACGGCTCTGGATTGGATTATTCTCATATGACAATATTTCATCTTTGAACTGCTCACTCGTAAGATCAAATACACAATCACCAACCACATTGTAGCAGTGATAATTTCCGCCACTTCTTAAGATTCCATATACTTCTCCACCGAAAATATCCTGTGCAAGAAAAGCTGTAATTGAACATTGTCCCAGTGTTATATTCTCTTTAGACCAATCATCTCTCATTCTTGGTGCACAGGTATCAGCACACCAGATTTCTGATAACAAATCATACAGCTGTCTTGGGTTTTTGATCTCTTTATATTCTTCATTCACTGCAGGAACATCTGCTGTCTGCCAACCATAAAATTTATATTCTTTCATATCTATTCGCGCTTTCTTGTAGAAATATTATTTATCCAATATTCTATTTTTTCCGGCTTCAAATTCGTTAATTACTTCTTCTAAAATATCACATGCAGTTTCTACAGTTAGCTGACACCTGTATTCCGGTTTAAAAGATTGAGGTTTGATATCCTTACACAAAGTCGAACCATATTTACTATTAAATTTTCTAATTAGGCTCATCCCAAGGGACTTAATATCAGCGCTCTCATGCGCCTTGCTCTCTATATATTTCATGGATAGAAGACTTGCTGCACTCAGTATAGCACCACATGTATTACCACATTGAATACCACCTCCAAAGGCACCAACCAATTTCATATCATAGTCATGGAGACCTAGATTGTAATAATCATTTCCAGCTCTCAAAATAGTTTCTGCGCAATTATAATTTTGTTCGAAATAGTATTTTATTATTACATCTTTTAGCATGTTGTTTCCTTTCTCCATAGTTTACAAATCTATCTTTTAAGACTTTCCCCTGTCCTATAATCAATCTCTACTCCCGGCTGCACATTGAAGCAGTATACACAAAAGCAGATACCCGCTCCACTGTCCTCCACCGAATACGCTTCTATCAACACGCCACTCGCCAATAAATTTTTCCCTTGAAAGACCGGTGTGACACGGTACAAAACATGGGCATCATTTTTGTCTAAATACTTTGCAACCTGTTCCTCAAATGAAAGCATTCCTTCCACATTCATATATCTGGTACCGGTAATTAGGTTTCTTTCATTGGAATTCTCTCCTGTTAAGCAATAGGCAATCAAATGGCAACGATTGTATAAGTAAGGCGGTGTGGAGTTTATAACTCCCTCATATTTTTTCTGATTCCATCCGGTAGGTTTGATATCTCCTATGGGTTCTCGCTTACTGTCCGGCATCAGTTCCTTTGAAATGCAGGCATAGGCCTCACCACACCTACCCCAAATATCCAATGGGGAATAACTTTCAAATGTCTCTAATTGATAATCCGATTCCTCGAAAAAAGGAAGGTTATCATGGATCTCGGTATAGGGTTTTCCAGAATAAATAGGGATTGTGAAATTATATTTTCGTTTCTCTACTTCAAATATTTTCCATCTTGTATGAAAAAATATACTTATTGGGAAAATTGCCACTGCTACAATGACAATGGCAATCTTCTTGCATGATTTCTTTTTCTTCTTTTTCGACATAGCTTTTTATGTATTCTTCCGCAATATTAGCGTTTTCTACAAATTTTATTTATCCAATTCCTTGAGTTGATCTAGTGCATCTTGTGCATTTATACACAAAATTCCTGTCCCGCCACAAGCTCATCACAATCTGAGGGAAGACCACATAATTCTTCAACACCTCTGCTGAAGTCAGCCAATACCCCATCCATGTCAAAATAAATCTTCTTAATTTCCATTAGTTGTGCTCCTTCCATTTTCATATGCGCTACATAATAACTGTTGTATAATGCTATCCTACTAAATCTCCTGTACCAATTAATGTACATCTGTTCCCAGCCCATTCCGGATGTAAAGAAAATAAAAAAGGAGTCAGACGCCTCCAACTCCCCTAGGCTTAGTCCACGGACAACCGCCGCAATTCTATAACAATCATACAATATTTTTCTCAAATTGCTCTATAGATTCTGCTCTAGCGGCGATTTTAAGCCATTTGATTAAAACAGAAAAACTTGTCTGGTTATTTATGGTTTCCTGTAATTTTTCACTTATTTTGCCTAATAAAGATAAAGAATCGGTTATGGCAGATCTCATTTCATCATTCTTTTCTTTGGATTCTTCAATTTTGCCTTCAATTTTACCTTCCGCTAATTTCATTTCTATTAAATCATCAATCGCTTTACACATTTTTGCTGCTCCCTTCGTAGTTTCTGTTTTGAACGCTTTTCCAAAACTTGTATAGGCGGATACTAAGTTATAAGCATCCACCGGCATATGGTCATAATATTCCGGATTATTCTTTACTACTTCCTCGAATTTCTTTGCATCCTTCGACACTCGTATTAAATCAAACACATAATGTAAATCTGTTTTTAGTTTACTGATATCTTCTTCGTTAAGCTTGTGAATGTCAATCAGTTGTATTTTGTAATCTTGTATTGCTCTTTTTATGCTTTGAGGAAGATGCTTCATATCCAGCATATCCGAAAGCTTTGTGGGTCCATCCCAATCATCCTCACCTGCATAAAGAAGATATGTAATCGTTGGAATAAGTTTATCCGTTCTTTTGAACTTAT
>JAKSSF010000019.1 GCA_024403235.1 Lachnospiraceae bacterium | reverse complement strand
ATGAAACATGGCAGATAAGGCCGATCAGAGATAATCTGACCGGTCTTTTATTATGTCCAAATTACAAATAATGAATTTTATGAGGAAAACAAAATGGTATTTTTTCAGAGCGCAGTAGGCGTATTACAGACATTAGTTATCGCATTTGGAGCCGGACTTGGTATCTGGGGCGTGCGCAGTTGTACAATTACAAAGGATACGGTACATAATAAGAAATCAGTCCTTCGGTATCGCAGAAGAAAGAAAAATGAAAAGCTTTGTGCTTAATTGTATGGAGGTACAAAAGATGGAACCTATGTATTTATCAATCCGCCCAAAGGAAACAGGAAATTAAAACGGGATGTAAATCGATTTGAAGAAGTGTTGGGAAAACTGACGAATAAGATGATGTTGTTGGGTCATAAGGATTATCGGGAAACTTGCGAGGAAATTGAAAGAATAATTGAAAAGTTATAAAAGGTGTTCTAAACAAATTTATTATCCAAAGGAGTATGATATACTGAATAAAAAATAGATCAAATTTCCTGGAAAGGATATGCAATTATGCCATTTAAGATTGTACGTAATGATATTACAAAAATGAATACAGAGGCTATAGTTAACACCGCTAATGATCACGCCACGGTTGGTACAGGCTGTGACAGTGCAGTATATAAAGCGGCGGGCTATGAGCAGTTATTGCAATATCGGAAAGAGCATATTGGATTTGTGGAAGAAGGAGATGCGTTTATTACGCCGGGATTTCATTTGCAGGCCAAGTATATCATTCATGCGGTAAGTCCTTTTTATGTGGATGGTAATGAGGGAGAAGAAGAGAAGCTTCGTTCCTGCTATAAAAAGAGCTTGCAGCTGGCGAAAGAAAATGCTATCAAATCTATCGCCTTCCCTTTGATTTCTACCGGCGGATTTGGATATCCTAAGGAAGAAGGAATGCGCATTGCAGTGGATGAAATCCATGCCTTTCTCTTGGAAAATGAAATGGAGATATATCTGGTCGTATTTGATAGTAAGGCTACCGGGCTTGGGGAAAAAATATATCCAGATCTAGAAGCGTATATTGATCAAAATTATGTACAGGAGAAACGAGAAGAGGAATATAGTAATGTCCATTTTGGTGCTTCCAGACCTATGGACACAGTACAAAGTAATTATTTCGCACCAGATGAGCCGTCAGAAAGACGATTTAGGCGCAAGCGAGATAGAGGAAGCTCAACACCATCTGCGGATGCTGCACCAAAAGCATCAAGGTCATTCCTTACATCCTCCATATTTAAGCAGCCTAAGTCGGTAGAAATACCGTCGGTTGAAGAGACGAAATTGCAATGTGATGCATCTTTCAGCTTTGAAGAACAACATGAAAGCAAGCTGGAAGAAAGAATGCGCCATATGACAGATACCTATTCGGAATATTTAATGTACCTGATTAAAGAGAAGCATTTGGAAAATGCCGATGTTTGGAAAAGAGCGATTATAGATAAAAAAATCTTTTCCAAGATTAAGAATAATGCAAATTATCATCCAAATAAGCTAACAGCCTTATGTCTGTGCGTGGGAGCAGGGTTGAATTTGGATGAAACGAAGGATCTTTTGGCAAGAGCAGGTTATGCATTATCTCCCTGTGATAAAACCGACATTATTTTTTCTTATTTTATAGAGAATGAAATTTATGACATGATTGAGTTGGATATTCAGCTGGAAGAACATGGTTTGCCATGTATCATATCATAAATATTCGGGTCGTTTTTGAAGCGACCGGTTTGAAAAATCTTTTTCGTATAATGAGTTCATCACAAGAAAACACCGCAAGGTGAACAGTATGAAGGAGGACAAAATTATGCGTAAAGGATTAACAGAGGTTGTTTTTATTTTAGACAGAAGCGGTTCTATGAGCGGGCTAGAGGCAGATACCATTGGTGGTTTCAATTCTATGATTGAAAAGCAGAAGAAAGAAGATGGAGAAGCCTATATCTCAACCGTGCTTTTCGACGACAGATCAGAAGTTTTGTATGACAGAGTTCCAGTGAAGCGGGTCGAGCCTATGAATGAGAATCAGTATTTTGTCAGAGGCTGTACCGCACTGTTGGATGCTTTAGGCGGAGCTATTCATCACATCTCAAACGTTCATAAGTATGCCAGGGAAGAGGACAGACCGGAAAAAACCTTATTTATCATTACTACAGACGGCATGGAAAATGCTAGTCATATCTATACCTACGATAAGGTAAAGAAGATGGTGGAGAAGGAAAAGAAGAAATACGGTTGGGAGTTCTTGTTCTTGGGAGCCAATATTGATTCTATTGAGGTGGCCGGAAGATTTGGTATTGAAGCCAATAGAGCCATCAATTATGAATCAGACCATACAGGGACACAGCTTAATTATGAAGTATTAAGTAAAACAGTAAGTGCATTTAGAGCATGTGACTGCAGAGATAAAGGTGCTGTAGATGGAATCATGGATGCCTGTTGTGCACCTATCCGTGAGGATTATAGAAAACGCCACGGAAAGGGGGACGATCCTAATTCCATGCACATGTGTACTTTGGCTTATTCATAGAATCGATTGACCGATAATGGCGTTTGCATTACAATGATATGGAGTTTGAAAGTAGAAATCGTAGAAGAATGGAGATAGAGAGCATGCAAAAAGCCATTAATGTCTGGGAAAAAAGAAGAATAACTGGAAAGGCTATGCCGAAAGTGCAATTGATGCAGGAAGTAGAGAGTTTTCTAAAAGCAAGATGTAATTGTGCGCTGGCTACAGGCTTTGGTACTTATATTAGGAATACCCCCATGCGTTATACTTATAAAGACGGAAAATTCATTTTTATTACGGAAGGTGGATATAAATTTAAAGGATTATCTGCCAATCCCCAGGTATGTATTGCAGTTTATGATACAAATAATGTGAGCAGTGATACAGTAGGAGTTACCATAGAGGGCGTCGCAAATGTGATGGAAATGCACCAGGAAAATGCAAAACCCACTGATCCAACGAGATACATTATAACAGTTACTCCTACCTTGATAGACTATTTGGATTCTTCCTTACCGGCCAGAGGGTTTTATTCTTTGCAAAGATTAACTTTCTAATAGAAATGAATAACACCACCGTAGAGAAATCTGCGGTGGTTTTGTTTTTTAATATAATATGCCCATAATCAGTTCACTACATCTAATAAAAATGATAAAATTGGGCATAGAGAAAGCATACGAGGTATATCATCATGGATAAAAAATGGATCATACTATTAATAACAGCCGTAATTATTATGACGATGATAATTATATTTTTTATACAGCGTTCCAAAGTAGAATTTCATAGTGATGGAGACACTTTTTCTGTAATTGGTGGTGCGGATGGGCCAACTGCTGTATTTGTAGCAGGGAAGGTAGGAGATACTGAAATAGAGAAAAAGAGTAAGGAGATACCTGTTGTGACGGAAGAAATTATGATATCGGTAGGTGAGAATACTTTTGCATTAGAACCGGCAGATAGTGTAGCCTTTTCAGAATTGAAAGAACTTTTACGGGAAGGAGACATTCATATGCCTGCTTCTAATTACGGTGGATTTGAAAAGGTGTGTAAGTTAGGGAAAAGTATTACCAGAGAAGATAAGCAGATTACTACAACCCCAGGGGATGTAATGCTCTACAACGGAAATCAGATTGTGATTTTTTATGGTTCCAATTCCTGGGCCTATACCCCTATTGGGAAACTGCATGATACACAGGAAATGCTGGAGAAGGCTTTTTCAGGAGATGAATCAGAAGTGATCTTACATTTGAATGTTTATGATATAGAAGAATAGATACATATAGGAAAAAGATATGGAAATAAAAATCATAAAATCCAGCCGAAAAACCGTTTCCATTCAGGTAAATCCGGATTTGTCAGTTATGGTCAAAGCGCCACGATATGCCACAAAAAAAGAGATAGAGCGGATTTTAGTTGAGAAAGAAAATTGGATATTAAAACATATAGAAAAAATACGACAACAACAAGCGGTGTTGGATACTGTAGACCAGTTGACTATGGAAGAGATTAGGGAGCTGGCAGACAAAGCCATGGCAGATATTCCAAAGCGAGTGGCCAGTTTTGCAAAACAGATAGGAGTTACCTATGGCCGTATCACCATTCGTAATCAGAAAACCAGGTGGGGGAGCTGTAGCAGCAAAGGGAATCTGAATTTTAACTGCCTGCTGATGTTAGCACCGGAGAAAGTGATTGACTATGTTGTGGTACATGAACTGTGCCATAGAAAGGAAATGAATCATTCTAAGGCCTTTTGGCAGGAAGTGGAAAAGGTACTTCCGGACTATAAAATCTATCGAAAGTGGCTCAAAGAAGAAGGCACCGGTATTATGATGAGAATGAGGTAATCAGAGTATGAAGAAATTTACTGTAATAGCAATATTGTGGGTTTTTGTAGTGGGACTTGTTGGATGTAAAGCTTCTAGCAAAAACATTCCGGATAATAGTGGAGAAATATCGTCATCCACAGAAAGTACCCATAGCAGTGAAGAGGAAAGCAACAAAAATGACGCCGTGTCTCAAGGAGAAATCGTTGTCCCCCAAATGTCTAAGGAAGCGTTCCCGCGCCTGGATGGCTCTACTGCAACCCTGCCTCTTGGAAGAATGCTATATCGTATGTCCACTGGCGTCACAGAATTGGATGCCGCATATGATATTGCATTTACCAAAACAACAAGTTCTTATTTTCGACTAATGGAAAAGGAAACGGATCTCGTGATAGCCTATGAAGCAGGGGAGAGTGCAAAAGAAGATAGTAGATATGAAGATCTTTTGATAAAGCCCATTGGTTTGGATGCTTTGGTATTCTTATGTAACGAGAAGAATCCGATTAAAAGCCTGACAACAGAACAAATTCAGGGGATATATAGTGGCATCTACACAAACTGGAAAGAAGTAGGTGGGGAAGATAAAGAAATCATCCCCTTTCAACGACCGGAGAACTCTGGTAGTCAGACCTTGATGGAAAATATTATGATGCAGGAAGTTCCTCTTATGGAGGCGCCTACAGAATGGCAACCGGGAGAGATGGGTGATCTTGTGGATTCTGTAGCATCCTATGATAACAGAGCCAATGCACTGGGATATTCTGTCTATTATTATGCTGGCAATATGTATCGGGTACCAGGAATCCGTCTTATGGGTGTGGATGAGATTATTCCTAATAATAACACCATTAGAAACGGAGACTATCAATACACCAATCCTTTTTATGCAGCCATTCGGAAAGATGCGAAAGCGGATTCCCCGGAAAAATTATTATTTGATTGGCTGACAGAAGCCGATGGACAGTCTCTTGTTAACGCTTTAGGATATGTAGGAATTGCATCGGATGCAAAGACCTTGCCGAAAGAATTTGAGATACCTACCGCAGAGGTTCATACCGGAGATAAGAGGTTAGTCATTGACGCATCCATATACGATGGTAGCGCCGGAGTTGTAGTATTTGACGAAAGCCTAAAACCGAAAAAAAGAATTTCCGATATTCGTATTAGTGATGGATCCTCTTTTGTTATGGCTAGAAATAACCTGATTCTTGCCAGAACTTCTCTGTATTCTGATGGACCTGAATTGGAAAATGAGGATACGGTTGGTCTTTATGATATAGAAAAAGAAGAATGGGTAGTTGCCCCGGAGTATGGTTATGGTGTACTCAGAGTATCCGATCCCGATAATCTCAGGTATTTCTTGTATACCTATGATTATTCGAAAGATGAACAGATGGACATTTTGATGCTGGATGCCTATGGTAATCCAATCCTTGGGGAAGCGGTAAGTGAGGATGAAGTATATGAAGCATTCAGAACCGTCGATTATGATACCTACACCATGGAATATGGGGATACGGAAAGAAAAAGCATTTTTTTGGATCGTGTAGTGCTTACTAGGTATGATGCTTACGCGGTGGATGATACACCGGATGAATTTGTGGAATTAAGCATAGATGGTAAAACGATTGAAAAGGCAGACTATGGGAATATTTTCCCTTTTGAAGGGGTTTTTGATCGTGCAGATATGTATCCCTATGGATATATCTGTGTTAACCTATATGATCAAGTGAATTCGGAAGAGTATTTTTCTCCAACAAATAATAGATATATCTTAATCGACGGAAATGGGGATATTGTTTATAAGATAACTATGACCGGTGAGGAATGGCTTGTAATGGCAGACGTAGAGTATTGTCTGATTTCGGATGGAGAATATTATCGAATCATTACGCCCGATGGAGAGACTGTTTCCTCTTGGAGATACAGCGAATATGGAGAGATGGAGTGGGAGTATATGGATTAGTTTGGTCTTGATAATAAAAAAGTTATCCTAAGTTATCCCAAGTTATCCTAGGTTATCCTTCTGTAAAGAGAAATATATTATCTGAAGGAAAATAAGATTTGCAGATACATAGATAACAAGGGAGCTACTGTGCCAAGCACTTGGCGCGGTAGCTCCCTTGTTTTATGAGTTTTAACTTAAATTTTGAAACACTTTATCGAAACAACTGTTATTTATTTCGCTTCAATGGAAGAAAGGATATTATACTGTCCAGAATGGTCTGCGATAATATAATCTACATTTAATAAACGAAATCCATCGCGCCATCCAATACTGCCTTCTTCATCGTAAACCATATCACAGCGCATGGTATAACATATGCCATTCACATTTTCCGCAATCAGAAGATGATTTTTTTCTTCGTAATAATTTGCACCGGAAATGAATTCTGCCACAATCAGTTCATCTTCAGCACTAGCGTTTCGATACTGTAAGTCGCCAGGTTTCTCAAAATCATCATTGGAGTTTCGAGATTGTAAGTCACCTAATTCTTCCAAAGCCACATACTTGATGTAATAGGTATTGGGTTCTTTATCATAGAAATTAATAATACCGTTATCTACAGAAATGTATGGCATTTCAAAGTTGAATTCTTCTTCTGCGCCAATATCTTCTTTTATAAATCCACTACCTGGCTGATCTGCTTGAAAGCCAATGACCATGCCATCGGTAAACATGGCCCCGGTTCCTTCGCGCTTGGCGATAGGGAGATAAAGAGTCTCTTCCGGATTATTGCCCCTATCAAAAGTAACCTTTCCATAGTCTAAGTATTGATAATAGTCAGTTTCCATCTCCATAATCTCGATTGCGTCTTCCTGATTGGAAGAGGATATAGGCATACTCATAATTTTGGCTATGTCATCTTGAAAAAAGTTCTCACTATAAATCATATAGTCGTTGGTACATCCCAAATAGGTTAAAGTATTGGGGGAAGAAATGGTAAAAGCCGCGGAACCATCGGTATTCACACCCGTAATCAAGGAAAAATATTCTTCACCGTAGGAATATCCTTCTGTAAAAAACATGGTTGCATCCGGTGTAATGCCGGTAATTTCCCCTGCTACATAGTCTGCCATGGATACTTCTTTCCCTTCCATATCTACACTATACACATAAGGAAGACCATAATCACTTTCGGTTTTGCTATAGTCCAATCCATTTAGGAAGAAAACCCCATCAGAAAATACCATTTTGCCATATCCAAAATCTATAAATCCAGAGGAAAGCTCACCGGTTTCTTCATTGTAGCATTTGATTAGAGATTGCTCTCCGGTTGGATGGTCTAGGAAACCGCCCCAAATAGCCAACTGATCTAAAGCATTTTTTCCATACTCGCGGAAATAGACGTAATCTCCCACTTTTACAAAGTAAGCACAGTTGTTTGTAACTGGTAATGAGGTGATATCCATTTCACCAGCATCAGGCAGTAGTGCTTCATCTTCTTCAGTTGGCTCAACATCAGTATCTTCCGTTTCAATAGCATTTTCTTCTACAGATGTACCTACAGAGCTTTTGGTCTCTTGTTTGCTACCACATCCACCTAGGAGACTAACCAATAAACAGGCACAGAGGGCTAAGGTAATTATTTTTTTCATAGTGTATCCTTTCCATTATCATAAAAAACTTTCTTTGTGGCATGCAAAATACTGCATAACTACAATTTTTGAAAAACTATGTTTTTTGATAGTAGCATAGATTGAGTGATTTTGGTAGGATAATAGTGAAATATTGTTATACATTTCAAAGAGGAGAAAAGGATGAAAAGAACGCTTTCACTAGTAGCGACACTGCTATTTTGTATTTTGAGTATAGGTTGTTCCAAGGATTCTATAGAGAATGTATCTCAGGCTGAAGGAGAAACCGCAGAACAGGAAGGAAACGCAGAGGATTCCTTACTGGAAGAATGGGAAAAAGAATGGACAGAGGATCCTTTGGAAGGCTATGATGTGCTTTTTCCTGCTGGTTGGGGCAGAGAGGGACACTATAATTTTATGGGAAGATTTTTAGAAGCAGAGAAGACAGTGGATGTTTCTCAAGTGCGCATGGTAAATGCTCAGGATTTTGATGGAGATGGATACGAAGAATTATTTGTTTTTATAGGAGAAGAAGCAGAACCGGAGTATCAAACCTATCAAGGAGCCTTGTGGTATGTGGCTGCACAGGATTATTGTGTCATTGAGGACACAAAGGATAAAGAGTGGGAATTGATTGATGGTACTTTAAGCTTTGGCGATAGAGCTTATGCGTATATGAATGAGTTTTTTGTAACCGATTCTCTGTCCTATGTATGGGGTGTGGAAAATGGCTGGGTGTCAGAACCGTCTTTTTCCAGAAAAGGTGTGATTACTGAGACCGATGACAAAGGCTTTATTATGACGGAAGGTGCCTATGATGGTTTTGCTTCTACCGATATGGAAAATCAGGGAATGCTGATGGGACATACCTATAAACCTTACTATTTTTACTTCGATACAGAAGAAAAAGCCATCAGAGAATATGGTGCTGCCAAAGTCTGGGAAGAAGAATTGGAGTTTGTCATGGGAGAGCATTTTAATGAAGTATCCATTAATATGGATTCCATCATCGATGTGCTATATAGAGACAATGGCATTCTAACTATCAATACAGTAACACCGGATATGGATGGTTTTTCCTATGATAATATCAATTTTGATACCAAGACAGGGGAATTTTTAGATGCCTATGGTACAGGCATCGGTACTGCATCTGATTCCAATTACGGTGGAACCTATTGTCGATGCTTATGCCCGGAGATTGCTACATACCCTTCTGATGAAAATGTAGATTTTATACGGCAGGATGGAAATGAAAAATTAGCGCCCTTAGGTCTTTATGTTGACTGGGCAGAGGCAGAAAAGTATCATATTTTTAACTACAAGGAACTGTATCTGACAGAAAATGTGTATAGAACTGTTTTCTTCCAGGCATTAAAGCCGGTGGAAGAATTAACCTTCTATAACCTGGAATTTGAAGATGTTGACAGTGAAGGCGTTGTTACTTTCAAAAAGACAGCAGTCAAAACGGTGGATGTATTGGAAACAGAGGTACCTCTGGTAGTGGGTATTCAAATGTTTGAAGCCATTCCCAATACCGGATTTTCTGTGAAAGGAGAAGATGGAGAAATACACTGCTTTGCCATTGGAGAGAGTGGCAGAGATGGTTCTATTTATGTAGAGGAAATCCCATAGGAAAGAAGTCCATTAGAGAATTCTAAAAGATATAAAATAGGATCGTATAGATTAGAAGTGTAGAAAAACAGCTTTTGAAATGTAAGAAGGGAGAGCTATAAAAAATGAAAAAAGTTTTGGTGGTTGTTGATATGCAAAAGGATTTTGTGGATGGTGCTTTGGGAACTAAAGAAGCGGTAGCCATTGTGGAAAATGTAGTTCAGAAAATCCGAGAATTTGATGGGGAAATATTTGTGACTAGAGATACTCATCAAGAGAATTATTTAGCAACTCAGGAAGGAAAAAATCTTCCTGTAGTGCATTGTGTCGAAAACACAGCAGGATGGCAATTGGACAAGCTGGTGGAGGCTGCTCTGAAAGAAAAATCCTATCAGATGTTTGACAAGCCTACATTTGGGTCCGTTAAGCTGATGGAGGCATTGAAGAACCTTTCAGACACGGAAGGTATAGAAGAAATTTGTTTTATAGGATTGTGTACAGGTATCTGCGTCATCTCCAATGCATTATTGGCAAAAGCTACCTTGCCAGAGGTACCGATTGTGGTAGAGGAAAACTGCTGCGCTTGCGTAACTCCCGACAGCCATAAGACTGCTTTAGAAGCAATGAAATTATGCCAGATTGGGGTTATATCATAAAACGTAAACCATAGAAATATTTGAGGAATAAGCAATGAACGATAATAAGGGTGACTATTTAGATGACCCGTCTTGGGCTGGTTTATTTGAAATGGCAAAAGAATATGAGGAACAAGATGATTTTAATATTCTGGAGTCAGTTATAGAGATCGATAAGAATTATATAAACCACGAGACGAAAGCTAAAAGCTATTCTTCACCGGAAGAAGCTTTAAAAGCGGTATTTGGTTATACTACTTTTCGAGAAGGACAAAAACAAATTATTGAGGCAATTTTAGCAGGAAAAGATGCTTTTGTGGTTATGCCTACCGGCGCTGGAAAATCATTGTGCTATCAGATTCCGGCGATGATTCTCCCAGGAGTAACATTGGTTATTTCTCCCTTAATTTCACTTATGCAAGACCAGGTAAAAGCGTTAAATGAGGCAGGAGTGCCGGCGGCTTTTTTGAATAGTTCCTTGACAGAAAAAGCATATTTTGAAACTTTGCGTAAGGCCAGAGAAGAAAAATATAAAATTATATATGTGGCACCAGAGCGATTGATTACCGAAAGCTTTCTGGAATTGGCAAAAGCGATACCCATTTCCATGGTTACAGTAGATGAGGCACATTGCATTTCTCAATGGGGACAGGACTTTAGACCTAGCTATATGAAAATTGTAGAATTTGTTTCTTTGCTGCGTAAAAGACCGATTATTTCTGCGTTTACTGCTACAGCTACAGAGGTCGTGCGAGAAGACATTATATGCTCGTTGAGATTATATGAACCCTATATGCTAATTACAGGTTTTGATAGAGAAAATCTCTTTTTTCAAGTTGACAAGCCCAAGAATAAAGAACAATATGTGATGCAGTATTTATCTGAGCATAAAGGAGAAAGCGGTATTATTTATTGCGCCACCAGAAAAAATGTAGACAATCTGTATGATGCATTAAAGAAACAAGGATTTTCTGTAGCGAAGTATCATGCCGGTATGACAACATCGGAACGAAAGAAGATGCAAGATGATTTTGTATTTGATTATACCAGTATAGTTGTGGCGACCAATGCTTTTGGAATGGGAATTGATAAATCAAACGTACGATTTGTACTCCATTATAATATGCCACAAAGCATGGAGAATTATTATCAGGAAGCTGGAAGAGCAGGCCGCGATGGTGTGGAGGCAAAGTGTATTTTGTTATTCTCACCACAGGATCTTATTATTAATCGATTTTTATTGGATCATAAGGAAATGAATGATATGGAGCCGGCAGATCAAGAAACAATTAAAGAGCGTGACACGAAAAGACTGCAGGTGATGGAAAAATATTGCTATACAACTGAATGCCTAAGGAATTATATTTTAAAATATTTTGGGGAAAACCCTGAAAAACCATGTGAGGATTGTGGCAATTGTTTGCGAGAATTTGAAACGATAGATATGACGGATGCTGCCAAGAAGATGATTAATTGTGTGTATGAGGCAAAAGGCAGATATGGAAGAACGATTATCATGGATACTCTTGCAGGTGCCAAAACAGCTAGATTGGAAGAAATAGACGCAACCCGATATAAATCCTATGGGGCTCTAGCAAAGATAAATAAGAATCTGTTAAATCGCCTTATGGAACAGCTTATTATAGAAGAGTATCTTCTGGTTGGAGATTTTAAGACAATCAAAATGGGCAATATTGGGGCACTGAAAAATCCGGATACCAAAGTTTGGGTAAAAATCACGGATGAAGATAAAGTGTCGGAAAGAAAAACCAAAACCAGAAAAACTGCAAAAGGAGCAGAAGCGCTTACCTCTGTTGGATTTAAATTATTTGACGCTTTGCGAGCGCTTCGTTTAGAAATCGCTCGAGAAGAGGCTATGCCCCCTTATATTATTTTTAGTGATAAAACATTAATAGATATGGCGGCAAAGGTTCCTATGACACAATCTGAAATGCTGGATGTGTCAGGAGTTGGAGATAATAAATTCTTCAAATATGGCGAAAGGTTTTTAGAGGAAATAGAAAATTGTGTGAATCGTTATCCGGAGCTTCTTCAAAATAAAAAGCAAGGAATACATGCAGCACAGGTAGAAACGGTAGAATTAAAAAAGAAACCTAAAAAAGCTGGAAAAGAAGATTTTTCGCTGTTGCCAAGTGAAGCAGAGCAATTTCAATATCTAGAATATAGATATATATCAGATATTAGAGATGAGATGAATCGAATTGCTGACAAAGATAGAGTAAAAAGAGTTACCAATACCAAGCTAATTGAAATATTAATGGAAAATGATTTGATTTATGAAAAAGAGACAGAAGGAGTGTATGCCAAAGCCCCTACTGTCAAAGGAGAAACTCAAAATATTAAATTGATTAAAAAGCAGAGCGAGCGCGGATATGTGTATTCGCTCGTAATTTATCCAGAGAACATCCAGCGTATGTTAGTGGAGTATTTTGTGAAGAATTAGTTCGAGGGCGCCAGTGTGAATTCAGTTTGTAAAGAAATTTTTTGTGCCATCCATGAAGGAAAATGGCTAAAAATTGAATATTGTAACAAATCAGGAGATATAACAAACTACTGGATTGGCATTAAAGATTTGATAGTTGGAAAACGTATGCTTGTTGTAGATGGATTGCATTTAGGAATCTACCAGTTAGAAAAACTTAATATATATATAGATTCTATTCAGTCAGCTGTTATTGTAGATGGCACATATTGTGAGATAAACCAGAACTTGGTTAATGATATTGCCATAAATCCTGACCGTTATAGGTCTATATTTGATAGTACTGCCAATCTCAAAATACTCAAATATTTGGAAATATGTAACCGTTTGGATGCAACACCTTATTTCACGGAATATGATTTGATTAAACGTTTAGATAGAGATTCTTTTATAGATTCGGAATATAAGCTTAGTCGAGAACAATTTTCAGAGTTGGTTCGCAATTTTTCTATACGTGCAGATAAAAAGAAGAATCCTGCGAGAACAGGAAATATTCGTATGAAACAGCTTGCAATCAATGTACTTAGTATTCATACAAAAAATGGATTATATCCGCTTGCCTATCGAAAACTGAATTTGAATGTCAAAATGGCAACCATGTATCCTGAAGAAGAAGTTACTATATGCACAGAGTTTATGATTGATGGAACTAAAAAAGAGAGTATACGAAAATATTTGGATGCAGATGATTTTGAATTATTAAATGATTTTGAAAGGAATCAGGAACGGATAAAGGATAGAATAATTCGCTATACACAAGGTCGTGTTTCTGTTGACGATATTCCTTATGTAATTGGTCTTGGTTATGATGTTATTGTTGATTTGCATAAAGAATATCAAGCAATTTTAGAGATGTATGAGGAAGGAACTGTTACATTTCCTATCAAAGCTTTCTTTGGTGATTTATTAGAGAAACCTAGGAGAATAAAAAGTTATCCTATTGCTTTGGTAGATAATAAAATTAATTTGGATCAGTTGCTATCCATCAACAAAGCAATGCAATATCCAACAGCCTATATTCAAGGACCTCCCGGAACTGGAAAAACCAATACTATTATTAACACTATAGTAACTGCTTTTTTTAATGAGAGGACAGTTTTGTTTGCGTCTTATAATAATCATCCAATTAATGGTGTTTTTGATAAACTTAAAAGTTTAAAATATGGGAACAAAACTATTCCATTTCCAGTACTTAGATTGGGAAATATTGACAAAGTGAAAGACGCTATCTTGTATATGCGAGAACTTTTACAAGTAGTAGAGTCAATCAATATTTTCGAGAGCACTTTAGATAAGCGCAAAGATGATAGAAAAATAAGAGCGAAACAATTAACCGAGCTATTAAAAATCTATGAAGATTATATTGATTTAAATGAGCGGAAAGAAACCATAAATAGATTGATAGAATTTCAAGATGGAAACGCGACATCTCCTGCTCTTTTTCCATTTGAACTTGATTTACAAGGCAGGCAGCTTCAGCAGATTAATGATGCTCTAGAAGCAAAACCGGAAGTTAAAGAATCAGATGCATTAGCATTACTGGATAGAAATGAGGAAGAATTTTTACAGTATTTGTATTATGTTTCTGCAAAGTACATCAAACGCTTGAAGGAGGAAAAATACGCAGACTTTCGAGAAATACTATACCATGACGATTTGAATGAAGCTTGCCAGGAATTGAACAAATATATACAGAATTCAGAAAATATTAAAAAATTACAGAGGGTTTTTCCGGTCATAATCACAACTTGCATTTCTGCCCATAGAATCGGGGAACCGAAAACCTTATTTGATATGGTTATTTTGGATGAAGCAAGTCAATGTAATACAGCTATGTCATTAGTACCCATTATTCGAGGAGAAAATCTAATGTTGGTTGGAGACCCGCAGCAGCTGAATCCAGTTATACTATTAGATGAATTTACCAATCGCCGATTGATGAAAGAATACAAGATTTCAGAGGAATACAATTATAGAACGAATTCCATTTATAAAGTGTATCTTGCCTCTGATTCTGTTAGTGATGAAATATTGTTACATAATCACTACCGTTGTGACCCAAGGATTATTAGCTTTAATAACAAGAAATATTATAATTCTCAATTAAATATCATGGCGAATGCAGATACTAAAGAACCGCTGGTTTATGTTGAGGTAGATAATAAGGAGCAGCATACAAAAAATACATCCTATTCAGAGGTGGAACGTATTGTAGCGTATGTTCGTGCTAACAGAGATAAAAATATCGGGATTATTACTCCCTTTGTAAATCAGAAGAATATGATAAACAGTGCGCTTCAGGCAGAAAAAATAGATGATGTTATTTGTGGAACTGTCCACTCTTTTCAAGGGGATGAAAAAGATGTCATTCTTTTTTCTACAGCAATAGGAGAAAATACGCAAACTGGTACATATGAATGGCTAAAATCAAATAGAGAACTAATTAATGTTGCAACTTCACGAGCGAAAAGTCAGCTAATTGTCTTAGCAGATTCACAAAATGTAGAGAGATTGCACTCTCAAAGCAGTAAAGAAGATGATTTATATGAATTACTACAATATGTCAAAGGAGAAGGGAAAACAGTTGTAACACCTAAAGAAACCAATTCCAGAGCATTAGGGGTTAAGCCTTTTAGCACGGAAACAGAGACTGCTTTTTTAATGAGTTTAACTCACGCACTGGAAAATATCTGGTTGACACAATCAAAATATGTAATTCATAAAGAAGTAGCCATATCTCAAGTGTTTCAGGACAATTTGGATTATGATGGTTTGTTTTATACCGGACGATTTGATTTTGTGGTGTATGAAAAATATAACAACAGAGAAATACCCGTATTGGCTATTGAGTTGGATGGAAAAGAGCATTTGGAGGATGAAGTGGTTCGCAGAAGAGATGCACAAAAAAATAAGATTTGTAGAGAACATAATCTGCAACTAATTCGTGTAGAAAATTCATATGCTAGAAGATACAACTACATAAAATCAATTTTAACTAGTTTTTTTGCAGTAAAGCATTAACGCAGGTCAGTGAAAATGGACTTGTATCCTTAAAAATTTTGGGGATATGTATAGAAAATATCTCCATTTTCTGGAAAGTTTGTTATATTTTTACATTCAAAACATTTTTCATAGGGATATAATGTTAGACGAAGCGAAAAGTGAGCTATAAAACCGAAAGGAGAGAAGCTTATGGATCCTTATGAGTATATAACAAACCAAGAGCATGGCGCTTACATTTCTGATGTAATGCAAAAAGTCCATGGTAAAAACTTAAGATAGTATATTGAAGAAATCGGTATAGAGACACAGAATATAAGTTTTTGGAATCGCCTGATTCGTTATTTTATTTGCAGTGAGGAAAACCCCGGAGAATTCCACAATGTAGAGGAATTACAAAACTGGGGAAGTAAAAAAGGTTTATGGAATTTTTCTTTCTCCAAGTAAAAACAATATACTTCAAAATGAAAGCATCCCTTTGGGGTGCTTTTATTATGTAGAAATACTACTCTTTTGTTGACATTTGTGGGAAGAGTATTGTAGAATGAATTCAAATTGGACAGGCTTTGAAGATGCGTAAGTAGTAGATGTAGGATTGTCTCAGAGAGTTGCGTCACTGGCTGAAAGCGTAATACCTTAGTACATGTATGAATTTCAACATTGGAGCCTTCCACGAAAACAGTATGATTAAGTGGATGCAGGCATAGCAGATATGTCTAAAGTGCGAATAGGATTGAGTTCCTATTTGAAAATGGGTGGTACCGCGGTGAATAATCGTCCCATGGCTTGATTGCCATGGGATTTTTTATTTTAGAGAAAACAAAACAGTCAACATAAACAGGAGGTTACTATGACGGATTTGAAAGAATTAAGCGAAAAGCTGGCTGCCATTAAGCAGGAAATCAAAGAGGAATTGGTTGGCATCCAAAATTCCAAAGGAGTCTATGAATACCGTAAAAACATTATGGATTCTAAAAGTGGAAAAATTGGCTCCCTGATGAGAGAGATAGGCAAGATTCCCAACGAGATGAAAGCAGAATACGGGAAAAAGGTAAATGAAATCAAAACCTGGGCAACTGCTGAGTTTGAAGAATTAGATAAAAAACTCAAAGAAGCAGAAATGCGCATGCGTTATGAAAGTGAAAAGATTGATGTTACTCTACCTTCTAAGAAAATCAAAAAAGGTAACTTACATCCCAATACTCAAATGCGTGAACAGTTGGTAGAAATCTTCGGTTCTATGGGCTTTGAAATTTTCGAAGGTAGAGAAATTGAAACAGATTATTACAATTTCACGGCATTAAATATTCCAAAAGATCACCCCGCCAGAGATATGCAGGATACATTTTATTTAAGTCCTGAATTTTTACTTAGAACACAAACCTCTTCTGGTCAGATTCATGTTATGGAGGCGCAGAAGCCACCTATTAAGATTATCTCTCCCGGTAAGGTATTCCGTTCGGATGATGATGCAACCCATTCTCCAATGTTCTCCCAGATGGAAGGACTTGTAGTAGACAAAGGTATCACCCTTTGTGATTTACAGGGTATGTTGGATGTATTTGTACAGAAGATTTTCGGAGAAGAAACCAAAACAAGACTTCGTCCTTCTTACTTCCCATTCACAGAGCCTTCTGTAGAAGTGGATGTAAGCTGCTTCCAGTGTCATGGAAAGGGCTGTAGACTTTGTAAAGGTACCGGTTGGATTGAAATTCTTGGTGCCGGTGTGGTAAATAAATCCGTTCTGGAAGGCTGTGGCATTGACAGTAATGTTTACAGTGGTCTTGCATTCGGTATTGGTATTGAACGTATTGCTATGTTGAAATATGGTATCAACAATATTAAGCACTTATTTGAATCCGATCTTCGCGTTTTAGATCAGATTGACGACTAAGGTATTGATTTTCGAAGAAAGGAGAGAAAAAAGATGTTATTACCATTAAGCTGGTTAAAAGAATATGTAGATGTAAATGTTGATCCCGACACCTTGGAAGAAAAACTTTTTTCCTGTGGTTTCGAAGTAGAAGAAAAATATGAAGTGGGCCATGATATTAGTAATGTAGTAGTTGGTCTCGTAAAAACCTGTGAGGATATTCCGGATACCCACCTTCACTTATGTCAGGTAGATGCAGGGTCTCATGGAGAATTCCAGATCTGTTGTGGTGCGGATAATGTAAAGGCTGGTGGAAAATTCCCATTGGCATTGATTGGTGCTACTGTATATGCTACTGCCAAGGATCACAAGACAGTAGAAGGAGTAATGACCATTAAGGCAGGGAAACTTCGTGGCTACGATTCCTTTGGTATGCTTTGTTCCGGTACAGAACTTGGTGTAAGTGAAGATTTATTCCCAGGTGGTGGCTACAACGGATTATTGGTTTTGCCGGAGGATGCTGAAGTGGGGGCAGATGTAAAACCCATTCTTGGTTTGGATGATGTGATTTTTGATGTATCTATTACCTCTAACAGACCGGATTGCCAGAGTATCTTTGGTATTGCCAGAGAAGTAGCAGCAGTATTGGAATTGCCATTAAAAGCTCCTGCATTAGAGTATACAGAAAGCGATGTTACCATTCCTTTCCAGGTAACCGTAGATGCACCGGACCTTTGTCCCAGATATTTGGCACATTATGTATCTGATGTAAAAATCGAACCCTCTCCTGCTTGGATGAGAAGAAGATTGGCTTTGGTTGGTTGCTCTGCAATTTCTAACATGGTTGATATTACCAACTATGTTTTGAAAGAATTAGGTCAGCCAATGCATGCTTTCGATTTTAACTATTTGGAAGCAGATGCCATCCAGGTAAGACGGGCTAATGATGGAGAAAAGATTGTTACACTGGATGAAAAGGAATTTACCTTAAACAATAGTAACTTAGTTATCTGTGATGGTAAGAAACCGGTTGCCTTAGCCGGTATTATGGGTGGTTTGAATTCTGAAATTTTGGATACTACAAAAGCAGTCATGTTTGAGTCTGCAAAATTTGCCCATGACAATATTCGTAAAAGCTCTAAAGCCTTGGGACAGGTTTCAGATGCAAGTGCTCGTTACACCAAAGGTGTAGATGAATATACAACAGATATGGCAATGAAGAGAGCCCTTCACTTAGTGGAAGAATTGGGCTGTGGAAAAGTGTCTGCTACCAAATTCGATGTGAATAGTGGGAATTCTATAGAACCCTTTGAATTAAAGGTTAGTGTGAATGCAGTTAATGGTGTTTTAGGGATTAAAGTACCCGATGAAGATATTGTTAGAATCTTGACAAACCTTGGTTTCTCACCTGTTTTACAAGGCGATGATTTGACCATGATGATTCCTGCTTACAGAGAAGATATGGCTACTTATCAGGATGTAGCAGAGGAAGTTATCAGAATGTATGGCTATGAACATATCGTTCCTTCCTTCATTCCCACTGCAGAAGTTACCATGGGTGGTTATAACCTTCGTCAGAAGAGAGAATTGAAAATCAAGAGAGCCTTGTGTGCAGCAGGGTGCTTTGAAGGCATGCATTATTCCTTCTTCTCCCCTTCTGATTTGGATTTGATTCGCTTGCCCCAGGATGCACCGGAAAGACATGCTATTAAGCTGATCAATCCTATCAATATTGACTTGTCCTTGATGAGAACTACCTTAGCACCACAGATGTTGGCTGCTATGGCTAGAAATCAAAAGAAGGGTATTTTATCCGGAAGAATTTTCGAAATGGGTAACAAATTTATCCCGGGGGAACTTCCTTTGACAGAGTATCCGGATGAAAGAGAAACCATTTGTATCGGTATCTTTGGCGAAGAAGAGGATTTCTTCTCTTTGAAAGGTATTGTAGATGTGGTTGCCAATGCATTGGATATTACTTTCGACTATGAAAAGACGGAAAAGACCTTCTTACATCCTCATAGAACCGCTAAGATTCTTTGCGAAGGTAAGGAAGTAGGGTATTTAGGTCAGGTGCTGTATGAAATCATCGACGAAATGGATATGAGAATAAACAGCTACGTGGCTGAAATCGATTTGAAGGCACTGACAGAATACTATGACAAAGCAAGAAAATTCACACCACTTCCAAAATTCTTGGAAGAAAAGAGGGACTTCTGCTTCGTAATGGATAAGAAAGTAACCTGTGCTCAGATTGAAAAGGCAATCATGGATGCTTGTGATTACATCACTTCCATCGAATTGTTCGACCTTTACGAAGGCATTCAGTTAGGATTGGATAAGAAGAGTATGGCATTCTCCGTGGTATTTACTCCTAGAGAGGAAGAATTTAAGCCTGCTGTAATCGATGGCTATATTGAGAATATCTTAAAAGTGGTAGAAGAAAAATACGGCGCAGTGCTTCGCGCATAAAAAAGAATGTATTAAGAAACAAAAAGGACAGGGACTTGATATTACACTTTGAAGTAATACAGGACCCTGTCCTTTTCTTATATTATGTATTAATTGGATTTTTTCGAACTATCCCATTACTGCACAGTAGAATATCCATAGCCGTTACAGATAGCAGAGATAGGTGTTTTTGCAGCGCATAAAGGACAAGCATCCGGAGCGCTGTTGGTGTAATCCGGTAAGTTTTTCTGGGTATATAATGCTTGAATCGGTACATCCATAATCTTGCTTGCGGAAGAGAAGATGGCAGCTACACCGGTTACATTACCGCCGTAATACTGTACGGAGCGGATGGCAGAACGAATGGTGCTACCTGTGGTAATGGTAGCGGCTAATACTAATACATTTTTGCCCTGAATCATATGCTGAATATTTTCACGGAACATAATCTGCCCGGAAATATTATATTCCGGAGTGGTAATGTATAAAGTCTTATGAGAATTCTGAGACATAAAGCCGGCTTTGGTTAATTTATTTGCCAAATATGCACCAACGATTTCCATATTGTCCAAACAAAGAATGGTATCAATCTGGGTACTGAAGGAATACAAATTCGCGATTTCTTCTCCGGTAGCCCTGGCTTCTCTCTGACGACATTTCATATCAGACAGATCCATATAATAATTTACATGGGAGTTAGGTGTTACAAAGTGTCCGGAAACATAACGCAAAACTACGTCATTGTTGGAAGGATGGTAAATTTTTTTGTAGTTATCCATAAAGAAACCTCCTAAGATTGAAATACTTATCTGTATTATACATAAATTGTTTGAAATTTGCACTAAAAATATTGAATTTTTTGAAAAAATAATACAATTAAAGACAATACAATGTTCTATTTGCAAATTTTACAGAAAATGTATATGGATTATGAATGGGAATAAGAAACAGAACCAATAAGATACATTTAAAAAATGTAGAAAAGTAGATTGCTCTTTCAAGAAAAGAGTGGCAGAAGTTTTGTATCAATGGTACTATTATATATGTCGCTTTTTATCGCGATTTTGGAAAACAAAAGAAATTGGATTTTTTAATAGATATATTTATTAAGGATAGAAACAGCAATGAGATATTATAACAATCTATCATACATATTTATCCCCTTTCAAATGGAAAAAGAAGGGGACTATAAGAATTTTTTAGGAGAAATTGAATGGCGCTCCACTTCGCCTGCGCCTTCTCCCTGGGATTTAGAAACGGATGATTTGAGTTATAGTTTTCAATTTTTCTCAGAAAAAGTAGCAGGTACTGTAGAAGACGGCAGTCTATATGAACATTACCGTTTGAATAGAGTACAAAGAGAAAAACTGGGCTTAGGAAAATCATCGGATCTTTTCATTACAGGAAAACATAAATATTTGGGACGAGAAGTGGGCTTTCGTTTTTATTTGGTGGACGCAGAGCTGTTTTGTTTTCGTACCGGCGTAGGGATGATTGCGTTCCGGATTTCTTTTGAAAAGGAAGAACCCCTTTGGGTGTCCTCTGCATTGTCTTATATCAAGAATGCGTCCCAAGAACCTATTTCCTTATTTGGAAAAGATACAAAGTTTGAAGGATTTTTGGGTATGGCAAAGTATCTTATGAGCAGTTTCCAGGATACATTTCCCATTCGGTACTTTTTCTACGCTAACCCGGGGACAGAAATTGCCAATGTGTTGACCTATGGGGAAGTGCCCTTAAAAGACGATTATCGCTACGAGTTATTCTATCTTCGTAAATGCTATAACGAAGAGTTTTCCTATATGGAAAATACCCAGGACAGCAATGATCAACTCTATAATCCGGCTACAGACATTATGTGGGGTATGTCTCAGGAGGCTTCTGTATGCTTGGCTTGTCCAAGAGTTTTGCGGAAAGACTATATTCAAAAGAATTTCTTTGCAGAATTTTGCACCAGATACCTATTCTTATATACCTGGATGCTTCACCAGAAATATGTGTGGTATTCCTATTTAATGAAGGTAAATCAAAAGGATGCACAAAAGGGCAGCGTATTAGAAGCACGCCAAAACGAAGTATGGGAATTTGAAACAG
Source organism: Lachnospiraceae bacterium (assembly GCA_024403235.1). Lineage (GTDB taxonomy): Bacteria > Bacillota > Clostridia > Lachnospirales > Lachnospiraceae > JAKSSF01. The sequence goes on along the minus strand of JAKSSF010000019.1, from coordinate 18,545 downwards.
CGTATTGTATGCCTGTATTTACGGAAATTCCGGAATATCAGACATTCTGTCAAAAATTGAATCTGGCTTTTGAGTTGGATCGTATCAGAGAGGCAATCCATCGTCCTTTCAAGGCCTTAGAAGAAGTAGGAAAACGAGAGAAAGCCCAGCAAAAGAGAGAAAAAGAACGACTGATTCAAAATGGCTTTTCCATTCTCATTATCCTATTATGCGTGATTGCAGTGGGAGCATGTTTTGTACTAGTGGAAGAAATGCTTGGCGGAATCTTCTTAAATCCGATTTTATTGGCAATAAAGGTGATAGTATCTTTGTTCTTTGTAATACTTGTATGGATTGGTGCGGGAAGTATTCGTCGATTTGGAGAAGAATAGGGAATCTAAAGAGGAGCATTTACTTGTAATTGATGATTTTTCGTTATATAATATTCAGCAACTAGATATAAGAGGTTAAGGAATAATGCTCAATCAAGATTTAAATGATATGGTTGCTGAAGAAAATCAAATTAAACAATCGACTATAGATTCACTGCCGCGCCCCACATTTGTTACCATTGAAGATACGGACATAACAAATTATATTTATGCATTTTGTAAAAATTTATTAAAGTTTTCTAAGGAAAAACATGCTTCCAAGGAAATGGCATATGCGATTAATCTTAATACTTTGGATTTTGTTGGAACTGCATTTGGAGATAGTCGTACAGTTAACTTAGAGCCATTATTATCTCAAATGGGAGAATTTGGATGTATTTACATTGTTCTTCACAATCATCCTAGCAATAATTATTTTTCCCCTAAAGATATGAATACTTTTTTTGAAATTGTTAATATTTCAATATTAGTAGTTATAGGTAATAATGGGGCTGTATATGTTATTGAGAAGACAAAACAACTTTCTCGAGAAGATTTTTTTGATATTAAAAAAATCATTATAAAGTATAGGAAAGCAGAAATTTCATTTGAAGAAGTAATTGATTTGCTATTGCCATTTGGTATAGTGTACAATCAATTTTGAAAGGAGGGGTATATATGGATATTCTTTCTATCGAAAAACCTACGAAACCAAAAAGGTACAGAACTTCGTACTCTTACACGCAATCTGATTTGGAACTTATGAACCGAAAGCGCCAACGGGCGAATGAATTGGGGATTTTGCTTTTTAGTTTAGATGGAGATGATTCTCAATCAGAATTGAAAGAATTAGAAGATTATATTATCGATAATTTTATAGATTTGGATATTGATGTTCCAGATGACTTAAAGAAGAAATATTTGGCATTAAAAAAAGAATATTTAGGAACAGAAGGATAGTCTTACACCGAATTAATGTTAAATAATAAAAAACGGATAGTCGATTGTGGCTGTCCGTTCTTTTGTAGTAAAAGTATAGACTTTGCATATGCTGAAAAAAGGAAAAGAAAACAATGGAATGTGATACCTGTGCGCATTATTTTTATGATGAAGAATATGAAGAGTATGTTTGCGGTGTAAATATGGACGAGGATGATTGGTATCGTCTTATGGAAAATCACAAAGAATCTTGTCCTTACTATCGAAATGGGGATGAGTATTTGGTGGTAAGAAAGCAAATTTAAAGGAGGGAAACAACATGTACAAAGTAGAAACCATTGTAGTAAACGACGGATTGGTAAAAGAGGCTTATGCTAAAGTAGCAAGTAAATTAGAGGATGCCTTGAACGCAGGTGCAAAGAAAGGCTGGAAGCTGCACAGTTGGCAGGAATCTTCTACCTTGGTAAAAGACAAAGGCTATAATATCGTTATTGTTTGGGAAGTGGATAAGAAATAATCGGGATTTGATGGATAATCGTATGAAACCTAAATCACCCTTAAGTTTACAATTGTATCAGGTGCTAAAAGAGCGAGGCTATTCGGAAGAACTGGCAGACCTGATTACTAGAAATTTGAATACGGATTTTACGGCTGGAAGAATGCTTGGGTATTTATCTCATTATTCCATTTTGCCGGATACGGAAATTGTGGATGAAATGTTGGCCATTTTGGCAGAGCGAAATCGAATTATGCAAAAGAAAGAGTTGGAGGCAGCGAATGCTTCCTGGAATGCCTATTTGAATCAGCAATTTATAGAGGATGATGAGGAAGAAGAGTAGGAGACAATCATGGAAACCTGGTATTACGAAGTGGTGAGTATTGATGGAGATTATGCTCATTTAAAGAGAACAGATATAGAAATAGATGATTTGAAACTGGTAGCCAGAGCTTTACTGCCGGAAGAAATCATGGTAGGTTCTGCATTAAAATACGAGTGGATGCAGTACAAAATGATGGATGCGTAAGGGAAAGTATATGAAGAACACTACCTTATGTTATATCGAAAAAGACAATCAATATCTCATGCTACATCGTACCAAGAAAGAAGTAGATGAGAATAAGGGAAAATGGATTGGTGTTGGAGGCAAGTTTGAAGAGGGAGAAAGCCCAGAGGACTGCCTGCTTCGTGAAGTGTATGAAGAAACCGGTCTTACCTTAAAAACCTATGCGCTTCGAGGCATCGTTACCTTTGTTTCAGATGCATGGGAGAGCCAGCAAATGTTTTTGTTTACGGCTTCGGAGTATGAAGGGGAATTAAAGCCCTGTGAAGAAGGGGATTTAAGCTTTGTCCCCAAGGATAAAATTATGGACTTGGAATTGTGGGAAGGAGATCGTCTTTTTTTACCAAAACTATTTCAAAAGACTGGCTTTTTTACCATGAAACTTTGCTATCAAGGGGATGACCTGGTAGAAAGCCAAATCCATGAGTATGCATAAAGAAAAATAGCCTATGCCGAAGAAAATGTTGGCTTTCGGGAGAAAAGTAATGATTACGATTCGTAGAATAGAAGAAAAAGATAGAGATTCAGTGATGGAAATGATGCGGGTGTTTTATGATTCACCCGCTGTTTTTCATACTTCATCCGATCAGGTGTTACAGCAGGATATTACCGATTGTATACGGGATGATTTCCCCTTTGTGGACGGATTTGTGTTTGAAAAAGAGGGTGTGGAAGAACTTTTAGGCTACGCCATGATAGCACCCAGTTACACCACAGAATATGGTGGCTTATGCGTATGGTTAGAAGACTTATATGTAAAGCCTGCCTACCGAAGGGAAGGGATTTCTACCCAGTTCTTTACGTATTTGGAAAGCCTATTCCCACAGGCAGTACGATTCAAACTGGAAGTAGAGACAGAAAACGAAACTGCCATTGCTTCCTATAAGAAAAATGGATACGGCATTTCCCCCTATTTCGAAATGACAAAAGAAATGACAGAAGGATAAAGGTATGCTGTTAGATAAGGATATTCGGGAACCTTTATTTTCCTTTCTGGAAATAAAGTATGGGAAAAATCGTATTTTAGAAGAAAAAAATATGGGCAGGTCCAGGGCGGATATTGTGATGGTTCTGCCTGGAAAAGTTTGGGGCATTGAAATCAAAAGTGATGCAGATACCTATGCCAGGTTAAAAAGTCAAACGAAGGATTATGATACCTATTTTGATGCCAATATTATTGTTGTAGGCAGCAGTCATGGGAATCATGTGGAAGAGCATGTGCCGGAGCATTGGGGAATTATTACTGTAGAACTGGTAGAAAATGTACCGGATTTTTATATGCTGCGGGATCCTAAACCGAATCCTAAGATTACCTTGGCAAAAAAACTGGAAATCTTATGGAGACCGGAGCTGGCAAAATTGCAGGAACTCCATGATATGCCCAAATATGAATATTTGAGTAAGAAAAATTTGATTCAGAAGTTTGTGGAAAGGGCTTCCTATCCTTCGGAGAAAAAGGGCTTTTTAGATGAAGGGGTTCTAAAAGAGGAAATTAGTGAACTGCTGTTTGAGAGGGAGTATTCCCAAATTCGAGATCAAATCAATGCTTTCCGGGCAGAAAAAGGATTGCATAAAAGAAAAAGAAGACGGTATAAAAGACGAAAGAAAACCGTCGAGTAATAACAAACAATCAATTTGGATATGGTAGAAAAACAAGATAAAACAAAAGGAGCATATATCATAGATGAGATTTTCAACGCTATGATACATGCTCTTTTTTACATTCTTAAAATATGGAATAAAAGCTTATTCCATCAAAGAAATTCCCATATGATATTCTTTTGTCTCTCCGGCAGCAGCTTTTTGCACATAACGTTTTTGCGCAAAATCATTGCCTTCATCGTTACAAATGGCAATACCGTTCCAAGGCTCTACACAGACAAAGGGAGCTTCTTTTCCGATAGGGCTCCAAAATGCCGCAATAGCAAAATCAGAAATATCAACCTGTACCCCTTTGTCCGTATTGGGATTTACAATCTGCACATAGCTTGATTTGGGTTCAATTACCACTACCGCATCCTGGTCAAACAAAGAATGCTTTAAGGATAAAGTGGTAGTATTGTCAAAATATCTTTTTGCCAGAGCGAAGCTAAACTGGTTGTTTTCAAAATCATATACCGGGCTGTCACAGCATTCTGCTTCCTGGAAACGAATTACATAATCGGTGAATTTTTCGTCTTCTTCCAAAGGACAGGTAAAGCCGGGGTGGGCACCAAAGTTAAATAACATGGTTTCTTCTCCGCGGTTTTTTACAAAGTATCCGATATCCAAGCTACTTCCCTTTAATTCATAGGTAAGGGTAAAGGTAAAGGGGAAAGGATAAACAGATAATTGTTCTTCTGTAGAAGTAAATGAAAAGCTTGCTTTGTTTTCAGCCTCTTTTTCCACGGAGAAATCCAATTCTCTCATAAATCCATGTTTGGAAATAGTGTATTCCTTGCCATAAATAGTGGTTTTATTGTCTCTTAAATTTCCAATGATAGGGAAAAGAAGTGGTGAAGATCTTGCCCAAAACTGGGGATCTGCATTCCAAATATAGTTTTTTCCGCTAGGAGCTATGTAAGATTTTAATTCTGCCCCCACAGAATCAATGGTGATACTATAGCCCTGATCTTGTAATGTTACAATCATAAGAAAACCTCCTGTTTTAGAAAACCTTTTTCTGTCATTTCCATCATTTTACCACAAAACTATGGCAAGTTGTGTTAAAATGTTGAACTAGAAAAGAATAAAAAAGGAAGAAAAATATGAGAACTTTGTATTGGGAGTGTACCATGGGAGCCGCAGGCGATATGCTGATGGCGTCCTTGTTAGAATTGGTACCGGATAAAAATGCATTTATAGAAAAAATCAACCATATTGGAATAGAAGGGGTGGAGGTATCTGCAGAAAAGAAGGAAAAATGCGGTATCCAGGGAACCTATGTGAAGGTATTGGTAAATGGAGAAGAAGAGCATAGTCATGACCATCATCACGACCATGCACACAGCCATGAGCACAGCCACGACCATGACCATGGCCACGAACACCCTCATGACCACGACCATAACCATGAACATGGCCATAACCACGACCATGAGCATCATGACCATGGCCATAACCACGACCATGAGCATCATGACCATGGCTATAACCACGGCCATGACCATTCTCATGCACCACATCATCACGCCAGCTTGGAAGATATCCATCAGACCATTGATAAACTGCAGGTTAGCGATTGGGTAAAAGAACAGGCCCTTGCTATTTATAAACTGGTAGCAGAAGCAGAAAGCAAAGCCCATGGAAAGGAAGTTAACCAAATCCATTTTCATGAAGTGGGACAAAAGGATGCTATTGCGGATATTATAGGCACCTGCATGCTGGTGGAAGCATTAAATGTAGAGAAAATAGTGGTTTCCCCTATTTGTACCGGCACAGGACATGTACATTGCGCACACGGTATTTTACCGGTTCCGGCACCGGCAACTGCATATTTATTAGAGAATATGCCAAGCTTTGCAGGGGAAGAGTATGGAGAGATGTGTACGCCTACAGGAGCAGCCATCTTGAAGCATTTTGCGACGGAATTTGGCAATCGTCCCAGTATGGAGATTGCAAAAATCGGATACGGTATGGGTACCAAGGATTTTGCCAAAGCAAATTGTGTTAGAAGTTTTGTAGGAAATGGCACAATGGCAGAGTCCCAAGACTGCGTTATGCTTGCTACCAATATAGATGATATGACGGGAGAAGAAATCGGCTTTTGTGTAGAACGATTGTGGGAAGCAAACCCCATTGATGTATATACTTTGGCCATTGGTATGAAAAAGAATCGCCCCGGTGTTCAGTTGGTATGTATATGCGAGACGGAGAAAGTGGCCCAGATGGAGCAGCTTATCTTCCAGCATACAACTACCTTAGGCATTCGCAGAACAGCTTGTACAATAGATAAAAGAAAATAATTGCGACTACCATCAAAAAAGAGAGAAAGGAGCTTTTATGAAAGAAAAAATAGTAGAAAAAATAACCCAGATGACCCTTTTTCAAAAACTGCATATTTCAAAAAAAGGTCCTAAATCTACGAATTTGTTGGATGGAGTACCAAAGCATATAGATGATCTCCGGTGGGAAATGCAGGAAGGCGTGGGGGTAATTATTTACCAGGATAATACCGGAATGGTAAATCGTCTTGCCCAGAAATACCTCAAAAAACCCAAGACTACCCAGGTCCATCTGGATGAAATGGGCAGTTACATATGGCCCTTAATTGATGGAAAGAGAACGATTTTCGAAATAGCGAATTTAGTCAAACTGCAATTTGGAGAAAAGGCAGAACCGTTGTATAATAGAATGGTTAGTTATATGAAGATATTAAAAGACAATGGGTTTATTACAATAGATGTATAAAAGAAAGGATAAAAAAGATGTATTTTGACAAAAAAGTGCTCATCGGAAAAGCAGGAGAAGAACCGGTTTATATTTACCCTAAAATGGCAAACCGTCATGGCATGATTGCGGGTGCAACCGGTACCGGTAAAACAGTTACCTTAAAGGTGATGGCAGAATCCTTCAGTGCGTGTGGCGTGCCTGTATTTTTGGCTGATGTAAAAGGGGATTTGGCCGGTATGTGTAAGCCCGGGGAAGCCAGCGAAAATGTAATGGGACGTGTGGAAAAATTAGGATTACAGGAACTGGGATTTGGTTTCCGTGCTTTTCCTACAAATTTCTGGGATATTTATGAAGAAAAGGGTATGCCTCTGCGTACCACTATTACAGAAATGGGACCTTTACTGCTTTCCCGTATTTTAGGTTTGAATGATACCCAGACAGATATTCTAACTGTGATTTTCAAAATTGCAGATGACGAAAATTTACTGCTGATTGATACCAAGGATCTTCGTTCCATGCTGCAATATGTAGGCGAAAATGCAAAAGAATATTCTTTGACCTATGGCAATATTGCAAAGCAAAGCCTGGCAGCCATTATCCGTTCTGTAATTGCATTAGAGGCAGAAGGAGGAGAGAAATTCTTTGGAGAGCCTGCCTTAAATATTGTAGAATGGCTCACCAGAGACTGCGACGGACAGGGAACCATTCAGATCTTGGATTGTCAAAAGCTGATTAACAATCCTACTATGTATGCCACTTTTCTTTTGTGGATGATGTCTGAATTGTTTGAAACCTTGCCGGAATCCGGAGATATGGAAAAACCTCGTATGGTATTTTTCTTTGATGAGGCCCATTTACTGTTTTCTAACGCTTCCAAAACTTTATTGGAAAAAATCGAACAGGTTGTGAAATTGATTCGTTCCAAAGGGGTTGGTATTTACTTTATTACCCAAAGTCCAAGAGATATTCCGGATGGAGTTTTGGCACAGCTTGGCAATAAGGTGCAGCATGCTCTTCATGCCTATACTCCTACAGAGCAAAAGGCAGCTAAGGTAGCTGCTCAGTCTTATCGTGAAAATCCCGCCTTTAATACTTACGAAGAATTGACCAATTTAGGCATTGGAGAGGCGTTGGTTTCAGTTTTGGATGAAAACGGTGTGCCTACAGTAGTGCAGAAATGTAAGATTTTACCGCCACAGAGTATGATGGGTGCCATCGATGATGAAACCAGAAAATATAAAATCATTGGCTCTGACCTGTACCCACGATATGTGGAAATGATAGATCGAGATTCAGCGTATGAATTCTTACAAAGAAAAGCAGTGATTGATGCAGAAACTGCTCAGAAGGCAGCAGAAGAAGAAGAAGAGGAAAAGGAACGCTTAAAAGAAGAAGCGGCAGCAGAAAAACAGCGCTTAAAAGAAGAAACTGCAGCCCAAAAACAGAGAGAACGAGAAATCTTAGCGGCAGAAAGACAGAAACAAAAAGAAGCAGAGGCTGCCCAGAAGCAGAAGGAAAGAGAAGAACTGCAGAAAAAGAAAGCGAAACAGCGAGTGGTAAAGAATGTGGCCAGTTCTGCAGCAGGTACATTGGGCCGTGAAATCGGCAATAATATTGGCAGTAGTATGGGTGGAAGCTTTGGCAAAAAGGTTGGCGGCAATGTTGGCGCCTCCTTAGGTCGTGGCATACTTAGTACATTGTTTAAGTTATAAAATATTCTAGAATTGCTATAGAAATGATACAGCGAGGACGCAGAAAATTTTCTGCGTCCTTGTTCTGAAAAATACTAGAATTCTGTCAGAAAAAGTTTTATAATAGTAGTCGTATTTTAGGGTCCCGTTAGAGACATCTGGTGGAACCATTCATGGGAGGATATGGGAGATGAAATTATTTCAGAAAAAGCCCGTAGAGGCTACAGCGACAGTTGCAGATCGCAGTAAAGAAATAGAAGACAAGGTATTGGCCATTACCGGTCAGTTGTCAGCTGATTTGGGAGACGCCATTGATAAAATGGGTTTGGTACAGGATGCTGTTATTAAAGGGGCAGAATCCATTGATGGTATTGCAGGTTCTGCAGAGGATACCGCCGTTGCGATTACCAAACAGGCAGAAATGACAAACCAGATTCAGGTTCGTTTGGAAAATGTAAATGCTGTTTCCGAAGAGACCAAATCTGTAGCAGACGGACTTTCCGTTACTATCAAAACCGGTATCCGTTTATCGGATGAATTGGAAGATCAGGCAAATGATGTAGACGGTAATATCAAAATGATTTCCGAGAGTATTGGAGAATTGGTTAAAAATGTTGCCAGAGTTGCAGATATTACCGGCACTATTTTGAATATTTCTTCTCAGACCAATTTGTTAGCATTGAATGCCAGCATTGAAGCAGCAAGAGCAGGGGAAGCCGGAAAAGGTTTTGCTGTAGTTGCAGATGAAATTCGTAAATTGGCAGAGGAAACCAGAAAATCTACGGAAGAGATTTCCAGTATCGCAGAGCAGTTAAATAATGTTACTTCTGCTACTAAGACTAGTTTACAGATGTCTGTAGATAGTATCGCTACCCAGCGTGTAAAGATCAAAGAAGTAAATGCAAGCTTTGACGAGGTTGGCGCAAGCATGCAGACCTTAGCAAGTGATATTCAGTCTATCAGTGATGATTTGGGTGCGATTTATGAAGAAAACAAGGAAATTGTAGATAGTATTTCCGTATTATCTGCAGCTTCCCAGGAGGCAGCTTCCAGCGCAGTGCTTTCCAAAGAATCTATGGATGAGGTTGTAAATGACTTGGAGGAATTTGGTGGAATTATCATCGGTTCCTTTGATGTATTGTCAGAGATTGAGGATGCAGTAAAAGCAGAATAAAAAGAAAAAGGATACGGAAAATGAAAAGTTTTTTTGATGAATTTAAGAAGTTTATATTGAGAGGCAATGTAATGGATATGGCAGTGGGCGTTATCATAGGTGCTGCTTTCCAAGCCATTGTTACTTCTTTGGTAAATGATATTATCTCTCCTATCATTGGATTGATTGCCAATACAGATATGAGTTATCTTGTATGGACTGTAGGGGATGTGGAAATTCGATATGGCGCGTTCATTACCGCTATTATCAATTTCATTATTATGGCATTTGTGATCTTTACCATTGTCAGAACCATCAATAAAGTGGCAGATAGTCATAAAAAACCGGAAGCGCCGGCTGCTCCTACAACCAAGGTTTGCCCTTACTGTAAGAGTGAAATTGCAATTGATGCAACCAAATGTCCACACTGTACTTCAGAGTTAGAAAAATAAGAAAAATTGCATTTTATAAAGCGGTATGGTTTAGTAAGTGAATTTACTAGACTATACCGTTTTTTTATTTGTCGTTGTTCAGATCAAAGCATAGTTTCAAAAGCTGATGTAAAATGCCAAGCATTTTCGAGGTGAGGCTTACGAACAATTCCCCTAAAGAAGAATTATTTCAAAAAAATATTGACATTAGAAAACAGTTTGTTATAATAAATTCAAATCCATACTAATTCCATAGGAATTAGAGGATAGCAAAGAAAGGGAATCATTATGGGAAAAATATATCAAAGCAATTTAGAATTAATAGGACACACTCCTTTGGTGGAGATTACAAATATTGAGAAAGAGTTAAAGTTAAAAGCCAGAGTGCTGGTGAAACTGGAATACTTCAATCCCGCCGGCTCCGTTAAGGATCGTGTTGCAAAATCTATGATTGAGGATGCGGAAGAAAAGGGACTTTTAAAAGAAGGTTCTGTCATTATCGAACCTACCTCCGGAAATACAGGAATCGGCTTGGCAGCCATTGCGGCAGCGAAAGGTTATCGGGTGATTTTGACTATGCCGGAAACCATGAGCGTAGAAAGAAGAAATATTTTGAAGGCTTATGGTGCGGAATTGGTTTTAACACCAGGTAGTGCAGGTATGAAGGGGGCTATCGAAAAGGCAGAAGAATTGGCAAAGGAACTTCCCAATAGCTTCTTAGCAGGACAGTTCGTAAATCCTGCCAATCCTAAAGCCCATAGGACCACAACAGGACCGGAGATTTGGCAGGATACGGATGGAGAAGTGGATATTTTCATTGCCGGAGTTGGTACCGGTGGTACTATTACCGGAATTGGTGAGTATTTAAAGAGCAAGAACCCTTCCATGAAAATCGTAGCTTTGGAACCGGAAGACAGTGCAGTGCTTTCCGGAGAGAAGAGTGGACCCCATAGATTACAGGGAATCGGTGCAGGCTTTGTACCGGATATCTTAAATACCAAGATTTATGATGAAATCTTCAAGGCTGGAGCAGAAGAAGCTTTTGGTGCAGCCAAATATTTGGCAAAGAAAGAAGGCTTTTTAGTAGGTATTACTTCCGGTGCGGCATTGTATGCAGCATTGCAGTATGCAAAATTGGATGAAAACGCAGGAAAAACCATTGTTGCATTGTTGCCGGATAGTGGGGACAGATATTATTCTTCTCCTTTATTTCAGGACTAAAATGTGTATAATAAAAAGGAATCACTTCATTGTGGTTCCTTTTTGCTGTGAAAACAAAAATTTTTATATTTTGATACAAAAAAGGGAGAAAAAATTCTATTTACAGGTAAAGTTTTCTTCAAATACTCCGATAACATTATTGAAGAAAATGTAATAGAATGATTATGTTTTCGATATCCAAAAAAATCAAGGAGGATAAAGATATGCGTATAGGAATGGGAACACTCCAGCAGGTACAGCAGCTTTATAACAGCCAGACAAACGCTTCTAAGACACAGAAGGAAAAGAAAACCGGCTTTATGGATCAGCTGCAGATTAGCAGTGCTGGCAAAGACATTCAGGCTGCAAAACAGGCTGTAAATGACGCTCCCGACATCAGAGAAGATGTAGTGGCTTCTATTAAAGAAAGAATTCAAAATGGAACCTACTCTGTAGATGCAGGCAGCTTTGCTGACAGATTATTTGAGAAGTACAACAACTCCGGTATGGGAAACTTCTAATAAACGGATAGTTTTTATTAGAGTTTCCTTAGGAGTTATGCCATAAAATGGGAAAAGGAGGATACTTTCAGTGGCTAGTTTGATGGAAAATCTGATTAATGTATTGCAGGAAGAAAATGCAGCATATGAAAGTCTACTGGAATTGTCCATGAAGAAAACCCCTATTATTGTGGCGTCCGATTTAGAAGGACTTTCCAAGATCACGGATGAGGAGCAGGACATTGTTGCAAAGATCAATCGCCTGGATGCCAAAAGAGCAGAGCATACACAGGATATTGCCAATGTACTGAACAAGGATGTTAAAAACCTGAAACTGGCAGATATTATTGAGATTATGGCTGCCAGACCAAAAGAACAGAAAGCCCTTGCCCAGGTTCATGATGCCTTAAAGGATACTATCGGACAGTTGGCAAGAGTGAATGAACAGAACAAAGAATTGATTGCCAGTTCTTTGGAAATGGTAGAGTTTAATATGAATTTGGTGCAGTCCATGCGTAGTGCACCAGAGACTGCAAACTATACAAGAGGCGCTTATAATTCCGGTTCCATTATGGGAAGAGGAAATGGCGGCTTTGATGCGAAACAGTAACATCCGGAGGAAATACCTATGTCATTAATGGGAAGTTTATATGTCGGTAATTCCGGTTTAACAATGAGTCAAAATGCTCTCAATACTACAGCACATAATATGACCAATGCAGATACCGTTGGGTATGTGCGTCAGCAGGTGCAGCAGGGAACGAGAGTTTATAATACATTAGCTGTAGATTTTCGCGCAGTTTCCAATCAGCAGATTGGTTTGGGCGTACAGTATTCCAAGGTAAAACAGATTCGTGACACCTTTTTGGACCAGACCTACAGACGAGAGTCCGGACGTCAGGCCTTTTACGAGGTGTCTTCTTCTGCTTTAGAGGAAGTAGAGAGTTTGTTGGATGAATTGAATGGAGAATCCTTCCAGGAATCTTTGGAAGGACTTTGGACCTCCATTCAGGAGCTTGGAAAAGACCCTAGCAGTGCTATCACCCAGGGACTTTTGGTACAAAAATCCAACCAATTTTTAGAGCGTGCAAAATCTGTCTATGTCGGATTGTCTGATTTCCAGGACAATCTGAATCTTCAGGTAAAAACCAGCGTAGACAAAATCAATGACTACGCAAAACAGATTAAATCCCTCAACGACCAAATCCTAAAAATTGAATGTGGTGGGTTCGAGCGAGCCAACGATTTACGAGACGCCAGAGACCAGATTTTAGATGAATTGTCTAAAATGGCTAAAATTTCCTATCAGGAAGATTACAACGGCAATGTAAATGTGCAGTTGGAAGATGTGGATTTGGTGAAGGCAGAAAACTATTATGAAATCGGCTTGCAGCGTGACGAAGTAACCGGTTTCTATACTCCATTTTGGATTCAAAATGCTTCCTATACCTTAAATGATATAGGAGAAAAGGTTTACAATATTGAAGGCGCAGAAGTTTTTGATTTAGATCGATTGATTTCTGCAGATTTGAATACAGATATCGGAAGTCTTAAGTCTACCATGTTAGCACGAGGCGACCATAGAGCAAATTATACAGACCTTTCCGAAGACAAATATACCAATTCTTTAAGTCAGTCCGTGATTATGAATGTGCAGGCGGAATTTGACCAGTTGGTACATAATGTTTGCTCTACCATGAATCGTATTTTGGCAGAAAGTAGTGATCCTGCTACCGGATATCTTTGTAATCCGGATGGTTCTCCTATTCAGATATTCCAGAAGGTGGGCTCTGATGGATATAAACAAAAGGATGACGGCACCTGGGAATTCCAGGAGGAAGACCCAAATGTGAACGAATCCTTATATTCTGTCAGCAATATGATTATCAATAAAGAATTGGTGCAAAATCCTACCAAATTAGGATTTGTAAAACCGGATGATTCTGTAGATTATGAAACCATAAGCAAAATCAAGCAGGCTTTTACCGCAGAAACCAATACTTTAAATCCAAATGTAAAGAAAAAGACAAATTTTGTCGATTATTATGGTGACTTGGTTGCACAGGTAGCCAATTCCGGAAGCGTATTTAAGAGTATCGTAGCCAATCAGGAAGCTACTGTAAATGCTACTTTCTCTTCCAGAGAACAGGTCATTGGTGTTTCTTCCGATGAAGAATTAACCAATATGGTAAAATTCCAAAATGCTTATAACGCTTCCAGCCGATATATCAATGTTGTCAACGAAATGTTGGCACATTTATTAAACACCTTAGGTCAGTAAAGGAGGTAGGCTATGCCATCCCAATTTTTTGGACTAAATATTGCATATTCAGGCTTGACTACTTCAAATGCAGCCTTAAATACAACTGCAAATAATATTGCCAACGTGGAAACCAAAGGTTACAGCAGACAGCAGGTAAACCAACAGGCAACAGATGCACTTCGTGTATTTTCTACCTATGGTTGTGCCGGTGCCGGTGTAGATGTATTGGCGATCGAACGAATTCGTGACGAGTTTTATGATGTGAAATACTGGGACAATAACGCTTATACTGGCGAGTATGAAATGAAACAGTATTACATGAAACAGATTGAAGACTATTTTACAGATGACAGCAAGATTGAAGGCTTCAAAACCATTTTCGATGATTTTACCTCTGCTTTGGCAGAAGTAAAGAAACAAAGCGGCAGCGAGAGTACCAAATCCCAGTTCATTGGCTTTGCAGGAAACCTAACCCAATACTTTAATGGTATGGCAGGGAATCTGGAGCAGGTGCAGAAGGATTTGAACCAGGAAATTAAGCTAAAGGTAGACGAGATTAATTCCTTAGCAGAAGAAATCGCTACTTTGAATAAACAGATCAATGTTATCGAAGTTGGCGGCGGCACTGCCAATGAGCTTCGTGACCAGAGAGCCACCTTGATTGATAAGCTTTCTATGATTGTAGATGTAAAATGTACAGAAACACCTGTTATCGATTCTAACAATCCGGATCGTGTGACCGGTGCAAACCGCTATCTGGTACAAGTTGCAGGTGGTCTTCCCTTAGTAGATACCAACGAATTCAATACCTTGGATTGTGTAGCCAGAACCAATAAGGAAAAGGTAAATCAGTCTGATATAGATGGTCTTTATGATGTGTACTGGGTAAGCAATAAGCAGACCGGTGCTTTAGGAGATGAATTTAATATTTATAATGCCAGCCTTGGCGGACAGCTGATGGGTCTGGTGCATATGCGTGATGGTAATAATGGAGAAAATTTCCAAGGAACCGTATCTGCTATTGGACTTGCAGGAAAAGCGGGAGAAAACGGAAATCCCTTAAAAACCGTTACCGTAGATGTAAAGCATGAATATTTGAAGGATTTGAATAAATGTATCCTTTCTGATAATGGTGGAAAGATTACCTTAGGAAATCAGGTATTTTATTACACCTCTTGGGAATATGACAGTGCAGCAGAACAGTATACCTTTACCATAGATGAATCCTTAAATGACGCCAACTTGACAGAAACTCGTTTGGGAAAAGAGGCGGAAGTGGGACATTCTACTGATTATCAGGGCGTTCCCTACTATATGGAACAGATGAATGAGTGGTGTCGTACCTTTGCGCAGGCCTTTAATGGGATTTTACAGGAAGGTTTAGATGACTATGACAATCCCGGTAATATCCTGTTTTCTGCCCAGCATGAAACCGATAGGGAACAGTATCTGTTTGAGGAAGCTTTGGGTGCCAAAGATAAGGATGGAAACGAGATTACAAAGGTCAATGTAGAAAGCGATAGTTATTATCGTATGACTGCAAAGAACTTTAATATTTTGCAGGCCTTAATCAATGATTCCGACTTGCTGGCTACCAAATATACGGACCAGGCAGCCGCTGCAGATCAAAAGACCAGTATTGGTACAGACCAGTATGCTAACATCGACCGACTGACCAATATGATTAATGATAAAAAAGTGGCATCCTTCCGTGGCGCATCTACCGGCGAATTTTTGACCAACATCTTATCCGATATTGCCTTAAATGCCAGCAAAGCCAATAGCTTTTACAACAACTATAGCAATGTGGGGAAAGCTATTGATAATCAGAGAGCTTCCATTTCCAGCGTAGATACGGATGAAGAAGCAGTCAGCTTGGTAAAATACCAGAACGCATATACTTTGGCATCTAAAATGATTCAGACACTGACAGAAGTATATGACAGATTGATTCTGGAAACAGGCGTATAATTAGATTCTTTTCAAATATTTGTATAAATCTCTCTTGTTATGATAGTAGAACAAAAAATCTCTAGCCAAAAGGTTAGAGATTTTTTGTTTTCTTGGATTTAGGGGTTAGGAAAAGGGATGGAAAGACCGATATACAAATTGTATCAACGAAAAGTCTTGTAGGAACGGATTCCGGAATGACAGATTTATAGAAAAGAATGGGAGTATACCTATGAGAATTACAACAAAGGTAATCCAAAATAATTCACTGTCCAATATCAACACCAACAAGTTGTTACAGGATAAATTAAGTGCACAGATGGCCACGGAAAAGAAAGTGGTAAGACCTTCTGATGATCCTATCGTGGCAATCAGGGCGTTGCGTCTTCGCACCAATGTAAATCAGATTAATCAATATTATGAAAAGAATGTACCGGATGCAGAGGCTTGGCTTTCTATTACAGAATCTGCCCTTTCTACTATGGCAGATGTAGTGACGGATATGATTAGTAAATGTAACCGCGGTAGTAATGAAGATTTGAAATCAGAGGATAGAGAAACCCTTTTGACAGATTTGAAGGCTCTGAGAGATGAAGTTTATGCTACCGGAAATGCAGATTATGCAGGCAGAACTGTATTTACCGGATATCGTACCGACACCAATCTGGTATTTACAGAGAAAACTTCTGCAACATATTCCATTACAGAGCAGATTGATAATAGTATTTTAGATAAAATCACCTATGTGGATACAGGGAAACTTGGAAGTTTGAATGAAAGCAATTTCAAGGATGCCGATCATGCCGGTATTGAGGAAACAGGCATAGAACAGAAAGAAATCTATAGACTGAGACTTTCTTATGATAATGTGAGTGGGTTTACCGGTATTAGTTATAATAAAACAGAACTGGATGCAGATGGTAAGCCTGTTACTACTACAACCAATATTACAGCAACTACCGCTTCTATTTATGAAGATCCCAGCCCATATAACAGCGTGGGTGACGATGATGTGGTTCTGGTAAAAGAAACCGGTGAAGTTCTTTTAGGGAAAAATAAATACAACGAGCTGATGAGTGTGCAGGATGATCCGTCAACAGTGGACAACGAAGCTGAGATTCGTGTAGTATATGAGAAGAAAGAATGGAACAAAAATGATTTGAAGCCGGAACATTTCTTCCATTGTATTAA
Organism: Lachnospiraceae bacterium; assembly: GCA_024403235.1. Classification (GTDB taxonomy): domain Bacteria; phylum Bacillota; class Clostridia; order Lachnospirales; family Lachnospiraceae; genus JAKSSF01. The sequence goes on along the minus strand of JAKSSF010000019.1, from coordinate 1,445 downwards.
AACAGAAGAAACACCGGCCATTGAGTATAATAAAGAATATTTAGACGGCACAAAAGAACATCAGCCCATTGAATACGATGTGGGATTAAACCAAACCATTCGTGTCAATACTACTGCAGATGAAGCCTTTGATCACAGCATCAAACGCGATGTAGATGATATGGTGAAAACCTTAGAAGATGTGATGGATATGGAAAAGATTGTGAAAAAGTTGGAAACCATGTCTAAAGACACCTCTTATAGTGAAGCAGATCAGGCGATTATCAAAGAGCAGTTGGCAGCAGCAGAAAAGTCTTTTACTTTCTTAAAGGAAAAGATGCAGAAAGCCTTTGAAAATGGTATTACAAAAATGCAGAAGCATTTGGATGATGTAAACTATGCTGTGACTACTGTAGGTAATAGAAGCAGAAAACTGGAACTTATCGAAAATCGATTGATGAGCCAGAAAACCAACTTTGAAACCTTACAGTCAGAAAATGAAGATGCAGATATTACAGAAGTAGCTATTCAGCTAAGTAGCGCAGAACTTACCTACAATGCAGCACTGATGTCTACGGGTAAGATTTTGCAGACTAACTTGATGCAGTTTATTTAATGATATAAAGGTCAAAGGTCATTCAACACGATATGCTTGCATATCAGTGTTGAAATGACTTTATGACCTAACACAATATGAGCATAAAAGTGGGGCGAATGCACCACGATATGCGAATATTGTGTAGGATTGTGAGAGCGCGAAGCGCGGAACAATCCGTATATCATTTACAATATAAAAAAGAAAAAAGGAGAAAAATCATGAAAGTAGATACAAGAGTATTTGGAACCATCGAAATTGATGATGACAAAATTATTCGTTTCCCTGGTGGAATCATCGGCTTCCCTGAGATGACCGATTTTGCCTTGGTACACAACGAGGAAAAAGGAAAAGACGCTCCCATCAGATGGCTGCAGTCTATGCAGGAACCTGAATTTGCAATGCCTGTAATGGATCCTCTTCGTGTGGCTCCTGACTATAATCCGGAAGTAGAAGACGATTTATTGGCACCTATTGGTCCTATGACAGAAGAGAATACCTTGGTTCTTGTAACTGTTTCCGTACCTTCTGACTTAACTAAAATGACCGTAAATCTTCAGGCCCCTATCGTAATCAACGCAGATGCCAGAAAAGCAAGCCAGATAATTGTAGATACTGAAAAATATCCTATTAAATTCCCTATCTACGATATTATCAAAGCACAGAAAAAGGAGGGTGAATCATGCTAGCACTTTCCCGTAAGAAAAATGAAGCTTTAGTGATTAACAACAATGTAGAAATCACAATTTTGGATATCAAAGGAGATCAGGTAAAAATTGGTATTACCGCTCCAAAGGAAGTCCCGATTTATAGAAAAGAAGTATATATCCAGATTCAGGAAGCAAACAAAGAGTCCATGTCAGCAGACAGT
>JAKSSF010000018.1 GCA_024403235.1 Lachnospiraceae bacterium | reverse complement strand
CTTCATTGCCGGATAAACGTTCTCGAATTGCCATCTTATTTTCCCTCCTTCATGGTAATTGCATCAAAAGGGCATACCTTCGCACAAATGCCGCAGCCCTTACAATGATCATAATCAAATTCTACTCTTCTTTTGTCTTCTACCGGAATAGAAGAATCAGGACAAACCGGTATGCACAGCAAACACTGTTTACACTTCTCCGCTACCCATACAGGAGTAGAAGTACGCCATTCTCCGGTACAAAACTCTCTGGAGGTAGCTTTTTCGTAGACCTGATTTGCTTCTGTAATGTCCTGCCAGGGACTTCTTTCATTAATTCTATCGCTAATCATAGGTTATTCCTCTTTCTTTTGTGAATGATTGGACTGTGTTTTAGGAAAACTGCTTGGCAATTTCGTCAAAGGCCAATTCCAAAGCTTTCATATTTCCTTCAATTACCTCTGGTTTTTTTGCAAATTTATGGGCAAAAGATGCTTTCATTTCTTCTAAGAATTTATCCTTTTCCATTACATTTGATACAGCTACAGTGGCTGCCAACATAGGGGAATTGGGATAATTTTTTCCCAGCGTTTTTACGGAAATATCTCTTGCGTCCAGTAAATATACCTTTCCTTTATATCCGCGAAGGTGTGAAACGATTTCTTCCATCGGCTTAGCAGTGTTCACAATAACAGCACCTTCTTCTTTTAAGCCATGAGTCACATCAATAGCTTCCAATAAACTGTCATCTACCACTGCTACATAATCCGGATAATAAATATTGGAATGAATGGTAATGGGATCTTCACTAATGCGATTGTAAGCAGTAATAGGTGCTCCCATTCGCTCCGGACCGTACTCCGGAAACCCCTGTACATATTTTCCCGTTTTGAAAGCAACATCGGCAAGAAGCAGTGCAGCTGTTTTGGCGCCTTGTCCTCCTCTGCCATGCCATCTGATTTCTACTGTGTTGTTCATAGATTTCTCCTTTTCTTTCCTAATGCAAGTTATAGAACTTCAGAATACTCGTGGCTTCGCCACTGTCGTATTCTGACCAAACAAAATGCGCAAATCGCGATGTAATACATCGCTTTTTTGCTTATTTTGTTTGGTCGTCTAATTCACATACAAGTGCATTTATGCAAGCATATGCACTTGTATGTGAACTAGACTCGTTCTATTCAAAAAAAATCCCGACGCGTAAACGTCGGGAGAGTATTCTACCAAATTCCATTTACGACATACCATCATATGCGTCCTCTGTCACGGGAGGAACCCGTCAGTATCTACTGGCAATCTCTGCGTTGGTACTGCGACTTAGGAGGGATATTCCATACTCTTTACTGGTACCGCTTCTCACCATCTGCGGCTCTCTGTGACGCTTCAATGAATATGTACTGTCTCCATCATTGTCATTTTCTCGATTAGTGTTTATTTTAGTAGAGTGTGAAAGTATTGTCAATAGTTTTTGTGTAATTGACATCTTTGGGGAATATGTTAATATCAAATTAGTTGTATTTTGACGAAAGTTTTTTCATTTTATATGTATTACATTACTATCGAAAGGATGAGATTTTTATGAAACTACTAATTGATGATGCTAATTTTGAAAAAATCAAACGCCTGTATGAATTCTACCCCATTGATGGAGTGACCACTAATCCTTCTATTCTTGCAAAAAGTGGTAGAAATCCTTATGAAGTTCTGACACAGATTCGTGATTTCATTGGAAAAGATGCGGATTTACACGTGCAGGTTATTTCCAGAAAAGCAGAAGACATGGTTGTGGAAGGCAGAAAAATTGCAGAGCGTTTAGGAAAAAATACTTTGATCAAGATTCCTACTGTAGAAGAAGGCTTAAAAGCAATGAAAGCGTTATCTGCAGAAGGCTATCGTGTTACTGCTACTGCTATCTATACTCCACAGCAAGCATTTCTTGCAGGGAAAGCCGGCGCAGACTACGCTGCCCCTTATGTCAATCGTATTGATAACCTTGGCGGTGACGGGGTACAGACTACCATGCGTATTCATGACATATATGAAAATAATGGTATGAAAACACAACTTCTGGCAGCCAGCTTCAAAAATACCCAGCAGGTTTTGGAATTGGCAGAATATGGTATTGGCGCCGCAACCGTTGGTCCTGATGTAATTGAAGGTTTGATGAAAAATGTTACTGTTGATTCTGCAGTAGAAGCCTTTATTGCAGATTTTGAAAAATTAGTTGGTACAGGTAAAACAATGTTAGATTGTTAATTCCGATATAAACAGGGACATACTTTATTTTAATAAATTGAGAAAGGATATGAAAAATGAGTAAAGAATACGATGAAATGGAATTGGACACCATCACCTTAACCTTGGATGATGATACGGAATTGGAATGCGGTGTACTTGCAACCTTCCCGGTAGATGGAAAACAGTATATCGCTGTAGTACCGGTAGATGAAAATGGTGAATTTGCGGAAGACGCCGAACTGTACTTCTACCAGTTCGAAGATTTAGGCAACGACGAATTAAATCTCATTGCCATCGAATCTGACGAAGAATTCGAAGCTGTTGCAGATGCCTTTGATGAATTGTTAGATGAAGAAGAGTTCGAAGAGGCTGAGGCCGAAGACGAAGAATAAGAACATCCATAGTATTTCGAAAGGGGATGGCCTGATGGCACATCCCCTTTTTATTTAGTGGTATACATACAGTTCATGCAATGCTCTGGTGGCACCGATATACTGGAACTGATTATAGTGGCTGCTTTGCTTGTTTTCCGGCATTAGGAATACCTGATCAAATTCCAGCCCTTTGGCGAAATAATAGGTAGTGATAGTTAATCCTTTTTGGAAAGATACCGAGTCTCTATCTAACAAAGTGCATTTTATACCATCTTCTGCCAGGGTTTTGTGGATTTCTTTTGCAGAATCCATAGACATAGTTAAAATCGCAACCGTTTCGTAGTTCACTTCTGTTTCCTGCAATTTATTCTTTACATCTTCCATCACAGCATCCATATTTTCCAGAGACTTTTCTTCCACTGCTTTCCCGTGACGATCAAAATACTGGATTTCAGCATCTGTTAAAAATTTGCCCGCATAAGCCGCTATTTCTCTGGTATTACGATAGCTTTTGTTCATACTTATCATTTTCGTATCCTTGCCCAAAAGCTTTGGCAAAAATCCTCTTATATCTTCTCCACTTTCCTCCACTGTTTGGGATTTGTCTCCTAAAATAGTTTTGTTACAAGGAAACATTTTACAAAGCAGTACATACTGCAGATAACTGTAATCCTGCATTTCATCGATTACCAAATGGCGGACTGTCTTTTGTACCGGAGCTTTTTCCAGGCAATACTGCATATACAGTAGTGGATACACATCCTCATAGTCCAAAATCCTTTCCTCTTTTGGCAAATCCTTTAAGAGTGGAAAATCCATATCCGCCAAAAACCAATTGTAGATTTCATATAAGTCTTTTGTCACATAAAGGCTGTCAAATTTTTCTTGCAAAACGATCAAATCATTTTCCGAAATTGCACCATACAGGGTTTCATATTCATCTAAAAATCGTTCTCTGATTACATCTATTCTGGACAAAATGGGAGTGGCTGCGAATTTATCGTAAAACAGGTCCTGCATTTCCTTTGCACGCATAGCCATTTTTTTATAAGAAATATCCCGAAACTCTATCAGACGGTCTTCCAATTCGATAAAAAAGCCTTCCATAGCATCTACACAATCTTTCGATTGTTTAAATCGATACCGCTTATCCGCTTCTTCTATTTCCAACAAAAAGGTGGGATGATTACCACTAGCCCAAAGTTCTTTTTCCTGTTCCATTCGCTTTTCAATATGGTGATACCGATCCTCGCAGTCTTTTGCAATTCCCCGCAGTTTTCTGTAGGCAAAAATATCCAAGCTCATTTCCTGAATATTTTCTTCTCCAAGCTCCGGCAAGATATGAGAAATATAGTCTGCAAATACGGTATTGGGAGACAAAATCAGCACATTGGATGATTTCAAAGTGTTTCTTTCGTGATACAGCAAATACGCAATACGATGTAGCGCAATAGAAGTTTTTCCGCTACCTGCTGCCCCTTGAATAACCAAGGCTTTATCTTTTCGATTACGGATAATCGCATTTTGCTCTGCCTGAATGGTACGAATAATATTTTTTAATTTTACTTCCCCATTCTTTCCCAGTTCTTCCTTTAAAATCTCATCATCAATCTTAAAATCGCTTTCAAAAGCATATACCACTTTTCCGTTTTTAATTTTATATTGCCACTTGGATTTGATTTCTCCCGTAAAAGTCCCATCAGGCGCTTCATAGCTGGCAGGTCCTTTATCGTAATCATAAAACAGACTGCTAATAGGGGCTCTCCAGTCATAAATGTAGGAAGAAAATTGTTGGGGATCCGAAAAATTTGCTATACCGATATAAAACTCCTCCGGTTGTTCATCCCCATCATATAAAAATTCCACTTTTCCAAAGAAAGGAGAATCCCACATTTTCTTTAAGCGTGCACAACTAATCCGGCTTTCTCTGTTAGCATCTACTCTGGCAAAAAGAGTCCGTTGATTATCATAATTTTCGTAGCCATACTCATCCATTTCCGTATAGTTTTCCCAATAATAATCGTTCATTGCCTGGATTTCTAAATTGCCCTGCTGAATAGATTTTTCTAATTCTTCAATTCGTTCTTTTATTTTTTCTTGCACAAGGGCCAAGTATTCTTTATATTCACTCATGAAAAATATACCTTTCAAACGCTTTGCATATTCTACGCTATTTTCGCTACCCATTTTTGACTTATTCCATTATACAATAGTTTGCCTGATATGCAACAAAATGGCCCCCTAACCCCGTCCCCCGGGTCCATAAAATAGAAAAAGCCATTCCTTTTACGAAAGGATGGCTTCTTCTATTGAAGTATGTTTCTATTTATAGGGGGGATAAAATTTTAATTTATGTCGGCATTCCTAAATAATAGCCCTGGAACAAATCCACACCCAGGTGTTTCAAACACTCAAATTCTTCCCAGGTTTCAATTCCCTCTGCTACCACTAAAATGCCATGTTTGTGGAACTCATCTACCACATTTTCTACATTTAACAGTTTTTCAAAATCCGTATTCACACCATTTACAAGTTCCCTGGCCAATTTCACAATATTGGGATGATAAATATCTATAGATTGAAGGGTGGTGTGATTTCCATTACCAAAATCATCAATTGCCAAAAGGAAATCTTCTCTGTGTTGTTTCGGCTTTTCTTTCCCTTCTAAATCATCCATACATAAAGCAGGATATTCCAAAATTTCTATAATGGCTCTATCCTTAAAATCTGGGAACATCTCATCAAACTGCTTTTTTTCTTCCTCTGTAAAACCCTCTGAAGGAAATGAATTGATGGTAACATATTCCTGATACCCTCGTTCCAAATAACTTTGTACAGCACCTATAAAGGTTGCCACCTCTAAAAAGTGAAGTTTTCCTTCCTTGGTATATTGCTCAATCAGCCTGTCTACCGTCGTATTCTCTGGTCGCATCAATGCCTCATAGGCAAAAATCGTTTTACCATCTCGCTTAAATATGGGCTGGAACACATATCGAATATGCAATTTTTCCAATTCTTCCTGCATTTGCCTGCCCAAATTAACCTGACTATAATCGACCACAATTATTTCCTCACAAATGTTCTTTCAAGTTGTGGTTTTTATGGAATTTCCTGCGATTACTTTTTGGATTTTTATGGAAATTCCTATACAATAGTAGAACTTGTAATTTATATTATCATTTTCATCGTTTTCCAGTCAATTGATTAGTGATTTATATTATTTATTTATTTGTTTTAATAAATTTTGTTTATAATAAAACTGAGGCCACGTATCATTCCGTAAATTGCTATATTTTTATAGCATGGTGATACATGGCCCCTGCCATCCTTTCGCATAAAATATGTTACATTTATGCCACAATGTATTCTTTTAACTCTGATAAAATACTTTGATGTTTCTTTTCATCTGCAATTATTTGTAATCTGCAAAGCTTTCCTAAATCCAGATTCAAAATCCCTAAGAAGGATCTTGCATCCAATACAATACTGCCACATATTACATTCATATCTGCATCAATTTTTTCCGCTAAATTAACAAAACGAATTACTTTATCTACATTGTCTAATTTAATTTTTGTCTCTAACATTGGTCCCTCCTATTTTTTGAAACACTACTACTTATCGGTTACATGTAGATTACATCTTCTCAGATTTTATTCCGTACACATAGCATATCGTAACATGCGAACTCTGTCTTCCGGTTCACTCATAACCAATTCTAACTCTTTTACTTCTGCATCCTTACGATACATAGATGCCAAAGCAATGTATTTTGATAACTGGGATTTCAGATCTAACTTATCCCCTTCTTTAGATACCAATTCTACTTTCCCCTGGCATTCTCCAACTTTTTCTAAAAACTGTTCAATATTTTTGATTCCGTATAATTTCATTTTTTTCATATCCTCCTTTTTGGAACCTTTAGAACCATGTTTTTGCTTCCTTTAGAATCTCAATAATATTTTCCAAATGAATCTATTATATTTTCTTTATTCATTTGTGTATATTATCCAAAAAACAATTCATGTAACCGATAAAGTAACCGGTTACTTTCGTCGTTTTCCACATATTACCACTGAGAGTTGCATGCGTCAAGATGGTTTTTTAAAGTTTATGGATTCTTCACAAAGCCTTTATTATTTCTTAAAGTAACCAGTTACTTATTGCCATTTTTATTTTTCTAATGCTATACTGTTTTGTAGAAACTATACAAAAGAGGGCGTTCCCATGGCAGAAAATAAAGTAACCTTTAGTGATATTGCAAAGTATACCTGTTTTTCTAAAACAACTATTTCCCGTTATTTTAATAATCCCGAATCAGTTACTTTGGAAAATCAGGCAAAAATTGAAACCGCACTGAAGGAATTAAATTATAAGAAAAATAAAATTGCCAAAATTCTGGCTAGTGGACATAGCGAATGCATTGGCATTATTATGCCTACTCTTTTTTATGATGATTATCACTCTGCCATGTTAAATCAATTACTTTCTACCTATCCTGACTATGGCTATAAATTTATGGTATTTACGGGACATGGCGACATCCAGACAGAACGAAAGTATATCCAGGAACTTTTAGCTTACAAGGTAGAAGGTTTGATTGTATTAAGCCATACCATGCCTTCCGAAGAGTTGGCAGGCTATTCTATTCCTGTAGTAGGGATTGAGCGAGAAGATCGACATATCCACAGTGTGCGAAGTGGTAATTACCCCGGTGCTTGCCTGGCTACAGAGCTGTTGATTCAGAATCATTGCGAAAAGCTTTTCTTTATTGGTAGAGATCTGCCAGCTACCATTCCGTCTCACAGACGTATGGAGGCCTTTGAAGATACCTGTGATAGATATCAGGTGTCTCACAAAATGTATTTACATAAAGCGGTGAATTCTTACGAAGAAAATCGAGATATTATTATGAAAAACTTTCTGGATATTGAGAAAAATTATCCAAAAGAAAAGCTGGGTATCTTTGTGGAAAACGATACCCAGGCTCATATACTACTTAATATTATTTTGCGAAAATATGGCAAATTACCCAAGCGCTTTCGCATCATTGGTTTTGATGACTCTCCTATTTCCAGAGAATCAGTCATCCCTACTTCTACCGTGGGACAGCAAATCGATGTCATTGCCAAAACAGCTTTGGACATCTTGGTTGCAGAAATCGCAGAACGAAAAAAACGTCGTCCCAACCCTTCCGCAGAATTAATCCATCAGATTATTACTCCTATTTTACATAATAGAGAAACTACGGATTAAAATAAATCTTATGCTTTCTTTGAAACCAATTTTAATCTACACTTTCTACAATTTTATGTAATACTTTAACTACTCGTTCCATAGCCTCAACCGTAATATGCTCAAAAGGCCCATGAAAACCATGTCCACCGGTACCAAGATTAGGACAAGGCAGCCCCATAAAAGAAAGTCTGGCACCATCCGTTCCTCCACGAACCGGAATCACCTGTGCTTCCAAGCCATTCTTCCTGATAGCTTCTTTTGCCTTTTCCACAATAAACATTTTATCTTGTAACACAGAAGCCATATTTTGATAGGATGGAATAATTATTAAGCTAACCGTTCCCACACCATATTTTTCATTCATTTTTTTAGTCAAATCCAGTAAAAACTGCTTTCTTTCCTGAAATCTTTTTTCTTCATGGTCACGAATCAAATACTCTAATTTCGCTTCACTGACAGTTCCATTCATATTGGTTAAATGAAAAAAACCTTCTCTGCCTTCTGTTCTTCCGGGGATTTCCTCTGCGGGCAATTCCATTGCCAACTCTGCTGCCAATAACCCTGCGTTTACCATAATATCTTTGGCATCACCGGGATGTACACTTACTCCTTTGATAGTAAAAGATGCTGCTGCCGCATTAAAATTCTCGTAAGAAATTTCTCCTTCATAACCACCATCAACAGTGTAGGCATAGGCTGCACCAAAACAGTTTAAATCAAATCCGTCTGCCCCCATTCCCACTTCTTCGTCTGGGGTGAATCCAATCCAGATTTCCCCGTGAGGAACAGTTCCCGTCACAAGTTCTTCTGCCAAGGTCATAATTTCTGCTACACCGGCTTTATCATCTGCTCCTAAAAGAGTGTTTCCATCTGTAGTAATAAGCGTTTCTCCTATTGCATTCCTTAAATCCGGAAAGTCAGTTGGTTTTAGTAGGTCGCCAGAGCCGGATAATACCACATCTTCCCCTGCATAGTTTGCATGGATACATGGACTTACATTTTTTCCCGAAAAATCCGGCGCAGTATCCATATGAGCAATAAAACCGATAGGAGTTTTCCCCTCCATGCCTTTGGAAGCTGGTATTCTACCATAGACATAGCAAGTATCAGAAAGCTTAGTTTCAATGCCCATATCTTCCAGTTCTTTTGCCAACGCCTTTGCCAGTTCCCGTTCTCTTTCCGCTGTAGGATTGGTCTCCTTGTCATCTTCTGAAGTTGTCCAATAAGAAATGTATTTTAAGAATCTATCTTGTACTGTCATATTGCTTCCTTTGTGTTAAATGAATATTCTTTAGGCATATTGCATTTGATTTTTGCTTTTTAACAAATCCAATAAAGTGCCTTCAAATTCGCAGGACAAATCCGGCATATCGGTATAGTCGATAGGACGAATTAAAGAAGGCTGCTTCTCCAATTCCATAGCGCCGCTTTTCTCTAATATTTCTCCTACAAATTCCGAACAGAAGTATTTATGACTTCTGTTATAAGGAATCCCCATTCTACAAAGCAACAGTCCTAAAATATTATACTGATAATACTGCTCATTCCTTATGTAATATTCTGCTGCCGCTTTAGCTTGCTCATACACTTGATCTGTCACTTCCAGCTTATACAAGCTACAGGGAATATTCATGTGCTTTTTATAATATCCCTTTCGAAGATTTTCTTTACATGGTCCCGCCGGAAACATGGTTCGTCCATTTTTTCTGGCAGAACTGTAAAGCTGCTTCAAATCCTCATCAAAGGCAATAGACACATGGGTGTAATCGGCTGATGTGGTATAATGTATCATTTTGGAAACCAGTGTTGTAGATCTGGTTAATAAAATATATATTGTCTTCATAGTATTCCTGTTATCGCGAATCTTGTCAAAATCTCACAAAGATAATCTTACCTTATTTTATGCTTTGTCTCAAGGTGTTTTTCCATTCTTTTTGGATTCCATTTTCTTCCACGAAGGCTTCTGTTTTTCCCTGCCCCTAGAATTCCCCAATTTACCATCTTTTGTCCTTTCTAACAAGCTCCGAAACTATTCTGGACAGTTTGCATTTTACAGGCTTTCTACCAGATTATTAATCCATATATCACTTCGTATCATAAAATATCCCACCATTACTTTAAACACCTCAGAAAAGGTAACCACTGCCAGCAATATATGAATATCCATTGTTGTAAAACGAGACAAGCAAAAAGCCAAAGGTATCTGCAAAAACCAGGTGAATACAAAATCAAATAAAAAGGTAATACCGGTTTTTCCTCCACTTCGAAGGGTAAAATAGCATGCATTGGTAAAAGAAAACAATGGCAACGCAAACGCCTGTACGCAGATAAAATAGGACGCCAAGGATTTAATGGTTGACTCTGTGTTATAAATTTGTGGAAAGAATCTGGCAACCGGCAATAAACTTAATGTTACCAAAAGGGTAGAACAAAGGCTAAAGAAAATCAGCTTATTATCTGTATCTCTGGCCTCTTCCAGTTTTCCCGCTCCCAGCTTGGCGCCTACTATAATACCAATACTTCCGCCTAACTGGATATAGATCACACTGAACAAATTGGTAATGGTACTGGCTATATTTCTGGCAGCCACCACTTCCAGGCCGCGAACGGAATAACACTGGGCAATGACTGACATTCCTACGGACCACAGGAATTCGTTTACAAGCAAAGGCATTCCTTTTACTGTTATTTGTACTGCCAACTCTTTGGGAATCGAAAAGCCACGATACAGGCCCTTACAATAGCGGTTTTTCTCTGGATGGGTATGGGCCCATACAATCACAACCAAAGCCTCTATCACCTTGGCAATCACGGTGGCAATAGCAGCACCTTTTACCCCCAAGCTAGGCATACCGAAATGACCAAAAATCAGACCATAATCTAAAAACAAATTCACCCCAATGGCTGCAAGAGAGCCATACATAGGAATTTTAGTTTCCCCACACTCTCTTACCACACTGGCATACACCTGACCAATAGAAAAAGGCAGCATAGTTAGCAGCATAATTTTCATATAGTCCATGCCATAGCCCATAGTGGCCGCTACCATTTCCGGCGGATCCTCCGGACTTAAAAACAAGGAAATCAGCGTAGGGCCTCCAAAATGCAAAATTACAAATCCAAATCCCATAATAATAACTGCCGTTATTAATCGAAATCGAACCGTATATTTTTGCCCTTCATGATCTCCTTTTCCAAAATACTGGGTGCCAAAAATACCTGCTCCGGAAATTCCGCCGAAAATAGTCAGGTTAAACACAAAGATAAACTGATTGACAATAGAAACACCACTCATTTGGGCAGTTCCCACCTGTCCCACCATAATATTATCTAACATACTGACAAAATTCGTAATCAGATTTTGGATAATCATTGGAACAGCAATTCCCAATACATATATATAAAAATCTTTTGTACCAATATATTTTTCTTTCCAAGTATTCATAAATAGTCCTTTTTATATCGACTTAAGCTTTACAATTTATTATACATCCGTAATATGAAAGAAAGCTCGTGTTGCCACGGGCTTTTTTGCAGCAGATAACGGGAATCGAACCCGCCTCTCCAGCTTGGGAAGCTAGCATTCTACCGATGAACTATATCTGCATATTTTTAATTTTTGTCAACAAATGATGACTTATTCATTATATCGAAAAGCGCTCCCAGGGGCAAGTGGTATTTGACAAGATATATGATATATAAAGGCAGGAACTTTTAAACAATTTCTTTCTTTGCTCAAAAGTCCTGCCTTCCATCTACTGTTTCCCCGTTATGGATTAATATCCAATTTTCTCCAAAATTGCATCCAACAACCTGCTATTTCTTAAAGAGAACTCTTCTGTCACATAAGGAGTTTCTCCCTCTAATATACAGCGAGAAAGCTGTTCTACTTCCAACTTATAGTTTTGTGGCGTAGGAATGGTTTTTACTGTCTCCTCTCCGTCTACTGTAAGGATATACTGCAAATCGCCACACTCATTAAATTCTACATTAGAGCGAATATTTCCTTTGGTACCGAAAATACGAAATCTGTCAATACGCATATCTTTTTCTGTAGCCAGGTTCATACCTGTAGTAAGGGTAGCTTTCTTTCTGTCGCCAAAATCTATAATCGCAGTGGTGAGAACATCAATACCATTTTCGGCAAATTCTGCTATTGCCTGTACTTTCTTTGGTTCTTCTCCCAGTACCCAAAGAATCTGACTGGTACAATAGCAGCCCAAATCATACAACGCACCACCAAAGGTTTCCTTTCGCATACGAATATTAGACATATCATAATCAGAAGTCAAAAATCCGGATTCCATATATTCCACTTCACCGATTGTGCCTTTTGCCACTTCTTCTTTTACCCCATTAATAAAAGGACCGTGTAAGTATGCAAAAGCCTCCATAAGATATACACCATTTTCTTTTGCTGCAGCAAACATTTCTGCAATCTGTTTTGCATTTGGTGCCAAAGGCTTTTCACAAAGCACATGTTTCTTTGCTCGCAAGGCCTTAATGGTCCACTCGCAGTGCATTTCGTTAGGCAATGGAATATATACTGCCTCAATTTCCTCATCTGCTAACAATTCGTCATAACTACCATAGGCTTTTAAAAATCCGTATTTTTCTTTGAACTGCAATGCCTTTTCCATACTTCTGCCGGCAATGGCTGTCATTTCACAGTTTTCTGCCTGCAACATTCCCGGTATGCTATCCCGTACTGCAATGGCTGCAGTTCCTAATATCCCCCATTTTACTTTTCTCATGTTTCCCTCCTGTGTAATTTAGTCAATTATCCTATTTCATAATAGCATTCTGTTTCTTACATCCATGCCAATACTATAATACCATATTTCTTTCCATTTACCTCAATTCAATACTTTATTTCGTAAATTTTTATGGTAAAATATTTATTAGTCTTACCGCTTATTTCTAGAACGAATAATACAAAGGAGATCTTTTATGGATACTACATTTCAAATTTTAAGTACGGTTTTACCGGTTTTAATCATGTTAATCATCGGTATGATCTGCCGAAAGATGCAAATTATCAACCGCGATGGTGTAAACACTTTAAAATCCGTAGTAGTAAACATCACTTTACCCACTGTTTTAATCAACGCATTTGCTACCATGCAGTATTCCAGCAAAAATATACTCATATTTCTGATGATGTTTATCATCTGTATTTTGGCCTGGGCCCTGGGAAAAATAATGGGAAAACTCGTAGGCGCCAAATCCCCTTTCCTTCCCTTTTTAACAACAGGCTTTGAAGCCGGCATGCTTGGTTACGCTCTATATATGCTTCTGTATGGAAACGAAACGATTGGCAGCTTTGCCGGCATTGATTTGGGACAGACCTTATTTGTCTTCACCTTATATAAAATATTATTGGGTATAGATATTGCAAAGGATCAGAAAAATTCTGCCAAAGAATTATTTATGGATATGATAAAATCCCCTATTATTATTGCTATTATTGTAGGTGTCTTCCTAGGTGTTTCCGGAATTTACCAGAATATGGTATCCATAGGCGCTAATGTGATTTTAAATAGCATTACCGATTTTATCAGCGCCCCAACTTCTGCCATTATTTTGCTCACCATTGGCTATGATTTGGTATTTCAAAATGTACCTTGGATGGATGTTTGGAAAGTACTGATTTCTCGTTACAGCATTTTGATTGTTCTTCGTATTTTGGCCGGTATGTTTGTTCATTTCATTGGCATGGGAAATACCTTAGACCATGCACTGAATGTAATGTTAATTTTACCTCCACCGTATGTACTTCCTGTATTTGCAAAGGACGAAAAAGAGCAGGCATTCCTATCCTCTTCTCTTTCCGTTACGACTGTCATTACGCTACTTGCTTTTGTTATACTGGCTGTGTTAGGAATATAATGAATTCTATTTTTATTTACAGATAGTTGTCTAAATATGAATTTATTTTTCTGAAAATTTTATCGTTTTGCTATAAACTTTCTGTTTTATCTATCCGATACTAATAGTAGAAAGCAAAAGTTAGCTTTTTAAAACGGATCAGGTATTCACCAAGGAGGGAAATAAAACAGCATACGGATATGAAGCACTCAACAAAATTCAAGCGGTTTCGGTTATGCCGTCTCTAAAGGATGCCTATTCCAGAGGAGAAAATAATCAGTCCAAACAGAACTCTTCTAAAGAGTTAAATAAAGATTTTGCCAGAATGTTTACAGAAGCTTGTAACAAAGATGAACAAAACACCATTCATGTATCTATTAACAGTTACACCAAGAATGCCACTCCGTTTTCTACCTTTATTGCGATGAAGGATTATACCCATCAGCTGAAACAGGTAGTGATGGCTTAAAAATTTGCTTTTCAACAGAAGATATTACAAAAACCCCTCGCTAAGAGGGGTTTTTGTTTTCCAAATATAAATTGTCTTCTATATCTTTTAAGATATGCTCCGTATTTTGCAGTAAAAGCTCTACATCCTTTTCCACAATAGTAGTCTTCTTGAATCGATAGGTAAATTCAGGAGTACCGGTGGCTTTAAATTGCAGTTTATTTTTATACTGTTTTAGAAACAGTGGTATTTTTTCTCCCTGAAGCGGCGCATCTGCCCGGAATATAAAACTGATTCGTTCTCCCTTTCCCTGGATTTCGTTAATATACAGCTTATGTGCCAGTACACGAATTAGGGAAATGCGAAGTAAATTGATGACAGAGGATGGTACTGTACCAAAACGATCCAGCAGTTCTTCTTTCATCTCTTCTGCTTCCACTTCAGTTTCAATACTTGCAATTCGCTTATAAATCTCCAGTTTTTGTATCTCGTTTACGATATAAGAAGATGGAATAAAGGCATCCACATCCAAATCCACTAATGTAGTAAAATCGTCTAAACGAGTAGGCTGTCCTTTTAATTTTTTCACTGCTTCGTTCA
Organism: Lachnospiraceae bacterium; assembly: GCA_024403235.1. Classification (GTDB taxonomy): domain Bacteria; phylum Bacillota; class Clostridia; order Lachnospirales; family Lachnospiraceae; genus JAKSSF01. The sequence continues at coordinate 30,048 of JAKSSF010000018.1, read as the reverse complement.
ACATTTTACAGTACATATCATATCCAACGGCTTCCATGTGACCATGCTGTTTTCGGCCAAGGAGATTACCCGCTCCACGGATTTCCAAATCACGCATGGCGATTTTAAAGCCACTACCCAAATCCGTAAATTCTCGAATGGCTTCCAATCTTTTTTCTGCTACCTCAGAAATCATTCGATCTCTTTTATACATCAAAAATGCATAGGCAGTTCGATTACTTCTTCCCACTCGACCACGCAGCTGGTATAACTGCGATAAGCCAAATCGATCCGAATCATGAATAATGATAGTATTGACATTAGAAATATCTAAGCCGGTTTCAATAATGGTAGTGGATACCAAGACATTGATTTCCCCACTAATAAAATCAAACATAATTCGTTCCAGCTCGTTTTCTTTCATTTGCCCATGGGCATAGGCCACATTAGCTTCCGGCACCAAGTTCTGAATGTCCTGAGCAATATCTGCAATATTGTTGACACGGTTATAGACATAGTATACCTGTCCCCCTCTTGCCAATTCTCGACTGATAGCCTCTCGTACCATTTCCATATTATATTCACAGACATAGGTTTGAATGGGTACTCTATCCCCCGGAGCTTCTTCAAGTACACTCATATCGCGGATTCCGGCAAGACTCATATGAAGGGTTCTGGGAATGGGGGTAGCGCTGAGCATTAACACATCCACATCATCCTTCATCTGCTTGATTTTTTCTTTGTGAGTCACTCCAAAACGCTGTTCCTCATCTACAACCAGTAACCCAAGGTCCTTAAAAACCACATCTTTGGAAAGCAGGCGATGGGTTCCGATAACAATATCTACCAGTCCTTTTTTCAGCCCTTCAATGGTATTTTTTTGCTCTGTAGTTGTTTTGAATCTGGACAATAAATCCACCCGTACCGGAAAGGCTGACATACGCTGTACAAAGGTATTGTAATGCTGTTGTGCTAAAATAGTAGTTGGTACCAGAAAAGCAACCTGTTTGCCCTCTTGCACGGCCTTAAAAGCCCCTCGCAGAGCTATCTCTGTTTTGCCATATCCCACGTCCCCACAGATCAGGCGGTCCATAATCTTATGACTTTCCATATCCGCTTTGGTGGCTTCAATGGCGGTTAACTGATCCTGGGTTTCCTCATAGGGAAACAATTCCTCAAATTCCCTTTGCCAAACCGTATCCGGTCCGTACTGATAGCCTTGCTTAGCCTGTCTGGCAGCATACAATTCTACCAAGTCTTTGGCCACTTCCGAAACTGCACTTTTTACCTTTTGTCTGGTATTGGACCATTCCTTGGTGCCTAGTTTATTAATTTTAGGTTTCTTTCCCTCACTACCGGAATATTTTTGTAGTAAGTCAAGACAGGTAGCCAATACAAATAGTTCCCCGCCATCCCGGTACTCAATTTTAATATAATCCTTTACGATCTTTTCTACTTCGACTTTTTCGATACCGCGGTAAATTCCTACCCCGTATCTTTCATGGACCACATAATCTCCGATTTTCAGTTCGGAAAAATCTTGAATTCTGGCACCTTCATATTTCTTTTTGGGCGCTTTCTTTTGCTTCTTTACAGCAAAAATATCGCTTTCGGAAATCACCACAAATTTTAAAAGCGGATACTCAAAGCCTCGCTTCACGGTTCCTGTTTTCAGTACCACCTCTCCCGGCTGAATTTCTCTCATGGGATCTGTACTAAATACAGCCGTCAGTCCTTCTTCTCGCAGATCTTGTGCCAACCGTTTTCCTCTTACTCCTGATGGACAAAGCAAAAGTACACGATAGCCTTCTTTTTTATAGCGTTTCAAGTCCTTTACTAACAAAGGAAAGCTGTTATTATAGGAAACCATGCTTTTGGCAGTAATACTATATTTTGCATTGGTTTTCCATAGTGCGTTTCTTTCTTCTAGCATTCCTATCTTCATAATAGGAAATTGCTTTAGTTTCTGAAAAACCTGTTCTTTCGTAAATAAAAACTTACTTTGTCCCGGAAGAATATAGCCTTTTTCCAATCGGTGCTTCATACTTTCCGAAAACTCTGCTTCTACGCCTTCTACCTGTTCTATAATGCGGCTCGGCTCGTCCAATACAACTAATACAGCTCGATTCCCAAAATAATCCGCAAAAGAATAAACCTCTTCTAAAAAATAAGACATGTAACTTTCCAGATTATAAAAGGATCGAAATTCCAACACAGTTTCCTGCAATTCCTTTATCTGCAGACTCAATCGATGGGCTTCCTCTGTCAGCATTGCTTTACGAAGCGTTTCAATCTGTTTTGTAGCTTCTTTCTCAATGCGAGCCATTCCTTTTTGAATCTGTGACTCTGTCAAAATCATTTCTGTCGCAGGATAAATAGATACGGATTCCAAATTTTCAATGGATCTTTGGCTCAAACAATCAAAGCTTCGAATGGATTCAATTTCTTCTCCCCAAAGTTCAATTCGATAGGGGTTTTCCTCTGTCAAATCAAAAATATCAATAATACCGCCTCGAACAGAAAACTGTCCCCCTTCTTCTACCTGATGGGTTTTCTCATAGCCTAAATCCACCAATCTGGCGATCAATTTTTTCTCTTGGATTTCGCTTCCTTTTTGCAATTTTACTATGCTGTTTTGAAAAGTTTCTGCAGATAATAAAGGGGTTAATAAAGCCGGATAGGTGGTCACAATGGTCATTCTGCCACCTTCAAAAAGTTTACGCAGGACTCGAATGCGTTCTTTGATTAATTGATTTCCATGAATATCTGCCTGATAAAAAATCAAATCTTTTCCGGGGAAAACATAAGTATTACGGTCATACATCAAATATTCTTCCCGAATCTCTCTAGCTCGTAAATCACTATATGTAATCAACAATCTTACAGAGAAATCTTCCCCCAGACTATGGGCAAGATGCAGCTTTTGAGAATCCACACAGCCTGATAAAGAAACCATATTCTTTTGTTTTAATTCTTTTGCTATCTGGTCATATTCTGCCATTTCCCTTAGGGGATTCATCAATGCTAGCATCTACTACTATCCTTTACTTCTATAATAATAAACTTCTATTCCTGATTGGATTGTTCTTGTACCTTCTCAGGTGTTTCTTTTTTCTTTTTGGTATTGTACAAATTCATTGCAGCATCTACATCATCCTGCAGCATCAAAACAATTGCTTTTGCAATATCTTCAAAGCTTCCTTCTAAGGTGGTTCTATCTCCCTTGGAAAAATGGCCTAGAACATAGTTTACCAAATCAATCTCTTTTGGCTTCTCCCCTACACCAACTTTAATGCGTTTGAAAACATCCGTACCTAGATGGAGAATGATATTTTTAATTCCATTGTGTCCACCTGCACTTCCTTTTTTTCGGATACGAAGTTGTCCCACATCCAGACTGATGTCATCATATACCACAATTACCTCATCCTCTGGGTCTATCTTGTAATAATCTACAATTTCCCGCAGACTTTCCCCACTCAAATTCATGTAGGTTTGAGGTTTTACCAGAATTACTTTCACGCCCTCAATGATCCCTTTTCCTATAAGTGCTTTGTGCTTATTCTCTCCAATACGAATCCCATATTTATCCGCTAAACAATCTATTGCATCAAAACCAACATTATGTCTGGTATGTTCATATTCTTTTGTAGGGTTTCCTAATCCAACTATAATAAACATAACTTCCTCTCCAATTAACTATCCATTTCCATTATTCTTTTTGCAAATAAAAGCCCAAAGAAAAAGCACAGCCACAATTGCGACTGTGCTTCTTATTATAATATTATTCTTCTGATTCTTCCAATACTTGTTTGTATTTTTCCAGAATCATTTTTTGGATAGAATCCCTTGTGGCAGAATTAATAGGATGGGCAATGTCTCTGTACTCACCATCTGCTGCCTTCTTACTAGGCATAGCAATGAACAATCCCTTATCTCCTTCAATGACCTTGATATCATGCACCACAAATACATCATCAATGGTAATGGAGGCAATTCCTCTTAATTTCCCTTCACTCTCAACGGTTCTTACTCTTACATCTGTAATTATCATACGCTGTCTCCCTTTTTAACCACGGCTATACCTGTATCCCCTAATACAGATTCTATTGCATCAACATTCTATCGCTTTCGTCTACTACAATCTTTATGCCTTCTTCTCCAACAAATTTAGAGTTGGCAGGAATGGTTCCACGACTTTCTACGATACAGTTTTCAATATAAGTATTGTCCGCAATATAAACATCATTCAAAATAATGGAATTTTTAATGACACAATTATTTCCAATAAAGCTCTTCTTGAAGATAACTGAATTTTCAATTGTACCATTTACAATACAACCACTGGATACTAAGCTGTTTTTCACCTGAGCGCCGCTGTTGTATTTTGCCGGAGGCATATCATCCACTTTTGAATAAACATCCGGATACTGCTTGAAGAAGTAATTTCTAATTTCAGGATCTAAGAAGTCCATATTGGTATCATAGTAATCCTGAACAGATGCAATATTCTTCCAGTAATCTTTAATCTTGTAACCATAGATGCTCTTCTGGTTTTTGTAACGAATCAAAACATCTTTTACAAAATCATAACGATCTTCCTGTGCACATTTCTCCATCATTTCAATCAAAAGACGTCTTCTGATTACATAGATACCACAAGAAATCGTATTGGATTTTGCTACAATAGGCTTCTCGTCAAATTCTTCGATTCTGCATTCTTCATTCATTTTCAAGGTACCATAGCGTTCCAACGGTGCGTCCTTAGGAAGATCCTTGCAAACTACTGTGATATCGGCTTTTTTCTGAATGTGATATTCCAAAACCTTATTGTAATCCATCTTATAAACACAGTCCCCAGATGCAATCACTACATAAGGTTCATGACTATCTTTTAAGAAATGAATATTCTGATAAATAGCATCTGCTGTGCCTCTGTACCAAGAACTGTTTTCTGCAGTCACTGCAGGGGTGTATACAAACAAGCCTCCCTGTTTACGACCGAAATCCCACCACTTAGAAGAACTCAAATGCTCATTCAAGCTTCTTGCATTGTACTGTGTCAATACAGCAACCTTCTGAATACGGGAATTTGTCATATTACTAAGGACAAAGTCAATACTTCTGTAGCTACCAGCGATTGGCATTGCTCCAATAGCACGTTTCTTTGACAACTCTTTCATTCTGCGGTTATTACCACCTGCTAAAATAATACCAATTGCTCTCACGCTTCATCACCTGCCTTGATTAAAGTTTTTCCACTAGCTAATGCTAAGTCTTTATAATCTTCTGCTGTAGTCTCTCCAAAGATGCAAGCATTCTTTCCTACGGTCAAGCCGTCCGGTAAAATACTCTTTTCTCCGATACATACCAAACCATGGTTGTAAATATGAGGATGGGTTTCGTTATCCACTTCTTCTCCAACACCAATCTTTATAGAGTTACCAATGGATACATTTTCTGCAATAACAGCCTTTGTGATTTCGCAACCATCTCCAATTTCGGTATTATTCATAATAATAGAATCCCGAACTATAGTTCCTTTACCAATGGTAACACCACAACCAATTACAGAGTTATAAACCTCACCATATACTTCTGTACCTTCACCGATGATACTCTTTTCTACTACACTACCTTCTGAGAAGTACTGAGGTGGAAGAATATCACTCTTGGTATAAATCTTCCAGTATTCTTCATACAGGTTGAATTCCGGAACGATATCAATCAATTCCATATTTGCTTCCCAGTATGAATTTAAGGTTCCTACATCCTTCCAGTAGCCATTGAACTCATAAGCATATAAAGGTGCTCCATTTTCATGGCAATAAGGAATGATATGTTTACCAAAGTCTAGTCCCGGCTGATCCTGTTTTGCAATTAAAGCTTCTTTTAAGGTCTTCCAGTTAAAGATGTAGATACCCATAGAAGCTAAGTTGCTGCGTGGATGCTCCGGTTTTTCTTCAAAGTCGGTAATCTTACGATTTTCATCTGTAATCATAATACCGAAACGGCTAGCTTCTTCCATTGGAACAGGCATAACTGCGATAGTACATTCTGACTTGTTCTGCTTATGGAAGTCCAACATAACCTCATAATCCATCTTATAGATATGATCGCCGGAAAGAATCAGAACATATTCCGGATTAAAGCTATCCATATATTCGATGTTCTGGAAAATAGCATTTGCTGTACCGGTATACCATTCACTGTTTGCGCTCTTCTCATAAGGCGGCAATACAGTTACACCACCAATATTTCTGTCCAAATCCCACGGAATACCGATTCCAATATGGGTATTCAATCTAAGTGGCTGATACTGTGTCAATACACCAACTGTATCTACACCTGAGTTGATACAGCTACTAAGCGGGAAATCGATAATACGATATTTTCCCCCGAATGATACTGCCGGCTTGGCAACTTTAGAAGTCAAAACACCTAAACGGCTTCCTTGCCCCCCAGCAAGTAGCATGGCAATCATCTCTTTTTTAATCATGTCATCACCTCTAATTTTTCTTGTCGCAATATGTCCAAAATTGCGTATGAATATTATAGCACACATTTTCCAAGAAGTGAAACATTTTTACCAATGCGCCTGTATTTTTTCTTTTGAAATTGTACACATTTGACAACAGTTTTTGGCGCTTGCAAAAGGACATCGGGATTTTTTCCAAAGATTTACTGGAAATGTCGACGATTTTAGAAAATTTGTAGATATTTAGACTCTAAAACTTGTAAAATTTAATGGTCAATTGCCTTGACACCTTTCCCCAATTTGCTATAATGCAACAGTATGCCGTGTGTTCGAGACCTTCCACACGTTAAAAAAATACTAAAGGAGACAATGGAATATGAGAAACAAAAAGGTATTATTTGTAACCCAGGCAGCAGTGATTGCTGCACTTTATGTGGTGCTTACTTTGCTTGCCAATGCATTTGGACTGGCAAACTATGCGGTGCAGGTCCGCTTTTCAGAAAGCTTGACCATTTTGCCATTCTTTATCCCTGCAGCCATTCCCGGTTTGGTAATCGGTTGTTTTTTAAGTAACATCTTAACAGGATGCATGCTGCTTGATATTATCTTTGGCACAGTAGCCACTTTACTGGGTGCCCTTGGAACCCATGCTTTAAGAAAGCACAAATGGCTAGCACCTATTCCGCCCATTGTAGCCAATACCATTATCGTTCCCTTTGTACTGGCTTATGTGTATCAGTTTGAAGGAAGCATTCCTTATTTTATGTTAACTGTTGGTGCTGGGGAAGTGATTTCCTGTGGCATTCTTGGGATGATTTTATTATTTGCATTAGAAAAAAGAAGAAGTACCATTTTTATGGAAGGATAAAAAGCGAAACCCTCTGACATCTGTCAGAGGGTCTTTTATTGTCTTATCTTTTCAATACTTTTACATTTCCCCATTTTTATATCTGGTCACAATACTCTGAATACGTTCGTTAGGATCTAACAAATCACTGATAGAACAATCGTGATTTAGGGTATCAATAATATAGGCTACATATTTGCTCATATCACAATTAATATACCATTCTCTCTCTAATAATTCCGGAGACTGGTAAATCAGATTTGTGGTCAATACTCTGGTAATCAAGCCTTCCTCATAAGCCTGATCAAAGCGAGCAAGACCATTGGTAAATAATCCAAAGGTAGAGAATACAAAAATACGATTTGCTTTGCGAGCTTTCAGGGCTGCCGCAACTTCGATTACGCTTTCACCAGAGGAAATCATATCATCAATGATAATCATATCCTTGCCTTCTACGCTGGTTCCCAAGAACTCATGGGCAATAATAGGATTTCTCCCATTCACTACGCGAGTATAATCACGTCTCTTATAGAACATACCCATATCTAATCCCAAGACATTGGCAATATAAATAGCACGTCCCATACCACCTTCATCCGGGCTGATTACCATCATATTGGAAGAATCCAATTTCAAATCCGGAACATTTTTCAACAAGCCTTTGATAAACTGGTAGGCCGGCTGTATGGTTTCAAAGCCATGTAAAGGAATGGCATTCTGTACACGTGGGTCATGGGCATCGAAGGTAATAATATTGTCTACCCCCATGCTAACCAGCTCTTGTAATGCAATGGCACAATCCAAAGATTCTCTAGCGGTTCTCTTATGCTGTCTGCTTTCATACAAGAACGGCATAATTACCGTAATTCTTCTGGCTTTACCACCTACTGCAGCAATAATACGCTTCAAATCCTGGTAATGGTCATCCGGTGACATATGGTTTTCTTGTCCACTTAAGGAATAGGTCATGCTATAGTTACATACATCTACCAGAATATATAAATCGGATCCACGAACAGACTGTAAAATCTCACCCTTTCCTTCTCCGGATCCAAACCTTGGTGTTTTAGAGCCTAAAATATAAGATTCTCTCTGGTAGCCGGAAAAAGCTAAACTATCTTTATGTTCATTCTCCCGTTCGGTTCTCCAACGAACCAAATAAGCATCTACTTTCTTTCCAAATTCAGCGCAGGACTTTAAAGGAATCATTCCCAGCGAGCCTACTGGTATTGTTTCTAAGTTACGAATTTCTTCACGTTTCGGCATGGTGTCTTCTCACTTTCTATGAAATATGTTTTTTCCCCTTTGTTTGATTACGAATATCCGGGCCGATTAGTTTACAAAAGGTAAAATTACTAACCACTCTGGAAAAGATTCGGTCCGAATAATGATCCCTTAATTCTTCCGTAGTTAAATTAGAAGAAATAATAATGGGTTTTCTTCGTAAGATGCGTTCATTTAATAATGCAAAGAATTGTGACAGGGTAAAAGCAGTGATTAATTCTGGCCCCAAGTCATCAATAATCAGCAGATCGCAGGTATATAAATCCTCTGCTATCCCCTCCAAATCTTTCTCACTTGGTCGATCAAAGGTATATTTTGCCAAGGTTTCAAATAGTGATATAGCACTAAAATAAATCACCGAATATCCTCTCTCCAAAAGTGCCTTTGCAATACAACCAGACATATAAGATTTTCCAGTTCCTACTGTACCATAAAACAGTAAATTCTGATAGTTGCTATCAAAGTTTTCTACAAACTTTTTGCTATTTTCCAAAGATCTGTCAAATAGAGAGCGACCTATCTCGTCATAATACTCTCTGGAAAGATGATCAAAATTAAACTGTTCGATTTGCTCGCTAATATTAGATTGTTTATATAATATACTAATAATTCTCTGCTTAAAACAATGGCACTTCTCCTGACCTATATAGCCACTATCCTTGCAGTCCGGACACTGATAGGAAATCTCCAAATCCTTCTCAGAAATCCCATTCTGGGCTAATAGTAAAGCCTTTTCCTTGCGATTTTCTAATTGCTTCTTTTTTAATGCTTCCACAAGAGTAGCGTCCTCTGATAAAGATGCATTCACCTGCTCTACTCGCAGGCTTGTATACTCCTCTTCTAACGCCTTTAGTCTAGGTAAACGCTGATATAACTTCGTTTTTCGGTTTTGTAATTCCAATTCGTTATTGGTTTGCGTTTCCTCGTAGATTCTCATAATGGAATCATATTGTCCATTGGTTAATGCCATATTCTTCTCCAACTACCACTTAGGAACCAAGCAGTTCCTTTTCCAGCGCCTCGAAATCATAATCATTCTGCAAAAACTGTCCAAACTGCGTCTGACCTGTTTTTCCACCGGCACCCTTCTTTTTAGGATTGGTTTTTTGCAATTTCTCTAAATCAGACTTGGTAGCAATACCCGCCTTTTTCCAATTTTGCAATACCTGATTGGCATAAGAAAAACGATTCTTATCTGTTGCCAATACTGTAATACGACAGGCTTCCAAAATAATTTCACTGGTGTAGCCCAATTCATTTCTCCAGTTCCGGATAAAATCTACTTCCGTACTGGTAGGTGCTGCCGTTTTTCCTAATGCTTTCATAACAGAATACACTTCTGCGTCATAGGCACTACTATAACTTTGTGCTTCCTCTTTGGTAGTGATATTATTTTCTGCCCAATTGATAGCAACCTTTTCAATATAACGAAAACTCTTTTTATCTCTATCAATACAGTACTGCAACAAATGATCAATCAAATCAATAGAAAAATGCAATTCATCATAGATAAAGAAAAGCGACCGAATATCATTTGCCCCCAGCGTACGCCCCAAATAAGATTCCGCAATAAAAATCAACTGAGAAGCCGCCTCTTCCTTTTGGAAAGAAGCCAACTGGTCCAGACTATAATCAGGCTTTTCATATTTGGGTGTTTTGGGTACTGCAATAGGCTCTGTTTTAATTACCGGTTCAATCACTATGGGGGCATAATTAGAGCGAATTGCTCCCGCATAGGTTCCTTCCGCTTTCAACAGGTGGATTGCCCCAATACTGCCATCTTCTTTCCAATCTAATTGTAACAGTCCCATCTTCTCCCAATATTTCAAAGAGCGAATCACTTCTTTTTCTGTATGGTTAAACTGATCCGCTAACATTGACACAGAAATACTCTTATGGGCATGAAATGCCCTTAACAAATATAAATACACTTTTATCTGTGCCTCATTGGCATCAATCATAAACTGATCAATAAAAAAATTGGGGACCAGTGTACTGGATTCTAAATCATCATTTATAATAGAAATTTGACTCATCTAAAGCTTCCTTTTCTTACACGAGATACAAAAATCCCTGCATAGAATTCTATTTGAAATGATACCACAAAACCCTCCAAATGAAAACCTTTAAATCCGCACAAACCCAGTAAAATCAAGGTTTTCAGCCACCTGTGGATATTGTGGATAATGTGGAAAATTCTATTTCTGCCAACTTCTAAAAAGGAATATAGGCAGGAAAAACAAGCTTCTTTCCCCTTTCTTCCAAAAGTAAACTATCCACAGCTTCTTTCGTCATTTTTTTACAAAAAAGCTGTGGATAATGTGGATAATTTATTTTCCCAATAGGCTTTCCCCGATTTTTACTACATCTCCGGCGCCCATAGTTATCAACAAATCCCCGTTGATAGAATTTGTTAATAAATAATTTTCAATTTCATCAAATGTAGGAAAATACATACATTCTTTTCCTAAATTTTGTATTTCTCTCTGCAAAGTCTTAGAACTGATTCCCAAAGTGTCCGTTTCTCTTGCCGCATAAATATCTGCCAGCACAATTTTATCTGCCAGAGAAAGCGCTTTTGCAAAGTCTTTTAAAAAGGCTTTCGTTCTGGTATAGGTATGGGGCTGGAACACAACTGTTAATGTAGTATGGGGATAGTTTGCTGCAGCTCTTAGTGTTGCCTCGATTTCTGTAGGGTGATGCGCATAATCATCAATAATAGTAACGCCGCCGATAGTTCCTTTATATTCAAATCGACGATCCGTGCCACCAAATCGTCCCAAGGCTGCAATTATGGTTTCCGAATCAATTTCCAATACATCACTCAAAGCAAAAGCTGCCATAGCATTGGAAACATTATGCACTCCCGGAACCTGCAAAGCAATGGTACATTCCCTATCTTTCGTATGTAGCACAAAAGTAGGGTGTCCTTTTTCATTATAGGTAATCTGATCTGCATAATACTCATATTCTGAGGAAAAACCATAGGTAATTACCGGACATTTCAGATTATTGGTTAATTCTTTATAATTCGGAATTTCCCCGTTAATAATCAAAGCACCGTCTTCTGGTAAAAGATTTGCAAATCGTCCAAAAGAATTCCGAATATCCGCTAAATCCTTGAAAAAGTCCATATGGTCTTCTTCTACATTCAAAATGATACTGTATTTTGGATAAAAACTTAAGAAACTATTGGTATATTCGCAAGCTTCTGTGACGAAATAATCACTTTTTCCTACTCTAATATTTCCCCCGATGGTTTTTAATACGCCACCGATAGAAAGGGTTGGATCCTTCTTTGCTGCCAATAAAATTTCCGATACCATTGATGTAGTTGTAGTTTTTCCATGGGTTCCGCTAATGGCAATGGGCAGCGCATAATTTTTCATTAGCTGTCCCAGTAATTCCGCTCTGGATAGATGGGGAATATTTCTGTTACACATATCCACATATTCCGGATTATCCGGGTGAATAGCCGCCGTATATACTACCAAATCTACATCAGATTGTATATGGGAAGTCTGTTGCCCTATAAATACGCAGGCTCCCATATCTCTCAAATGCTTTGTAAATTCCGATTCTTTATTATCTGAACCGGATACCGGGAAACCTCTGGAGAGCAGCACCTCTGCCAGCCCACTCATGCTGACACCGCCAATTCCGATAAAATATACATGTTTTCGTTCCTTAAAATCTAACTGAAACATTTTTGCCTCCTCATCAACTATGCTATTTAGGTATATAAGTCATAAAATGATTTCCATTATTTTCAAATAGTTCTCTGGAATCATTTTTCCCTTTTTTTGCCACTAATCCGGTCTTAGGATCAAATATTACGACATTTTGTTCATTGTATCCGACCAGTAACACAGCTTCTTTATTCTCTAAAATTGCTAAAACAGGAATATCCCTATCCAAATAATACAAGACCACATCCATAGGACAACCATTCAAATCCAATACTTGGAACTGCGGTAAACCATTTTTTAATATACTTTTGGCATCCAATCCCTGCTCTAAATAGACTTGAGAATTTCTGGATACCCCTTCATATTTCAAAATCGTATCCAAACAAATTGCCAAACTGCTCTGATCAGCCTCCATATCTCCGCCTGTAATTTTCATAATCTGATTTCTGGTATGAATTAAATTTTTCTTCCACGCATATTTTCCGTCCTGATTCACTACAAAGCCTGACATATCATTCGCTTTCTTTATGGCTTTTGCAGAGTTATTAGTACACATTTCAATTCCACTATTGCTGTAAACATAATAGGTATCTTTTAGAAGAGGTTTTTTCAAAACAATTTCTCTGGCCCCTTCATAAAGTACCTCCCCAGGCATTTGTAGTTTTACTGTTTTTCCATCCGTTTGACCTTTTAATGCTATCTGAATAATCTTTTCATAGGTTTCCGTTGCCACTACTGCGATAGTGTTGCTTCCCACTTCTTCTTTTTCTTTACTGGTAATCTGATCGTTTAAAATGGGGATGAACTTTTCGTTTTCTTCCAAAGACACTCTTTGCAAAGTAATCTGGTTATCTCGTATGGAAGTATCTATTACAAAACAATTCTCCTTTTGATAAGACATTAGAAGTGTTTTGCTTTCATTGATAATCTGAATGGTATACATTGGAAACAGAACATTTCCTGTTTCCTCCTTTTGAATATCCTCCACTCTGGCCAGGCCATAAACTAAATCATCGCCCATAAAGCCCAGTGGTTTTATTCTTTCATTTTCCTTGCAATCAATCTCAATCATTTTTCCTGTATTAAGATTACGCCACAAGATGATTTGACTATCGTACTCTTTATTTTCCTTTTGCCATGCCACCATATGATTAGAAGAAGACACATAAGCCCCTTCCCCATTTAACCCATCTGCTAACACCTCATAACTCTTGTTATCCAGATTAATTTCATAGAGATTACTATCTATGCAAAAGTAAAATTGGTTATTTTTATTGATATAAGCAAGTTTTTCCATTTCCTTCTGCAAAATTTCTGCAGATTTGACATAAGGAATAAAGGAAACCTCCTCTATGGTATTTATAACACTATTATAATAATATACTACAATTCCCGTTTCTCCTTCGTGTATACCGCGATTCATATATCCATATACCAGGAAAAACATATTTCCATTGTCCTCCATATTTAGAATTTTTATGGAGTAATTCTGATACATATTTCTTTCATCATACTTGTTTTTTTCATAGAAGGAAAACACTCTTGCCATTCTATTTTCTACTGTATTATAAGAATATAAGGCTCCGGCTTTTTGAAAAGCAATGATTTTACCTCCTTCACTTTCTACCATATCAAGTTCCGGATTTCCAATTCCAAGGACAATTTTATCATTTACAAAATCATTTTTTTCCGCAGTAAATATTTGATCCATGGTTCGATTATAGTCCAACAAGTACATACGCTCTTTCGTATAACGGATACGATATTCCTCCGTCACTATGTAGCTTGTGCTATTTTTCCCATGGCGTTCTGTTACCAAATAATCCATAGAAATATTAGCGGTTTGACTGCCAATATCCCGGATGGTAATCTGTGGCTGCATTTCTCTTTTGATTGGCAAACCATCCCACATTACCTGCTTTAGACTACTGTGAATATTTACTTTATAAAAAGTGGTGTTATCTCCGCTGGAATTAGATTCCATATATTTACTGATGCTACTGCCATCTCCTGAGAATGTAATGTTTGAAAAATGATCTACAAACTCTAATTTTTCCTTTGTGTAATACTCTTCTGATTGTACAATTCTCGTATAGTAATAGACATCTTGACCAGTTGATAGCTGAAGCACTGTTACGAAGGCATATTCTACATCTGGCTCAATCAAGTCCTTCAATTGGATAGAAAAATATATTTTATCATTTTCTTTCTCGTAATTTTCTATTTCACTGCCTTCAACCAGTCGCTCTCCATCAATACTTCTCACTTGATAGGATATTTTTTCAATTGTGGAACTATAAGGTGTGATAGACAAGGTTATTTTTCTATCTGCGTCGATAGGAGTTAGGGAATCACGCATATAAGACACATTTTGTTGATTTGCGTGTCCCACCATTCTGTTCACAGAATAGCCCTCCAACTCTACTCCCATAACCGGAAATGTAGCCGGATACATTTCCGCTGTAATATCCGCATTTCCACTATTCATAATTTTTCCAATAATCACAATGGAAAGTATCAAAACAAAGGTGAAATAGATTCCCTTGATTATATTCTTTTTCAAACTTGTTCTCCTTTACAAATTCCTTTCGGATAACAATTTTTGAAGAGTGGTATCCAAATGGAAAAACTCTGTCAGATGCTCTATTCCTGTAGAATTCCCTTTTTCCGTCTTAACCGCTCGTATCAATAGATTCTTGGGGGTATGCTCCATATCAATGAATTCCATTACCTGCACCTTGTACCCTGCTTCCTCTAGAAGATTGGCACGAATTCCATCTGTTAACAATGCGGAAATTCGTTCTTTCAAATATCCATACTTCAAAATAGGTGCCAAAGCTTCATTTTCTATCTGTTTATTTACCTCATGCTGACAACAGGGCACGGAAAAAATCACCTTCGCATTCCAGCAAATAGCTTTATACAACGCATAATCGGTGGCAGTATCACAGGCATGTAAGGTTACTACCATGTCAACTTCGTCCTGGCCTTCATATTTTCCTATATCTCCTACCAGGAAACGAAGTTTCTCATAGCCATATTTTTCTGCTAACAGATTACAATTTTCTATTACCTTTTCTTTTAAATCCAATCCTATAATTTCTATATTGTATTCTTTTACAATTTTTAAATAATAGTATAAGGCAAAGGTCAAATAGGATTTCCCACAACCAAAGTCCAAAATCTTAAGGGTTTTTTCTTTTGGCAAATGGGGAAGAATATCCTCCACAAATTCCAAATATCGGTTGATTTGTTTAAATTTGTCATATTTAGAAGCTTTTATTTTTCCATCCTCTGTCTGAATTCCCAAATCTACCAGACATGGAATAGGTTTATTTTCTTCTAAAATATAATGCTTTTCTTTATTATGAGACAGGTCAATACTTTTATCCTGTGTTATTTTCTTTCTCTTAATGGTAATTTTACCTTTTTTACTGACTAATATGAAAGCATTTTCTGTTCTGGTGCTAATCTCCATCTGCTTGTAATGGGACATCATCTTTTCTTCCAAAACTTTAACTGCTTCTTCTTTTGTATAATTTTTATGAAAAATCTGGCTCCCTTTCGTTTCACTCTCCTGATACAAAAGACTCCCCCCAAGCATAATAGGGCGCACTTTACTCTTACTGCCGCTTTCCTTATCTCTGGGATTACTTAAAATAATGGTATATAAATTTTCATTAATCGTTTCTTCTAAAACTGTACGAGTTGTAATTTCCATAAAAATACTCACTTTTTCATTACGGAAAAAAGACAGGACATGGGTGTCCTGTCTCTTTTGTAATCTTTATCGAATGGTATTAATACGAGCCATTGCACGTAAAAGTGCAGTCTCCGCTCTTACGATATCAGTTGCCGCATCACCGGCACGAAGTCTTTCCTCCGCTCTGGTTCTTGCAGACTCTGCACGTTCCAAATCAATTTCATCCGGCCATTCGATTACTTCTGCTAAAATAGTTACCTTTTCCTGTAAGATAGTGGCAAAACCTGCATGCAAAGCAGCCTGTTTTTTGCCTTCTTCTTCCGTAATGGTAAGGACACCGGGCTTAATAATGACTGTCATAGGGATATGATTTTTATAGACACCAATCTGTCCCTCGGTAGTATTAAACTCTACCATTGTAACCATATTTTTATAAAAGCTTCTTTCCGGTGTAATAATTTCTAATTCAAAACTTCTTTCTTCTGCCATAGAATCTTCCATTCCGCCGTAGCATTATTTTGCACGAGCAATTACGTCGTCAATACTTCCTGCATTTAAGAAGTAACTTTCCGGAATATCATCATGCTTACCTTCCAAAATCTCCTTAAATCCACGGATGGTTTCATTTACAGGTACATATTTTCCTTCCAGACCTGTAAACTGGCCTGCTACGAAGAAAGGCTGTGACAAGAATCTCTGCACCTTACGGGCTCTGGATACTACTAATTTATCTTCTTCAGAAAGTTCATCCATACCAAGGATTGCGATAATATCCTGTAATTCTTTATATTTCTGTAAAATCTCCTGTACGCCACGAGCTACCTGATAATGCTCTTCCCCTAAAATTCTAGGATCCAAAATACGAGAGGTAGACTCCAAAGGATCTACTGCAGGATAAATACCCAACTCTACAATGGAACGAGATAAAACTGTGGTTGCATCCAAGTGGGCAAATGTTGTTGCAGGAGCAGGGTCAGTTAAGTCATCGGCAGGTACATATACAGCCTGTACAGAAGTGATGGAACCGTTCTTTGTGGAAGTAATTCTTTCCTGCAAAGCACCCATTTCTGTCTGTAAGGTAGGCTGATAACCTACTGCAGAAGGCATACGTCCAAGTAACGCTGAAACCTCTGAACCAGCCTGTGTGAAACGGAAAATATTATCGATAAACAACAATACATCCTTTCCACCTTTATCACGGAAATACTCTGCCATGGTTAAACCGGTAAGACCAACTCTCATTCTGGCTCCCGGAGGCTCGTTCATCTGTCCGAATACCATGGTGGTTTTATCAATAACCCCAGACTCTCTCATTTCATGATATAAGTCATTTCCTTCACGAGTACGCTCTCCTACACCTGTAAATACAGAGTAGCCACCGTGCTCTGTTGCAATATTACGAATCAATTCCTGAATCAATACGGTTTTACCTACACCGGCACCACCGAACAAACCAATCTTTCCACCTTTCTGATAGGGGCAAAGAAGGTCAACGACTTTAATACCGGTTTCCAGAATTTCTGCTTCTGTAGCCTGTTCTGAAAATTCCGGAGCTGCACGATGAATAGGATCATACTCAACCCCTTCCGGTGCGGGTTTATTGTCAATAGGCTCTCCCAATACGTTAAAAATACGACCTAGTGTATTTTCTCCTACAGGTACAGAGATTGGACTGCCAGTTGCTACTGCATCCATTCCTCTTACCAAACCATCGGTAGGTCCCATGGCAATACATCTTACGGTATCATCACCCAGATGCTGTGCTACTTCTACAACTAAGGTCTCACCATTTTTTCTGGTAATCTTAATTGCTTCGTTGATTTCAGGTAAGTTTCCTTCCTGAAATTTTACGTCCAACACGGCACCAATAATCTGCGTGATTTTTCCAACATTATTTTCTGCCATTGTAATTTCCTTTCTTTGGGAATCCAGTCTTTTATGAGATTGCCTGAGCTCCCGCTATAATTTCTGTCAATTCCTGTGTGATTGAACCCTGTCTAGCACGGTTGTACTGCAGTGTCAGTTTATCAATCATTTCTTCTGCATTGCTGGTTGCAGAATCCATCGCCTGCATACGAGCGCCATTTTCACTGGCTGCAGCCTCTACCAAACCACCAAATATCAAACTGGTTACATATTTGGGAATGATGAGATTTAATGCCTCTTCATCGTCAGGCTCATAATTCATAGGAATCGGACTCTTTTCTGTTTCCTGTTTTCCTTCCATACCGGCTTTGTCTACCGGAAGAAGTCGCATTAAGGTAGGTACATGCACCACAGTATTTTTAAAGTGAGTATAAGCCAAATAAATCTCCCCCACTTCTCCCTTGGCAAATGCATTCAAAACAATATTGGATAACTGCATTGCGTCAGAATACTGAGGACTTTCTACAATATCTGAAAAATCATAAGGTACATCATAGCCGTAACGTTTCATGGCGTCCTTACCTTTTTTTCCTACCGCTACAACAATCACATCCTCTTTTTTAAAGTCCCCTTGTGTAACAAGCTTAATTACATTGGAGTTATACCCTCCTGCCAAGCCTCTGTTTGATGTCACTAAAATCACTAGTTTTTTAGGACTTTCAGAACCTTTCAAATAAGGATGATTAATATTACCAGAACGAGAAAGCATTGCCTGTACAGTGTCGTACATAGCAGAAAAATATCCCTGGGTTTGCTCTGCTCTGGTCTTTGCACGCTGTAATTTTACTGTAGAAACCAGTTTCATAGCTTTGGTGATCTGCTGGGTGCTTTGTATACTGCCCTTACGCCGTTTTATGTCTCTCATAGAAGCCATAATTTACTCACCTCTCCTATTTAAACTGTGCTTTAAACTCTTCAATTGCTTTCTTCAAGGTAGCTTCTGTAACATCGGAAATTACCTTATCTTGTGCGATTGCCTGCGGCACTTCCGGATATTTTGTATCCAAGAATTCAAAGAATTCCTTTTCAAATCTTGTTATGTCTGCAGTAGGTACATCCAACAAATATTTATTTGTAGCTGCATAAATAATGATTACCTGATACTGTACAGGCATTGGACTATACTGAGGCTGTTTCAAGATTTCTTTAATTCTTTCACCTTGTGCCAGTTTTTCTTTGGTATCTGCATCTAATTCAGAACCAAACTGAGCGAAAGCTGCCAACTCACGATACTGTGCTAATTCCACACGGATAGGAGCCGCAATTTTCTTCATCGCTTTAATCTGTGCAGCACCACCTACACGGGATACAGAAAGACCTGCATTTACCGCCGGACGGAAACCGGAATTGAACATTTCTGTTTCCAAATAAATCTGACCATCTGTAATAGAAATTACATTGGTAGGAATATAAGCGGATACGTCTCCGGCCTGCGTTTCAATAATAGGTAATGCAGTTAAGGAACCACCACCATATTCTTCACTCATTCTGGCAGCACGCTCTAATAAACGAGAATGTAAATAGAATACATCACCAGGATATGCTTCACGTCCCGGAGGTCTCTTTAATAACAAGGACAGGGTACGGTATGCAGCAGCATGTTTACTTAAGTCATCATAGATAACCAAAACATCTTCTCCGTTTTCCATCCATTCTTCTCCAATCGCACATCCGCTATATGGAGCAATATACTGCAATGGTGCTAATTCACTGGCAGTAGCAGCTACTACAGTGGTATACGCTAATGCACCATATTCTTCTAAAGTTTTTACAATGTTTGCAACTGTTGACGCCTTCTGGCCGATAGCAACGTAAATACATTTTACGCCTTGGCCCTTCTGGTTAATAATGGTATCAATTGCAATTGCTGTTTTACCGGTCTGTCTGTCACCGATAATCAACTCTCTTTGGCCTCTTCCGATTGGAACCATTGAGTCAATCGCCTTAATACCTGTCTGTAATGGTGTATCTACAGATTTTCTGGTGATAACACCTGAGGCTACTCTTTCAATTTGACGATATTTGTCAGTAATAATCGGACCTTTTCCATCAATAGGCTGTCCCAAAGCATTTACAACACGTCCCAGCAATGCATCTCCAACAGGTACCTCTACAACTCGACCTGTGGTCTTTACAGTATCCCCTTCGTTAATGTTTTTGTGGTTACCAAGTAATACCGCGCCAACATTATCTTCTTCCAGGTTTAATACCATTCCGTATATTTCACCGGGGAACTCTAACAATTCACCCTGCATTGCATTTTCAAGGCCGTGCACTCTGGCGATACCATCCGCAACCTGGATAACAGTACCTACATCAGATACTTCCATGTCTGCGGCATATCTTTTAATCTGATCCTTAATGACTGAACTAATTTCTTCTGGTCTTAAATTCATGGATCTTACGCACCTTTCTATAATTTATAGCTGAACCTTTAACAGGCTCTTTTGTAACTGGTTCAGTTTTGTTTGGATACTGCTGTCAACGACTCTGTCTCCAATACGAATCTGCATACCGCCGATTAATGCCGGATTCAGGTCATAGTGCATTTCCATCTTCTGATAAGAAGTAGTTTCCAATAATTTGGACTCAATTTGGTTTTTCTTCTCTTCCTGTAAAGCATAAGGAGTAGTTACATACGCAACACCAATTCCCTTATGGGCTTTGCAGCATTCCAAGAAATAGGTAAGAATTTTGTCCAATTCTCCAAATCGTCCTTTGGAAATAATCAAGGTTAAAAACCCAACCAGTTCCTTGCTGATACGATCTGCAAAGATATTTTCCGTGGTTTTTACCTTTTCTTCCATAGGCACCTTGGGATGATGAATAAATCTTCCATATTCCGGATTTTCCAGAAGCACCTTTTGTAAGCCTTCTACTTCTTCCATTAAAAGATCTTCTTTTTCTTCTTCAAGGGCTAATTCAAACAAAGCTTCACCATATGTTTTTGAGATTAGCTTAGCCATGTTTTATCACCTATTTCCTTTAATGTATCATCGATTAAACTGTCTTGGATGGTAACATCCATGGAAGATGTTACTACTGACTGTGCCATCATTGCAGCAACAGATACGATTTCTTTCTTCACGTCATCTGCCATTTTCTGTTTTTCCAATTTAGCTTCTTCTCTGGCTCTTGCCAAAATAGAAGCTGCCTCTTCTTTTGCTTCTGCAATAATGCGATTTTCATTGGCCAAAGCTTTTTTTCTAGCTTCTCCAAGAATCATTTCTGCTTCTTTGTCAATTTCCTTAATCTTGGTTTCATATTCTGCTTTCAGCTTGCTTGCCTCTTCCTGATTGGTTTTGGCATCTGAAAGTTCTGCTTGAATCTTATCCTGTCTCTTTTTCAAGAAAGCTCTTGCAGGATTAAAAAGAAAATATGAAAGGATCAAGAATAATGCAAATACAGCAATCATTGTAAGAACTGCATCTGCCAATAACTGCAAATCCAAATCAAACAATCTGGGTTCCATTTGGGCAGCGGCAAGTACAAGTCCTGTACCAAAGTAGCTATTCAATTTTCTTCCTCCTTTCCACTATTTAATTTGCAAAGATGATGTGTCTTTCCAAATTAAACAAGAGGTTTTACGAATAAAAGAAGCATGGCTACTAACAAACCATACAAACCTGTTGTTTCTGCAACGGCCTGGCCAAGTAACATGGTAGATGTGATATCTGATTTTGCACCAGGATTGCGTCCTACTGCTGCAGCTGCATGTCCTGCTGCGATACCCTGACCAATACCAGGTCCGATACCAGCGATAACTGCTAAACCAGCACCAATTGCTGAACATCCTAAGATAAAGTTTGTGTTGAATTCCATTTTGTTTTCCTCCTAAAATGATTTTCTTATTTTTATTCTGTTGTCATAGCATCTGAAATGTAGGTCATTGTCAGCATACAAAATACATACGTCTGAATTGCTCCGGAGAACATATCAAAGTATACATGTAATACTGCCGGCCAGATAATGGCAATCTTCGATAACAAGCCATATATCAAAGCCATCATTACGGTGCCGGATAATACATTGGCAAACAAACGCAACGATAATGAAATAGGAACTGCCACATCACCGATAATGTTAATCGGTGCCCAGAAAGGCCATGGATTACATAATCCCTCAATCACGCCTTTCACCTTCTGATACTTAAATTTGTTAAAAGTAATCAGAGTAAAGGTCATCACACCTAAGGGAAGGGTAACCCCATAATCTGCTGTGGGTGGTCTTAATCCCAGCAAACCGGAGAGATTGCTGACTAAGATAAAGATAAAAATGGTCCCGATATAATTCAAAAATCCGGGTGCATTTTTTCCCATGGTAGAGCCTACCATTCCATCCAGCATTTCTACGATTAGCTCCACTACATTTTGAAAGCCTGTAGGAACCTCTGATGCATGCTTCATAGCGCGATTTGCTGCAATAGCAAAGCCTATCAAAAGTAACAGCACAATGAATACACACACATGGGTAGTTGTTATCCAGACAGTTTGTCCAAACAATTCATAGGAAAAAACACCATGAATCATAAAATCAATATTGTCTGCAGATAACAATATTCCTTGTTCCATAAATTCACCTCCTTCGAAGCTTTCTTAAACATTTATGTGTAAAGGGTTGTAGATAAGCCCCTACTTTCAATCCCATAATCCCCAGAAAAGCAGCTAACGGGGACGCAAAATCGGTAATACAAATACAGGCAAAACTGCAAAGAATAAATAGATATCTAACTGCATTTTGTCCTATGGCATATTTGGAAGCCGCCTCACCCAGATACATACTTCTATCCAAAGTATAGGCCATATGAATGGCTGCCAACAAAGCCATCATAATTCCAAGAAAAAGTCCTACTACATAATAGACTTTTTGAGATACAAAGCAGGCTCCAACCCCGGCGGTCACTAAACCAAAAGTGATAATACCAATCAACAACTCTAATAAAGTTGGAGAATAAAAACTCCATCTATCTTCTAACTTTTTCATAAAATCTCCCTTTGTTTATTCGCATTTGGAGATTCCGGTTTTTTAGTCCTCTCTTTTTTCCGGTTGGAAGCATATAAATCTGAGGGCTTGGTTTCCGGGCTGTCATATATCTTTTTCGCCAGGATAAAAATGTTCCTGCCTCCTGCAACTGCTCCCACAAAAAAGCATAAAATAAACCAAAAGGATGTTCCAAATTTCCGATCCAAATAGTATCCACCAAAAGAACACAGGAAAATGGGAACCAACATATTAATTGCAAATTGACTAATCAATGTAAGACATCGATATACGGTAGAATTATATTTCAAATGATCCCTTCTTTTTCAGAAATCTTTTTAGATCTTGACACAGTTTTTCCTATAAACATACAACTTATATTATATCTTTTTTCTAAGAAGGTGTAAAGAAAAAACAGCATTATTATTCGATTGACTTTTCCCCTATTACAAGGGTACTATGAAGATAAGTTTAACCCTTCTAAGAAGCCACACAAAGGAGAATTTCATATGGAAAAACCTACTCTTTATCGGAAAAGAATTATTCCCAATGAATGCATTGCTTTAAAAGATGATACCATTCTGTATCAAGACGAAAACATGCTGATTACCAGTTGGATAACCCTAAAACCGAGAAAGGATTTCCATCACGGCGTCTCCTGCTATCTTTTTGAAGAAGGCTACAAAATCAGCAAGTTTTATCGGGAAGACGGTTCTCTTCTGTATTGGTACTGTGATATTATTGCTACAGAATTTTTCCCGGAAGAGAATAAAATCGTTTTTACAGATTTGCTGGCTGATGTCATCATTATGCCGGATGGCTTTGTAAAGGTCTTGGATTTAAAAGAATTGACACAGGCATACGAGAGTGGAGATTTATCCATCCCTATGTATACGAAGGCTGTGACCATTTTAGGAAATCTACTGGATATTGTATACAATGGGCACTTGCCTACCTTAGTAGAAAAAATGGAAGCATTAGAAAACTAAATTTCGAATAGTAATAAAACTATTCGATGTATCATAAAAGAAAGGGACTTACGGTATATGCCGCAAAGTCCCTTTTTGATTGTCTTTAGGATTAATAGAAAATATGTCCGCCAATGGAAATACCTGTAAGCCCCTCTATCGGAGTACGGAAGAATAAGCAATTCCCCACATTGGTGTTACCTGCCATTGCCGCGTCTGCTGCCTGATAGCAGCTCTCTGTAGCACGATTTTCTGCAAGTGCCAATGCCAATCGCCCACTGGCTACCGGAGAAAACTGTTTGTTCTGATACACTACACCAACAACGCTATCCGGGAATACAGCACTTAATACACGGTTGATAACAACCGCACCTACTGCCAATTTCCCTGCGTTAGGTTCTCCACCTGCCTCACAGAAAATAATATTAGCCAGCAAATATCTATCACCTTCTTCAAACTGTACTTCCGAAATATCTCTCCAGCTGGATTGGGCTGCCAACTGAGACATAGCCTTTTCTTCTGCCAACTTCTTTCTCAGATAGGTAATATTTTCTTCTTGTGCCTTTAACTGCGCTTCATATTCCAAAGCCTTTTGTTCTGCTGCTGAAATTTGACCAGAATAACTATTAATCGTAGATGCGGTAGAATTCACATACCCTGTAACCTTATGCTTTTCTGCTTCTACCTGTTCCTTTAAAGTATTTAAATCATTTTTTTCCGCCTGCAGCTTGGCTTCCTGCTCTTCCATACGCATTCGAAGTTGTTGAAATTCTTCTAACTTACTTCTATCATAGGCTGAAACCTTTTCCACATAATCTGCATAGTTTAAAAACTGACCAAAATCCTCAGCAGATAATAAAAGTTCCATATAAGCATGATCTCCGCTTTCATACATGAACTTAATCCGTTCTGTCATGGACTGCATCTGGGATTGTTCTGTATCTCTGGCAATGCCTAATTCTTTTTCGGTTTTTTCAATTTCCAGATTTTTGGATTTAATTTTATCCTCTAAAACCTTTAAATTATTTCCCACAGTAGAGAGTTGTTGGTTTAATGTATTCAATTGGCTCTCCAGAGAAGTTTTGGTTTCTTTTAAAGAATCCAAATCACCTTCTACTGATTCCAATTTATCCTTGGTATCCTTTTTTTCCTGCTCTGCCTGTTCCAGTTTTTCCTGTGTGGTTGTTGCATATACAACAAGAGTAGAACTTAACAAGCAAATGACAGCCAACAAAAACATCCACTTTGGCTTTTTCCAAATTTTCATATTTTTCTCCAACACATAGATGGATTATTTCCACATTTTTATACTTCTACCGTTAAAGTACGACCGGATTTTTTATATTGATGGTATTCCACTCCGGCAGCATCAAACATTTTTTTCGCTGCTATATTGGCTTCTGTACCGTTGTATTTATCACTATCGTAAATAACGCATTTGATACCGCTTTGAATAATCGCTTTTGCACATTCGTTGCAGGGGAATAAAGATACATACAACTTTGATCCCACCAAACTTCCTCCACGATAATTTAAAATGGCATTTAGTTCACTATGGGTAACATAGGCATACTTGGTGTCTAACATACCGCCTTCTCTATCCCAAGGAAAATCCTCATCAGAACAGCCTATGGGAAACCCGTTATATCCCATAGATAAAATCTTATTGTCTTCACTTACAATACAGGCCCCTACCTGCGTATTAGGATCCTTAGAACGCATACCGGACAATACCGATATCCCCATAAAATATTCATCCCAGCTAATATACCCCTGTCGTTTCATATCCCCATCTCTCCTTTTCAGAAATCTATTCTATTCTTCTAAAAGACCAACTCTTCTGATATGTCTTTCATCTTCCGAAAATTCTGTATGTAAAAAAGTGTCCACAATATCTACAACCATATCTTTCCCTAATACATTACCTCCCAAGGCAAGCATATTTGCATTATTATGCAGACGAGTCATTTTAGCGCTATAGGAATTATTACAAAGAGCACAACGAACTCCTTTGATTTTATTAGCTGCAATAGAAATTCCAATTCCGGTACTGCAAATTACGATTCCCTTGTCACATTCTCCACTAGCTACTGCTTTCGCTGCTGCCTTGCCAAAGATAGGATAATCACAAGAACTTTTGTCATAACAACCAAAATCTTTATAGGGAATTCCTTTCTCCTCCAAATATTGTATTACTACCTGTTTTGTATCATATCCGCCATGATCACAGCCTAATGCTATCATTTTCTTCCTCCATTTTTTTCATTTTTATGATTGATTACAAAGAAATATAGTGATGTCCTGCCGCTTTTAATAATCGATTCATTATGGCTTGCCCCATACTTCCTTCTTCAAAGCTTTCTGAATATATTCGGGTAATTCCCTCATCATCGAATTCTCGCAAAATAGTATAAAGTCTGTGAGCAATAGAAGCCTCATCCTGTCTTTCGCCAACGCTTTTTACTACATCTGCCCAATATCGATCTTTTGTTTCGTCTGTGGCAATCACTCCTACCACTTCTTTTTGTTCCTTGTTTTCTGTGGTTTTTTCATTGATAAAAGAAATTACCTGTTCCGGAGTTCCTTTTATAATCGTCAAATCTCCCTTAGGAGCATAGTGTCGATATCGCATCCCGGGGGCTTTGGGGCGTTCCTTACAAGCCACATCCAAAATAGTAGGATCTACATCTACTTTTCCAATAATCTGTTCCAGCATTTCTTTGGTAATATACCCCGGTCTTAAAATCACAGGCATATCACCAGTCACATCCACTATGGTGGATTCCAAGCCGATTTCCGTGGGGCCTCCGTCTAAAATCATATCCACTCTGCCTTGCAAATCCTGTATCACATACTGGGCTTTCGTAGGACTGGGTCTTCCCGAAAGGTTAGCACTGGGAGCCGCTACATATCCACCGGATGCTGCAATAAACTGCAAGGCAATGGGATCCACCGGCATTCGTACCGCCACCGTATCCAATCCCCCTGTAGTTTCATAGGGAACCAAATCAGACTTTTTGAAAATAATGGTTAACGGTCCCGGCCAAAAGGCATCCCGCAGGGCATATACGCAAGACGGAATCTCTGATACGATAGGTGCCAAATCCTCAAATTTTGAGATATGCACAATCAGTGGATTATCACTGGGTCTCCCCTTCGCCGCATATATTTTCTGGGAAGATTGTGGGTTTAGTGCATCTCCCCCTAAGCCGTATACGGTTTCTGTTGGAAACGCCACTAATCCGCCGTTTTTTATAATGTTGCCTGCCTTTTCCATCCAGGATTCCATTTGACAATCCTGAAGTTCCACAATTTCCGTATGCAATCCTATTTCCTACTTTCAAAATCGACAGTTACCCATTGTTATCTAATTATATATTGTAACACAAGTATCTCTTCTACTCAAGGGATTGGCTATCGAACCCCTCGCATAAATGCTCGGTGTTCTTACGCCCATCAAATACCATTTCGTGCAAGCACGATGGTGCTTGATGGGCTTTTGCAACAAAAAAAGAGGCAGATTGCCTCTTTTTCCATGCATTTGATTTTATTTAAATAATCCTTTTTTCTTCTTAGGTGCAGGACCATCCTGCTTTCTTTCTTCCTGTGCCTTCTTTGCAGCATTTAATGTATCACCGGACTCTTCATCGAACTTTCTCAAAAGTTCTTTTGCCTCATGAGATAATTTATCCGGAACCTGAACAACAAGGGTCACATAATGGTCTCCTCGTACATCCTTATTCCGAAGGGTAGGAACACCCTTCCCTTTCAAACGAATGCGAGTATCTGTCTGGGTACCGGCTTTCACATCATAAATGACTTTGCCATCTACCGTATCAATCAACACTTCTCCACCTAAGGCTGCGACCGCAAAGGAAACAGGAACGGTAGAATAAATATCATACTCCTGTCTTTGGAAAATAGGATGTCTTCCTACAATTACCTCAACTAAAACATCTCCTCTAGGACCACCGTTAATACCCGGTTCGCCCTGCCCAGCAAGACGCTTACACTGACCATTATCAATACCTGCAGGAATATCTACTGCGAAACGCTTCCGAATAGGAATATAGCCACTGCCATGACAATCCGGACATTTTTCTTTTACAACCTTACCGGTGCCGTGACAATCGGGACATGCCTGTACATTTCGAACCATACCAAACAAGGATTGCTGAGTAAAAATAACCTGCCCTTTTCCACCACATTTATTACAGGTTTCTGGTGATGTACCGGGTTTTGCTCCATTTCCGTGACAAGTTTTACATTCATCCTTCGTATTTAATTCAATTTCTTTCTCACAGCCAAAAACCGCCTCATCAAAGGTGATACGCACACTGGTACGAATATTATTTCCCTTCATAGGACCATTATTGGCTCTGCCGGAGCTTCTCCGTCCACCGCCAAAGAAATCTCCGAAAATATCGCCGAAAATATCGCCAAAATCAGCCCCACTGAAATCAAAGCCGCCAAAACCACCGCCACCGGCACCACCATCAAAGGCAGCATGACCGAACTGATCGTACTGGCGTCGCTTTTCCGGATCACTTAAAACAGCATAGGCTTCCGAAGCCTCTTTAAATTTCTTTTCCGCCTCTGCATCGCCTGGATTCATGTCAGGATGATATTTTTTCGCTAAGGCACGATAAGCTTTTTTCAATGCAGCTTCATCTGCATTTTTTTCCACCCCTAAGACTTCATAATAATCTCTTTTTTGTTCTGCCATATTTTGTCTCCAAATGCGTTCAGTCCATTTCCCGAACTGAACGCATCATTTTTTGTTTGAAAATTTTATTTTCAAGCTTATACTTCTCTAAAGTCTCCGTCAATAATGTCATCATCAGGGGTTGCTCCTGTGGCTGCATCTGCAGCACCCATATTACCTGCATCTCCAGCTGCACCGGCCTGAGTCTGTTCATACATCTTTGCAAACAAAGCCTGAGCACCTGTCATCAGTTTTTCCTGTGCAGCTTTCATCTCTGCCACCTGGTCAGGTGTCATTTCCTGATCTTTATATTTTTCCAAGATCTCTTTCAAAGCGGCTAAGTCAGCTTCTACAGATGCTTTCGCAGATGCATCTAATTTATCGCCAACTTCATTTAAAGCTTTTTCTGTCTGGAATACAAAGCTGTCAGCTTCATTTCTGGCATCGATTGCTTCTTTTCTAGCTTTATCCTGTGCTTCATATTCAGCAGCCTCTTTTACTGCCTTATCGATTTCATCATCAGACATAGAAGAACCTGCAGTAATGGTAATATGCTGTTCTTTTCCTGTACCTAAATCTTTTGCAGATACATTTACAATACCATTGGCATCAATATCGAAAGTAACTTCAATCTGAGGTACACCACGCATTGCTGGTGGAATACCATCCAAACGGAACTGGCCAAGCGATTTATTATCCTTCGCAAACTGTCTTTCACCCTGTACTACATTAATATCTACAGCGGTCTGGTTGTCTGCTGCAGTAGAGAATACCTGGCTCTTCTTAGTAGGAATAGTTGTATTTCTTTCAATCAATCTGGTTGCAATACCACCCATAGTTTCGATAGAAAGAGAAAGTGGAGTAACATCCAAAAGAAGGATTTCACCGGCACCAGCATCTCCTGCTAATTTACCACCCTGAATAGAAGCACCGATTGCTACACATTCATCAGGGTTCAATGTCTTACTAGGCTCATGACCTGTTAACATTTTTACTTTATCCTGCACTGCAGGAATTCTGGTAGAACCACCTACCAATAATACCTTGCTAAGTTCGCTTGCTGTAAGACCGGCATCCTTTAATGCGTTCTGTACAGGTACTGCTGTTCTTTCTACCAAATCGCTTGTCAATTCATCAAATTTCGCACGAGTAAGGTTCATATCAAAATGCTTAGGGCCTTCTGCTGTTGCGGTGATGAATGGTAAGTTAATGTTGGTTGTAGTAGCGGAAGATAACTCTTTCTTTGCTTTTTCAGCAGCTTCTTTCAAACGCTGTAATGCCATCTTATCATTGGATAAGTCTACACCTTCTGTTTTCTTAAATTCTGCCAACATATAATCTGTGATCTTCTGATCGAAGTCGTCACCACCAAGACGGTTATCACCACTGGTTGCCAATACTTCAATAACACCATCACCGATTTCAATAATGGAAACATCGAAGGTACCACCACCTAAGTCGTATACCATAATCTTCTGTTCTTTTTCAT
>JAKSSF010000017.1 GCA_024403235.1 Lachnospiraceae bacterium | reverse complement strand
ATTATGAGAAAAATCAATGGGTTATTCTATTCGGTCAAAATTTATGCGCTTACATTACTTGCATTAGGCGTATAGGTGTTCTTTGTAGTAATCATATGTTATATGATAGTTTGGATGAAATATACTTGATGGATTTGATTATGGATTGTCAAAAAACTATGTTAGATAAAACAGAAAAGGGGAGTGGATATAACCGTTATGCTTATGAAATTGAATGTCAACAAGATCAATTATTAGAGATAATAAATAAGCACACTACAAATGAAAAATTAACAACAGGAGATTTTTGGGTGTCAAAGTTTTGTGTTTTAGATAACTATATAGAGTTATCTGAAAGCAAAGAAAAATCGAATGATAAAGATGCGAACAAATAAAACAGTAGTTGTAAACAAAAAGAAAAATAATCGATATGTTTCCATGTACGCTCATAGCCTAAAATCGGCTTTGATATGTTTCTTCACAGGGACAAAAGGAGAAAAATCGATATGATAAGTTTCCAACTACGGCGAAAAAACAAAAATTGCCGTGGATATGTTCCCTGTTACGAGCGAACTTCAAAAAATAGGTGGTTTGACATTCATAGTGTTTTCACAACCCACGTTGAGAGCGTCGTGTTGATGTCCAGAGTCAACGCTCAAGACGGAGTGATGCGATAGGATAGATGTGAGGATTTATTAAAATGAAAAGCTATATTGTAAGACTAGACTCTGCTTATGAGAATTCTAGTGAATGGGAAAAGGCATTTGTTACTAATAATAAATTAAATAATTATGTATATATGGATCCAGATAATTCTTCGAAATTGCTATATCAAGATATAGCTAAGTATTTAAACCTTCAAGAGGATAGAATCCAAGGACTAACGGGTAAATTTGTCTATACAATATCATTGGACCCTTTTGGAATACAGATACAAGATGACGAAAACAACACGTGGTTTCTTAAATCAGATCAATTAGGCTTTTCAGCAATAGGTGGAATTTATCAAGCATATATTGATAAATCAGATAATAAAGAGAGGGCTCGAAAACGAGTAAGTAAATGGATCTTTGAGTCTAGAAGTATTGGTGGTATATTTTTATGGCCAATGGATTGGATGAATGATGGACGTTGGAATAGTAACCCTCAATACAATAAAACACGTGGAACTGGTCGGATGCAAGATAGAGTAGATCTTACGCTATTAGACATTAGAAATTGTTTTTTTAAAGTGAAAAATTCGTGGTTAGGAAAACAATATAATGAAAGACCATATATGAAAAAATGGATTGACCATTTTGGAGAAGGCGAAGAAGGGTTTAATAGATACCTTGAATTCTTCACATTTAATTCATTTATAGAAAATGGGTATCCAAAAGATTTGGTGATAGAAGGTAATGTGGTTACGGATTTCTGGAATGATCAGTATAAGAGCCCATTGTGTGAATATAAATATAAGGAAATTGAGGGTATTCTTTCAAAATTGAATACATGGATTGTTGAGAGATCTAATCAAATAGAAGCTATTATGAATGAAATTTAGATATATAAAGAGGGTGCAAAACGTAGCTATCGTTAAAAGGTTAGTAGATATGTTCCCCAAAACATATGTAGTACTGTGACGTACATCTCGTACACTCAACCCAACAGGAATCAGAATCGTTGAGTAAGAATGTAAAATTGGGACTACAGTTTCGATACCAGAATGGTGAAGCGCAGGTTAACCACAATCGCTTTCTTGGATATACCAAGGATGAAAATGGGCATCTGATTATTGAACCCAAAGAAGCAGAGATTGTAAAGAGAATTTACAGGGAATACTTGGAAGGTAAGAGCCTTAAGCAAATTGGTGATGGCCCTATGAAGGATGGAATACTTACTGCGGTAAAGAAAACGACTTGGAGACTATAAGCAATTAATTAGATTACGACTGGAAAAGGTGGATTTATGTACGATTTAATAAAAGGTGAAATTGAAAAAATTCGTAGAAAATATATAGATTCAGCTGAAGAGATAGTCAGTGGATATAACAGAGAATGCAGTCTTTCCAAAGATTATGAAGGAAGACAGATGTTTGAATTGCTTCAGAATGCAGACGATGAGGCGGCAGGGTCTTCTGGTAAGGTGCTTGTTACGTTTGACGGGAAAGTGTTGTCTGTATCTAATACAGGTTCGACTTTTAGTTTTAGAGGGGTAAAGTCACTTCTTTATCCAAATGCAAGTCCGAAGCGAATTCACGCTAATAAAATTGGATGTAAAGGACTGGGATTTAGGTCGATATTAACTTGGTCTAATTCCGTAACGGTAGCTGCCGAAGAATTCACCATTCAATTTTCAAAAGAGTATGCAAAAGAGTTCTTGGAATCGATTTTAGAAGAAAAACCTGAATTAAGAACAGAGATGCAAGCTTTGTCTAGGGAAGAGTGGCCGATTGCGACATTAACATGTCCACATTTGCTAGATGAGAGTACTTTGGTTGATGGCTTTTCTACAAGTATCATTATGGAGTGCCGAGAGGATTTGGCAGATGAAATTGAAGAACAGATTGAAAATCTAGAATTTGAAGAATTGGTATTTCTTCCAAATCTTAAGGAGATAGAGATTGTTTGTAATGACTATCACAAAATTTTTTATAAGGTAGTAGATGGTGACGATGTTATTATAGAAACTGTTGATAAGAATACAGACGAAACTGAATGTGCAAGTTGGAAGTTATATAAAAAGACAGGCGTTATTCAAGATGAAAATGGAAATGACAAAGATTTTGAATTCATCCTTGCATATGATTACACGGGAGAACATCAAGGAGAAGTATTATATTCGTACTTTAAAACAGATGTGAAACTGGGATTTCCGGCATTAATTCATGGCACTTTTGAACTTACCAGTGATAGAAATAGTTTGCAAAAGCAAAGTATGGTCAATAAACAGTTGATACCTTTATTGGCTGATTTTATGGTGCAAACAGCTGTTTCGATATCAGAAGAACAGCAAGAATGTGATTATAGACCGTTGAGTTTGGTTATTACGTCTGACATTGATATTGTTCTTAAAAATGTATATAAGCTTGACGAATTATTGCGTGAAAAGGTTTATGAAAAGAAAATATTACCAACTATAGCTGACGAGTATATTTCAATAAATGATATGCCAAAATATTCTGATGATAATTTTGCGTATGTATTAAATCCTGCAGTATTTTCTACATTACTTAAGATGGCTGATGATGCTTTCATAGAGAGTTATTTACAAAATGATCTCGATATGGATTTTTATGAGTATGAAGAATTTTGTGGATTACTTAATGGTGATATTGAATATTATTCTATTGAAGAAAAGGTTACATTGATTGGTTTGGTAAACAGTGAATTTAGGTATAAATCTGGAGAGGTGTTTCCACATTTAATTATGGATAGTACCGGGAAAACAATATTGGATAATGCCAAAGTATATCCATTTCCCAACGAGGAACAGGTTATTGATTTGCCTGATTGGGTTGATATTAAGTTTTTAAATCCTGATATGGAAAAACTTTTATATTCGGAGTTGGGTCTTGGCAACAATCGAAG
Source organism: Lachnospiraceae bacterium (assembly GCA_024403235.1). Lineage (GTDB taxonomy): Bacteria > Bacillota > Clostridia > Lachnospirales > Lachnospiraceae > JAKSSF01. The sequence continues at coordinate 44,715 of JAKSSF010000017.1, read as the reverse complement.
AAGTTTAGTAGGTGCATTAACAAAATATAATCTTGAGGAATATAGTTTTGATAGGCTTTTGCGTGGTGTTATTAATCAAGTTGATGAAGACTTGATTAATAAAGATAAGTGTTCAGATATTCTCAATTGGCTATGGAAATATTATAACCTTGAAGACCATCAAGCCATACCAGATGTAAAAGTGAAGGTGATTTGTAGAGATGGAGAAATTTGTTATGCAAAAGAGTGTTATATTGGCAAAGAATATGGAAATGAGCTTGGAGAGAGACTGATTAGTTTATATTCAGATAGATTTGTTTCGTTTGATGATTTGAAAATTGAGAGTGCAGATGCAAATAGTGTCGCAGGATTTTTAGAGTGGCTAGGTGTTTCTAGATATCCGAGGTTGGTAAAGAAAACATTATCTGGTGACGAGAGAACTGATTTTCTTTCAACTTGCTATCCTCTATATGTTCAACGAGATAATTATTGGTATCCTAAGAGTGAATTTAGTAGTATTTGGAGTGTGACAGTTGGTGCATTTGAAAATATGGAAACTATTTTTGAACAAGCTGATTTCAATGACTTAATTGCGTGGTTTCTCTTGGATGATGAAATTGGTAGTAGATTATGCTTAGAATCGGAGGAAAAGAATACTTTTTCGTGCATTAAAGGCAAAGCATCTAAAAAAATCGATGAGCGAACAGTATCTCCTGCATATATCAAGTCATATTTAAGATATTTCCTTTCAAATATCAACTGGATTCCAAATGAAGAAGGGGAAAAAGAAATACCAGCATATTGCTGTTTTGAGGATAATTCCTTAGCGCCGTTCATCATCGTGCCAAATGTTAATTATGCTTACATAAAAGAAATAGTCGGTAGAACTTGCAAGAAGGATGTTGATGCTGTATTAAGCAGGATTGGAATTGCAGATGTGTTCCAAGAAATGGAAAGTACGGTGATATATCAAGCATTAATGCAATTGCCTGGACTAGACCCGGAATGTAAAAAAGCTAAATCGCTATATCGAAAAATAATCAGAGATGGACTTACACCAGAAGAGTATAAGGAAAATAATCCTGATTACGCTAAGTTTATTAAAGAAGGCCGTGTAGCTGCGAGAAAAAATGGAATAAAACAATATGTTCCAGTGTCAGAAGTTCGATATGCTGATAAGAAAGTGTTTAGCGATGAAATATTAAAAAGCTTTTGTATGTTTGACATAGATGCTAGATCAGGAGAAGAAAAGGTAAAAAAACTATTTGGTGTAAAACCTTTGAAATACACTAATGTTGAACTTGAGGGGACTCCAGTGACACATCCCTTGGATGAGCCATTTAAAAAGGAGTATCTTCGTTTTATTCCGTTTGTTTATGCTTGTAGAATGGGATTGAAAAATGCAAATATTGATTTTAGAAGATTGAAATCATCTAAGGTTATTCTTTGTACAAGCATTACCATTAAATACAAGTTTGGTGAGGAAATAAGGGTTTCAAGATTAAATGACTATGAAACAGTCTATTTAAGAAAGAGTAATACAGCATATTTGTGCGTACCAAATAAATTTGCTACTTTTGATAGTATGCGTCAGGTGTTTGAATTCGCAGATGCTGTTGCAGAACTTATTACAGCTATTCTTGATGTTAATGAAGACAAAGATTTCTTTAGGGACTTGTTCCGTGACACAGATTTAGTTCGTGAGAAAAAGATGCGCTCTGATAAAGGAGACGAAAATCTAGAACTTTTAACTGAGGCACGTAGACGATTCAATACAGAAGTTAATCCAAGGGATGAATTTTGGATGGCTATTGCCGAAATCATGAAGGTTCCTAACATTGAGATATCTGCATCAACTGCGGAAGAATTGATTATTGCAATGCAGTTGCCTTCTAATATAGACGAAGGTGTCCAGTACATTGATTTGAATTCATATGAAAGTATTGAAGCATTGATACCATTGTTTGAAGCATTAGGATTGGATATTGATAGATACAATGGGGCAGCAATACATAATATCGATGCTACAGGTTATTGGAGTAATCTTCTTAAAATGAAGATGCAACAATATAGTAAAAAGTATCAAGCATTCCTTATTGAGGATTTAAGAGATGAGGATGCTTGTGTTGGACTGTATGACCAGTACAAAGAAGAATATGCTTTCCTTGAACCAACAATAAAAAACTCGCTATTTGTAAACATAGATGAGATATTCGAGGAAGAATGTGGCGTTAGTTTTGAGTCATTGGATGCCTATGATGAAGATACAGTAAAAAAAATAATTGAGTCAGAAAAAGTGAAAATCTCTGATGAAGATATGAATAAACTCCGTGTGTTATATTCGCCTCCTAAGATAGAAGCTTACTTGGTGTTTGGCAGAATTGATGAGTTGCTTAATCCTACCGTTGAGAAAGAATTGAAATCAGAACCTATTCTGGCAGAAGATAATGGGTTAAAGGAATTGGTAGGGGAAGTATTTGCAACTCCGTCAGAAGGTTTCTCGAATATATCAACACATGCAGTTGATAACGCACCAATATCATTTGATTCAGGTAAACATAGGAGACACCATAAGAAAGTTCATTCCGAATCATTGGATAAGAAAAAACAAGAAATTGGTATGGTTGGAGAAGCCTGTGTGTATAAAGAACTTTTGGAATTATATCCTGATGCAAGATGGGTTTCGGGCAATGCAGAAAAAGCAGGACATACTCTTAAGGGTGATGATACATGCGGTTATGATATTAAGTACACTGATGAGAATGGTGAGATACAGTATGTTGAGGTTAAGTCTTCAAGAAATGAGGAAATAACATTTTCTATATCTGACAGTGAGTTGCGATTTGGTTGTCAGAATGCATCTTCCTATGAGATTATTTATGTTGTTATTGGAGAGAATGGTAAACCATTACATAAGCCATGGAGGTTAGGTCATTTGTTTGAGTTTACAGAAGGAGAAGACCTTTTACATAATGAAAGATTCTCTATTGAGAGTGATAGTTATAGTGTAGTGGCGAAACCGATAGAAGAATAATCATTTGATGTTCCCGACATTTGTTTCGGGAACATCGAACAAGGGCTAAAACAGCGAGGAAAAACGGAGAAAGATAAATTATGACGCAGTTACCCGTTGTAGCCAATCTTTATATTGCATCAGTTTTACCAACGAGCCATGTTGAGACGGTCGCTTTGATGTCAAAACTGATTTGGATAAGAGAAAGATAGCATATATTCAGTCATTGTTAGGTGAAGTAGAAATAACCAAACCGGAGCTTATTGATTATTATATGCGTCCGCAAAACATAATATCGTTAATAAATAGAACAGACATAATATTTCAAGGATAAAGCATCAATCAGTAATGGTTGGTGCTTTTCTAGCTTGTTGTAGCGGTGAGATAGAATCCTACCGCTTATTCTAATTGAGTTTACGATTATCAATATGTTTTTGTTATAGTAAGAAGTTCAAAATAAATTGAAGTGTATTTGAAGCGGTTTTGAAGTTGACTTTGAAGTGACTTTGAAGTATTATTGAAGCAGTTCAAGAATGAGAGGTGAATTGTCATGTATTTGGAAGAGATAATCGAAGATGTGCAGTTAGAGAGTGATAAATTTGAGGCAAAGTCAATTTTGAATCGAGATGATGTTGTTGGCTGGCTAAAAAGTATTGCAGGATTCGCAAACGCATCTGGTGGTGAGTTTTATATCGGGGTAGAAGATAAAACAAATAAGTTAATTGGCTTCGATAGAAGAAATGCTGACAATGAAAGAAACTATTTCAATAACCAGGTGAATGAGCATTTAACACCTAGACCAGCAATGAAGCTTTCCTTTGTTAGATATGTTATTAACGGAAATGAACGATTTATTATAAAAGTGATTGTAGAAGAATCGGCAGTAAAACCAGTCATTCTAAAGTATAAAAATATTCCATCAATTTTTATGAGAAGAGATGGTTTTACTAATGGTGCAACCTATGAGGAAATAATCGAGATGAGCGTTAATAGTAAAAACACTCAATATGATATTTTAGTATCAGATGTAAAGTATAATTGGGATAAATTATTAAGTCTTCGTGCATTTTATGAAAAGCATAACGAGGGGGCGACTCTTAAGGAAAAAGCGTTGCAGTCATTAGGCTTTGTAAATGAAGAGGGATATCTGCTAAATGGAGCAGTCTTATTCCTTGATGATTATAATGAAAGAAAAACAGAGGTACAGTGTTCTGTTTTCTCGGGTTTCAACAAGGGAAGTGAAAGAATTGTCACAATCAATAAATATAACGGGAATATCACATCAACAATTGAGTACATTATGGACTTTGTGAAACAGAGAATGAACCATTCAATGATAAAATTGGATGACGAGAGAATTAATATAGATTCTTATCCTGCTAGAGCATTATTTGAAGGTGTGATAAATGCTGTGGCACATCGTGATTACTATTTGGATGGAACACAAATCCAAGTGGATATATTTAAGGATCGACTAGAGATATCATCACCTGGTGGATTTTACAGGGGAGAAAAACTTGGTAAGACATATGACTTGTCAGGGGTAATATCCAAGAGAAGAAATGAGTTGATAGCTGGGGTGTTGGTCGCTTGTAATGTAATGGAGGCTGCTGGAACTGGATTTGATAAAATCACGGAAGAATATGCATTTGCTAATGAAACTCATAAACCATACATTTATTCATCATCAGATCATTTTACATTAGTACTTCCAGATTTGACTTATGAGAAGGGAGTCGAAGATGAGACATTACCTATCTTAAACTTTGCTCCGGTTCCTAATGGAACTGAGCTTGATGGAAAGGTCTTGTCATTCTGTTATTTGAAAGCACACAAGGTATCGGAAATAGCAGGACATCTTGGAATTAGTGATTCAACATATCTCAGAAAGCAGATTCTTGAAAATATGGAAAAGAATGGATATTTAGAAAAAAGCAAAGTTTCAAGAGCAACTTATTATAAAACTAAACCAGAGATGGTTACTGTTTTATAGTCGATGTCTTCAGAGTTACAAATGATTTGTTCGAAAGTATTAGATTTGTAAATGATAGTGAATTGTATGGAGCTTCCCAATTAGGGAAGAGTATAATGATTCAGAAAGGAGAAAAAATGTTATTTTTATGTTATCCCAAATGTTCCACCTGCCAGAAAGCAAAAAAGTGGCTGGACGAGCACAAAATAAAATATACCGAGCGTCATATTGTGGAGACGAATCCTACTTATGAGGAATTGAAAGAATGGTATGGAAAGAGTGGACTTCTACTGAAAAGATTCTTTAATACCAGTGGACTTCTGTATAAAGAAATGCAACTGAAAGACAAGCTTCCTACAATGAGTGAAGAAGAACAGCTGCAGTTACTCTCAACCAATGGAATGTTGGTAAAGCGCCCATTGGTAGTAGACGGAGATACTGTTTTGGTGGGCTTTAAGGAAGCAGAATGGTCTGAAATAATGAAAAGTGCGAAATAACTGGTTTGTTATAGGAACTTAGGCGTTGTGAACTATCACAACGCCTTTTTTGCATCAATAACGATATTGACAACAGTTTTATACTGTTATACACTGTTTGTAACAAGGTGAATAAAAGTTACTGAACACATGCAGAGAAAAATGCTATCACTTTCTTAGCAAAGCGAAGGGAAACTAAATGAAGATTATTTTAAACAACTCATCAATGGTGCCGATTTACGAACAATTGATGGATCAAATTAAAAATGAAATCATAGAAGGCAGACTTGTTTCAGAGACAGCGCTTCCTTCTGTCAGGACATTATCAGGAGAATTGAAAATCAGTGCCTTAACGGTGAAGAAAGCCTACGACCGATTGGAAGAAGAAGGGTTTATTGTGACGGTCCATGGAAAAGGAAGTTTCGTAGCGGAGACGGATAAAAATCTGGCTTTGGAAGCCTGTAGAAAAACAGTGGAAGACGAATTTGCAAAAGTGATTTTAAAAGCGAAAAATTTTGGCTTTTCTAAAGAAGAGATTCAGGATGTAGTATCTATTATTTTGGAGGAAGATAAATGATAACAGCGAAAAATGTAACCAAAAGATATGTAGATTTTACGCTACAAGTAGATTTTGAAATTCCAAAAGGGCGAATTACCGGTTTTATTGGAAAAAATGGTGCGGGAAAAAGTACTACAATGAAATTGATTCTGGGACTGGTTTCTCCGGATGAGGGGGAAATGATAGTGATGGGATCATCGGCAACCAATCTTTCCATAAAAGAAAAGGAAAATATCGGTGTTTCTTTAGCAGAATCCGGATTTAGTCCCTATCTAAGAATTGCGGATATTACGAAAATTTTGAAAAAAGCCTATCCAAATTTTGCCCAGGAGAAATTCGAAAATGCCTGCAGAAGCATGGGGCTACCTCTGAATAAACCTATGAAAGAATTCTCCACAGGAATGAAAGCTAAATTGCGAGTCCTTGTTGCCATGACCCATGAGGCGAAACTTTTGATTCTGGATGAGCCTACAGCGGGACTGGATGTGGAAGCAAGAAATGAAGTTTTGGATTTGATTAGAGAGTATATGAAGGAAGATGAGAAGCGGACCGTTCTGATTACTTCCCACATTTCTTCTGATTTAGAGAGTCTATGTGATGATATTTACTTGATTGACAATGGAAAAATCATTCTCCACGAGGATACGGATGTGATTCTTGGAGAATATGGAATTCTTAAAGTAGACCAGGAGACCTTTCAGAAGATGGATAAAAGCTTTTTGGCAAAAACTGTACCTACTTCCTTTGGTTATACTTGCTTTACCAAAGAAAAACGCTATTACAAGGACAATTATCCGGGCATGGTGATTGAGAATGTAAAATTAGATGAACTAATTTTGATGTTGACGGAGTTCAAAAAAGGAGAGAATGAAAAATGAGAGCATTATTAGAAAAAGATATTAGAATTTTGCTATTGCGAAAATCTACAATGGTGATGTTTCTGGTCATTGGGATTGTGTTTACCTGGAGCTTTTCTGCATATTTTAGTGGCGCATATCTTACCATGTTGGGCTCTATGCTGGCGATTTCTACAATCAGTTATGATGAAGCAGATAATTGTATGCCATTCTTATTTACCTTACCCTGTGCCAGAAAGCAGTATGTGTTGGAAAAATATCTTTTTGTATATGGGTTTTCTTTTATCGCAGGACTAATAGGACTGCTTATTATTCTGGTAGCAAGTATAGCAAAAGGATTACCGGTGGATGTGACAATCATTATAGAGACTCTTGCATCAGAAATTCCAATTCTTCTGATAACAGGGGGCATTATGATTCCTTTGCAATTAAAATTTGGACCGGAGAAATCTAGAATGGTTCTGCTGGCTATTGTTGGAGTGATATTTGTGATAGGGTATATGATAAGTAAAAGCACTTATGTAAGAAATCTTATGGCAGAAGCCGGTCGCTATATGGACGGGAATGCTCCCATTCGATTATTTGCAGTTTTTCTTGTATTATTAGTGGTATTAAGCGTCCTATCTGTTTCTATAAGTGGCAAGATTATGGATGGTAAAGAATATTAAATAGAGGGACTTTGCTTTTGCTGATTCTTTATCATATGTAACAGTTTAATTTGGAGGAGAGACACATTATGCAATATCAAAAACAAATTACATTAAAATCCGGAAAAACCTGTATCCTTCGAAATGGAACAAATGAGGACGCCAAGGCAGTGTATGAAATTTTCCAGAAAACCCACGAGGAAACTGATTATCTACTGTCTTACCCAGAAGAAACCACTATGACCATAGAAGAGGAAGGAGAATTCCTGCAGGAAAAGGCAAATGCACCAAGGGAAGTAGAAATATTGGCTATTATAGATGGGCAAGTGGTTGCAACCGCAGGTATACATGCCTTGGGAAGTAAATATAAGGTGAAACACCGGGCAGATTTTGGGATCAGTGTGTTGCAGGCATATTGGAATGAAGGCATAGGAAAAGCGTTGACCGAAAGCTGTATAGCTTGCGCAAAAGAGGCTGGCTATACTCAGTTGGAATTGGATGTAGTAGCGGAAAATGACAGAGCATTGGCTTTATATCGTTCTTTGGGATTTATAGAATATGGCAGAAATCCCAAAGGTTTTTTCTCAAAATTATCCGGCTATCAGGAATTGGTAGCAATGAGATTGGAGTTACAGGAATAAAATAGTGTCATAAAGCGTCCGTATTTATATTTAGGGATTGATAATCAAAGAAAAAGAATGATAAAATGAAGTCGCGCCAATGGGATACTTTGGCAAATTTTTTATGTTGTTCCACTTTAATACAGAAAGGACAAACTATGAAACTGAATCAAATCATCAATAGTTTATTGGAAACCGATCTTTACAAATTTAGTATGGGTCAGGCCATTTATCATCAATTTACAGATTATAAAACTACCTGGTCCTTTAAATGCCGTAATACAGATGTGGTCTTTACATCGGAAATGGTTGAAGAAATTAAAGACCAGATTAAAGCCTATTGTGACCTTCGTTTTTCAGAAGAAGAATTAGAATACTTACATAAAATCAAATGGTTAAAAGGCTCTTATGTGGATTTCCTTCGTTTGTGGAAACCAAGATATGATGATTTTGAAATTACTACCGATGCAGCCTGTGGTTTAACCATTGAAACCAGAGGAACCTGGTTAAATACTTCTATGTATGAAATCCCGACTTTGGCCATTGTCAACGAAGTATTTTTCCGCATGACCTATGATTATCAGGATTTATTGGAAGATTTTAAGGTTAGACTAGATAAAAAAATCGAAAAAATTGCTTCCGGAAGTTGCAATATTGGTCCATTTTCCGAATTTGGTATTCGCCGTAGACTTTCCGGTGAGGCACAGGCATATGCCATTGAAAAATTGATGGCAGCCACCTATCCGGATTCTGTTTTCGTAGGTACCAGTAATGTCTTTTTGGCAAAAAAGTATGGTATTACTCCTGTTGGAACTATGGCACACGAGTGGATTATGTGTGTAGGGCAGGGCAATCATAAACATAATCCTGCTTATTCCAACTGGTTTGCGTTAGATGCCTGGGTAAAGGAATATGGTGTCTTAAATGGTACTGCCTTAACCGATGCCATTACAACAGATTGTTTCTTGCGAGACTTTCAGTTGACCTATGCTACACTCTTTAGTGGGGTGCGTCACGACAGCGGAGATCCCAAAGCTTGGGGGGATAAAATCATTGAGCATTATAAGGCATTGGGGCTGGATCCCAAAACCAAAACTTTACTGTTCTCTGACAGCCTGGATTTTGAACGCGCTTCTGATTTGTACGCTTACTTTAAAGACCGTTCTAAGGTGGCATTTGGAATTGGTACCTATATTTCCAATGATACGAAGGTGCCTGCTTTGAATATTGTTATGAAGACCACTCTTTGCAATGGTATGGATGTGGCAAAGATTTCCGATGTAAGTGGAAAAGGCATGTGTAAAAATCCTGCCTATGTAGAATACTTACAAAGATGTATTGATTGGAGAATGAACCATCGCAATCAGTATGAAGTTTAATCAATAGACCATAAACAGGAGTAGAATCGATGAAACAAACAGTGACAAATTATGGTTATATAAAGGCAGCAGCCAGTTCCTTTCCGGTAACCCTGGGAGATACAGAGAGAAATGCCCAGGCTATGATAGCAGAAATGGAAAAGGCAGCGGCAAATCATGTGAATTTGTTGGTATTTCCGGAGTTGTGTATTACCGGTTATACCTGTGCAGATATGTTTTTGCGAAATGAACTGTATGTGAATGCAGAAAAGGCATTGGAAACTATTGCAAAAGCAAGTGTAGGTAAGAATATTTTGCTTTGTGTGGGTATGCCAATCGAAGACCATGGAAAATTATTCAATTGTGCAGTATACATCTTAAATGGAAAAATAATAGGTGCTGTACCCAAAACCTACATTCCTAATTATGGAGAATTCTACGAGAAAAGATGGTTTGTTTCTGCTACCTGCAGAACAACAGACCAGATTACCTTATTGGGGGAAGTGGTTCCTTTTTCCGAAAAATTAATTGTGAATTGTGGCAACAACATTGCCATTGCCACAGAAATTTGTGAAGACCTTTGGGTGGATAGTCCCCCAAGCGGTTTGTTAAGTCGTGCAGGTGCTACTGTGATTGTCAATCCATCTGCCAGCAACGATGTAATAGGAAAACGAGAATATCGTCGGAATCTGGTTACTATGCAATCTGGTAGATGTCGTGCGGGATATATCTATGCTTCCAGCGGTGTGGGAGAAAGCAGCACAGATTTGGTATTTTCCGGACATTGCTTAATTGCAGATAATGGACATTTGGTGGCAGAAGATAATGATACTATGGTAACCGGCATTATTGATATCGAACGCTGTGTCAATGACCGTAGGAAATTTAACAGTGATGTGTGGGAAAATTGTCCGGACATTGTAGAAGTAGAAGCAATTCTTCCGGTAATCAGTCCTGTAAAACCGGAAAAGGTGGATCGATATCCATTTGTGCCTAGCGATAATTTAGAACTGTCAAACCGTTGCTATGATATTTTAAATTTACAGACCAGAGGATTGGTACAAAGACTGCGCGCTACCCATATTGAAAATGTGGTATTGGGAATTTCCGGCGGATTGGATTCCACATTAGCTTTGATTGTTTGCTGTCGCGCTTTTGATCAGTTGGGAATCAGTAGAAAGCAGATTCATGCCATCACCATGCCTGGCTTTGGTACCAGCAAAAAAACCAAAGGCATTGCAGATGATTTGATGAACCTATTTGGGGTCAGCGCCAAGGAAGTAGATATTACAGAGAGCTGTAAGCTCCATATGAAAGAATTGGGACATCCCCTGGATGTGTATGATATTGCTTATGAAAATATTCAGGCCAGAGAGCGTACCCAGATCTTATTTGATTATTCCAATATGGTAAATGCTTTGGTAATCGGCACCGGTGATATGTCAGAACTTGCCCTTGGCTGGTGTACCTACAATGGAGACCATATGAGTAACTATGGTGTCAATGTAGGGGTTCCAAAGACACTGGTAAAATATATTATCAAAGCCTTTGCATTGCAAAATGAAGAGGTAAAGAAGGTGCTTTTGGATATCTGTGATCTGCCCATTTCTCCGGAATTATTACCTACCGATGAAAAAGGCAACATTGCACAGAAAACGGAAGACACTATTGGAAAGTATGATTTGCACGACTTCTTCTTATATCATTTCTTGCGAAACGGATTTTCTTACGAGAAGATTTTGATGTTAGCAGAAATTGCTTTTGATACCATTGCGCCGGAAGAAATCAAAAAGACTTTGGATATTTTCTATCATAGATTCCGTACCCAGCAGTTTAAACGATCCTGTATTCCGGACGGGGTGAAGATTGGTACAGTGGCTCTTTCACCGAGAGGAGATTTGAGAATGCCTAGCGATTTATGTAAACTATAGCAAGGAGAAAAACTTGGCTGAAATGATATAAATGTCAAAAAAAGCATCCACAGCGTGCTTGCACACGGGTGGATGCTTTTTTTTTCTTTTTTCACTAATGTTTATGATAAATCTTATCTGTTGCCTCGTATTTTGGCTCACAAGTCAAGTGCATTCCCAAACGCTTGTAAATGTCCTTATCTACAGAAGAAAGCATTACAGAAGAATGGGCTTCACAATTCTTTAATTTCGGAATCTGTGTCAAAGCCAATTTTGCATTTTCATCTGTAGCAGCACTAATAGATAAAGCGATTAATACCTCGTCAGAATGAAGACGGGGATTTTTACTGCCCAAATATCCTGTTTTTAAGGTCTGGATAGGTTCGATTGCTTTAGGGGAAATCAAATCTAATTCGTGGTCGATGCCGGCCAATTCTTTCAAAGAATTTAATAAAGCAGCAGCCGTAGCACCTAACAGATTGGAAGTCTTTCCTAAAATCATTTTGCCATCATCCAACAAAATAGCTGCAGCAGGTGAACCGGTGGCTTCTTCCTTTTCCAAAGCAGCCACAGCAACCTGACGATCATTTACCGTAATGTTAGCCTGCTTCATCAAAAGCTCTAATTTATAAACGATTTCCTTGGTAGCTCGACCAATCATCAAATCATTGGTGGCCTGATAGTAACGGCGGATAATTTCCTGTCGGCTGGCTTCCTCACATGCTTCGTGATCAATGATACAATTCCCAGCCATATTCACACCCATGTCAGTAGGTGATTTGTAAGGACTTTCTCCCAAAATCTGGTTAAACATTTCATTTAACACCGGGAAAATCTCCACATCACGGTTGTAATTGATCGTAGTCTTTCCATAGGCTTCCAAATGGAAAGGGTCAATCATATTCACATCATTCAGATCTGCAGTAGCAGCTTCATAGGCAATATTAACGCAGTGTTTTAAAGGTAAGTTCCAGATAGGGAAGGTTTCAAATTTTGCATAGCCGGCCTGAATTCCTCTTTTATGCTCGTGATAGAGCTGAGACAAGCAGGTTGCCATCTTTCCGCTACCGGGACCGGGGGCAGTGATGATAACCAATGGTCTTTCGGTTTCGATATATTCATTTTTCCCATACCCATTTTCGCTCACAATAGTTTCCACATCGCTGGGATATCCGGGAATTACATAATGCAAATAGGATTTGATATTTAAGGACTGGAGTTTTTGACGGAACATATCGGCTTTTCTTTGGCCTGTATATTTACTGATGACTACGCTACCAACAAACAAGCCTACACTTTGGAAGGCGTCAATCAAACGAAGAACATCGGAGTCGTAGGTAATACCATAATCGCCACGCACCTTATTGCTTTCAATATCAGCAGCGCTGATAACAATTACAATTTCTGCCTGGTCCTTTAACTGCAACAGCATTTTTAATTTACTATCAGGTTCAAACCCCGGCAAAACTCTGGAAGCATGGTAATCATCAAACAATTTGCCGCCAAACTCCAAATATAATTTATTTCCAAAGGATGCAATTCTTTCTTTGATGTGCTGAGATTGCATGGTTACATATTTTTCGTTATCAAATCCGATTTTCATAAAGTCCTCCCTTAGTAGTTACAAACCTTCTATAATTTTATCGCAAAGTAAAAAAAAGGTAAATAAAAAAAGGGGAATTTGTAATAAAAATAGGGATTACGGAGATAATAGTCAAGGTAGCGCATATTCAATTGATGAAAGGAGGATACCATATGAAAGTATTCAACTATTGTGCTCTAACCATTGCCATTATTGGTGCGGTGAACTGGGGACTGGTGGGTATGTTTGACTTTGATCTGGTAGCCGTAATATTTGGGAATATGTCTTGGCTTTCCAGAATTGTTTATACTCTGGTAGGAATCAGTGGCTTGTACCTGATTTCCTTCTTTGGTATTGCAAACCAAGAAGAATAAAAAAGGACCATGCATCGGTTTATGCATAGCCCTTTGTACTTTATTTTTGCTGTAAACAAGCCTCTATAAATCCTTTGAATAAAGGATGTGGACGGTTTGGTCTGGATTTTAATTCGGGATGTGCCTGGGTGGCAATAAAGAATGGATGAGTTGGTAACTCACACATTTCCATTATTCTGCCATCCGGGGATTGACCGGAAAATACCATACCCTTTTCTTCCAATTGTTTTACATAGTCATTATTTACTTCGTATCTGTGACGATGACGCTCTTGAATTTCCTTTTTTTGATACAGTTTGTAAGCTAAAGAATCTTCCTTTAAGATACAAGGATAAGCACCAAGTCTTAAAGTGCCACCGATATCTACCACACCATTTTGATCCGGTAACAATGCAATCACAGGGTGTTCTGTATCAGGTGCTAATTCAATACTGTTGGCAGAGGATAAGCCTGCCACATTTCTGGCAAATTCTACAATGGATAACTGCATGCCAAGACACAATCCTAAGAATGGGATGTTATGGGTTCTGGCATAAGAAATGGCAGAAATTTTTCCTTCGATACCACGATTGCCAAAACCACCGGGAACTAAAATACCTTGTACATCAGACAATAAGTCTTTGGCATTTTCATCGGTAACAATTTCTGAATCAATCCATTTGATATGCACTACTGTATGATTAGGAATACCGCCATGTTTTAGTGCCTCTACTACACTAATATAAGCGTCATGAAGTTGAATGTATTTTCCTACAAGCGCAACGGTAATTTCTCTGGTAGGGTTGCGAAGATCCTGCACCATTTTTTCCCAGTCTGCTAAATCTGGGGTTGGGTTAGGAAGATTCAAGCATTGACATACAACAGATGCCAGATTTTCTTTTTCCATGGCAAGAGGGGCTTCATATAAATATTCCACATCCAGGTTCTGTAATACATGAGTTACAGGCACATTACAGAATAAGGCAATTTTGTCTTTAATACCTTGATCTAAGGGGTGTTCGCTTCGACATACAATAATATCCGGCCAAATACCCATAGACTGTAACTCTTTTACACTAGCCTGGGTTGGCTTGGTTTTCATCTCCTGAGATGCCTTTAGGTAAGGAATTAAGGTGACATGAATTAAAATAGCGTTATCGTGGCCAACTTCGTGCTGGAACTGACGAATACTTTCCAAGAAAGGCTGGCTTTCAATATCTCCTACGGTACCGCCCACTTCGATAATGGCGATGGTAGTATTTCCTGGAGAATCATCATGAAAGAAACGACTTTTGATTTCGTTGGTAATGTGGGGAATAACCTGCACAGTACCACCGCCGTAGTCCCCGTGACGCTCCTTTTGGAGTACTGACCAGTACACTTTACCGGTAGTCACATTAGAATTTTTATTTAAGCTTTCATCAATAAATCGTTCATAATGCCCCAAGTCCAAATCGGTTTCCGCACCGTCATCTGTGACGAAAACTTCTCCATGTTGTATGGGATTCATGGTACCCGGATCCATATTGATATACGGATCGAATTTTTGCATGGTTACCTTATAGCCCCTGGCCTTTAACAATCTTCCCAGAGAGGCTGCAGTAATTCCTTTTCCCAGTCCGGATACTACACCTCCTGTGACAAACACATATTTTACTCCCATTTTACGCCTCCATTTAGTCTATACAAAAGAAAAAAGGCCCTTAGAATTACTCTAAGCGCCTTTGCTTTACTCGTTGATTATACACTAAGAAAAATAAGAATGGAAGAAGAAAATACTGCTTTTTTCAAATAAGTTTAGATTTCTTTTAGAATCTATCCAAGAATTTCATGATACTTTTCTTGCTTTTAATTTAGGACAACTTTATAATGTAGAAAGTGATGCTTAAATGGGTTTTTATACTATTTGGAGGATTTCAATGGATCAAGATAATTTGAATAAATATGACAATGGACAAAATGGAGGCCGTTCCGGTGGGAATCGAAATAACAGAAACAACAGAAATTCCGGTGGCCAGTCTCCTAAAAAACAAAATCTTTTACTTCTGTTAATTGCAACTTTACTGGCTTTGTCTACCGTTAGCTATTTTATGAAATCGGTAAACGGTGCCACTTCTCAGGAGATTCCCTATAATGAGTTTGTAGATATGCTAGACAATGGGGAAGTGAAAAGCGTTTACATTACAACAGATAAAATAGAGATTACATTACAGGAAGAAAAGAAAGAAGGTGGAACGGCTTTCAATCCATTCTTACGGACTTCCATGACACTGTACACAGGTCGAGCAGAAAGGGATGACGCTTTAACGGCAAGACTGTTGGAGGCAGGCGTAGAGATAAATCCGGAAATTCCGGACAACTCTGGGATGATTTTATCTTTCCTGTTAACTTACATTTTTCCTATTTTGCTGCTGTGGTTTTTGTTAAGCTTTGCCATGAAACGAATGGGTGGCGGAGGCGGCCCCTTAGGAGTTGGTAAAAGTAATGCTAAGGTCTATGTGCAAAAAGAAACGGGTGTTACTTTTAAGGATGTTGCAGGAGAAGATGAAGCAAAAGAGTCTTTGCAGGAAGTAGTGGACTTTTTGCATGATCCCGGTAAATATGTGAAAATCGGTGCAAAACTACCCAAAGGTGCATTGTTAGTGGGCCCTCCCGGTACAGGGAAAACCTTGTTGGCAAAAGCCGTGGCAGGAGAAGCCAATGTTCCCTTTTTCTCTTTGACCGGTTCTGATTTTATAGAATTGTATGTAGGTGTGGGTGCTTCCCGTGTAAGGGATTTGTTTAGAGAAGCTACCAAAAATGCACCTTGTATTATTTTCATAGATGAAATTGATGCCATTGGTAGAAGTCGTGACTCCAAGTACGGTGGCGGAAATGAAGAAAGAGAGCAGACCTTAAATCAGTTGCTTTCCGAAATGGATGGTTTTGATTCCTCTAAAGGTGTGTTAATTCTTGGCGCCACAAACCGTCCGGAAATTTTGGATAAAGCACTTCTTCGCCCCGGCCGTTTTGACCGCAGAATTATTGTAGACAAACCGGATTTAAAAGGCCGTGTAGAAATTTTGAAGGTACACGCCAAAGATGTAAAGATGGATGAAACTGTGGATTTTGACGCTATTGCGTTGGCTACCAGTGGTGCTGTTGGGTCTGACCTTGCCAATATGATTAATGAGGCTGCTATTAATGCTGTCAAAGAAGGCAGAGAATATGTAAGTCAAAAGGATTTATTTGATGCCGTAGAGCAGGTATTGGTAGGAAAAGAAAAGAAGGACCGCATTATGAGTAAGGAAGAAAGAAAAATTGTTTCTTACCATGAGGTGGGTCACGCTTTGATTAGCGCATTACAGAAAAATTCAGAGCCGGTACAAAAGATTACCATTGTCCCTAGAACTATGGGGGCTCTTGGTTATGTTATGCATGTACCGGAGGAAGAGAAGTTTTTGAATACAGAAGCAGAACTTCGGGATATGTTAGTCGGTCTTTTGGGCGGTAGAGCAGCAGAAGAGATTGTATTTGATACCGTAACCACAGGGGCTGCCAATGATATTGAAAAGGCAACCAATATTGCCAGAGCCATGGTAACCCAGTATGGTATGAGTAAAAGATATGGCTTAATGGGTTTGGCTACTGTACAAAATAGATATTTAGATGGCTCCGCTACCTTGGATTGCGCAGATACCACTGCAGCAGGTGTAGATGAAGAGGTAATGAAGCTTCTAAAGGATAGCTATAAGGAAGCCAAAAAACTCTTAAAGGCCAATCGTAAGTTAATGGATAAACTGGCAGACTTTTTAATCAAAAAGGAAACCATTACAGGCAAGGAATTTATGGAAATTTTCCGAAAGGAAAAAGGATTACCGGAGCCAAAAGAGAAGAAAGAAAAGAAGGAAGCAGAAGAGAAAAAAGAAGAGACTGTGGCAGAACAGAAAGTGGAAAAGGGCGCTGTCATCGATGTAGTAATTGATTCCGATGTGATTCCAGGTGAAACGGTGGATAGTGTAAAGGATGAGCCCCCTATTCCTGTAGAAACTGTTTCTGAAGATACAACGGTAGAAGAAAAGCAAGAACAGGAAGAAACAGAAGCTTCCACCACAGAAGAACCACAATCTGAAAAACCTTCAACTTACAAAGGGGTCTACAGCCAGGCAGATTTGCCGGAAGATTTTTAAAGGAACTCTATGAGCGAAAAGTTTCAAATTGAAGAAGAATTAAAAAAACTCCCCGGGAAACCGGGGGTTTATATTATGCACGATAAAAAAGACGCCATTATCTATGTGGGAAAGGCTATTTCTCTGAAAAACCGCGTTCGGTCCTATTTTAGAGAAAGTACCAAGAAAAGTCCCAAAATACAGAAAATGGTGTCTTTGATTGAGCGCTTTGAATATATTGTTACAGACTCCGAATTGGAAGCCCTGGTTTTGGAAAACAATCTAATCAAGGAACATCGTCCCAAGTATAATACCATGCTAAAGGATGATAAAACCTATCCTTATATTAAGGTAACTTTGGGAGAGGAATATCCACGGGTATTGTTCTCCAGAGAAATGAAGAAGGATCGTTCCAGATATTTTGGCCCTTTTACCAGTGCAGGAGCAGTAAAAGATACCATCGAACTGATTAACAAGCTGTTTAAACTTCGCTCTTGCAATCGAAAGCTTCCCCAGGAGTTTGGGGTTGAACGGCCTTGCTTGAACTATCACATTCAGCAGTGTAAGGGACCCTGTCAGGGAAATATCTCAAAAGAAGAGTATGGAAAACAGGTGGCAGAAGCCATGGAATTCTTGGAAGGAAACTATAAAAAAATTCTTAGTTCTCTGCAGGAAAAAATGGAGAAAGCTTCTGCAAACTTAGAATTTGAAGAGGCCATTACCTATCGGGAATTGATAGAAAGTGTGAAGCAGGTTTCTCAAAAGCAAAAGATTACGGACTCTGATGGAGAGGATAAGGATGTTGTGGCCATGTACAAAGAGGGCGAAGATGCTGTGGTACAGGTTTTCTTTGTACGAGATGGAAAACTCATTGGCAGAGAACATTTTTATATGACCAATGTGGGAGAGGAAAGTAAATCTCAGATTTTAGGTAGCTTTATCAAACAGTTTTATGCGGGGACTCCTTATTTGCCCAAGGAGCTGTATCTCCAGGAGGATATTGAGGAAAAAGAGGTTATAGAGCAGTGGCTTTCTTCCAGGAAGGGCAATCGTGTCTATTTGCGGGTGCCGAAAATCGGACAGAAGGAAAAGTTGGTGGATTTGGCTGCCAGAAATGCTGAAATTGTATTGACCAGAGATAAGGAACGCATTCGAAGAGAAGAAGGCAGAACCATAGGAGCCGTAAAAGAGATAGCGGCTTTATTGGAAATGCCGAATATTACTCGTATGGAAGCCTTTGATATTTCCAATAGTAATGGATTTGAAAATGTAGGCTCTATGGTGGTGTTTGAAAAAGGAAAGCCGAAAAAAAGTGATTACCGAAAATTTAAAATCAAATCCATTGAAGGACCTAACGATTATGGCTGTATGAAAGAGGTATTGACCAGGCGTTTTCTCCACGGCATGGAAGAAAGAAAAGCATTGCAGGAAAAGGATATGGAGGAGCAATTTGGCAGTTTTACCAAGTTTCCGGATTTGCTTTTGATGGATGGTGGAAAGGGACAGGTCAACATTGCTTTACAGGTATTGGAGGAATTGCACTTAAACATTCCTGTTTGTGGGATGGTAAAGGATGATAATCACAGAACCAGGGGACTGTACTTTCAAAATGTAGAAATTCCTATTGATCGAAACTCTGAGGGGTTCAAGCTGATCACCAGAATTCAGGATGAAGCCCATCGTTTTGCCATTGAATATCACAGATCTTTGCGTAGCAAGGAACAGGTACATTCCGTTTTGGATGATATTCCGGGCGTGGGAGCTAGTAGGAGGAAAGCCCTGATGAAGCACTTTGCATCTATGGAAGATATTCGAAATGCTTCTGTGGAAACTCTGCAGGAAGTGCCTCAGATTCCTGCCAATATCGCAAAAGAAATCTATTCTTTTTTTCATAGTTCTATGATAGAATAAAAAGCACAAATAAAAGGAAAAAGATGGGGATTACCATCGGATTGGAGAATGTATGTCAGCAGTTAGTTTAACAAAAATTATTGACAAAATGAAACTGGAAAATCTGACACCTGAAATTGGGGTTAAGGGGATTAAGATTACACAGCCGGATATTAATAGACCGGCATTGCAGATGGCTGGATATTTTGAGCATTTTGCTGCCACCCGTTTGCAGATTATCGGGTTTGTAGAATATACTTATATGCAGGGACTTTCCAAGGATGAAAAAGAAAAAACCTACGAAACTTTATTATCACACCCTATTCCGGGTATTGTTTTTTGTAGAGAATTACAGCCCGATGATTTATTTAAGCAAAAAGCTATCGAGCATGAGGTACCTTTATTGATGACCAAAGAATCTACTTCGGCATTTATGGCAGAAATCATTCGTTGGTTAAATGTGAAGCTGGCACCTTGTATTTCTGTTCATGGGGTATTGGTAGATGTTTATGGTGAAGGTGTTTTGATTACCGGTGAAAGTGGTATCGGTAAATCAGAGGCAGCATTGGAATTGATTAAGAGAGGCCATCGTCTGGTAACCGATGATGTGGTGGAAATCCGTAAAGTCAGCGATGAAACTTTGATTGGAACTGCACCGGATATTACCAAGCATTTTATCGAACTTCGCGGTATCGGTATTGTGGATGTAAAAACCTTGTTTGGTGTTTCTTCTGTAAAAGAAACCCAGAATATTGATTTGGTAATCCGTTTAGAGGATTGGAATAAAGATAAAGAATATGACCGTTTGGGCTTAGAAGAAGAATATACAGAATACCTTGGCAATAAGGTTGTATGTCACAACATTCCTATTCGTCCCGGTCGTAACCTTGCAATTATTTGTGAATCTGCAGCAGTTAACCACAGACAGAAAAAGATGGGTTACAATGCAGCACAGGAATTATATACCAGAGTACAGAATTCTATCGCCAACGGTAGAAGTGAAGATGACGAGTAAGGAGACAAAGCATGAAAAAATATTGTTTTGGAGTAGATGTAGGTGGTACCACTGTAAAAATGGGGCTATTTGATGTAGAAGGAACTGTTTTGGATAAATGGGAAATTCCTACCAGAACGGAAGAAAGTGGTAAAAATATTTTACCTGATATTGCAGAATCTATTCAGAAAAAGCTTTGCGAAAAAAGTATTTTTACAGAAGAGGTTGCTGGTGTAGGAGTAGGTATTCCGGGACCTGTAGATAAAGATGGAAATGCCTTGGTAGCTGTAAATTTAGGTTGGGGGAAAAAGGCTGTTAGTAAGGAATTGACAGAACTTTTACACATCCCTGTAATGGCAGGAAATGATGCCAATGTAGCAGCCCTTGGCGAAATGTGGTGCGGTGGTGGAAAAGGCTATAACAGTATTGTAGCAGTTACACTGGGAACCGGTATTGGCGGCGGTATCATCATAGATGGAAAAATTTTAAATGGCTTTACCGGTGCTGGTGGAGAAATTGGCCATATTCATTTGGATGATGAAGAGACCGAGGCTTGTGGTTGTAAAGGTCATGGTTGTATGGAACAATATGGATCTGCTACAGGCGTTGTCAGACTGGCAAACAGAAAACTTGCAAGCAGTGATAAGCCATCTGTATTACGCGATCAGGAGATTACAGCAAAGTCTGTTTTTGATGCGGTAAAAGCAAAAGATGAATTGGCTATGGAAATTGCAGAGGAATTTGGTTTCTATTTAGGAAAAGGATTGGCAATTGTAGCATCTGTTGTGAATCCAGAGTTGTTTGTTATCGGTGGTGGTGTATCTAAGGCCGGTAATGTTATTTTGGAATATATAGAGCCTTATTATAAGAAATATGTATTCCCGGGATCTTTGGATACCAAATTTACATTAGCAGCATTAGGGAATGACGCTGGTATTTATGGCGCTGCCAAATTGGTTTTAGGTTAATCAAAAATGGCGCAAGGAGAGCATTTCTCCTTGCGTCTGCTTGTTAGAGAATGAGGAAATGTATGAATAGTTTTGTAGAATTTGCAAAAGACATTTTACAAAAGGATCATATTTTACTGCAGGAGCCTTTGAAGAAATATACTACCTTTCGTGTAGGAGGACCTGCTTTTTGTATGTGTAAAATACAAACCGTAGAGCAATTGCAAAAAATTGTGCCCTATTTATCCTCTCATGGACTCCCTTATTTTGTAATTGGGAAGGGCAGTAATCTTTTGGTGGCGGATGCAGGCTATGAGGGTGTGGTTTTATCCTTAGGAGAGACTTTTGAAAAAACCTGCTGGGAAGATAATACAGTTACTGCCGGGGCAGCTGTTTTGTTAGGCAGATTGTCCAGAGAAGCCATGGAGCGAAGTCTTACCGGGCTGGAGTTTGCTGCAGGTATTCCGGGAACCTTGGGTGGTGGCATGAAAATGAATGCCGGTGCCTATGGCGGAGAATTGAGCCAATTGGTAACAAAGGCAAAGGTTATGACAGCACAGGGGACTCTTGTGGAGTTGGAAAAAGACCAGTTGGAGCTTGGTTATCGTAGCAGTATTTTCCATAAAAAGGATTGGATATTATTAGAAGCCACTTTACAGTGCCAACTCGGCGAACAAGTAAAAATTAAGGAAATTATGGACCAGTATCAGGCTGCCAGAAAAGAAAAACAGCCGTTAGAATATGGTAGTGCAGGTAGCACCTTTAAACGACCGGAAGGAAATTTTGCAGGAAAATTGATTATGGATGCAGGACTGAGAGGTTTTCGTATCGGAGATGCCCAGGTTTCCGAGAAACATTGCGGTTTTGTAATCAATAGAGGAAATGCCACTGCAGATGAAATTTTGCAAGTTATCCATGAGGTGCAAAAAGAAGTACAAAATCAGTTTCAGGTTGCTTTGGAACCGGAAGTGATTATGATAGGAAAGTTTTAAGTCGGTTTTTTTACAAATAGGAGAAAAGCATGCGTTTTGTCGTAGTAACCGGTATGAGTGGTGGTGGAAAAAGAACTGCCATGAAAATGTTGGAAGATATAGGTTTTTATTGTGTAGATAATCTTCCCATACCGTTGATTGAAAACTTTATGGATTTGGTGGCTACTCCCAGTACAGAATTGGAGAAGGTGGCTTTGGGTCTGGATGTGCGAGCAGATTCTGATTTCAAAGAGGCTGAGGACAGCCTGGACCGCTTACGGGAAAATGGATATCCCTTTGAAATTCTTTTTATGGATGCCAATGACAGGACCTTATTAAAGCGATACAAGGAAAGCAGAAGGTTGCATCCTTTGGCTACCTTGGAGGATACCAGAATTGAAACCGGAGTTACTACAGAACGAACCATTCTTTCCAGCATTAAGAAAAAAGCGGACTATGTAATTGACACTTCTCAGCTTTTGACGAGAGAATTGAAAGAAGAACTGGACCATATTTTTGTAAAAAATGAAGCCTACAATAGTTTAATGGTAAATATTCTTTCCTTTGGATTTAAGAATGGGATTCCGGCAGATGCGGATTTGGTATTTGATGTAAGATTTTTACCCAATCCCTTCTATATAGACGAGTTGAAGCATATAACTGGTAATGAGAAACCGGTACAAGACTATGTAATGAGTTTTCCCGAAGCAAAAGAATTTTTGGACCAGCTCACACATATGCTGCAGTTTTTAATTCCCGGATATATCAAAGAAGGTAAATACCAATTGGTAGTTGCTATAGGTTGTACCGGTGGACAACATAGAAGCGTAACTTTAGCAAATGAACTTTATGCAAGAATGAAGGATAAAGGAAATTATGGGATTAATTTACGCCATAGAGATGTGAAAAAATCTTAGTAGAAAGAATGAAGTAGATTAGTAAGAACATGTGAGGAAATTATGTCATTTTCAGCAGAGGTAAAAGAAGAATTAGGAAAGCATATTAGTTCTTCCAGACATTGTCAGCTTGCGGAGATGGCTGCCTTTTTGCATTTTTGCGGTCAAATACAAAAAGATGCAGAGGGAGAGATTACTTTGCAGCTTGTGACAGAAAATATTGCTGTCGTAAGAAAGTGCTTTACAATATTGAATAAAACATTTAATATAGATACGGCGTCCTTAGAAAAGGAGTGCTATGACAACCATAGAAATGCGGTATATTCTATCGTTTTTCGAGAAGAAGAACAAATTATGACTCTTCTTCAGGCTGTGAAGCTGATTGATAGCAATGGAGTATTGCATGCTATGCGAGATGCGGTGAATCCTTTGATTGTCAAATCCCCTTGTTGTCAGCGTAGTTTTATCAGGGGGGCATACCTATGTTGTGGTTCCATGAGTGATCCGGGAAAGAGTTATCATTTGGAACTGGTATGCAGTAATAGGATTCAGGCAGAGCAATTAAGGGAATTACTGGTAGGCTTTGATTTAAATGCTAAAATTGTGAGCCGTAAAAAGTATCAGGTCGTATATATCAAAGAAGGTGCTAACATTTCTGATTTTCTAAATGTATGTGAAGCTCATATTTCTTTGATGAATTTTGAA
This sequence comes from Lachnospiraceae bacterium, assembly GCA_024403235.1. Lineage (GTDB taxonomy): Bacteria > Bacillota > Clostridia > Lachnospirales > Lachnospiraceae > JAKSSF01. The sequence continues at coordinate 20,838 of JAKSSF010000017.1, read as the reverse complement.
AATTTGCGTATCCTAAAGGAAGTAGGAAATTCTATTAACCGTAGGGTGAATTGTGAAACCGCCAATAGTCAAAAAACGGTATCTGCTTCCGTAAAACAGGTTCAGGGTATTCATAAAATACAAAAATATTATGGATTTTCTAATTTATCCAAGGCTCTTCGTGAGATGGCTGAGGTTAGGTTGGAATATCCGGATGCCAATTTGAAAGAATTGGGACAGTATCTAGACCCACCTGTAGGAAAATCAGGGGTCAATCATAGATTAAGAAAACTAAGCGAAATTGCAGAATCGATAAAACCGTAGTAAGAGTCGTGGCTTGGACAACACCATGATGTGAGGAGTAAGGAGGAAATTATGGTTAAGAAAGATGTGGAGATTCGTTTGTCCGGTGGATTGGAAGCTAGACCGATAGCAGTCCTTGTGCAGATTGCAAGTCAGTTTGATAGTAAAATCTATTTGGGTGCAGCAGACGGCAAAAAGGTAAATGCCAAAAGTATTATGGGTATGATGACCTTGGGTCTTCCGGTAGGTGAAAAGGTTTCTGTAGAAGCAGAAGGTGCAGATGCAGAAGCATCAGTAGATGCCATTGAAAAGTATTTGACTAGTCAGGAATAAAAGATACTGCATATAGAGGGGGAAAAGGAGACGCGTTGTGCGTGTCCTTTTTTATTCCACTAAAAAAGAGAAAAGGAAAACTATGAAAAAATTATTATTTATTTATAATCCCCACGCAGGAAAAGAACAGATTAAAAGTAATCTGTTAGATATTATTGATGTATTTGTAAAAGCCAGATATGAGGTGATTGCCTATCCCACCCAATGCCGAGGAGATGCTTCAGCGGCAGTGAGAAATCGCCATGAGGATGTGGATTTAATTGTCTGTAGTGGCGGAGATGGTACCTTAGATGAGGTAGTCTATGGAATGATGCAATGCGAAAAGCGTATTCCCATAGGGTATGTGCCGGCAGGTTCTACCAATGACTTTGCTAACAGTTTGAAAATTCCAAAGAAAATGCATGTGGCTGCACAAATTGCAGTAGCGGGACAGGCTTTTCCTTGTGATGTGGGAAAATTCAATGAGAAAAACTTTATCTATATAGCAGCCTTTGGCTTATTTACTGATGTTTCCTATGAAACCAGACAGGATTTGAAAAATGTACTGGGACATATGGCTTATGTAGTAGAAGGCATGAAACGCTTAGCGGCCATTCCGGCCTACAAACTGAAGGTAGAATACGACAACCAGATATTGGAAGAAGAATTTATCTTTGGTATGATTACAAATTCCGTTTCTGTAGGTGGATTTAAGCGAATTACAGGAAAACATGTACAATTAGATGATGGTGTTTTTGAAGTGACTTTGATTAAAAAGCCCAATAATCCCTTGGAAGTAAATGAAATCATCAACTCTTTCTTAATAGAAAGAATCAATACAGAATATATGTATTGTTTTAAAACAGACCGAGTAGTGATTACTGCAGAAGAAGAAATACCCTGGACACTAGATGGAGAATACGGTGGTTCTCCCACACAGGTAGAAATTTGTAACGAAAAGCAGGCGATAACCATAATGGTACCTCCCAAAGCATAAAAAATATATTTTCTTTTTGGAAAATTTAGGGTATACTATAGGGGAGTTTTAACTATTTTTCATATGGAGGAAAAAGAAATGTTAGTATCAGCAAAAGAAATGCTTGACAAAGCAAAAGCTGGCCACTATGCAGTTGGACAGTTCAACATTAACAATTTAGAGTGGACAAAGGCTATTTTACAGACAGCTCAGGAATGTAACTCTCCAGTTATTTTAGGCGTATCTGAAGGCGCTGGTAAATATATGACAGGTTACAAAACTGTTGTAGGTATGGTAAATGGTATGTTAGAAGAACTTGGAATCACAGTTCCTGTAGCTCTTCACTTAGATCATGGTTCATACGATCACTGCTACAAATGTATTGAAGCTGGTTTCTCTTCAATCATGTTTGATGGTTCTCACTATCCAATCGAAGAAAATATTGCAAAAACTAAAGAATTGGTTGCAGCAGCTCATGCAAAGGGAATGTCTATCGAAGCTGAAGTTGGTTCTATCGGTGGAGAAGAAGACGGTGTTGTAGGTATGGGTGAATGTGCAGATCCTAACGAATGTAAATCTATCGCTGATTTAGGAATTGATTTCTTGGCAGCAGGTATTGGTAACATTCATGGTAAATATCCTGAAAACTGGAAAGGTTTATCTTTCGAAACATTGGATGCAATCCAGCAGTTAACAGGTGATATGCCTTTAGTACTTCACGGTGGTACAGGTATTCCTACAGAAATGATCCAGAAAGCTATCTCTTTAGGTGTAGCTAAGATCAATGTAAATACAGAATGCCAGTTATCTTTCGCAGCAGCTACTCGTGAATACATCGAAGCTGGTAAAGATCAGCAGGGTAAAGGCTTTGACCCTCGTAAATTACTTGCTCCCGGTGCAGAAGCAATCAAGAAAACTGTAAAAGAAAAAATGGAAATCTTTGGTTCTGTTGGAAAAGCTTAATTCCATTAGCCAACTAGAGAATATGAAAAATAAAAATCCTGCAGCATATGCTGCAGGGTTTTTTGATGTAAAGGTTTCATGAAATAATGAGTATTTTAGCGGTTGCATGAATTGCAATAAAAAACTCCCATAAAAGGGAGGATGCCAGGTATAAAATACCTGGCATTTTATTATGAAAAAGTTTTTATATAAAATTGATATATGCATTTGTTATTTTCTGATTTTAGTATAAAAAATAAAAATGTCTATTTCGTGGAAACAAAATGAAATATCATTGAATGATTTGTGAACAAAATATGAACGCACATATTGTAAATATAAAAAAAGAACCACTAGATATAGTGGCTCTTTTTTATATAGTATTTAGAAATCACTCATTTTTTCCGGCTCCGGATATTCTACACCGAAGGTTTCGACTGTCATAGATTGGATTTTTTGATCCTTCATTGGTCGATCATTATAATCTGTTCTTTCTTCTGCAATACGATTTACTACTTCCATACCTTCGATTACCTTACCAAAAGCAGCATAACTTCCATCTAAGTGAGGAGAGTTTTTGTGCATAATAAAGAACTGACTGCCGGCAGAGTCCGGATGATATGCACGGGCCATGGAAAGAACACCTTCTGTATGTTTCAAAGGATTCTCAAAGCCATTCTGTGCAAATTCTCCCTTGATGCAGTAACCGGGGCCACCCATACCGGTGCCTTGAGGACAGCCGCCCTGGATCATAAAGCCTTTAATTACACGGTGGAAAATTAAGCCATCGTAATAGTTTTTCTGGATCAAACTAATAAAGTTGTTTACAGATGTGGGGGCGATATCCGGATATAATTCTGCTTTGATAACATCCCCGGTTGTCATAGTAATGGTTACAATTGGATTTTGTGACATAATCGTTTCCTTTCTGAAAGAGTTGTATACTTTACAACCTATTAAAATTGTGGTATTCATAGAAAGCAACCGCTTTCCGTTGTTATTGTACCGAAATTCTAAAAGTTCGTAAAGTGGGAAAGAATATGTTACGATATGTGATTTTGTGGCTGGAGAAAGCACAAGCAAAAAAAGAAGTGGAAACACTGTCTGTCCATTTAAAAGAAAACGGCGTTTCTTTGATGACTGAAAAAGAAATTTCTCCCCTTTCTTTAGAAGAGGTACTTTGGATTGTAGACAGACAGGATCGGGGGCTGGCACTATTGCAACAACATTGTAGTGTGATACATCTTTTATCGGAAAAGAACGCATTTTCCAATATTCCCTATGCCATAGAATCCCTAGAGGCAGCAGAGTATTCTTATTTAGAGAGAATATATCGCAGATACCACGAAATTCCTTGGGAGATTGTGGAGACAAAACGATGCAGGGTTCGTGAAATCCAAGTAGAAGATGTTGATAGGCTGTATGAGATTTATCAGGATCCTTCTATTACGGCATATATGGAAGGTCTATTTGAAGATCCCAAAGAAGAACGAGAACATACCAAAAGTTATATTCAAAATGCCTATGGATTTTGGGGATTTGGAACTTGGGTCATTGTTTGGAAAGAGACCAATCAGGTCATTGGAAGAGCGGGCTTTAATTTGCGAGATGGTTTTGAAGAACCGGAACTTGGCTATGTGTTAGATGTGAATTTTCAAAAACAAGGAATTGCTTTTGAAGTATGTGAAGCCTTACTGGAAGTTGGAAAAGCAGACTATGCATTTTCTTTAGTACAGGCTTTGAGCGTGGAAGGAAACTTATCTTCCCAAAAATTATTGGAAAAATTAGGCTTTTGGTTGGAAGAAAAAATAACTATAGAGAATCAAGAGTATTGCCGTTACTTGAAAAAATTGTAAACAACTGGTGTAGACTAGAATAGATACAAAGGAAGTTTAAATAGGGAAATGAAAGAAACAAAATTACAAGTGTATAAACGAGGGATCCAGGATGGGATTCCCATTGGTTTGGGATATTTTGCAGTGGCATTTACTTTAGGAATTGCTGCAAAGAATGCGGGGATGACAGCCTTTCAGGCTATGATTACCAGTGCACTTTTAAATGCGTCGGCAGGAGAGTTTGTTGGTTTTACCTTAATAGCTGCTAATGCCAGTTACCTGGAAATGATTGTAATGGAAGCGGTGGCGAATGCCAGATATCTGTTGATGTCTTGTGCTTTAAGTCAAAAAATCTCAAAAGAAACCAGCATTTGGAATCGCTTGTTTATTGGATTTTATGTGACGGATGAAATTTTTGGCGTAGAAATTGCACAGGATGGCTATTTAAATCCGATTTATACCTATGGCGTTGCCTCTATGGCGGCACCGGGATGGGCATTTGGTACCTTTTTGGGAGTGTTGTTTGGTAATATTTTACCCCTTCGATTATCCAGTGCCTTGTCCGTTGCTTTGTATGGCATGTTTGCAGCAGTATTTATTCCGCCTGCAAAAACCAATAAAGTGGTTGCAGGGTTAATTGGTATTAGCTTTCTATGTAGTTTTATTTCTCAAAAATTATCTTGTTTTGCAGGAATTTCTTCCGGCATTAAAATCATTCTGCTTACAGTAGTGATTTCCCTTGGAGCAGCAATTTTATTTCCTGTGGATACAAAAGAGAAAGGAGAGGCGTCATGAAACATCCGGTATATCTTTATATTGCTTTTATGGCAGTTACAACCTATTTGATTCGAGTTCTTCCCCTTACTCTGATCCGAAAAGAGATTACCAATAAAACCTTGCGCTCTTTCCTGTTTTATGTGCCCTATGTGACCCTTGCGGTTATGACCTTTCCTTCTATATTAGAAGCGACCCAAAGCCCTATTTCCGGTTTGGCAGCACTGTTAACAGCCCTTGCGCTTGCCTGGTTTGGAAGGAGCTTATTCCAGGTATCGGTTTTAAGTTGCGTGGTAGTATTTTTGCTGGAATTGGTGTTGGTATAGAACTTAGTTTGTGAAAAAATCCACCGAAAGAAAAAGGTGGTTGTAGTTGTTTGGAAAAATAAATAAGGGTATAATAGTCCTATGGCTGAGAAACAAAAAGACGGATTTATTATGCAGGCAGGCATTTTGGCTCTTGCCGGAATCCTGGTTCGAATCATTGGAATTTTATATAGAAGCCCGTTAGTAGGAATCATAGGAGATGAGGGAAATGGCTATTATAATACAGCCTATACCATCTATACGATTATCTTATTGATTTCTTCCTATAGTATTCCTTCTGCAATTTCTAAGGTAATTGCAGACCGCTTGGCAAAAAAAGAATATCGAAATGCCCATAAAATTTTTATGGGTTCTTTTTACTATGTCATTGTAGTAGGTGGTGTAGCCAGTGCAGTGTGCTTTTTTGGTGCCAACTATTTGGTGGGAGAAAGCTCTGCAAAGGTGCTACGGGTATTTGCGCCTACTATTTTTTTGTCCGGTCTTTTAGGGGTGCTGCGAGGATATTTTCAAGCCCATCGTAGTATGGTACAAACCTCCTTTTCCCAAATTATAGAACAGATTATGAATGCAGGAGTCAGTATAGGGGCAGCCTATTTTCTGATGCGTCTTGTGGCGGACAGAGATCCTTCTACCCAGGCTGTGTATGGTGCGGCAGGTTCTGCATTGGGTACCGGTATGGGTGTGGCCATAGCCCTTCTATTCATGGTATTCGCCTATTCTGTCAATCGTAAGATGTTTCAGAGGCGGCGTGAAAAAGACAGACATAGTGAAACCCTATCCTATGGACAGGTATTCGGACTAATATTTGCAATGGTAACACCTGTTATATTAAGTACCTGTATCTACAATATGAGCAATGCCTTAAATTTAAAGATTTATTGTGCAATAGTAGAAAATCGATATCAGTATACGGAAGCCCAGGCGACTTTGTATTATGGTCTTTTCTCCGGAAAAGCCAGTCAGATTACAAACATTCCAATTGCGCTTGCAACAGCTATGTCGGCGGCTATTATTCCTACAGTCGCAGGCACCTTTGGACGGGGAGAGTTGGAATCCACCAGAGAAAAGATTGGGGAAGCGATTAAAACCACAATGTTAATTTCCATTCCTGCAGCCTTTGGTATTTTGGCATTGGCCAAACCTGTAGTATTTGTATTGTATCCGCAAAGAGCTACAGTAGATTTGGTTTCCCATATTTTGATGGTACTGGCAGTGACCGTAGTATTCTATGGCCTGTCCACCTTATCCAATGCCATATTGCAAGGAACGGGATATGTGAACCGACCGGTCATCCATGCATCTATAGCATTGGTTATGGAGGCTTTGGTGTTAGTTTTATTACTACAATATACTTCCTGGAATTTGTTTGCCCTTGCCATTGCAACCATTGTATATTCCTTTTTGATGTGCATCTTAAATGGTTTTACCATGCGGCAAAAGTTGCAGTATCGACAGGAGTATTGGACCACATTTCTTTTGCCTACCATAGCAGGAACAATCATGGCTGCTGTTGCATTTGGAGTGTATCATGGCTTGTATTGGGTGCTTTTTTCTCAGGCAGTAGAGCTTACCTGGACCCATAATGTGATTTGTCTCATTCCCAGTATAATTGTAGCGGTTCTGATTTATTTTGTTCTGGTAATAAAGTTTGGGGCAATTACAGAAAGGGAATTAAGAAACTTGCCTAAAGGAAGTACCTTAGTAAAAATAGCAAAAAAAATGCGTTTGCTAAAAAAGAAGTAGACTTTTTTCAACAATTGGTAGTAGAATGGAATATAATGTTATTTTTGTGAGTATTTTGGAGAAAGACAATGCGTAAATTTATTGCCATCATGGCATTGGGAGTATTAACTGTAACCCTGTGGGGCTGTGGTTTGCCACAAGGAAATTCTGGTGATGCCAACAATAATAAAGAAGAGACTTCTGTGGAAGCAGAAGAAACCGTGGAAGAGGCAACCAGTGTAAGCTATTTGACAGGACTTCCGGTTCCTCCTTCTGTGCAATCTGCAAGACCCTTAGCGGTTATGTTAAACAATATTAAAGAAGGCTGCCCCCAGTCCGGTACAGCGGATGCTTCTATTATATATGAAGCACCTGTAGAAGGCCGAATCACCAGATTAATGGGATTATTTGAAGACTATGGAGATATGGAAAAGATTGGTTCCATTCGAAGCAGCCGTGATTATTTTGTGTATTTTGCGCTAGAGTATGATGCGATTTATGCCCATTTTGGACAGGCTACTCCTTATGTGGGAGAGTTGTTGAACAGTGATCGTGTGGCAAATATCAGTGGTGCAGTGGCCGGAATCGATGATCCTGCTACCCATGCATTTTTCCGCTCTACAGACAGAAAAGCGCCTCATAATGTATATTTGACAGGCGAGGGTGTTCAAAAAGATATTGAGAAATTTCAGTATCGTACTTACTTAAGATCCGGATATCGTCCCAAGTTTGTTTTTGCAGAGAACAACATGGAAGATGGACAGGAAGCAACTGTGTTATATCCTGGTGGAAAAGAAAGCAATTTGGCCAATGGATTTAGCCATACCCAGTCCAGATTTGAGTATCATCCGGAGGATGGATTATATTATCGTTTCCAATATGGTGCAGAGCATATCGATGAATTAACCGGAGAACAGCTGGCTTTTACCAATGTAATATTCCAGTATTGCCATGGTGAAGTGCGAGATGAAAATGATTATTTGGCATTTGGCTGTCATGGAGATGATGGTCATAAGGTACAGGTCTTTACCAGAGGTAAAATGACGGAAGGTACTTGGCGTAGAACCGGAAATGATGATGCTGCTGAGTATTTAGATAAAGATGGAAATCCCATCCCAATTAATCCCGGAAAAACTTGGATATGTATTATTTGGGCCGAATATGGGGATGATGTAGTTATTGAATAAAGTGTGAGAATAAGAGAAGGATTTTGAAAATAGTATGAAAAACTTATGGAATAGCTTTGCGTTGGCTTTTTCTATGTATTCTATCAGCCCCAAGGCACAGCTGGAGAGAAGCCGTGATAATACCAAATATATTCTGGTCGTGATTCCCTGGATTGGATTGATTATTGGTTTCATTATTTGTGAATGGGCCATTGCCTATCCATATATTTGTGATTATGCTTTACTTCCTGCAGTAGTAGGAGCCGTGCTGCCTAGCATTTTATCTGCAGGTTCCCATTTGGATGGATTTTTTAGAACAGTAGATGCCTTGTGTTCTCATCAGCCAAGAGAAAGAAAGTTGGAAATATTAGAGGATTCTCATGGCGGATATTTTGCTATCATTGTATGTGTATGCTATTTCCTTTTAGCAATTGGTATTTGGAGTGAAATGCCCATTGATGGTATTTTTGTGATTGCCTACATGTATGTGATTTCCAGATCCATTTACGGTCTGTCTATTTTAGCATTTAAGCATGCAAAAGAAAGTAAATGTTCTGTGTATGTGCCGGAAGGAACCTTGAAGCTGTTGGAAATGGTTATCCTGGTGATTTATACAGCCTTGGCATTTTATAAAATGTATGCCATGAATCCCAAGGTTGCTTTGGCAACCTGCTTAGGAACTGCCATTACTTTTCTTTATTTCTTATATACTTCCTATAAACATTTTGGTGGTGTGACAGAAGATTCCGCTGGATTTTTCGTTCAGATTTGTGAAGTAATGATTCCTTTGGCAGCTTTGATTGCCTATAAGCAATGGTGGTAAGAAGAATTTAGGGAGTTTGGATTAACAACTTTAGTAAAAAATATTGACAGAATAAAACAAAAAGAGTAATATTCATCACTAGAATTAAGGTCTATAGTTTACTATAGACTTTTTTTTATGAAAAAAGGAGGATTTATTATTATGAAAAAAGCAGTAAGTATGATGCTTGCACTTGCTTTGGTAGTAGGTACTCTTGCCGGATGTGGCAGCAGTGCACCTGCAGAAAGCAGTAGCGAAGCAGCAACAGAAAGCACAGCAGAAGCTGGCGCAACTTTTAAAATCGGTGGTATTGGACCTATTACCGGTGGTGCAGCAGTTTATGGTACAGCTGTAAAGAATGCACAGGAAATCGCTGTTGAAGAAATCAACGCAGCAGGCGGTATCAATGGATACCAGATTGAATTAAAATTCGAAGATGATGAACATGATGCTGAAAAAGCTGTAAATGCTTACAATACCTTAAAAGACTGGGGTATGCAGGTGCTTATGGGTACCGTTACATCTGCTCCTTGTGTAGCAGTAGCTGAAAAAACGCATGAAGACAATATGTTCCAGATTACACCTTCAGGTACATCTGTTCCTTGTGTACAGTATGACAATGCATTCCGTGTATGCTTCTCAGATCCTAACCAGGGTTCTGCATCAGCTATTTACATGGGTACAAACAAATTAGCTTCTAAAGTAGCTGTAATCTATGATAGCTCAGATGTTTACTCATCAGGTATCTATGAAAACTTCGCAGCAGAAGCTAAAAACCAGGGTATTGAAATCGTAGTTGCAGAAAGCTTTACAGCTGACAACAAAACAGACTTTACTATCCAGTTACAGAAAGCAAAAGATTCAGGTGCAGAATTATTATTCTTACCTATTTACTACAATGAAGCAGCGCTTATCTTAAAACAGGCTGATACTATGGGCTTCAAACCAATCATCTTTGGTTGTGACGGTTTAGATGGTATCCTTGCTGTAGAAGATTTTGATAAAGCATTAGCAGAAGATGTTATGTTATTAACACCTTTCGCAGCTGACGCAGAAGATGAAGCTACCAAATCTTTCGTTGGTAAATTCAATGAAAAATACAATGATACACCTAACCAGTTTGCAGCAGATGCTTATGATGCTATGTACATCATCAAAGCAGCTATGGAAGAAGCAAATTGTACACCTGATATGAGTGTAGATGAAATCGGTACAGCTATGATTGAAGCTATGAAAACAATCACTGTAGATGGTTTGACAGGTGCAGGCATGACATGGACAGCAGACGGTGAAGTTAACAAAGCTCCTAAGGCTGTTATTATCAAAGACGGCGTTTACAAAGCAATGTAATTCCGATTCTATGATGCAATTTTAGGGAAGAACCTAGGGAAGGGTTCTTCCCTTTTTTGTTGTAAAAAACTTGATTTTGATAAAAAGTTGGTATAGTCTAAAGAGTAAGGTTATTTTTTGAGGAAAAGAATTAGTAGAACGGAGAAAACAAAATGAGTAGTTTTTTATCCTATTTAATTACTGGAATTAGTTTGGGTTCGGTATATGCCATTATTGCTTTGGGATACACCATGGTATACGGCATTGCGAAAATGCTTAACTTTGCCCATGGCGATGTTATTATGGTGGGTAGCTATATCGCCTTTCTGGCAGTTGGTGCAATGGGACTTCCACCAATCCTGGCAGTGATTTTGGCTGTGGTGGTTTGTACTACTTTAGGTATTACCATTGAAAAAATTGCATATAAACCACTGCGAACAGCCTCTCCTTTGGCAGTTTTGATTACAGCCATTGGGGTAAGTTACTTTTTGCAAAATATGGCTTTGTTAATCTTTGGAGCCAATACAAAAATGTTTACTTCTTTGATTAGTATAGATGCCATAAACATTGGAGATGGCACGGTAGTTGTAACAGGGGAAACCTTGGTAACCATTTTGGCATGTATCTTCATTATGGTCTGCTTAACTTTGTTTATTAATAAAACGAAAGCAGGACAGGCCATGTTGGCTGTTTCTGAGGATAAAGGTGCCGCGGAGTTGATGGGTATTAATGTAAATGGTACCATTTCTTTAACCTTCGCGATTGGTTCTGCTTTGGCTGCAATTGCAGGTGTGCTTTTGTGTTCTGCCTATCCTACCTTAACCCCATACACAGGTTCTATGCCAGGTATTAAAGCTTTCGTTGCTGCGGTATTTGGTGGTATCGGTTCTATTCCGGGGGCTTTTATTGGTGGTATTTTATTGGGTGTCATTGAAAACATGAGTAAAGCTTATATTTCTTCTCAGTTAAGTGATGCCATTGTATTTTCGGTTTTGATTATTGTCTTACTGGTAAAACCTACCGGTATTTTAGGGAAGAAAATTCACGAAAAGGTATAGGGGGTCAGAAAAATGAAGAAATTAAACTTGAGCAAAAATGCAAAACATGACCTGGTAACCTATGGAATTGTTGTTGTCGCTTATCTTGTCATGGAAATATTGATGAAAGCCGGATTGGTTTCCAGTTTGCTGAAAGGTCTTTTGGTACCTTTGTGTATTTATGCTATTATGGCAGTTTCCCTGAATTTAACAGTAGGTATTTTGGGAGAATTGAGTTTGGGACATGCAGGCTTTATGTGTGTAGGTGCCTTTGCCAGTGCATTCTTTTCTATGTGTATGAAAGAAAGTGCTATGCCCGGGGGGCTTCGTTTCTTATTGGCTTTGATTATTGGTGCGCTCGCTGCGGGAATTTTTGGTATTCTGATTGGTATTCCTGTATTAAGACTGCGGGGAGACTATTTGGCTATCGTAACCTTGGCCTTTGGAGAAATTATTAAAAACCTGGTAAATGTTTTATATATTGGTAGAGATGTGGATGGTTTCCATTTCTCTATGAAAGATTCTCTTTCCTTGAATTTAGGAGAGGGTGGAAAAGTAATCGTAAACGGTGCACAGGGTATTACCGGCACACCAAATGATTCTAATTTTACCATTGGAATTATTCTTTTACTGATTACTTTAGTGATTATTTTGAATTTTATCCATTCCCGAACAGGTCGTGCAGTTATGGCAATTCGTGATAACCGTATTGCTGCAGAATCTGTGGGAATCAATATTACAAAATATAAATTAATGGCCTTTGCGATTTCTGCAGCCTTAGCAGGTATTGCAGGTGTGTTATATGCCCATAATCTTGCAACGCTTACAGCGTTACCGAAAAACTTTGGTTACAATATGTCCATTATGATTTTGGTATATGTGGTTTTGGGTGGTATTGGAAGTACCAGAGGTTCCATGATAGCTGCGGTTATTTTAACCTTATTACCGGAATTGCTTCGTGGCTTAAATGATTATCGTATGCTGATTTATTCTATCGTGTTGATTGCTATGATGTTATTTAACTGGAGCCCTAAAGCAAGAGAATTTAGAGAAAAATATTCCTGGAAACGAATTATGAAAAACGGCAAAAAGGAGGAAGTGTAAAATGGCATTGTTAGATGTATCCAATTTAGGTATTTCCTTCGGTGGTTTACGAGCAGTAGATAATTTTGAAATCCATATTGAACAGGGACAGTTGTATGGTCTGATTGGACCAAACGGTGCAGGAAAAACCACAGTGTTTAATATGCTTACCGGTGTATACAAACCGGATGATGGAAAAATTGAATTAGACGGAAAAAATATTACCGGAAAGAAAACCATAGAAATCAATCAGGCTGGCGTAGCCAGAACCTTTCAGAATATTCGATTATTTAAGGAATTGTCTGTTTTAGACAATGTTAAGGTAGGCTTACACAATCATCATCCCTACTCTACTTTAGAAGGCATTTTCCGTTTGCCCAATTATTTTAAGGTAGAAAAGGAAATGGATGAAAGAGCCTTAGAATTATTAAAAGTATTTGATTTAGATAAGGAAGCAGATTTCTTGGCTTCCAATTTACCTTATGGTAAACAAAGAAAACTAGAGATTGCCAGAGCATTGGCAACACAACCCAAATTGCTTTTGTTGGATGAGCCTGCAGCGGGAATGAATCCAAACGAAACAAAAGAGTTGATGGATACCATTCGTTTTGTCAGAGATCAGTTCCATATGACTATTTTGTTAATTGAACACGATATGAAGTTGGTATCCGGTATTTGTGAAGAACTGACGGTGTTAAACTTTGGTCAAATTTTGGCTAGTGGTCAGACCAGTCAGGTATTGAATGATCCTCAGGTTATTAAAGCTTACTTAGGAGAATAATGATCCTAAATTCAGAGAGAGGAAGAAATGTCATGGCAATGTTAAGCGTAAAAGATTTAGAAGTGCATTACGGTGTGATTAAAGCAATCAAGGGAGTAAGCTTTGATGTGAATGAAGGTGAAGTTATTGCTTTGATTGGCGCCAACGGTGCAGGAAAAACAACCATTTTACATACCATCAGTGGATTATTAAAACCCACTGCAGGTAGTGTAATGTTTGAAGGGCAGGATATTACAAAGGTGCCTGCTCATAAAATTGTTTCTTTGGGAATGGCGCATGTGCCGGAAGGTAGACGGGTATTTTCCCAATTATCCGTTTTACAAAACTTAAAGATGGGTGCCTATACCAGAAATGATAAAGCGGAAATGGAAGAAACGCTGCAGATGATTTATAAACGATTCCCCAGATTGGAAGAACGAAAAAATCAGACTGCAGGGACCTTATCCGGTGGAGAACAGCAGATGTTGGCAATGGGTCGTGCTTTAATGAGCCACCCCAGAATTATTTTAATGGATGAACCATCTATGGGATTGTCCCCTATTTTCGTAGAAGAGATTTTCAACATTATTCGTGATATTTCTGCAGAAGGAACAACCGTATTGTTGGTAGAGCAGAATGCAAAGAAGGCACTCCAGATTGCAAACCGCGCTTATGTATTGGAAACCGGTAATATTATATTATCCGGAGATGCAAAAGAATTGATGAATGATGAATCTGTAAAGAAAGCTTATTTGGGAGAATAGGAGGTTTTTATGGGAAGATTGGTAATTACAATTGCAAGAAGCTATGGTAGTGGCGGTCGTACTATGGGCAAGCTTTTGGCAGAAAGCCTGGGTATGAAATACTATGATAGAGAACTGATGAAGATTGCTTCTGAAAAAAGCGGAATCAATGAGGCTTTATTTGGACAAGCAGACGAAAAATTGAAAAATTCCTCCTTGCTTCGCATTATGAAAAAAGCCTACAAGGGAGAAAAGATTTCTCCGGATAGCGATGATTATGTTTCCAATGATAATCTTTTCCACTTACAGTCAGAGGTAATCAAAGAGCTGGCTGAGGAAGAAGATTGTGTTATCATTGGTCGTTGTGCAGATTATGTGTTAAAAGATAACCCAAATGTCATTCGCCTATTCTGCTATGCACCCTTACAGGATTGTATTGAGAGAGAAAGAAAATTATCCGGTTTAGAAGATAAGGAAATCATCAAAAAAATCAATAAAATTGATAAGCATCGCGCAGAGTATTATAAATACTATACCGGAAAAGAATGGAACGATGCCAGAAATTATGACCTTTGTCTGAATACCACATCTATGAGTTACGAAGAGCTGATTCAGGTGGTAAAGGCTTATATTCAGGTTCACAAAAAAGAAAATTAGAAAACCTGTCGGGAGAGTAATATGTTAGTACAACAATATGTAGATATGTTAGGTGGAAAATCAGTGATTCGTACCCTTTCCGAATTTGCTACTGCAAGAGGAAAAGAGATTGGCTATGAAAATGTATTTGATTATAGTCTCGGAAATCCTTCTGTAGCAGTACCACAGGCATTTACGGATACCTGTATTCGCCTATTGCAGACAGAAAGCCCTATGGCATTACATGGATATTCTCAGAGCTTGGGCATTCCGGAAGTAAGAGCGAAGTTAGCAGATTCATTAAATAAACGCTTCGGGATGGATTATACGGGGGACCATATTTTTATGACCAGTGCGGCAGCAGGTGCATTGGCCCATGCATTCCGTCTGGTGACTGTACCGGGAGATGAGATTATTACCTTTGCGCCTTTCTTTCCGGAATATATGCCTTATGTGAATTTAACAGGTGCCTTATTAAAGGTGGTTCCGCCCAATACAGAAGATTTCCAGATTAATTTTGAAGCCTTCGAGAAGATGATTGGGGAAAAGACCATGGCTGTTTTGGTGAATAGCCCCAACAATCCTTCCGGTATTGTGTATTCTACCGCAACGATTCAAAGATTGGCAGAGATCTTAAAACAGAAAAGTAAAGAATTGGGACATGAAATTTATATCATTTCAGATGAACCTTATAGAGAAATTACCTTTGCCGGTGTGGATGCACCTTATATTTCCAAATATTATGACAATACTTTAAGTTGTTATTCTTATTCCAAATCCTTATCTCTTCCGGGAGAAAGAATTGGATATTTGGCAATCAATCCGGCATGTGCTGACAGTAAAACCATGGTACAGATGTGTGGCCAGATTTCCAGAGGAATCGGACACAATTGTCCTCCTTCTTTAATGCAGCTTGCTATTGCAGAGAATTTGGAATTGACAGCAGATTTATCGGTATATGAAACCAATATGAATTTGATTTATGATTGCTTAATGGAGTTAGGATTTACCTGTGTAAAACCGGGCGGAACCTTTTATATTTTCCCTAAGGCTTTGGAAGAGGATGCAAAAATTTTCTGTGAAAAGGCCATGAAATATGATTTGGTTTTGGTACCTGCAGACTCCTTTGGCTGTCCGGGCTACTTTAGAATGGCCTATTGCATTGAAACCGAAAAGGTAAAAAGAAGCTTAGTGGCGTTGCGAAAATTTGTAGAAACAGAATATCCGCAGCGATAATAAATGGCAGGATTTTTTGAAAACAGAAAATCCTGTCTTTTCACATAAAGAAATTCCGGTTTGATGGAAAGAATTGGAAAACGAAAGGAATGAAGAAAAATGTATCAGGCAGGTCTTGTGTTAGAAGGTGGCGGTATGAAAGGGGTTTATACTGCCGGGGTATTGGATTATTTTTTGGATAAGAATATAGAATTTTCTACCTGTTATGGAGTGTCTGCCGGAGCCTGCGTGCTTTGCAGTTATCTTTCTAAGCAAAGAAGAAGAGCGTTTCGTACCCTAACAGAGTATTTGGATGATAAACGCTACATGGGGATTAGAAACCTTTTGACAGAGGGTAACTATTTTAACGGCAAGTTTTGCTATGATTTGATTCCCAATTATTTGGATCCCTATGACCATGAAGCCTTTTATAGGTATCAGGGTAAAGCCTATGCAGTGGTTATGGATATTCGAACAGGAGAACCCAATTATTTACAGTTAAAGGATTTGAAAAAGGATATCACCATCGTCCAGGCGTCAGCATCCTTGCCTATTTTTTCTCAGAATATTCCTTGGAATGGAAAACTGTATTTAGATGGAGGAATTGCAGATGGAATTCCGCTGGCGAAATCAATGGAGGATGGCAATCAGAAAAATGTTGTCATTTTGACAAAGGACAAAGCATATCGTAGAAAGAAAACCAATCCATGGGTTTTACTGTTGATGAAGATTCGGTATGTATTTTTCCCAAAAGTACCGGAATTGATGGCAACCAGACACGATCGTTATAATGGACAGTTGGATTTTATGGAAGAGCAGGAACGCTTGGGGAATTGCTATGTGATTAGACCTTCTCGTGATTGCAAGGTGGATCGTATGGAAAAGAACCCTAAGGTTTTAGAAGAAATGTATCAATTAGGCTATGAGGATGGGGAAAAACACTATCAAAGTCTTTTGGAATATTTGAATAAATAGAGTGGAAGGAAATAGCATGGAAATCTTAAAAGCAATTTTATTTGGTATTGTAGAAGGGAT
The DNA here is from genome assembly GCA_024403235.1 of Lachnospiraceae bacterium. Taxonomy (GTDB): domain Bacteria; phylum Bacillota; class Clostridia; order Lachnospirales; family Lachnospiraceae; genus JAKSSF01. The sequence continues at coordinate 3,863 of JAKSSF010000017.1, read as the reverse complement.
TACAGAATGGTTGCCCATTTCCAGTACCGGACATATGATTTTATTAAACGAATTTGTAAAACTCCAGGTATCAGAAAGCTTTTGGCAGGTATTTTTGGTAGTCATTCAGTTGGGCGCAATTTTAGCCGTGGTACTATTATTCTGGGATAAAATATTCCCGTTTCAGTTCAAAGGGGGATTTCAAATTAAAGTACCTATCTTCTTGTTGTGGGTGAAGATTTTAATTGCCTGTGTACCGGCAGCCATTGTGGGCGTACTGTTTGATGATTGGCTGGATGAACATTTGTATAATTATTGGGTAGTAGCGATTTCTTTGATCGTGTTTGGTATTGCTTTTTTGGTAATAGAAACCTGGAATAAGGGGAGAAAAGCCAAGGTAAAAAATTTGTCTCAGTTAACCTATCTTACAGCCCTTTATATTGGTATTTTTCAGCTCATTGCAGCAATTTTTCCCGGAACCAGTCGTTCCGGTGCTACCATTGTAGGCGCTCTTTTATTGGGAGTATCCAGAACCGTTGCAGCAGAATTTACCTTCTTTTTAGCCATTCCGGTTATGTTGGGGGCCAGTCTATTAAAGGTTGTGAAATATGGATTTGCTTTCTCCGGTATGGAATTTATGTTGCTAGGTATTGGAATGTTGATAGCGTTTTTCACTTCCATTTTGGTGATTCGCTTTTTGATGGGCTACATCAAAAAGCATGATTTTAAGGTGTTTGGATACTATCGTATCGTTTTAGGTATCTGTATTTTAGTATATTTTATGATATTTGCTTAAAATAAGAGGGAAAAGCCCTAAAACTTTGGTATTTTTCTTACATTGACATAACATGGAATCCACACTAAACTGAATTTTGTAATTTTAAGTACTAAAATTGTATAGTTTTGGAGGAATATAAAAATGGCAGTGAAAAAAAGTACAAAACCTGCAGTGGATAAAGCAGTAGAAGAAAAGAAACCAGTTGCAACCGTAAAGAAAGTTGCAAAGACTGTTAAGGATGAAACAGTAAAAGCAGCAGAAACTGTAAAGAAAGAAACAGCAAAAGCAGCAGAAACTGTAAAGAAAGAAACGGCAAAAGCTACAGAAACTGTAAAGAAAGAAACGGCAAAAGCTACAGAAACTGTAAAGAAAGAAGCAGCAAAAGCTACAGAAGCTGTAAAAGCAGAAGTTGCTGAAAAGAAAGAAACTGTTAAGAAAGCTACCAAGAAAGCAGCAGAGAAAAAACCTGCAAAGAAGACAGCAGAAACAGTTAATGTTGCAGTACAGTTTGACGGAAAATCTTATACTACTGAAGAATTGGTAAAGATTGCAAAAGATGTATGGAAATACGACTTAAAGAAAAAAGCAACAGAATTCAAAACTGTTGATTTATATGTAAAACCAGAAGAAGCACTTTGCTACTATGTAATCAATGGCGAAGTAGCTGGTTGCTTTGCTATCTAATCTTTGCTATCTATTCATAGAAGAAAAAGAGAGAGCAGTTTTCGGAATAAATCCGGAGGCTGCTTTTTTGTATGGTTCAGAGCCAAGCGATTTAGAATATAAGATTGGCTCTGAACCGTAACTTTATATTTATTTAATAATTATTTTTGAACCAAATTGTTGACAATAGATAGGGTAAGTGTTATTTTAACCTATGTAGATGTTAGCACTCAAACTAGATGAGTGCTAACAAACAAGAGGAACGGGGTGATACCTTGCAATTAGACGAAAGAAAAATGAAAATACTGCAGGCTGTTATCCGTAACTATCTTGAAACTGGAGAGCCTGTAGGCAGTCGAACCATTTCCAAATATACTGATTTGAATTTAAGCAGTGCTACTATTCGAAATGAAATGGCTGATTTAGAAGAGATGGGGTATATCTTACAGCCACATACCTCCGCAGGAAGAATTCCTTCCGATGCAGGCTATCGTTTGTATGTAGATTTGATGATGCAGGAAAAGGAGCAAGAGGTGCAGGAGCTAAAAGAGCTGCTGTTAGAAAAAGAGGATAAGCTGGATCACCTTTTGAAGCAGACGGCAAAGCTTCTGGCAGTCAATACCAATTATGCTACCATGGTATCTGCTCCCAGCATTCATAAAAACAAATTAAAATTTCTTCAATTATCCAGAGTGGATAGAAACCATATATTGGCAGTTATTGTAATCGAAGGAAATGTGATTAAGAATACAATGCTGACAGTAGAGGAAGAACTTACAGATGAAACCTTATTGAAATTAAATATTTTGCTGAATACCAATTTGAATGGTGTAGCTATTGAAGAGATTAATCTAAAAACCATCTCCATGTTAAAGCAACAGGCAGGTATTCATGGAGATATTGTTAGTGAAGTCATTGATGCTGTTGCAGAAGCTATCCAGGAAGATGAGGATTTGGAAATCTACACCAGCGGAACCAACAATATATTCCGGTATCCGGAGTTGGCAGATCAGGAAAGAGCCAGTCAGTTAATCAATACCTTTGAAGAGAAGAAGGTACTAAGTGAATTGGTACAAGAAACCTTATCCGAGGAAAGAAGCACCGGCATTCAGGTGTATATTGGAAAAGAGGCTCCCATTCAGAGCCAAAGCATGGAGAATTGCAGCATTGTTACGGCTACCTATGATTTGGGTGAGGGAATGAAAGGCACTATCGGCATTATAGGACCGAAACGAATGGATTATGACAGAGTAGTAGATAATCTAAAAACTGTTATGCGACAATTGGATTCTTTCTATAAAAAAGAGTAAGTTATTTTCAAAAAGATAGATACTAAATAAAAGAAAGGAATGAGAATTTTGCAGGAAAAAGATTTGACCCAGGAAGAAGTAAAAGAAACTGTGGAAGATGCTACTGAAGAAACTACAGTAGAAGAAACTGCAACTGCTGAGGAAACAGTGGAAGAAGCGGCAGAGACTACAGAAGATACTTCCGAAAAGAAAAAGATTTTTTCAAAGAAAAAAGATAAGAAACCAGATCCTATGAAGGAAAAGATTGATGAACTGGAGGATCGGGTAAAACGGCAGATGGCGGAATTTGATAATTTCCGTAAGCGTACTGAAAAAGAAAAATCCGCAATGTTTGAAACCGGAGCAAAATCCGTTATCGAAAAGATTTTACCGGTGGTAGATAATTTTGAAAGAGGACTGATGGCTTTACCGGAAGAGGAAAAGGGTTCTCCTTTTGCAGAAGGTATGAATATGATTTATAAACAGCTGATGACAGAATTAGAAAACATCGGGGTGAAACCCATTGAAGCTGTTGGAAAAGAATTTGATCCCAATCTTCATAATGCAGTAATGCAGGTAGAAAGTGAAGAGTACGAGGAAGGTATAGTAGCCCAGGAGTTACAAAAAGGATATACCTACAGAGAATCTGTAGTAAGACACAGCATGGTAGCGGTTGTGCAGTAACCGAACAAAACAGTAAAGTAAGTAAATTTTTTATAAACAGGAGGAAAACATTATGAGTAAAATTATTGGTATTGATCTTGGTACTACAAACAGCTGTGTAGCTGTTATGGAAGGTGGTAAGCCCACCGTTATCGCAAATACAGAAGGCGCTAGAACAACACCCTCTGTTGTAGCATTCACAAAGACAGGAGAAAGACTTGTTGGGGAACCTGCAAAACGTCAGGCTGTTACTAACGCTGAAAAGACTGTATCTTCTATTAAGAGAGATATGGGTACCGATCGTGGCAGAACCATTGATGACAAGAAATATTCTCCACAGCAGATTTCTGCTATGATTTTACAGAAATTAAAAGCAGATGCAGAAAGCTATCTGGGTGAAAAAGTAACAGAAGCCGTTATTACAGTTCCTGCATATTTCAACGATGCACAGCGTCAGGCAACCAAGGATGCCGGAAAGATTGCCGGTCTGG